>NZ_JAMYVG010000009.1:0-230940 GCF_040323855.1 Mesorhizobium sp. M0028
CGCCACGCCCATCAACAGGATGACCACGAAAGCCGGCGCGCCATTCGCCGCGACGCCGATGGCGGCGGGGGGGAAGCCCCCCCGCCCGCTCGCCCCGGAGCCCGCGCGTGCCGAGCCGCGGCGCCGCGCCCCCCCCCCCCCCCCCGCCCGCCTTTTTTTTCCCCCCCCCCACTCTATTTTTTGGGGGGGGGGCGGGCCGGGCCCCCCCAACGCTTTTCCAACAGGTCAAAATTCCACGTGAATTTTGTTTCGGGCCGTGCCAGATTGGCCCGAAGCGGGAGGAAGACACTCCTGCCTGACGCCGAATGCCTGCCGGAGAACCGGGCCGGCATGCGGTGCATAATGGACAAATAACCGACAGGGGTGTGGATCACATGAAACGTATCGTTCTCGGCCTTATGGCCGCAGCTGCAATGGTTCTTCCGGCCTTCGCCGCGGACATTCAACCCGCGATCCTCTACGATCTCGGCGGCAAGTTCGACAAGTCGTTCAACGAGGCGTCCTTCAACGGCGCCGAAAAGTTCAAGACCGAGACCGGCATCCCCTATGTGGAATTCGAGGTCAGCAACGCCACCCAGCGCGAGCAGGCGCTGCGCCGCTTCGCCGAGGATGGCCGCAATCCGATCGTCATGGCGGGCTTCTCCTGGTCGGATGCGCTTGACAAGATTGCCACGGAATTCCCCGAGACCAAATTCGCCATCATCGACATGGTCGTCGACAAGCCCAATGTCCGCTCCCTCGTCTACAAAGAGCAGGAAGGCTCCTATCTCGTCGGCGTGATGGCGGCGATGGCTTCGAAGTCGAAGAAGGTCGGCTTTATCGGCGGCATGGATATTCCGCTGATCCGCAGATTCGGCTGCGGCTTTGTCGGCGGCGCCAAAGCGGCCGGCGCCACCGACGTCATCCAGAACATGACCGGCGATACGCCCGCAGCCTGGAACGATCCCGCCAAGGGCGGCGAGATCGCCAAGACGCAGATCGACCAGGGCGCCGACGTGATCTATGCTGCGGCTGGCGGCACCGGTGTCGGTGTGCTGCAGGCGGCGGCCGACGCGGGCAAGCTCGGCATCGGTGTCGATTCCAACCAGAACGGCTTGCAGCCCGGCAAGGTGCTGACCTCCATGGTCAAGCGTGTCGACGTTGCCGTCTACAACACCTTCATGGATGCCAAGGACGGCAAGTTCACGGCCGGCATCAATGATCTCGGCCTCAAGGAAGGCGGCGTCGACTACGCCATGGACGACAACAACAAGGCGCTTGTCGACGATGCGATGAAGGCAGCGGTCGAAAAGGCCAAGGCCGACATCATCGCCGGCACCATCAAGGTGCACGACTACATGTCGGACAATGCCTGCCCGTATTGATCGACAGACATTGCTGAGCTGACGAGCCGTCGGGTGAAAGCCCGGCGGTTTTGCATTGTCAGGCCGCTCACCAGTGCGGCGGCTTGGTCACCGGCACGTCGGGTGCGGCCTGTTCCTCCAGCGCCAGGAAGCGCTCGGCCAGCGCGTCGAGCTTGCGCTGCATGCGCTCGATCACCTTCCACTGCTCGGCGATCTGGCCGGACAGTTCCTCGATGGTCTTCTCCTGCTCGGCGGCGCGGATTTCCAGCGTCGTCAGCCGGTCGTCGGGCATGGTCATTTGAATTCCTCGATCAGGCGATTGTGCAGGGTGCGGCCACGTTGGAAATTGACAAGCATGACGGGATTTGTCGAGAGTGAACCGTGCTCCGGCCAATTGGCACAGACCCAATTGGCACAGACTGGGCGTCATGCTAGGCGTTTGACCAAGCGGTAAAAAAATAACAGTGGGAACAGGCTGCATGGCGCAAGCCGCAATCGAGCTGATCGGCATCGACAAGAGCTTTGGCGCCGTGCGCGCCAACCGCGACATCAATCTGGAAATTACGCGCGGCACCATCCATGGCATCGTCGGCGAAAACGGCGCCGGCAAGTCGACGCTGATGTCGATCCTTTACGGCTTCTACCAGGCCGACAGCGGCGAAATCCGTGTCGGCGGCCAGCCGGCATCGATCAAGACACCGAACGATGCGATCGCGCTCGGCATCGGCATGGTGCATCAGCACTTCATGCTGGTCGACAATTTCTCGGTGCTGGAAAATGTCGTTCTCGGCGCCGAAAGCGATGCGCTGCTGAAGAAAAGCATCGCCAAGGCGCGTTCCGAGCTGGAGCGGCTCGAGCGCGAATACGGGCTCGAAGTCGATCCGGACGCCATCATCGAGGAGTTGCCAGTCGGCCTGCAGCAACGCGTCGAAATCCTCAAGGCGCTCTATCGCGGCGCCGAGATCCTGATCCTCGACGAGCCGACGGGGGTGCTCACGCCGGCCGAGGCCGACCACCTGTTCCGTATCCTCAGGCAGCTGAAGGAGCAGGGCAAGACGATCGTGCTGATCACCCACAAGCTGCGCGAGATCATGGCGATCACCGACACGGTCTCGGTGATGCGCCAGGGCACCATGGTGGCGACACGCGAAACCAGGAAGACCACGGTCGAGGAGCTGGCCGAGCTGATGGTCGGCCGGCGCGTGCTGCTGCGCGTCGAGAAAGGCGAGGCGAAGGCCGGCGGCGTCAAGCTCGCGGTCAAGAACCTGACGGTCAAGGATTCCCGCGGCGTCACCATGGTCGACGACGTCTCCTTCGATATCCATGCCGGCGAGATCGTCGGCATTGCCGGCGTCGCCGGCAACGGACAATCCGAACTGCTCGAGGCGATTTCCGGCATCAGGCGCGCCGTTTCGGGTTCGGTCACGTTGGACGGCAAGCCGATCGACCTCACCGGCGCCGCCGATCCCGGTGAACTGCGCGAGCGCGGCCTTGCCCATGTGCCGGAGGACCGCCATCATGTCGGCCTGGTGCTGGCCTTCGAGGAGAACGAGAATTCGATCCTCGGCTACCAGGACGACGAGCGCTATCTGAAGGGGCCGTTTCTCGACATCGACGCCATCCGTAACGATGCCAGGGACAAGATCGTCAAATACGACATCCGACCGGCGGACTGCCGCCTCAAGACCGCCAATTTCTCCGGCGGCAACCAGCAGAAGATCGTGCTGGCGCGGGAAATGGAGCAGGATCCCGGCGTGCTGATCGTCGGCCAGCCGACGCGCGGCGTCGATGTCGGCGCCATCGAATTCATCCACAAGCGCCTAATCGCGATGCGCGACCAGGGCAAGGCGGTGCTGGTGGTTTCGGTCGAGCTCGACGAGATCCGCTCGCTTTCCGACCGCATTCTGGTGATGTTTGCCGGCCGCATCGTCGGCGAGCGCGGCCCCGACGCGACCGAGGGCGAACTCGGCCTGCTGATGGCCGGCGTCGAGCACCGGGAGGCCGCGGAATGAGCACTCCCTATGCCAAGCTGCCGGCCTGGGCCGATTATGTGCTGATCCCGCTGATCAATCTGTTCGTCGCCTTCGTCGTTGCCGGTTTCGTCGTCATATTGGTCGGCGAGAACCCGCTGCGTGCTGCGGTCATCCTGGTCGAGGGTGCCTTCGGTCGCGGCCAAGGCATCGCGTTCACGCTTTTCTATGCCACCACCTTCATCTTCAGCGGGCTGTCGGTGGCGGTTGCGGCGCATTGCGGCCTGTTCAACATCGGTGGCGAGGGCCAGGGCTATATCGCCGGTCTCGGTATCGGCATCGTTTGCCTGGCCTTCGACAGCGTGCTGCCTTGGTGGCTGACCTTCCCGATCGCCATTATCGCCGCCGCGGCGATGGGCGCGCTGTGGGCGCTGATCCCGGCCTATCTGCAGGCCAAGCGCGGCTCGCACATCGTCATCACCACCATCATGTTCAATTTCATCGCCGCCAGCGTCATGGTCTATGCGCTGGTGGGCATGCTGAAGCCGCCCGGCTCGATGGCGCCGCAGACGCGCACCTTCCTCGAAGGCGCACAATTGCCGAAGCTCAACTGGATCATCGAATTGTTCGGCGCCAAAATCCGTTCGGCGCCGTTCAACGTCAGCTCGCTGCTGGCGCTGGCCATGGCCTTTCTGGTGTGGGTCCTGATCTGGCGCACCAAGCTCGGCTACGAGATGCGTACCTACGGCCACAGCCCGAAAGCGGCGCGCTATGCCGGGATTTCGGAAATCCGCATCATCATCATTGCGATGATGATCTCGGGCGCGCTGGCCGGCATGATGGCGCTCAACCCGACGATGGGCGACCAGCACAATGTCGCGCTCGAATTCGTTTCGGGCGCCGGTTTCGTCGGCATCGCGGTGGCGCTGATGGGGCGACTGCACCCGGTCGGCATCGTGCTTGCCGCAATCCTGTTCGGCATGCTCTACCAGGGCGGCGCCGAGCTCGCCTTCGAGATGCCGGCGATCAGCCGCGACATGATCGTCATCATCCAGGGCCTGGTCATCCTGTTCGCCGGCGCGCTCGAGCATATGTTCCGGCCCTATGTCCAGGCGCTGTTCGCCTCGCTCAGCCCGAGATCGGTCGGCATGGAAGCGGTCAAGGGGAAGGGCGCCTGAGATGGATTTCTTCAACGCCATCGTACAGGTCCTGGACTCGACCATCCGTCTGTCGGTCCCCTTGCTGCTCGCCTGCCTCGCCGGCCTCTATTCAGAGCGGGCCGGCGTCTTCGACATCGGGCTCGAAGGCAAGATGCTGGTTGGGGCCTTCGCCGGTGCCGCCGCCGCCTCGGTCTTCCACTCGGCCTATCTCGGCCTCGGCATGGCCATCCTCATTTCGGTCGCCTTCGCGCTGATCCATGGCTTTGCCTCGATCACCCACCGCGGCAACCAGATCGTTTCCGGTGTCGCGATCAATTTCATTGCCGCCGGATCGACGATCATGCTCGGCCAGGCCTGGTTCCAGCAAGGCGGGCGCACGCCGGCGCTGGCCGCCGGCGAGCGCTTCGAGACAATCATCTGGCCGGGCGCGGATGCGCTCAGGAGCATGCCGATCCTCGGGCCGATCTATTCGGAACTCATCTCCGGCCACTCAGTGCTGGTCTATCTCGCCTTCCTGGCCGTGCCGTTCACCTGGTGGGTGCTGTTCCGCACCCGCTTCGGCTTGCGCCTGCGCGCCGTCGGCGAGAACCCGGCCGCGGTCGATACCGCCGGCATATCGGTCGCCTGGCTGCGCTATCGGGCGCTGATCTGCACCGGCGTGCTCACCGGCATTGCAGGTGCCTACCTGTCGATGGTGCAGAATGGCGGCTTCGTGAAGGACATGACCGCCGGCAAGGGCTACATCGCGCTGGCCGCGCTGATCTTCGCCAAATGGAAACCGGTCAACGCCATGTTCGCCTGCCTGCTGTTCGGCTTCCTCGACGCGGCGTCGATCCGCCTGCAAGGCACGCCGCTGCCGCTGATCGGCAAGGTGCCGGTGCAATTCATGCAGGCGCTGCCCTATGTGCTGACCGTCATCCTGCTTGCAGGCTTCATCGGCAAGGCAATCCCTCCGCGTGCCGGCGGCGTGCCTTATGTCAAGGAACGCTGATTTATCATGGCTCGTGATCTGTTCGAAGCGGCGAAAGCCGCCATGGCCAAGGCCTATGCGCCCTATTCGAAATTTCCGGTCGGCGCGGCGTTGCGCACCGAGGACGGCCGTGTCTTCACCGGCGCCAATGTCGAGATCGCGTCCTATCCGGAGGGCTGGTGCGCCGAAACCACCGCGCTCGGCCACTACATCATGGGTGGCGGCGGCAAGATTACGGAAATCGCCGTGATCGCCGAACGCGTGGCAAAATGCTCGCCCTGCGGCGGCTGCCGGCAGCGGCTGGCTGAATTCTGCCGGCCGGAAACGAAGTTCTATCTCTGCGATGATAGCGGCGTGGTCGAGACCGTGACCATGGGCGAGTTGCTGCCATACGGCTTCCAGGGCGATGTGTTGAAATGAAGGAAGCACTCGATCACCTCGTCGAAAGGCTGGACGGGCTGGCGCCGACCACTGCGCTGGTGCTGGGATCGGGGCTTGGCGGGCTTGTCGACAAGGTCGAGGATGCGGTGCGCATTTCCTATGCCGACTTGCAGGGCTTCCCCAGAAGCGGCGTCAGCGGCCATGCCGGCGAGGTGGTGGCGGGGCTCTTTGCCGGCACGCCGGTGCTGATGCTGTCCGGTCGCGCACACTATTACGAGCACGGCAACGCGGCGGCGATGCGGCCTGCACTCGAGGTGCTCGCCGGCCTCGGCATCTCCAGGCTGATCCTCACCAACGCCGCCGGTTCGGTCGATCCCGGGATGGGCCCGGGCTCGGTGATGCTGATCACCGACCACATCAATTTCTCAGGCTCCAACCCGCTGATCGGCGAGCCGAGCGACCGCCGCTTCGTCGGCCTGACCGAAGCATACGACGCCGGTCTCCGCTCCGCCATCGAGCAAGCCGCGAAGGCCACCGGTACCAGGCTGCACAAGGGCGTCTACATGTGGTTCTCCGGCCCATGCTTCGAGACGCCGGCCGAGATCCGCATGGCTCGCATCATGGGCGCCAACGCGGTCGGCATGTCGACGGTGCCGGAGGTCATTCTCGCCCGCTTCCTCGGGCTGCGCGTCGCAGCCTGTTCGGTCGTCACCAACCTTGCCGCCGGCATGACCGGAGCCGAGCTGTCGCACCAGGAGACCAAGGACATGGCGCCGGTCGGCGGCGCGCGGCTGGCGACCATTCTGCAGCGTGTTTTTCAGGACGGGCTTCCGGAGCACAGGGTAGACGCCTGATGCTTCCCCAGGAAATCATCCGCCGCAAGCGCGACGGTCAAAAACTCTCGGCTGAGGAGATATCGGCTTTCATCGAGGGCCTGACCGCCCGCACCGTTACCGACGCGCAGGTCGGCGCCTTCGCCATGGCGGTGTTCTTCAACGGCATGAGCCGCGACGAGGTGGTGGCGCTGACTATGGCGATGCGCGATTCCGGCGATGTGCTCGACTGGTCGGATCTGCCCGGCCCGGTCACCGACAAGCATTCGACGGGCGGCGTCGGCGACAATGTCTCCTTGATGCTGGCACCGATCGTCGCTGCCTGCGGCGCCTATGTGCCGATGATTTCCGGCAGGGGCCTCGGCCATACCGGCGGCACGCTGGACAAGATGGATGCCATCCCCGGCTATATCAGCCAGCCGGATGTTGCGCGCTTCCGCAAGACCGTGCTCGAAACCGGCTGCGCCATCATCGGCCAGACCGCCGATCTCGCACCCGCCGACGCCAGGCTCTACGCCATCCGCGATGTGACGGGAACGGTGGAACCGGTGCCGCTGATCACCGCCTCTATCCTGTCGAAGAAGCTGGCGGCCGGCCTCAATTCGCTGGTGCTCGACGTCAAGGTCGGCAACGGCGCCTTCATGGAGAAATCGCGCGACGCAACCACGCTGGCCAACAGCCTGGTCGACGTCGCCAATGGCGCCGGCCTGAAAGCCTCGGCACTGGTGACCGGCATGAACGAGCCGCTGGCATCCGCCGCCGGCAATGCGGTCGAGGTGCGCAACGCCGTCGATTTTCTCACCGGCCGCTTTCGCGACCGGCGGCTGGAGGATGTGACGCTGGCGCTGGCCGCCGAGATGCTGCAATCGGCAGGCCTGGTGTCGTCCAACCAGGACGGCCTACGCCGCGCCGCCGAGACGCTGGCCGGCGGTCTTGCCGCTGCCATCTTCGCGCGCATGGTGGCGGCACTTGGCGGTCCCGCCGATTTCATCGAGAATCCGGAAAAATATCTGCCGAAAGCGGCAACGGAATTCGCCGTCAAGGCGAGCGCGAACGGCTTCGTCACCGGCATCGCAACCCGCGAGATCGGGCTTGCGGTGGTCGGGCTTGGCGGCGGGCGGACGCGGCCGGACGACAGGATCGATCACGCCGTCGGCATCACCAGGCTGCTGCCGGTCGGCGCTGAAGTGCGGACCGGCGAGGCGCTGGCGCTGGTCCATGCCCGCAATGCCGGGGATGCCGAGGCGGCCGCGGCCGCCGTGCTTTCGGCCTATACGATCGGGACTTCCAAACCGGCCGCGGAGAAAACCGTCATCCGGCGGATCCTGCCGCGCTGATAGTCACTGAACCAGCAGCAGCGTGCCGTCTTCGACCTGGTATTTTTCGAGCCGCTGCAGAAAGCTCATGCCGATCAGGTTGGTGTGCAGCGCCCTGTCGTCGAGCACGACGGCCTCGACGCCCTCAACGCTGATCCTGCCGATCTGCAGGCGGTCGATCGTCACCACGGCGGCCTTGATCGCACCATTGGCGGTGTTGACCTGATGGCTGAAATCCGTCGAATTGAGCGAGATGCCGATCCTGCGCGCAGTCGAGCTGTTGATGGCGACGAGCGTCGCACCGGTATCGATCATGCCGTCGATCTGGCGGCCGTTCAACTTGAAGACCGACACGAAATGGCCGCGCGCGTCCGCGGTGACGACGACCTTGCGGCCGAGCGGCTGCGGCGTTGCCGGCCTGTCCGGAACGGCGGCGAGGTTCAGGTCGGTTTGTGTGTCGGCCGGGTTGGCTCCGATGGCTGATTTCAACAGCCGCTCGATCGTCTGTGGATTCGACTGATAGACGATCGGCAGCGATGCCGACGTTCCGGCAAACACGCCAAGGATGAGGAGCTTGCGCAGCATGGACCGGCCTTTGTGGTTGCCGATCCTTAGTCCGACATGGTGTTTGCCGCTTTAACGAATGCGGAAACCAGCCGTTTGCGTAAACAATCGGTAAATGGATCTATTTGGTGCCGTACATGCGGTCGCCGGCATCACCGAGACCGGGCATGATGTAGCCCTTCTCGTTGAGTTGGCGGTCGATGGAAGCGGTGAAGACCGGAACATCGGGATGCGCCTGGGTAAACCGCTCGAGGCCCTCTGGTGCCGCCAACAGGCAGAGGAAGCGGATGTTGGTGGCACCGCGGCCTTTCAGCTTGTCGATCGCGGCGATCGCCGAATTGGCGGTCGCCAGCATCGGGTCGACGACGATCACCAGCCGGTCGGCGAGGTCGCCCGGCGCCTTGAAGAAATATTCGACCGCTTCCAGCGTCTCATGGTCGCGGTAGAGGCCGATATGGGCGACACGCGCCGCCGGCACCAGATCGAGCAGGCCTTCGAGCAAGCCGTTGCCGGCGCGCAGCACGGAGGCGAAGACGAGTTTCTTGCCCTCCAGCGTCGGCGCCTCCATCGTCTCGATCGGCGTCTCGATCGTCGTCGTGGTCAGTTCGAGGTTGCGGGTGACCTCATAGCCGAGCAGTAGCGAGATCTCGCGCAGCAGCCGCCGGAACCCGGCCGTCGAGGTTTCCTTCTTGCGCATGATGGTCAGCTTGTGCTGGACAAGCGGATGGTCGACGACGGTGACGCCCTTCATGGTGTTCTCCGAACTGCGCAGGTGAATAGTGAATGGTGTATGGTGAATAGTGAATAGTGAACTGGTTTGCGAGTCCTTGGTTGCGCGGAAAAACTCGCGGTTGACGGACCGAAGCGCCAGGCTCGCAATTCACCATTCACCTGCCCTTGGCGCCGAGCCTGCCCAGCAGCGCCGCCCTGGTCTTCCTGTCGACGAAAGCTGCCTCGATGGCCGTCCTGGTGACGGCGGTGAGCGCCTTGTCATCCATCGCAAAATGTTCGGCGGCGATGTCGTATTCGCGCTTCAGCGAGGTCCAGAAATAGGGTGGGTCGTCGGAGTTGAGCGTCACCTTGCAGCCCGCCGCCCTCAAAGCAGGAAAGGGATGGTTGGCGAAGCTGTCGAAGATTTTCAGGGCGATGTTGGAGCCGGGGCAGCATTCGAGCACGACGCCTTCGTCGGCGATGCGCCGCACGAGATCGGGGTTCTCGATGGCGCGCACGCCGTGGCCGATGCGAGAGGGGCGGATATGGTCGAGTGCCGCCTCGACGCTCTCCCAGCCCATCAATTCGCCTGCGTGCACGGTGATGCCGAGGCCGGCCTCGCGGGCGATCTCGAAGGCCCTGACATAATCTTCCAAATCGCCAATCCGCTCGTCGCCGGCGACGCCGAAGCCGGTGACCAGCGGATGCCCGCTGCGGGCGGCGAAACGCGCCGCCCGCTCGATCGATTCGACACCGAAATTGCGCACGCCGGTGACGATCATGCGGCCTTCGATGCCGGTCTTCGCCTTGGCGCGGGCCATGCCTTCGCCGAGCGCATCGGTATAGGCCTTCGGCGACAGCCCGGCCTTGCCGGCATGGTCGGGCGAGGTGAAAACCTCGGAATAGATGGCGCCGTCGCGGGCGAGGCTGGTCAGGTAGTGATCGGCCAGCCGCGCATAGTCTTCTTCGGTGCGGAACAGGTCGGAGGAGAAGTCGTAGGCGGCGAGGAAAGAGGTGAAATCGTGCCAGACGAAGGAGCCGTTCTGGATATAGGGCGAGGCATCCCTGCCGTATTTCTCGGCCTGGCGGAGGACGAGTTCAGGCGCCGCTGCCCCTTCGATGTGGCAGTGCAGTTCTGCTTTCAAAGGCATTCAATTATCCCGTCAGGCCTTTTTCTTATGACGCAGGTTCTGGTCGGAAAACCGTGCGACGCTTTTCCGGAACCTGCTTCGAAGCGCGGCCGAACACCGCGCCTTAAACAATAGCGCCCGCACCATCGATCGGCTATGGTCCCGCCGATTTTGTGGCGGATCAAAACGATGTCGGTTGAAAGAACCACGGCTGCGGGCGGCATGGAAACGTCCTATGGTTTCAAGCGGGTAGGGCCAGGCGACAAGCAGCCCCTGGTCAATGATGTTTTCCACAAGGTGGCGAACCGGTACGACCTGATGAACGACCTGATGTCGGCCGGGTTGCATCGGTTGTGGAAGGACGCCATGGTCGCCTGGCTCAATCCACCGAAGCGGCCGGGCTGGCGCGTTCTCGACGTTGCCGGCGGCACCGGCGACGTCGCCTTCCGCATCGTCGAGGCGAGCGCCAGGCACGCCCATGCAACGGTTCTCGACATCAACGGTTCGATGCTCGCCGTCGGCCGCGACCGAGCCGAGAAAAAGGGCCTGTCGGCAAATACCGATTTCGTCGAGGCCAATGCCGAGGAACTGCCTTTTGCCGACGCTACTTTCGATGCCTACACCATTGCTTTCGGCATCCGCAACGTGCCGCGCATCGATGTGGCGCTTGCCGAAGCCTATCGCGCGCTGAAGCCTGGCGGGCGCTTTCTCTGCCTTGAATTTTCCGAGGTCGAGATGCCGCTGCTCGACAAGGTCTATGAGGCATGGTCGTTCAACGCCATCCCGCGGATCGGCAAGGCGGTGACCGGCGACGGCGAGCCCTACTCCTATCTGGTCGAATCGATCCGCAAATTTCCCAACCAGCAGAATTTCGCGGCGATGATCTCGCGCGCGGGCTTCGAGCGCGCCTCATTCCGCAACTATTCCGGCGGCATCGCCGCGCTTCATTCGGGCTGGAAGCTTTGAGGCTGGCCCGCATTTTCATAGCCCGACGTGCCTTTCGCCAGTTCAGGAAACCGGCAAGGCAAAGCCAGCCATGAGCAGCATAGGCGCTGGTTTCAGGCTCGTGCGGGCCGGCTGGGTGCTGGTCCGCGAGGGTGTCATCGCGGCGTTGCCCGGCGACGAACTCTTCGGCCTGCCGAAATTCGGCTGGCGCATGGCCCGGCTGTTCACCCGCCGCCGCGCGCTTGCCTACGAGCGCGGCGACCGGCTGGCCAAGGCGGTCGTGCGGCTCGGCCCATCCTACGTCAAGCTCGGCCAGTTCCTGGCGACGCGGCCGGACGTCGTCGGCAACGACATAGCGCTCGATCTCGCCATGCTGCAGGACAAGATGCAGACATTTCCGAAGGCCGAAGCCATAGCGGCAATAGAGGCCTCGCTCGGACGCAAGGTCGGCGAGCTCTATGCCAGTTTTGGCGAGGCCGTCGCCGCCGCCTCGATCGCCCAGGTCCATACCGCCGAAACCCTGCAGGACGGCGTCGTTACCCGGGTGGCGGTGAAGGTCATCCGGCCGGGCGTGCGCCGCCGCTTCTTTCGCGATCTCGAGAGCTATTTCCTCGCCGCCCGGCTGCAGGAAAAATACATCCCGTCGTCGCGCCGGCTGCGGCCGGTCGAGGTGACCGAGACGCTGGCCCAGACCACCAAGATCGAAATGGATTTGAGGCTGGAGGCGGCGGCTTTTTCGGAGCTCGCTGAAAACACCAAGGACGATCCCGGCTTTCGCGTGCCGTCGGTCGACTGGGAGCGCACCGGCCGCGATGTGCTGACCATGGAGTGGGTCGACGGCATCAAGATGAACGATATTGTCGGCCTGACCGCCGCCGGCCACGACCTGAAGGCGATCGCCGCCAACCTGGTCCAGTCGTTCCTGCGCCATACGCTGCGTGACGGTTTTTTCCACGCCGACATGCATCCGGGCAACCTGTTCGTCGAGGCCGACGGCACCATCGTCGCCGTCGACCTCGGCATTGCCGGCCGGCTCGGCAGGAAGGAGCGCCGGTTCCTCGCTGAAATCCTCTACGGCTTCATCACGCGCGATTATCAGCGCGTCGCCGAGGTCCATTTCGAGGCCGGCTACGTGCCGCGCCAGCACAATGTCGCGGCCTTCGCCCAGGCGATCCGGGCGATCGGTGAACCGATCCACGGCCAGCCTGCCGAGACAATCTCGATGGCCAAGCTGCTGACGCTTTTGTTCGAAGTGACCGACCTCTTCGACATGGCGACGCGGTCCGAGCTGGTGCTGCTGCAGAAGACCATGGTCGTCGTCGAAGGCGTCGCCCGCACGCTCGACCCGGCCTTCAACATGTGGAAGACGTCGGAGCCGGTGGTGAGCGGCTGGATTGCCCGCAACCTCGGCCCGCGCGCCCTGCTGGCCGATGCGCGCGACGGTGCCAGTGCGCTGCTGGCGCTGGCCCGCCAGGCGCCGGACCTCGCCGCACGCACCGAGCGGCTGTCGCGCGAGATCGACCTGATGGCCGAAAACGGCCTGCGTTTCGACGAAAGGACCGCGCGCGCGATCGGCAAGGCCGAGGCGCGCTACACCCGCTCCGGCCGGCTGGCGCTGTGGGTGATCGCTCTGACGCTGCTGTATATCGCCTGGAAGCTGCTCTAACGCCTTGTTGTCGCTTGATTGCATTGATATCATTGCTTGCAGCGATCTCGGGCAAAGTGCAATCACATGGCCAGCATCACGATCCGCAACCTTGATGACGAGGTCAAGGATATGCTGCGCCGATTGGCTGCGGAGAATGGCCGGTCAATGGAACACCAGGCGCGGGTCATGATCCGCGCAGCGGTCGAAGGTCAACTCGGTTCGTCCGGCCGCATCGACCAGATCGAGAAAACGTTGCGCGAACTGACAAGCTTGCAGAATCCTGCAGCTCCGGTGGTCGCGGTCCCCAGCCAAGTCGCGCGAGGTGTCCTCTCCGGCAAGCGCATCCTGCTGATCATCGGCGGCGGTATCGCCGCCTACAAGGCGCTCGACCTGATCCGCCGGCTGCGCGAGCGCGGTGCTTCGGTGCGCGTGGTGATGACCGCCGCGGCGCAGGAATTCGTCACCACGCTGTCGGCCGGAGCACTGTCCGCCGATCATGTCTTCACCGAGCTGTTCGACCGGCAGGACGAGCACGACATCGGCCACATCAGGCTGTCGCGCGAGGCCGACCTTGTGGTCGTGGCGCCGGCCACCGCCGACCTGATGGCAAAGCTCGCCAACGGCCACGCCAACGACCTTGCCTCGACGGTGCTCATCGCCACCGACAAGCAGGTTTTGATGGCTCCGGCTATGAACCCGAAAATGTGGACGCACCCGGCGGTCCGGCGCAACCGCTCGATGCTGAGTAAGGACGGCGTCGCATTCGTCGGCCCGGCGAAGGGCGAGATGGCCGAAAGCAACGAGGCGGGCGAGGGCCGCATGGCCGAGCCGCTGGAGATCGTCGCCGCGATCGAGGCGCTGCTCGACAGTCGGCCAAAGCCGCTGGCGGGCAGGAAGATCATTGTCACTTCCGGGCCGACGCATGAACCGATCGACCCGGTGCGCTACATCGCCAACCGTTCGTCGGGCAAGCAGGGCCATGCCATCGCGGCGGCGCTGGCCAGGCTCGGCGCCGACGTGCGTCTCGTCTCCGGTCCGGTCGGCATTGCGGATCCGGCCGGCGTCGCCACGATGCATGTCGAAACGGCCGTCGAGATGAAGGATGCGGTCGAACAGCTGCTGCCGGCCGACGCGGCAGTGTTCGTCGCGGCTGTCGCCGACTGGCGCACTCAAAGTTCGGCCGGGGAAAAGATCAAGAAGGTGGCGGGCGAGGGGCCGCCGGCGCTGCAGATGGTGGAAAATCCCGATATTCTTGCCGGCGTCGGGCATCACAAAAAGCGGCCGATGCTGGTGGTCGGTTTCGCCGCGGAGACGCAGGACCTGGTCAGGAATGCCGAGGCCAAGCTTGCGAAAAAGGGTGCCGATCTTATCGTCGCCAATGATGTCTCGCATGAAGATGGTTCTCCGGGCGTGATGGGCGGCGACCGCAACAAGGTGCGGATCGTCTCGAAGGCCGGCGTCGAGGAATGGCCGGAGATGAGCAAGGAAGAGGTGGCGACGCGGCTCGCGGCACTGATCGCCGGCCGGCTGAAGACGGTCGTGGTTTAGCGATCTCCCCTCGGGTGTTTAGCCGATCTCACCTCTCGTGAGGGAGATTGGCAGCTTCGCCAGCCGCGCGTCGTCGCTCGCGCCCGAAATCCGCAAGGCGGCAAGGCATCCCAGGATGCCGAGCGGGATGAAGGCGAGGAACAGCCAAGCGGCGACATTTGCCGCGGCCTCGCGGTTCAGGCCTTCGGAAAAGCCGCTGGCGTTGGCGACGATGCCGGTCAGTGCCGCACCCACGGCATAGCCGATGCGCTGCATGGTCTGCACGGCGGCCGAGGCGATCGTCTGCTCGCCTTCCTTGGCCGATGCCACGATGACACGCGTGACAAACGGCCAGGCGATGCCGAAACCGCCGCCTTGCAGCAAGGCACAAAGCAGGATCAACGGGATCGAGCCCGCCGGCACCGTATAGGCGAAACCCGCGACGCCCGTGGCGATCATCAGCGCCCCGCCGACGATGATCAGCCGCTCGCGCTCCGGCGGGGCATTGGCGACGAGGATCGACAGGATCGACCAGGCGATCGATTCGGCGGCGATGATGTAGCCGGTGGTGAGGATCGGAATGTCGTGCAGGCTGGTCAGGAGCAGTGGCCCGTAGACCGCAAACGAGCAGGTCGCCACCGAAAACGCCGCGACCATGGTCATGCCCGCGCCGACCGGCGAGCGCCATGAAAACAGCCGCGACGGGAACAGGCGCGAGCGCGGCTTCAGCGCGTCGATATAGACGAACAGCGCCAGGCCGATCATGCCGAGGGTGAGCAGCAGCGACGAGCGCAGCAGGGCGATGTCGACGCCGGCGGTGGCGATCAGCACGACGCTGACGGCAAGACAGCCAAGTGCCGCAAACGGGAAGGGCGGCGCCGACCCGCCGGTCGCCTGCGGCCTTGTTGCTTTAGGTGTATCGAGCACGAGGAAGCTTGCCAGCGCCATGGCCGTGCCGCCGAGGGTGAAGACGCCGAAGGCCCAGCGCCAGGACAGCAATTCGGTCATGACCGCGCCGAGCACCGGCCCGCTGAAGGCGGCGACGCCCCAGATCGCCGACATAACGCCGAAAAGCTGCGGCCAGATCGCGCGGGCAAACAGCCGCTCGACCGAGACGAAGGCCAGCGACACCAGCGCGCCACCGCCAAGCCCTTCGATCAGGCGGCCGGAGAGGAACAGCGGCATCGAAGGCGCGGTGGCGCAGACCAGCGCGCCGGCGGCATAGAGCAGGACGGCGGCCGTCATGTTGGTGCGCAGCGCGACATAGCTCACCAGCCGTCCTGCGGCCGCACCGGCAACGATGGCGCCGAGCTCGTAGATCGCCAGCGACCAGCCGACCAGCTGCACGCCGGCGAGCTCGCCGACCATGGCCGGCATGACCGTTGCCACCATGGTTTCGTTGGTGGCGTGCAACAGGATGCCGAGGCTGATGAAGCAGAAGCGCGCCAGATCGCCGCTCGCCCACAGCGCGCGCCAATCGACCCTGTTTGTGCTTGTTCTGGTCAAGTCCACCCCCGAATTCCTGCCGAGCCAGAGCATCTTTGCCACTTCAGGCGCGATGCGCGCCTTGTTCGCGTGCGGTTTGTAAAACCTCAACCGCCGTTGAGCTCAAGCGGTTTTTTGATCGCCGTTAGCGTGGCGGATGCCAAAGATCATGCGGCGCGAGACAGTCACGAGATGTCGAGATCCTGGTCAGGCCGAAGATGCAAGCAATATTGGATCGCCGCAATCTTCGGTCACGGTAACGGCATGGATCCTAGGATCCATGCCGTGATCTTCGAGCGCTGCAACTTTGAACATCAGGGCGGCCCATCCTCTGCGGAGTGGGCCTGCCGGAATCCATGAGCTTTCGGCAGCTATTCGCAGGCCGACACCTACGCTGCCCCGCTGATCGGGGAGCCATGCTGCGCCGCTATTTGAATGAATGGATCAAGTCCAGCGAGGTGACGGCGACCGCCAGGTTGACGCCGGTCTGCGCCTGGACACTGAGCGGCTGCAGCGAGAAGGCGCTGCCAAGGCCGCCGACCAGAAGATTGGCGCCGCCACCGGTGACCACGCTCGCCTCGGCATTCACGCCATAGTAGCTGCCGGCAAGATCGCCTTCATCGTGGTTGCGGGTTGCTGCCAGAACCGCCCATGCCAGTTGGCCCTGATGCGTCCGGCCGACGTCGACGCCGAGCTTGGAAATAACCCCGGTATAGACTTCGGGTGGGCCGCCACGATGCGGACGAAAGACACAGGAAACACCCTTGTTGGAGGTGACCAGATAGGCCGTGCCGCCGTCGATGGTGCAGTCGAGCACGCCGAGCTGGAGCTTGCCGGCGCTGGCGGGAGCGGCAACGACGGTTGTGGCGAGTGCGGCGGCACAGGCAAGTTGCTTGATCATGGGAGGGTACAACGGCTGAGCACGCCGAGCGTTCCGCCGAAAACTTGGCGCCAGCAAGGCAGACTAAACGCAGGGTTGTCGGAGTGCGGAACGGAGGCCCGATAAAACCGGCCCGGTCAGGCGGCGCTGGTGCGGGCCAGACCGTCCTTGGCGGGTTGGTAGGTCGGATTGAGGTGCACTGCCTCGCGGTAGGATTTCGCGGCCCTGACCTTGTCGCCGCGCCGCTCGTAGATCAGCGCCTGGTTGGACCAGGCCTCGGCGTTCTTGCCGTCGAGCTTGATGGCCATGTTGAAGTCGGCGAAGGCATTGTCCTCGTCGTTCATGGCAAGGTAGGAGAGGCCGCGTCCGTTGTAAGGCTCGGAAGCATCCGGCGCCAGCGAAATGGCGGTCGAGAAATCCTCGATGGCAAAGGCGTGCTGGCCCTGGCTCTGGTAGATCAGGCCGCGATTGTGATAGGCGCGCGCGTCGGTCGTGTCGAGCTGGATCGCTTTCTGGAAATCGTTGAACGCCTCCTGGACCCGGCCTGCCTTGCGGTAGAGATTGCCGCGGCCGATATAGGCGGCGTCATAATTGGAATTGATCTGGATCGAGCGGTTGTAGTCGGCAAGCGCGCTTGCCTGATCACCGAGGAAGCGCTGGATGAGCGCCCGGTTGGAATAGGCCTGGTAGAAATTCGGATTGAGCTGGATGGCGGTGTTGAAGTCCTTCAGCGCCGCCTGGTACTGGCCGCCGCGGCCATAGGCCGAGCCGCGCACATTGTAGGCTTCCGGATCCTGGGGGTTGCGCTGGATCACCGCCGACAGCGAGGAGATGTTCTCGGTCGAGGCTTGCGCCTTGTCGATGTTGTTGAACTCGCCGGTCGGAACGCTCTGGCAGCCGGCAAGCGCCAACCCGGAGAGCAGGGCTGCCGTCAGGGCGAGGCCGCGCCACGCGGTTCTGCGCTTTACGGTGATTGCGTCCATGTCTGCCCTGTCCTTACTGCGCCGTCTGGTCCGTTCCCCCTCCGAACCGGCATCTCTCCCAACCGGTCCTCTCGGACCGGATCGAAATCACAACAAAAAGGTGGCGGCGATTCCGCATCGCGCCACCTTGGATATCCTTGGAAAAGGACGAAAAATTGACGTCAGAACCGCGGCGGACGCGGAGCACCGGCACCGGCAGCACCGGCTGCGACCGGACGTGGCGTCATCGGCAGCAGGCCTTCGCGCTGGGCGCGCTTGCGGGCCAGCTTGCGGGCGCGGCGCACGGCTTCCGCCTTTTCACGGGCGCGCTTCTCGGAAGGCTTCTCGTAATGTCCGCGCATCTTCATTTCGCGGAAGATGCCTTCACGCTGCATCTTTTTCTTGAGCGCGCGAAGCGCCTGATCAACATTGTTGTCGCGGACGAGTACCTGCACGTGCAATCCTGTCTTTCGGTTTGAAATCAACAGGCAAGCGGCCATAGCCGCAAGCCTCCGCGGCGCGTTACACCACGAATTGGGGCGGCTGATAGCAGAATCAAGGGGCGCTGTCCACAGCCGATTGAGAGGCGGTGCCGATCCCGAAACGAAAAACCCGCCTCGGCGGCGGGTCTCTGGTGTGAATCATCACCATAGGCAATTTAGTAGCATAGCTGCCGGCACAAAGCAAGAACAAAATTCGCCTTGGGCCAGATAGGCGCCGCTATGCCGTGGCCACGGCCGTGGCCAGGTGGAGCTGCTCGAAACCCTCGAAGAACTCGCCGTAGTCGCAGGTTATCTCCTCGCCGGCGGCGATATCGCGGGTCGCGGTGGCCCCGCCATATTGCGAAAAATCGGTGTTTGGCTTGTCGGCATGGTTCATGAAGCGGCCATTGTCGACCTCATAGACCATGAAGCCCGGCCGGTCCGGGCTGGGATAGGCATATCTGTCGAGCAATTCCTTGAGGTGCGGCGGCGCCGTCTCGTATTTTTCCCTCGGGATCAGCCGGTCGAAGTCCGGATCGAGCCGCCAGATCTGCGCGCCTTTCCGGATCGGCTCGGCGGCAAACACACCGACGCCTTCGATTGCGCTTGCAGCGATATAGGTCCTGATCAGCAACATGTTTCCAACCCGTCTTCGAGGAGAAGACGGAATCGTCAAATCGCCGAAAAAATCAAGGGCCGGTTCGCGACATTTCGGCTGGCGGGCATGCGTTGCGCCCTCCGAACCCTCACGTCCGGGTGATCGAGACGCCGCCGTCGGCGAACAGCGCCGCGCCGGTGGTGAAGCTCGATGCGTCGGACGCCAGGTAGAGCGCCGAGCGGGCGATCTCCTCAGGCTCGGCGACGCGCTTCAAGGCATGCAGGTTTTCGACGAAGGCTCGCGATTCAGGTGTCTTGAACGTCGCCGAAGGCGTGTCGGTGCCGCCCGGCAGCAGCGCGTTGACTCGAATGCCCTTGGCGCCATATTCGGCGGCCAGCACCTGCGTCAACCCGATCAGTCCGGCCTTGCTTGCGGCATAGCTGGTCATGCCCGGCATGCCGACGGTGTGGCCGACGAAGGTGGAGGTGAAGATCAGCGAGCCGCCGCCGCGATCGATCATCGCCGGCACCTGGTATTTCGCGCCGAGAAAGGCGCTGGTCAGATTGGTATCGAGCGTCTCGCGCCAGCCCTCCAGCGACAGCTCCGAAACCGGCCCCATCCTACCGACCGAGCCGGCATTGTTGAAGGCGATGTCGAGCCCGCCGAATTTCCCGACCGCCAGGTCGACGAGGGCTTTTGCGTAGGCTTCGTCGCGGACATCGCCGGCAAGAGCGACGGCGGTGCCGTCGGCGTCTTCGATTTCGGCAACCAGCGCATCGAGCTCCGCCTGGCGGCGGGCTGCGACGACCACCTTGGCGCCTTCCTCCGCAAACACCTTGGCCGTGGCGCGGCCGATGCCGGAGCTGGCGCCGGTGACGATGGCGACTTTGTCGGTAAGTGCGAACATTTTCTGCATCCTTTTCTTCGCGCCAGCCCTTGCCGGCAATCGGGATGCTTGGTCGCAGATCGAGGCGGCGCGGGCCACCCGATACCTGCGCTGTTTTCAACAGCGCTTCTTGACGCCCGCTGGCCACCAAGCTACGGGTCCTCATCCAAAATCGCGGGTGGACGCGCCACCCATTTGCAATGACCCCCCAAGACATGATGAGCAAGTTGCTGGAGCCCGGCTACGAGGGCGACGGCGAATTGGCGAATGCGCTTCGTTCGGAATTCCTCAAGGGTTTTCCGCTCGAAAACCTGCGGCAATTGTTGGTGTCCAGCAATGTCCAGACCCAGGCCGCGGCCGTCTTTATAACGGTCGAAACGGTCTTTAGGTTGGGCTTCGAGCTGAATTGTGTAGCGGCGGAAATAGCCAACCTGCTCGACAGCAAAAGTTCAACGATACGCTTCGATGCGATCTAAACGCTCAGAAGTTGTACCACACCTGCAGATGGCGCCTTTCTAGGTCGCGTGATGCTGCGACTGGATGATGAGCATGCGGGCGTTCGGTGGTCCGTCGTCAAGTTCATCTGCTTTGCGCAGCGCTGGCAGTTGCGGCTCGGGGTGGAAAATGCCGCCGCACTGCGTCCAGACTCTGCTTTCGCGATGCTGGTTAACGCTTACGGCAGGTATTTCATGCCGAGCGCCAAGGACCTGCGGCGACTGCTCGAGGATCCGGATGCGGTGTTGCGGCGCTTTGCAGCGGCAGTGGCTATCAGGCCACGCGACGTGATCATCGAGCGCTTCGTGGCCATGGCGGAGCAGTCGGACGACGCGGAAGTTCGTAAAATCGCCAGCGATTGCCGTGAAGGTTATTTGCGGCCGACCTATGCAATCGGGCCGTCCATCTTCAAGCGTGCTTCGTCTGAAACGTCAAAAGGCGAAACTCAGAACAGCGGCCGTTGAAGGCACGGCGCAAAACGGCAAGCGCCGTCGCAAACAGTGCAAGGCTGGCAGTGCGGTTTCGCTAGTGATACAGCTCGCGCGCCGGGGTTGGCTGATCTGCCCGGCCGCCATTTGCGAGGCCTGCAACGTTGAAGAAATACTCGGTATTCGCTATCGCCCGCGAGGCCATGCGCGGCCACAAGGGCTGGGAGGAACAGTGGTCCTCGCCGGAGCCGAAGAAGGAGTATGACGTCGTCATCGTCGGCGCCGGCGGCCACGGCCTGGCCACAGCCTATTACCTCGCCACCGTGCATGGCATCACCAACGTCGCGGTATTGGAAAAAGGCTGGCTCGGCGGCGGCAATACCGGCCGCAATACCACCATCATCCGCTCGAACTATCTCTATGACGAGAGCGCCGGCATCTACGACCATGCGCTGAAGCTGTGGGACGGGCTCAGCCAGGAGCTCAACTACAACGTCATGTATTCGCCGCGCGGCGTCATGATGCTCGCCCACAACATCCACGACATTCAGGTGCTGAAGCGCCACGTCCATGCTAACCGGCTGAACGGCATCGACAATGAATGGCTGACGCCGGAACAGGCCAAGGAATTCTGCCCGCCGCTCAACATTTCGCGCGATGCCCGTTATCCCGTGATGGGTGCCGCGCTGCAGCGCCGTGGCGGCACGGCGCGGCACGATGCTGTCGCCTGGGGCTATGCGCGCGGCGCCTCGGCGCGCGGCGTCCACATCATCCAGAATTGCGAGGTCACCGGCGTCAAACGGGCGCCGAACGGCGCGGTTACCGGTGTCGAGACGACGCGCGGCTTCATTGGCGCCAGGAAGGTCGGCGTGGTCGCCGCCGGCCACTCCTCGGTGATCATGAACATGGCCGGCGTGCGCATGCCGCTGGAAAGCTATCCGCTGCAGGCGCTGGTGTCGGAGCCGGTCAAGCCGGTGGTGCCTTGCGTGGTGATGTCGAACACGGTGCATGCCTATATCTCGCAATCCGACAAGGGCGAGCTGGTCATCGGCGCCGGCACCGACCAATATGTCTCCTATTCGCAGACCGGCGGGCTGCACATCCTGCAGCACACGCTCGACGCGATCTGCGAGATGTTCCCGATCTTCACCCGCATGAAGATGCTGCGCTCATGGGGCGGCATTGTCGACGTGACGCCGGACCGTTCGCCGATCCTGGCCAAGACGCCGGTGCCCGGCCTCTACGTCAATTGCGGCTGGGGCACGGGCGGCTTCAAGGCGACGCCGGGTTCGGGCCACGTCTTTGCCCATACGATCGCCAGGGACGATCCGCACCCGATCAACGCACCCTTCACCATCGAGCGCTTCCGCACCGGCCGCCTCATCGACGAGGCGGCGGCGGCGGCGGTGGCGCACTGATGATGACCGAGATGGCCGTCGCCATGCCGCTGATGCTCGCCGGCGAGCAAGGCCTGTTTCATTTTCCGTCACCGGACGAGGTGCGCACGCAGCCGATCAGTCGCGCCGGGAACGAGGCCGACTGGCCGTTTTCCATCGATGACGGCATGCTGACCTGCGTCTGGAGCGGCGGGCGAAAGATCGTCTTCTTCTTCGAGGCCCGTCCTTCCGATCTGGATCCGGACGAGCCTTTCCAACCGCGCGGCGTCATCGTTACCACCGATCCAATCCAACTGACCATCGGCAACATGGCCAATCGCGCTCTGTTTCGCCCTGCGGCAAGCATCGAGGAGCGCATCCGGCTCGTCGCGCCTTTCGTCACGATGGGTCAGAGGCTTTGCGACCAACCTGCCGGCGCTCGCGTCGGCCACGGCGAACTGTAGGACCAACCATGCTTCTCATCCGCTGCCCCTATTGCGAGGAAGAGCGTCCCGAGCTCGAATTCCGCAACGCCGGTGAGGCGCATATTGCGCGTTCCCCAAACATCGCCGGCGAGAGCGACGACGACTTCGAAAAGTTCTTCTTCATCCGCTCCAATCCCAAGGGGATCATCTATGAGCGGTGGCGGCACATGCATGGCTGCGCGCGGTTCTTCAACGCCGTGCGCGACACCGTCAGCGACAGGTTCCTGATGACCTACAAGGCCGGCGAGCCAAAGCCGGCGAAGCTGCCGGGAGCCGCCAAATGAGCGCGACGTTCCGCATTGCCGGCGCCGGGCGGCTCAAGCAGGCAAAGATAGCTGGCTTCAGCTTCGACGGCCGCCCCTATACCGGCATCGAGGGCGACACGCTGGCCTCGGCGCTGCTTGCCAATGGCGTCCATCTCGTCGGCCGCTCGTTCAAATACCACCGGCCGCGCGGCTTCCTGTCGGCCGGCGCCGAAGAGCCGAACGCGCTGGTCGAGATCAAGCGCGACGCGGCACGCAAGACGCCGAACGTCCGCGCCACGGTACAGGAACTCTATGACGGGCTGACGGCACAGTCGCAGAACCGCTGGCCGTCGCTCGCCTTCGACATCGGTGCGGTCAGCAGCATCGCCTCGCCGATGCTTTCGGCCGGCTTCTACTACAAGACCTTCATGTGGCCGAAGGCTGCGTGGAAGAACCTCTACGAGCCTAAGATCCGGGCCGCGGCCGGTCTCGGCGTCGCCCCCGAACAGCCGGATCCCGACCATTATTCGGCGCGCTTCGCCCATTGCGAGGTGCTGGTGCTTGGCGGTGGTGCGGCGGGTATTGCCGCGGCATTGGCTGCCGCCGAAACCGGCGTGCGCGTCATCCTTGCCGACGAGCAGGCGGAATTCGGCGGCAGCCTTCGCTTCGAGAGCGGGGCGAAGATCGAAGGCCAGGACGGCTTTTCCTGGGCGCAATCCGCTCTCGCCAAGTTGAGCGCGATGGACAATGTCCGCGTACTGCCGCGCACCACGGCCTTCGGCTATTACGCGCAGAATTTCGTCGGACTGGTTGAGCGCGTCAGCGACCATCTGCAGAGCCCCGGCCGCGACCTGCCGCGCGAGCGGCTGTGGCAGGTTCGCGCCAAACGCGTGGTGTTGGCGACCGGCGCCATCGAGCGCCACATGGTGTTTGCCGACAACGACCGTCCCGGCGTCATGCTGGCGTCGGCGGCGCGCACCTATCTCAACCATTACGGCGTCGCGGTCGGCAGGAATATCGGCGTCTATACGGCGAACGATTCCGCCTATGCGGCGGCGATCGACCTGAAGAAGGCCGGCATCAACGTGGCGGCGATCGTCGATCTGCGCGACAATCCGACCGGGCCGGCGATCGACGAGGCGAGGGGGCTTGGCATCGAGGTTAATTTCGGTCGCGCGGTGATCCGCGCCGGCGGCAAGCTGCGGGTGTCGTCAATGACTGTGCAGCCGAAGAATGGCGGCGGCGAACGCACCATCCCGGTTGACGCGATTCTGATGTCGGCCGGCTGGACGCCATCGGTGCATCTGTTCTCGCAATCGCGCGGCAAGGTCGCCTTCAACGACGAGACCAAGCGCTTCGTGCCCGGAATTTATGCGCAGGACTGCGTATCGGTCGGCGCCTGCAACGGCACCGACGGGCTGTCGGCGACGATCGACGAGGCTTATGCAGCGGGCGCCAAGGACGCCGGCAGCAAGCCAGCCAAGGGAACCAAGCCGAAAGTCGATGCCAGCGAGAGCTGGTCGCGCGGCATGCTGGGTGCGGCGCCCGGCGCCGGGGCAGAAACGACGGTAAAGGCGTTCGTCGACTTCCAGAACGACGTCACCGCCAAGGACATCCGCCAGGCGGTGCATGAGGGCATGCGCTCGATCGAGCACGTCAAGCGCTTCACCACCAACGGCATGGCGACCGACCAGGGCAAGACCTCCAACATGCACGGCCTGGCGATTGCCGCCGAGACGTTGGGCAAGCCGATCCCGCAGGTCGGGCTGACGACGTTCCGTGCGCCCTATACGCCGGTGACGTTCGGCTCGATCGTCGGGCATGCGCGGGGTCCCCTGTTCGACCCGACCCGCAAGACGGCGATCCATCCCTGGGCAGAGCGTCAAGGCGCGATGTTCGAGGATGTCGGCCAGTGGAAGCGCGCCTGGTATTTCCCGAAGCCGGGCGAGGACATACATGCGGCCGTCGACCGCGAATGCGTCACGGTGCGCAAGACGGCCGGCCTGTTCGACGCCTCGACGCTGGGCAAGATCGAGGTGGTCGGGCCGGATGCGGCCAAATTCATGGAACTGCTCTACACCAATCCATGGGAGAAGCTCGAGCCCGGCCGCTGCCGCTACGGCATCATGCTGCGCGAGGACGGTTTCATATATGACGACGGTGTCGTTGGCAGGCTTGCACCCGACCGTTTCCATGTGACGACGACGACCGGCGGCGCGCCGCGCGTCATGAACCATATGGAGGACTATCTCCAGACCGAGTTCCCGCATCTCAACGTCTGGCTGACCTCGATCACCGAGCAGTGGGCGGTGATTGCCGTGCAGGGGCCGAAGTCTCGCGACATCATCGCACCGCTGGTCGAAGGCATCGAGATGTCGGACGAGGCGCTGCCGCATATGTCGGTGCGCGAAGGCCGGATCTGCGGCGTACCGACCAGGCTGTTTCGCATGTCGTTCAGCGGCGAGCGCGGCTTCGAAGTCAACGTGCCGGCCGATTACGGCGAGGCGGTCTGGGAAGCGCTATGGGCCGAGGGCCAGAAGCACGGCGCCTGTGCCTATGGCACCGAGTCCATGCATGTGCTGCGCGCCGAAAAGGGCTACATCATCGTCGGCCAGGATACCGACGGCACGGTGACGCCGAACGACGCCGGCCTCGACTGGGCGGTCGGCAAGAAGAAGGCCGACTTCGTCGGCATTCGCGGCATGGAGCGGCCGGATCTGGTCGCCAAGGGCCGCAAGCAGCTTGTCGGCCTGAAGACCAGGGATGCCAAGGTGGTGCTGGAGGAGGGCGCGCAGATCGTCGCGGACCCGAAGCAGGCAATCCCTATGAAGATGATCGGCCATGTCACGTCGAGCTATTGGTCGCAAAATTGCGGCCGCTCGATCGCACTGGGGCTGGTTGCCGGCGGCCGCGATTGCATAGGCAAGACGCTCTATGTACCGATGCCGAACGGGGTGATTGAGGTGGAGGTTACCGGTATGGTGTTCTTCGACGAGAAGGGGGAGCGCCTCAATGGCTAAGGCCGCAGTGAAAACCGCCGTCGCCGGGCCGTCGGTCGAACGCCGTCCGGCTGTCGCCGGCCAGTCGCTTTCCGCCACCGGCGTCACACTTGTCGTGCTGCCGCCGGCCGAACGCATATCGCTGCGCGCGCCGGACGCCTCGATCGCGGCACTTTCGAAAGCACTTGGCATCGCCCTGCCGCTAAGGCCGAAAACCTCGGCGGCAAAGGCTGGACGGACCGCCTTGTGGCTCGGGCCGGACGAATGGCTGGTCATCGATGAAAGCGGCAAAGATCCACTCGCCGATTGCGCCAAGATTTCCGCGCTGCATTCGGCGGTCGGCATCTCGCACCGCAACGTCGCCGTATCGGTCACCGGACCGGCTGCCGCGACGACGATCAATGCCGGCTGCCCGCAGGATTTGTCGCTCGACGCCTTTCCGATCGGGGCGGCATCGCGCACCATTCTCGGCAAGGTCGAAATCGTGCTGTTGCGCACGGCGGCCGACGCGTTCCGCGTCGAATGCTGGCGTTCCTTCTCCGACTATGTCTTTACTTTTCTGTCGGAGGCAGCGCGCGACGCGGCAGCATAGCAATGTTCGCCGCGCCCAGCAGTTCTGCGACAGCGAGCCGAGGGAGAATGCAAATGCCGTCGAACTCCGCGCCGAAGTTGCCGGCCAAGACGCCGGCCGTGCGCTCTTTCGAACACGAGCAGCGCACTGAGGCGGATGTCGAAGAGGAACTCGAGGAAGGCCTCGAGGATACGTTTCCGGCCAGCGATCCGGTGTCGATCACCGGAACGGCCATTCCCGGCGCGCCGGCAAGACCCGGCAAGGCGAAGAGGGTGGCGGGACAGAAGCGTAAGAAGTGATCTGCACGGCGCGATAAAGCAGGGCTGAGGCCGGCAAGATAGGCGGCCGGAAATTGCTGCCGCCCTTTCGGTTCATCGCCGCATATTATCGCCGGTCGGCTCAGAAGCTGCTGGGCACGATCCACGGGTCGATGCCGATGCCGAGCCTCGGGCCCTTGCTGCCGGCCTTGTGGGTCTCGGTATCGGCATTTTCAAGCGATCCGGTCGGCGCGCAATCGAGCTTCACATCGGTCTTGGTGTCGATGCAGGCCGCTTCTTGCTTGCCTGTCTGATTGCTGCCGGCAATTGCGGCGCCAGAGAGCGCCAGCAGGGCGGCGAGCGTGAGAATTGCCTTCTTCATGATCGGTCTCCGGTTCCAGCTAGTGAATTCGTACATGTACGGTATTGCGTACAGATACGCCCAAGGCTGAGGGAGTTCAAGCAAAAATCGTACACGTACGGAGAAATTAGGCGCAGGAATTGCCGGACGCTCGGCACCGGAGCGCGGATCGTTCGGAGAAAGATTTTACAGATCGGGAGGAGCGCCGCTCCTCAGCAGTTGACCGGCGGGCCGAGGGGCGCAATCTCGTGCGCGGCGATCGCTTCGAGCATGATGTTGCCGATCCGTGTGATGAACGTCGTCTGGTCGCCGAACGGGTAGAACGGGAAGGTGATCAGCAGCGAGATGGCGCCGTGGCCGACCGCCCACAGCATGGTGGCGATGGCGCGCGGATCGCCCTTGAGCCTGCCGGCGGCAACGCAGGCCTCGACCCTCTCGATCAGCACTTTCATCGCCGGGTTGCCGCTCTGCATTTCGGCGAACGTCTTGCCGGCCGGCGGCCTGACTTTTTCGGTCATGAAGACGGTGCGGTATTCGTTGGGATTCTCGAGCCCGAAGGCGGCATATTCGACCAGCACCGCCTTGAGCGCCTCGATCGGGTCGTCGGCCGTATGATTTTCGATGTGCCTGGCCAGGGTCTCGAAGGCGTTTTCGGCCAACGCGAACAGGATGTCCTGCTTGTCGGCGAAATAGGAATAGACCGACATCGGCGCATAGCCGACGCGCTTGGCGAGCTTGCGGATGGTGAGGCCGTCATAGCCTTCTTCCTGGACAAGCTTGTGCGCGGCGTCGACAAGTTCGGAACGCAGTTCGGCCTTTTGTTTTTCGCGGCGCTCCTGGACGCTTAGCTGCAATTGTTCGACTGCCTTTAATAACTGATGGCTGGATGCAGCATATATACGCTGTACGACGTCGGGCAAGGGTGGCACGAAGCAGAAGCTTGACGTCACAAAACGATGTAACCCGGCAATAAAGCCGGCAACATCGGACTGTTACAGACAAACGCTAATTCGCGGCTCTGCAAGAATTGTGATCTGGGAGGCCAACATGGCCCTGACTGAGCTTTCGTCCGGCGTGCCGGACGTGAACCCGCTTTCCCATCGCGCCAGGATGGCGCTCAGGCGCGTCGTCATGGTCGCATGGCTGGCGATCGCGCTCGGCTTCGCCATGGAGGCTCTCATTCTGACCGTCAGATTTGCGGCAGGTTCCTACCCGGCGACGACGCTGATCCTGATCGAACTGGCGCAAGGCGTGACCTGGTCGTTCTTCGTCTGCGCCGGCGTCAGCCTCGGCACGGCGCTCGCCAAAGTGCGAGCCTCGCTCGGCGGCCTGATCGCCGCGATCTCGGCACCGCTGGCCATGGGCATCGCCAAGGGGACGCAAAAGGTCATGGTCAGCGCGCTCGACGCGGCGGCAAAGCCGGCCATCCTGTCGCTCACGACGCTGGGCGTCCTGCGGGCGATCGAATACGGGCTGCTCGGCTGGATACTGGCGTCGCTGGCATCGAAGGAAGAACCCCGTCCGCTCCATTTCGCGCTGGCAGGCGCCCTGATAGGCGCGGTATTCGGTGGCGGCATCACGGTGCTGACGATTGAGACGGCCGCGGCGAACGACGCTGCTCTGGCACTGCCACAGGCTATCGCAACCGGCCTCAACGAGATCGTGTTCCCAATCGGTTGCTCATTGGTCGTCTACATTGCGCTGCAGGTGAGCCGCCACATGAAGTACGTCGCGGCCGAAGCCAAATAGATTTAGGTTCCCAGGCCCGGATGCCAGTCAAACCGCTTCCGGCTGGCGTTCGATCAGCGTCAGCGTCAGCCAGCGCGCGGTCAGCGCCGGTTTTTTCGAGCCCTCGATCTCGATCGTCACGTCGTGCGCAGTCTGCACCCAGCCCGACGGCCTGACCTTGACATCGGCCAGCACGAAGCGGGTGCGGATGCGCGAGCCGGTTTTCACCGGCGCCAGGAAGCGCAGCGAATCGAAGCCGTGATTGACGCCCATCTTGCTGTTTTCCAGCGGCGGCATGGTTTCGAAGGTCATTGCCGACAACAGCGAAAGCGACAGGAAGCCGTGCGCGATGGTGCCGCCGAACGGCGTCTCGCGCCTGGCGCGCTCCGGATCGCAATGGATGAACTGATGGTCGTCGGTGGCATCGGCGAACTGGTCGATCATGCGCTGCGTGACCACCCGCCATGGCGACACGCCGACTTCCTTGCCGACGTTGGCCAGAAGCACATCGAGACTGATCGGTTCCACGCTGATGTCCTCCATCTTCACCCCCGGCATTTCACTCGCCGGATGGCGTGCGTCTCATTCCTTGAACAATGTCAGCCCGTGTTGCACCGACTGCCCGCCATCGATCGGCAGGATGGCGCCGGTGACATAGCTGCCGGCACGGCTGCACAAATAGAGCGTTGCGCCGGCAATGTCATCCGGTGCGCCGATGCGGCCGATCGGAACGTGATTGCCGACATGTCTTGCCTGGTCTTCGGTGCCGGTGGCGAAGGCCGTCATCCGGCTCTGGAAAGGGCCGGGCGCAAAGGCGTTGACGGTGATGCGGCGGGCGGCGAACTCGATCGCCAGGATACGCGTCAGATGGTGAACCGCAGCCTTCGAGGCCGAGTAGGAGTAAGCGTCTTCGGCCAAAGGCTGCGTGCCCATCACCGATCCCAGATTGATCACCCGGGCCGGGTCGGCCTCGCTGGCAGCGGCCTCGATCAGAGGCAGCAATTCGCGCGTCAGATGGAAGACCGCAGTGACGTTGACGCCGAACACCTTGGCCCAGGCATGATAGGGAAAGCTTTCCAGCGGCGCGCCCCAGGAGATGCCGGCATTGTTGACCAGTATGTGCAGCCGTTCGGTCCGCGCCCTGACCTCGGCGACAAGCGCTGCAATGCCGGCCTCGCTCGCGACGTCGCCGGCGAAACCCTCGGCCCGGCCGGATGCGCCAAGCCCGTTCAACTCGCCCGCTACCTTGGCGCAATCCTCGCCCTTGCGCGAGGCGATCATCACAGTGGCGCCGGCCCTGACCAGAGCGGTCGCCGCCATGCGGCCGATGCCGGTCGCGGCGCCGGTGACCAGCGCCGTCTTGCCGGCGACTGAGAACAGCTCGTCCAGATAGCTCATCGAATTCCTCCGCGCAGTTCACCGCTGTTTGATGGTGGGTCAAGGAGCGGCTTCGCGTCGCCAAGGCTAGCCGAACTTCGATCACCCTTGCCACGGGTAAAGTATCTGGACTGGGGCGATGGCACGCTTTGCGGCTGAAATGGTTAAGCCCCAGCGGCAAGGTGGTCATTCGGCCGTGACATGGGTCGGATGAATGATGCAGCCGTCTCCCTAAGCGAGCACCTTGGCCAGCGGTTCATTTCGCGCGTGAAGCAACTCGTCATTACTCCTCCGCCCAAGCCGCAGGCAGATCTTGAGGACTTGGGACGGTAGCCGAGCGATAGGCAGGACTGACGTTCGTGATCGTGGGGGAGCTATGCCTTCCCGAGGGAGCTGTGGGTAAGAAACAACGCATCGTCCTGTTGGCAGCGGTCTTTGCGTCTGTCTTTGGCGTCTTTTTGCTGATCCTGATCCTGCAGATGGTCAGCCTTTTGGTTGACTAGACCCAACGAAGACCGTTCGCCCGAAGGGCCGCTCTACCGTAGGCTTTCCAACTCGCGGATGCGTTTGGTGCCGTCGGCCTCGAGCTGCCTTGTGACGGCGCCGATCAGCGTTTCGACGACGACGAAAAGTGCGGCGGATGAGTCCCAGGCCGAAGGCACGGCGGTGCGCCCGGCGATGACGTGGCGGGCGAAGCGGGCGATCGGCGACAGCCACTGGTCGGTAAACAGCACGATCTGCACGCCACGCTGGTTGGCCGTCTCGGCGAAGCGGACAAGGCTGTCCTGGTAGCGCCTGATGTCGAAGATCACCAGCACGTCGCGTTTACCCATGTCGATCAGCCGGTCGCGCCAGACGCTTTCCTGCCCGCCGAGGTGAAAAACGTTGGGCTGGATGATGGCGAGGTGGGCGGCCATGTAGCGCGCCAGCGGGTCGGTGAAGCGGCCACCGATCAGGAATGTCTTGCCGCGCCGGTCGGCCAGCTTGGCGACGATGTCGGCAAGCTGCTTATCCGAAAGGTGCCGGAAGGTCTCGCGCATATTGTCGAGCGTCGCTTCCAGCATCGGCGACACGGCGCTGCTGCCCGGCGATGGCGGATTGAGCGTGCGCGAGGCCGGCGACTGCAATTGCGCCGCCAGTTCGTCTTGCAGCGCCGACTGGAATTCCGGATAGTTCTGGAAGCCGAGCCGGGCGACGAAACGCAGGATCGTCGGCGACGATACGCCGGCGGCAGCCGAGAATTCGGCGACCGTCTTCAGCCCGATCAGCGGATAGCTGGCGATCAGCGTTTGCGCTGCGCGCCGCTCGCCGGCCGGCATGGTGCCGATGCGGTCGGAGATCAGTTCGGCAATGCTGGAAACCATGTTTTTCCCCACCCTGGCCGGGCCGTTACCGCATTATCGAAATCGCGTTTGACAAAGCCGGCCAAACTGTATGAAATCATCCGTAGGGACGCAATGAGGCAAAATACGTAACATACGGTACAGCGCTCCCCGGGGACGGCAGACAATGGAGACAGCACGGCCCGCCAGCCTTGCATCGCCTGAAACCGTAAGGGTGACGAACCCCGGCGGATTGAGCCCTTTCGTGCTAACCTGCGACCACGCCTCCAATTTCCTGCCGCCGGAATTCGGAACGCTCGGACTTGCCGCCGAGGAGCTTTCCCGCCACATCGCCTGGGATCCCGGCGCCTTACCGGTGGCGCGCCGCATGGCCGAGGCACTCGATGCGACGCTGGTCGAGACCTGCATTTCGCGGCTCGTCATCGACTGCAACCGCCCGCTCGATGCACCGGACCTGATAGTGACGGTCAGCGCCAGCGAAAAAACCGTGGTCCCGGCCAATCAGGGGCTTTCGGCCGATCAGCGGGAGGCGCGCATCGCGCTCGCTTGGCGGCCGTTCCACGACCGGATCGCGACGATCATCGACGAGCGCCTGGCGGCCGGACGGGAGACGCGGCTGGTCTCGGTCCATTCTTTCACCCCGGTCTACAAGGGCAGCAGCCGGCCCTGGCATATCGGCGTTATCCACGACGAGGACCGCCGGCTGGCGGCGCCGCTGATCGCGGCGCTGCAGCGGGTCGCCGGCGTCACCGTCGGCGTCAACGAACCCTATTCGCCGGCCGACCGCGTCTATTTCACGCTGGAACGCCATGCCCGCTCGCGCGGGCTGCCCTGCGCAATGATCGAAATCCGCAATGACGAGATCTCCGGCGCAGCCGGGCAGCGGAAATGGGCGGATCTGCTCACGGGTATTTTTCTCAATCTGGAGCCCGAAGCGGCCAAGGCCTCCAGACCAAGCGCAGTCGGAAAGTCAGTTCAATCGGCCAGCTAAGAAACTAAAAGGGGACTTCAAAATGGTAGCACCGGGTTACAGCGAAGGTGACAAGAAGGAGGACCTGAAAGTTCTCCACGGAATGGGCTATGCTCAGGAACTGTCGCGAAGCATGAGCCGCTTCTCGAATTTCGCGATCTCGTTCTCGATCATCTGCATCCTCTCAGGCGGCATCAATTCCTTCGCGCAGGCGACATCGTCCATCGGTGGCGCCGGCGCTGGTATCGGCTGGATCGTCGGGTGCATGGTTTCGGGATTTTTCGCGCTCGCCATGGCCCAGATCGCCTCGGCATTTCCGACCGCCGGCGGCCTCTATCACTGGGCATCCATTCTGGGGAACCGTTTCACTGGCTGGCTTACCGCATGGCTCAATTTGCTCGGCCTGATCACCGTGCTCGGCGCGATCAACATCGGAACGTCTTTGTTTTTCTACGGGACCTTCGGCGCAGGGCTTACCACCGACGGTGTTGCGTCTCCGGCTCAAGTCGTTGGTTTTGTTGCCATCATCACGGTCCTTCAGGCGCTGTTCAACCATTTCGGCATCAAGCTGACCGCCATGCTGACGGATGCGTCCGGCTTCCTGATTCTCGGAGCGACGGCGGTGCTGATCGTCGCCTGCCTGGTGTTTGCTCCAGCGATCGACATCACCCGGTTGTGGACGTTCACGAACTATTCGGGCGATGCGGGCGGCGGTGTTTTCCCGCAGTCCGATTCCATGACGTATCTCTTCCTGCTCTGCCTGCTGCTGCCGGTTTACACCATTACTGGCTATGATGCGTCGGCGCATACCTCGGAAGAAACGTTGAGGGCGGCGCACTCGGTTCCGCGGGCAATCGTTTCATCCGTGCTCTGGTCGTCGCTGATCGGCTGGGTGATGCTGTGCGCGATCGTGCTGGCAATTCCGGATATGGCGGCAGGCGCCAAGCAAGGGTGGGCCGTGTTCTTCGAAACCATGAACGCGATCTTGCCAGGATGGTTAAAAACACTGCTCTATCTGGCCATCCTGATCTCGCAGTTCCTCTGCGGCCTCGCTACGGTGACCTCGGCCTCGCGCATGCTGTTTGCCTTCTCTCGCGACGGCGGCATGCCGGTCGGTTCGGCCGGGCTCGCCAAAGTCAGCCCAACCTGGCGCACGCCGGTCAATGCCATCTGGACAGCTGCGATCCTCGAGATCATCTATGTCTTTCTTGCCCAGTTCATTTCGATCGGCGGCACCAACATCTACACCATCGTCGTCAATTCGACGCTGGTGTTCCTGTTCCTGTCCTTCACCATTCCGATCGCGCTCGGCATGATGGCTTTCGGAACGGCGAAATGGCCGAATCCCGGCCCATGGAATCTCGGTGCCGGCCTGTTCAAGCTGTTTTGCATCCTGTCGGTCATCGGCATGGCGATCATCTTCTACATCGCCATCCAGCCGCCGAACGACAAAGTGCTCTATATCACCCTGGGCTTCATTGTACTGACCGCGGTGCTTTGGTTCGGTTTCGAGAACCGCCGCTTCCAGGGTCCGCCCATCGGCGACCAGATCGCGAAGCGCCAGGCGGCGATCAAGGCAGCCGAGATAGCTGTCGGCGAAGCCGGCGCCTGACGCTCTCTCATGACCATGGCCGGCATCGCGCCGGCCATGGTTTCATTCCCTTTTCAAAACGACAAGCGCTGGAGTGCCGTAAGAATGGCCGGAAATTTCTCGTTCGATCAGTTGAAGCAAGCGGTTTCCAGCGGTGAGGTCGACACCGTGCTGGCCTGCATCGTCGACATGCAGGGGCGGCTTGTGGGAAAGCGGTTCCTGGCCCGGTACTTCGTCGATTCCGCGCATGACGAGACGCATGGTTGCAACTACCTGCTGGCCGCCGATATCGATATGGAACCGGTGCCCGGCTACAAGGCGGCGAGCTGGTCGAAGGGTTATGGCGATTTCGTCATGAAGCCGGACCTTGCGACGCTGCGGCGCATTCCGTGGCTGGAGAAGACGGCGCTGGTGATCTGCGACGTGCTCGACCACCACACCCATGACGACCTGGCGCATTCGCCGCGCGCCATGCTGAAGAAGCAGGTCGAGCGGCTGCAGGAGCGCGGCTATATCGGCTATTTCGCGTCCGAGCTCGAATTCTACCTGTTCAGCGAGACCTACGATTCCGCCCGCAGGAAGCACTGGCAGGGCCTCGAGACGGCATCGCCCTATATCGGCGACTACCAGATCGGCATCACCACCAAGGAAGAAGGCGTCATGCGCCGGCTGCGCAACGAAATGGAGGCGGCCGGCATTCCGATCGAGAATTCCAAGGGCGAGTGGGGTCCCGGCCAGGAAGAGATCAATGTCCGCTATGCTGAAGCGCTCGACATGGCCGACCGCCACGTCATCCTGAAGAACGGCGCCAAGGAAATCGCCGAGTCCGAAGGCAAGGCGATCTCGTTCATGGCCAAGTACAATTACGGGCTCGCCGGCAATTCCAGCCACATCCACAATTCGCTGTGGAGCGCCGACGGCAAGACGCCGTTGTTCTACGACAAAAATGCCGAGTGGACGCTGTCGACGCTCGGCCAGCAATGGGCAGCCGGCCAGCTCAAATATGCCAAGGAATTCACCTGGTTCCTGGCGCCCTACATCAACTCCTACAAGCGCTTCCAGGCCGGCACCTTTGCGCCGACCAAGATCATGTGGAGCGAGGACAACCGCACCGCCGGTTTCCGTCTTTGCGGCGAGGGCACCAAGGGCATCCGCATGGAATGCCGCATCGGCGGTGCCGATTTGAACCCCTATCTGGCTTTCGCCGCGCTGATCGCGGCCGGGCTTGCCGGCATCGATGAAAAGCTTGAACTGCAGAAGCCCTTCGTCGGCGACGCCTACCAGGCCTCGCAGTTGCCTGAAATTCCAAAGACATTGCGCGACGCTACCGCGACGCTGGTGGAATCGAAGATGCTGAGGCAGGCACTCGGCGACGATGTGCTGGAACACTACGTCCACACGGCACACTGGGAACAGTTCGAATACGACCGCCGGATTACGGACTGGGAACTGCACAGGGGGTTCGAGCGGTATTAAATGACCTGGCAATGTCGGCGCCGCCCGTCCCTTACCCGCTCGCTGTGAAGAACGGGGCCAACGCCGGTGTTTCGTCCCTTCCAGAGCGGCATGACCAACGAGAATTATTGTAGAATGCGAGGACCCAAGGCATGACCGAAACGGTCAAGATAAAATCCCCCATCGACGGTTCGATCTATGCCGAACGGCCTCTGGCCACGGACCAGGCGATCGGTGCCGCGGTCGAACGTGCCAAGGCGGCGCAGGAGAAGTGGGCGCAGACGCCGGTCGTCGAGCGCGGCAAGTACATGCTTGCCATGCTGGAAGCGCTGGTCGCCATGAGCGACGAGATCGTGCCGGAGATCGCCTGGCAGATGGGCCGGCCGGTGCGTTATGGCGGTGAGTTCGGCGGCGTCAAGGAACGCGTCAGCTACATGGTCGAGATCGCCGAGGCGGCACTGAAGCCGGTCATGGCTTCCAACCCGAAGCACGGCTTTCGCCGCTATGTGAAGAAGGTGCCGCTCGGCGTGGTCATGGTGATCGCGCCGTGGAACTATCCCTATCTCACTGCCGTCAACACGATCGTGCCCGCGCTGATGGCGGGCAGCGCCGTCATCCTCAAGCACGCGGCACAGACATTGTTGGTCGGCGAACGGTTTCAGCAGGCGTTCGACAGAGCCGGCCTGCCCAAGGGCCTGTTCCGGAACCTCGTTCTGAACCATGCGCAGACCGAAAGGCTGCTCGGCTCCGGCAAGATCGACCATGTCAACTTTACCGGCTCGGTCGCCGGCGGCCGCGCCATCGAAAAGGCGGCGGCGGGCACCTTCATGACGCTCGGCCTCGAGCTTGGCGGCAAGGATCCGGCCTATGTGCTGCCGGACGCCAAGATGGACCATGCCGTTGCCAATCTGGTCGACGGCGCCTTCTTCAATTCCGGCCAGTGCTGCTGCGGCATCGAGCGCGTCTATGTCCACGAGAAGGTCTACGACGAATTCGTCGAAGGCTTCATCGCCGAGACCAGGAACTACGTCGTCGGCAATCCACTCGACCAGGCGACCACCATGGGGCCGATGGCGCAGGCGCGCTTCGCCGACCTGATCCGCGAGCAAAAGGCGGAGGCGCTACGCAAGGGCGCCAAGGCGCACATCGACATGAAGGTGGCTAACGACAGGCAAGGCTCGCCCTATCTGGCGCCGGAAGTGCTTACCCAGGTCGACCACCAGATGAGCGTGATGCGCGAGGAAAGCTTTGGCCCGATCGTCGGTATCATGAAGGTGCGCAACGATGAGGAGGCGATCGCGCTGATGAACGACAGCCCCTATGGGCTGACGGCCTCGATCTGGACGCGCGACACGGACCATGCGGCGGCGATCGGCGACCGCGTCGAGACCGGCACCGTGTTCATGAACCGCTGCGACTATCTCGATCCGGCGCTGGTCTGGACCGGCGTCAAGGACACCGGCAAGGGTGCGGCACTGTCGGCCATCGGCTACGACAATCTGACCAGGCCGAAATCATACCATCTGCGCGAGGTGATCTAAGGTGGCGATCGGCAAGCCAACGATCGCTGTTGAGAGGGAGTAATGGCGGATACGCAACAATCGGCGCTGCCGGATCGTGAAGGTCCCGAGGGTATCGGCGGCTGGCTTGTCCTGCCGATGCTCGGGTTGATGCTCACCCCGATACTAGGGTTGGTACAATTGCACAATACCGACTATCTCGGCATGTTACAGAACTGGCAGGCCTTCAGTTTGTCCCAAGGTGTGCTGATTGTTGCCGAATTGGTGATATCCGGCATACTAAACCTTACAGCCCCGGCCCTATTATTGTTCTTCATGTTCAAGCGCTGGCAGATATTCCCCGGCTGGTACATGATTTGGGCATTCGCGATGCCGATATATTCCGTTGTCGATTCATGGGCCGGGTATCTGGCTTTTCCCGACAGCTTTCCAACGCTGGATGATGCGTTCGATAAAGAAACGATGCGCGACATTTACCGTTCGGTCTGGGCCGCAGCCATCTGGATTCCGTACATGATGCGGTCAGACCGTGTGGCCAATACCTTTGTGAATTAACGACATCCGAGAGCATGAAAGCAGTCAGAAGGTCGAAATGACAAAACTCGTTTCTAAATGGAATTACCCTACGACCGTCCGCTTCGGCGCCGGACGCATCAAGGAACTGCCGGAGGTGCTGGCGGCGACCGGCATCAAGCGGCCGCTGTTCGTCACCGACCCGGGACTGGCCAAGCTGCCGGTGGTGGCCTCGACGCTGAAGATCCTCGACGACGCCAAGGTGCCGTATGGCGTGTTTTCCGAGGTCAAGCCGAACCCGGTCGATTCCAACCTGACCGCCGGCATCGCCGTGTTCAAGAAGGGCAAGCATGACGGCGTCATCGCCTTTGGCGGCGGCTCGGCGCTCGACCTCGGCAAGCTGATCGCCTTCCAGGCAGGGCAGACGCGACCGGTCTGGGATTTCGAGGATGTCGGCGACTGGTGGACGCGCGCCGATGCCGATGCGATCGCGCCGATCATCGCCGTGCCGACCACGGCCGGCACCGGTTCGGAGGTCGGCCGCGCCGGCGTCATCACCAATGAAGCGACCCACACCAAGAAGGTCATCTTCCATCCGAAGCTTTTGCCGGCGATCGTCATCGCCGATCCGGAGCTGTCGGTCGGCATGCCGGGCTTCATCACCGCCGGCACCGGCATGGATGCGCTCGCCCACTGCCTCGAAGCCTATTGCGCGCCGGGCTATCACCCGATGGCCGACGGCATCGCCGTGGAAGGCATCAGGCTGGTCTTCGAAAACCTGCCGAAAGCCTATGCCAATGGTAAGGATCTGGTTGCCCGCGCCAATATGATGAGTGCCGCCGCCATGGGGGCCGCCGCCTTCCAGAAAGGGCTTGGCGCCATTCATTCGCTGTCGCATCCGATCGGCGCGCTTTACGACACCCACCACGGCATGACCAACGCCGTGTTCATGCCCTATGTGCTGGCCTTCAACCGCGAGGCGATCGAGCCGCGCATCGCCCGGCTCGCCGCCTATTGCGGCATCAAGGGCGGCTTCAACGGCTTTGCCAAGGCGATCGTCAAGCTGCGCAAGGAGCTCAAGGTGCCGCACGCGCTGCCCGGCCTGATCAAGGGGCTCGACATGGACAAGAAGCGCAAGGGCCTGATCGCCGACATGGCGGTGGTCGATCCGACCGCCGGCGGCAACCCGGTCAAGCTGACCAAGAAGGCGGCGCTGACGCTGCTGGAAAACGCCATCGCCGGCGCCGTCTGAGGCAACTTCAGCATTGCAAATCCATTTGGGAAAAACGAGGCGAAGAAAGGGGGAAAGGATGAAAGGCAAGGCCGAAACTAGTTAGCCGGAAAAATAACGGCGTAGCGATTGCTACAGCCGGTTAAAAAGAGTTTACTTTTTCGTACTGCAGGGCATCGCTTTCACAAAGCTTTCATCTGGCTGTCACACGAAAACGATACCGCATCGCAGGCGTCCAACGGCGTCAGTTCAACGGAGAGAACACATGTTCAAATTCACGGGAAAACTGCTTTCCCTTTCGGCCGTCGCCCTGATGGCGACCTCTGCCATCTCGTCGGCCCAGTCCATGGATGAACTGGTCGCCGCAGCCAAGGCGGAAGGCCAGCTCACCACGATCGCGCTGCCGCACAGCTGGTGCGGCTATGGCGACGTCATCGCCGGCTTCAAGGCAAAATATCCGGGGATCACCGTCAACGAACTCAATCCCGATGCCGGCTCCGGCGACGAGATCGAGGCGATCAAGGCCAACAAGGACAATAAAGGCCCGCAGGCGCCTGATGTCATCGACGTCGGCCTGTCTTTCGGCCCGTCCGCCAAGGCAGATAACCTGATCCAACCCTACAAGGTGTCGACCTGGGATACGATCCCTGACAGCGCCAAGGATGCCGATGGCTTCTGGACCGGCGACTACTACGGCGTGCTCGCCTTCGGCGTGAACAAAGCCGTCGTGCAGAACGCGCCACAGGACTGGGCTGACCTGCAGAAGCCGGAATATGCCAACTCGGTGGCGCTCGCCGGTGACCCGCGCACGTCGAACAACGCCGTCATGTCGGTCTACGCTGCGGGCCTCGCGGCTGGCGGTACCGGCGGCCAGGACGCCGCCGCCAAGGGTCTGCAATTCTTCAAGCAGCTCAACGATGCCGGCAACTTCGTGCCGGTCGACGCTGAAGCGGCAGCTGTCGCCCAGGGCACGACGCCGATCGTGATGAACTGGGACTACAACCTGCTTGCCATGCGCGACAAGATGGCCGGCAATCCGGAAATCGAAATCGTCGTGCCAAAGGGAGCGGTGGTCGCAGGCGTCTACGTTCAGGCGATCAGTGCCTATGCGCCGCACCCGAATGCCGCCAAGTTGTGGATGGAGTATCTCTATTCGGACGAAGGCCAGCTCGGTTGGCTGAAGGGCTACTGCCACCCGATCCGCTTCAACGATCTCGCCAAGAAGGGCGTGATCCCGAAGGAGATGCTGGATAAGCTGCCGGCCGCCGAGAACTATGAAAAAGCGGTCTTCCCTACTTTGGAGGAACAGAACGCTGCCAAGAAGGAAATCAGCACGAACTGGGATGCCATCGTTGGCGCCGTCGTGAAGTAATTCATAGGGCGCTGGGCGGTTCGCCGCCCGGCGCCCTATGCCAACTTCGGGAACTCCATGGCAGATTCCACAATGTCCCAGACAGCCAGCGTCAGTCCTGGCGCGCCGGAGATCAGCCGCCTTCGGCTGCCACTGCATTGGTTAGGCGTAACTCCGTTCTTCATTTTCGCGCTGCTCTTTCTGATCTTGCCCACGGTAGGGCTGATCGCGGGCGCGTTCAAAAATGCAGCTGGCGACTATACGCTCGATAACATCATAGCGTTGTCGCAACCCAAGCTCGCGGCGGCCTATTGGGTATCCATTCAGATCAGCTTTGTTTCTGCGATCCTTGGCGCCTTGATCGGCCTGGCAATGGCCGTGGCAGTCGTTCGCGGAGGTTTGCCGTCGTGGTTACGCTCGGCGACCTTGACCTTCTCGGGCGTCGTCTCGAATTTCGCCGGCGTGCCGCTGGCATTCTCGTTCATCGCGACGCTAGGTCGGCTCGGAGTGGCGACAATCCTGTTGCGAGACATTTTCGGCATCAACATCTATTCGCTCGGCTTCAGTATCTTTTCGTTTTGGGGCCTAATCCTCACCTACCTTTATTTCCAGATTCCATTGATGATTGTCATCATCACGCCGGCGGTCGATGGGCTGAAGAAGGAATGGGGTGAAGCTGCCGCCACGCTCGGCGCAAGCAATTGGCAATATTGGCGCATGGTGGTCATCCCGGTCTTATGGCCGAGTTTTCTCGGTACGACGGTCCTCCTCTTTGCCAACGCGTTCGGGGCGGTCGCAACAGCCTATGCACTGACGGGGCCGTCACTCAACATCGTGCCCATCCAGCTGTTCGCGCAGATTCGCGGCGACGTGCTTTACAATCCGAATCTAGGCTACGCGCTTGCATTCGGCATGATAGTCATCACCGGCTTGGCCAACCTCTTCTATATCTTGTTCCAACGGCGAGCCGAGCGGTGGCTGAAATGAAGCAAGGCAGCCGCTTTTGGGCTTGGCTCGTTTTTGGCGTGGGAACCGCCTATTTTGTCCTGCCGCTTTTGGCGACCTTTGAATTCTCCTTGCGTAAGCGGCGCGGGGAATACTCCTTTGACGCCTACCGCTCAGTCTTCGAAGATCCGAATTTCCAGACGACATTTACCTACTCCGTCGTTGTGGCGGTTTTCACCATTCTTTTGGGCGTGCTCCTCGTTGTCCCGACGGCCTACTGGATTCGGCTGCGGCTACCGAATCTGCGGCCGCTCGTAGAGTTCATCACTCTGCTGCCGCTGGTTATTCCCGCTATCGTCATCGTCTTCGGCTACATCAGAATGTTCGGTTCGAATTCAACGCTGCCTTTCCTGGCGACAGCGCGCGGCACCGATGTTCTGCTGGTCATCGGCTATGCAGTGCTGGCGCTGCCTTATATGTACCGGGCGGTCGATACCGGTCTCAGGACCATCGACGTCAGAACGCTCACCGAAGCCGCACAAATCCTCGGCGCCGGCTGGACCACCATCATCGCCCGCATCATCCTGCCGAACGTACTGATCGCCGTCTTATCCGGCGCGTTCCTGAGTTTTGCCATCGTCATCGGCGAGTTCACCATGGCCTCGCTGTTGAATCGCCCAGCCTTCGGCCCCTATCTGCAGAACATCGGCGCCAACAGTGCCTATGAGCCGTCGGCACTGGCGATCATTTCGTTCGCCATCACCTGGGGCTGCATGTCGCTGATCCAGATCCTGTCGCGCTTCGCGCCGAAATCGGCAAACCGCCCGAACTGATCGAAAGAAAAAGTCATGGCCGAGCCATTCCTCTCAATACAGCAGGTGCAAAAATCCTTCGGCGCCACCACCGTGGTGCAGGATTTCAACCTCGACGTCGAGCCGGGCGAATTCGTCTCCTTCCTCGGGCCATCGGGCTGCGGCAAGACGACGGTGCTGCGCATGGTCGCCGGCTTCGAGGAGCCGAGCGCCGGCAAGATCGTGGTGGCCGGCAAGGACATCACCCGGCTCAAGCCCAACCAGCGCAATGTCGGCATGGTGTTCCAGGCTTACGCGCTGTTTCCGAATCTGACCGTGGCGCAGAACATCGGCTTCGGGCTGAAGGTCGCGGGCATGCCCAAGCCCGATGCCGACAGGCGCGTTGCCGAGATGCTCGACCTCATCAAGCTGCCGCAGATGGGCGATCGCTATCCCTATCAGCTCTCCGGTGGCCAGCAGCAGCGTATCGCGCTGGCGCGGGCCATCGCGCCGAAGCCGAAGCTCCTGCTGCTCGACGAGCCGTTGTCGGCGCTCGATGCCAAGGTGCGCGTATCGCTGCGCGAGGAAATCCGCTCGATCCAGAAGAAGCTCGGCATCACCACCATCTTCGTCACCCACGATCAGGAAGAGGCGCTGTCGATTTCCGACCGCATCGCTGTGATGTATGGCGGCAAGGCCGAGCAAGTCGGCACGCCGTTCGAGATCTACAACCGGCCGGCAACCAAATTCGTCGCCAATTTCGTCGGCACGCTGAACGTGCTGGAAGGCACGGTCACCGACGCGGCTTCGGGCAAGGTGCGCGTCAACTCGCAAGAGGTCTCGCTCAAGGGCAAGCTCAACGGCTCGAAGTCCGGGGACACGCTGTCGCTGGCGTTGCGGCCCGAGGCGATCTCGCTCGGCCGCCACCCCGGCCGCGACTCCAGCCTTTCGGGCGAAATCGCCGAGGTGCATTTCCTCGGTTCGGTGATCCGGGTGCGCGTCGGCATCGGCGGCAGCACGGTCTCGCTAGACACATTCAACAGCCCGGCAACGCCGCCGCCTGCCGTCGGCGAAAAGGCCGAGATTTCGTTCTCGTCCGGCGACATGCTTGTGCTGCATTGAGGCAGTTCTGGAAAAACTGTTCCACATTTTCCTGGGATCGCCTTCAGGCGATCCGCCAATAGACAGGCGGATTTGCCTCGGCGCGAGCAAAAGAACCGGATCTGCTCAGACCCAAGCTTGGTAGCGTGACAATTGTCGATCGGACGAATATACGGAGGTCGCGACGGTGTGATTTCCTGTGCTCCACATTTAGTCAGGGAATGTTGCAATCGCGGTCAATCTCATGCGTCAAAAGAGACAAGCAGACCGCCAAGGGAAACCCGCTGGGGAGTGAAGATTGATCCTTGAATTGGAATTGTCTGCAGCCGGTTTTGTGACCTGCAGTTTGGGACATTTTGGCTGATGGGCTCCAGCAATTTCCTGGACTCTGAAGACGCTGTGCGCAGGTTGCCTGGTCATCCGGAACAGGCCGACTTGGCGCGCGCAGCGTATTTCCATCAACTGAAATCGATGCCGGCGCGCCGCTATCATGGAAGTGCCGAGTTGCGCCGCAATTTGCCGAAGCAGCTTGGGCGAGCCTTTGATCTCGGGGTGGGCAATGGAACCCTGTCTCTTGCGTCGGCGGCCGATGGATGGCAGGTCACGGCGGTTGAGCCGGACCCTAGCGCGTTGACCGGAACTGATGCGATTCGGGCGCCCGCCAGAAACACCGGTACGCGCATTGATGTCGTCGAAGCCGGTCACCTGGTATCGTTCATTTGTGAAAAGGAAGATCGTGATGTCGGCTAAAGGGGTCGAAGAAGCGCGGCCGATAACAGTCACTGATACCGCGGCTGACATCTACTCGGACAGTCAGTACCTTGCCAACAATCCTGACTGGCATCTGGCCGATACAGCCTGGAAGGCGCGCGAGATCGCAAACATCCTGGAGCGCAACAATGTTGTCTGGCGCGACGCCGTCGAGGTCGGCTGCGGCAGCGGCGGCATCGTCGGCAAATTGGCCGCGCAATATCCGGGCAGACCTATTCATGGATACGATATTTCCGAAGACGCAGCAAAACTCTGGCCGCTGCAAAAGGCGTCTGGCGCGATCTTCCACCACGAGGATTTTCTGGCGACCAAGTCAGTGCATGACCTTGTCATGCTGATCGACGTCTTCGAACATGTCGAAGACTATATGGGCTTTTTGCGGGCACTGCGCCCGCACGGCCGCTATCACGTTTTTCATATTCCTTTGGACCTTCACGTCCAGGGACTGGTTCGGCGAGCTTACATGCACGCACGTCAGAAGGTGGGGCATCTCCATTATTTCACGCGCGAGACCGCGCTTGCGACGCTTGAGGACACGGGTTACACGGTGGTCGATTGGCACTTTACCGACGTGGCGGGCGAAGCCAACGTTTCCACGAGGCCTCTGCGCACCAAATTGCTCAATCCAGTGCGCAAACTGATAGGCAGCGTTGCCCCCGCTACCAGCGCGCTGCTGCTGGGCGGCTTTTCCCTCATGGTGCTCTGCCGGCCGCGCGATGATCCGTCCGCCCCGGCTGCCATGCCCTTGTGAACTTCAGATAGCCGGAGAGAAATCCTGATGACGAATCCCCAACGCGTCCTCGTTACGGGCGGAGCTGGTTTCATAGGCTGGCGGTGCGCGCGAAATCTCGCCAAGGACGGCGCTCGGGTGTTGATCGCCGATAATCTTTCGGTCGGCATGCCGATGCCTGACATGGACGGATGCGAGACGCGGGAGATCGACATCCGCGACAAGAGTGGGATGGTAGAGTTGGCTGAGGGTTTCAAGCCCGACACCATTATCCACCTGGCGGCTATTCACCACATTCCGACATGCGAGCGACAGCGCGCCTATGCGTTGGACGTGAACGTGGTCGGCACCGAAATCGTCCTCGATGCTGCTGAAAAGGCTGGTGTCGGAACGGTCGTGCTGGCGTCCAGCGGCGCGGTGTACGACTGGGTCGATGCCCCGCTCGACGAGGATGCGACCAGGACCTGGCCTTGCGACAATTATGCTCTGTCCAAGCTGACTAATGAAAGCCAGCTTCGTTTCTGGGCCGACAGGACCGGCGGGAGGGGGCGTGTGGCGCGCATCTTCAACACTATCGGCCATGACGACCCCAATGCGCATCTCATTCCCGATATTCTCAACCAGCTCTACAATGCCAAGGGCCAGGCCAGGATCGCATTGGGCAATCTGAAACCGCGGCGCGACTACATCCATGCGGAGGATACCGCTGCCGGGGTGGCGGCTTTGGCCGGCGACACTGGTGAGGCGAGTTTCGATGTCATGAATATCGGTTCCGGCAGGGACGCATCGGTGGAGGAGCTTGTTCGCCTGATCGGAGCGGCGATGAAGGTCGATATCGAGATCGTCGAGGACAAGGCGCGCTTACGCAGGGTCGACCGCGCAACGCAACTGGCCAAGGTGGACAAGATCGGAAATCGAGTTGGCTGGTCCGCCAAGATCGAACTTCCAGCCGCCGTGGCCGATATCGTGCGCGGGTTTCCTTTCAAAAAGGCAGGCTGAGGCATCGAGGGGCGAAGATGATTACCGCGGGCTTCACGCTCATCGGCCGAGGCAACTGGTCAGGTGGGGAGACCTACCTGCGCAACATGCTCGGCGTTATTTCCAGCGAATTGGCCGGGAAGTTGCAGGCCAAGCTGTTCTTAACTCCGGCGCAGGCAGAAAAGATCGGCACATCGATGGATGCTTTCCTGGCCGCGCCGCCGATCGTCGATGCGAAGGTTGCTGATTTTGGCCGCGGTCGCAACGCCATCCGGGCGCTGGCCAGCGGCAGCGACGCCGATGCGGCACGGATACTAAGCCACGAAGGCGTCGACGTGGTGTTCGAGCCGGCGCAGTTCTACGGCAACCGTTTTCCGATTTCTGTCGTATCGTGGATTCCTGACTTCCAGCACCGACACTTGCCACACCTGTTCTCGCGCTCCATGTGGTGGCGTCGCGATTTGGGATACCGTCTGCAGACGTCCGGCAAACGCATCATCCTGTTGTCGAGCGATGACGCCAGGCGGGACTGCGAGACGTATTATCCCGCAGCACGCGGCAAGACGGCGGTCGTTCGGTTTGCAATCGATCTTGATCCGGCCCCGCATATAGCAAGGCAGGCGGAGGTGATCGCACGGTATGAACTGCCGCAGCGTTATTTCTACCTACCGAACCAGTTCTGGTCGCACAAGAACCATGGGCTTGTGATCAAAGCATTGGCGCACATATCGGCAAATGGCGGGCTTGATAAGGTTGCCCCCGTGATCTTGACCGGGCGAACCGAAGACCCGCGCAATCCCCGACATTTCGACCAGTTGCTGGCTAGCGCCAGGGAGGCCGGCGTGTCGGGTCATTTCCGTCATCTGGGCCTTGTGCCTTACGAGGATGTGTTCGGCCTCAACGCTGCTTCCGATGCTCTCATCAATCCTTCGCTGTTCGAGGGCTGGTCAACCACGGTCGAGGAAGCCAAGGCGCTCGGCACACGGATGCTCCTCTCGGATATCAGCCTTCATCGGGAGCAGGCGCCAAACGCGACGTTCTTTCCGGTCGACGATGCCGTCGCGTTAGCGTCCGCCATGGTCACCATGTCTCAGGGACCGGCGCGAACGCATGAAAAGGCCGAAAAGCTGCGTGCCGATCATGCGGCGCGTCGCCAGATGTATGCGGACGCGCTTCTTGGAGCATTCCAGCGCGCCGCCGCAGTTCGCTGACCGCCCTCAGTCATGATCGAACCGTCCAGGCCCCTGCCGTCGGTCGCTTTTCACGGTTATAACTGGGCATGGCGCTTTTTGAACTGACCCTTGTTCTTCTCCTGGCCGCGGTCGCCCTGACGGCGTTGTCACGGCGTCTGCAGATTCCCTATCCTTCGTTGCTGGCGCTGGCCGGCGCCGGCATAGCCTTCCTGCCGTTTGCACCGACCATCGAGATCGACCCGGAGCTGGCGCTCGCTCTGTTCATCGCGCCGGTGCTGCTCGACGCGGCCTATGACACGTCGCTGCGCGATCTCAACCGCTACAAGGTTTCGCTCATCCTGCTGGCGCTCGGCGCCGTCATCTTTACCACCGTGACCGTGGCATTTGTCGGTTGGACGATGGCAGGCCTGCCCATTGCCGCGGCCATAGCACTTGGGGCGATCGTGGCGCCGCCCGATGCCGTCGCAGCCGCGGCCGTGCTCGGACAGTTCAAGGTGCCGCACCGCATCACCGCCATCCTGGAAGGCGAGAGCCTGCTCAACGACGCCACGGCGCTGTTGATCTACAGGATGTCGGTTTCCGCAGCCGCCGGCTCCATCCTGTTCAGCAGTGCCGTACCAATGATCCTGCTGTCGACGGTTGGCAGCCTTGCCGCAGGCTATGTGCTCGGCCGGTTGTCTCTCGCGATACTCGGCCGCATCGACGACCCGGCGAGCGGCACCGTGGTGCAATTCGCCTCAACGTTCGGCGTCTGGATCCTGGCCGACAGGATAGGGCTTTCCGCCATCATCACGATCGTCGTCTATGCCATGACGATCGCACGTACGTCGCCGCGCCGCATGCCGGCAAGGAATCGTGTCAGTTCCTACTCGGTCTGGGAGACGGCGGTGTTCGTGCTCAATGTCTTGGCCTTCGTTCTGATGGGACTTCAGGCACGGTTGATCGTCGGCCGCCTTGCTGAGCAGGGGCAGGTCGAAGCATTCATCTTCGCCGCAGCCGTGCTGGCTGTCGTCATCGTCTCGCGGCTGGTCTGGGTGCTGGGCTGTGGCGCGATTCTCAGAAGGCTGGCACGTCTGGGCGATGAGGACAGGCGGAGAGACGCTCCGACATTTCGCGGCGGCGTGCTCATCGGCTGGTGCGGCATGCGCGGCCTGGTGACGCTTGCGGCAGCCTTCGCCTTGCCGGCCGATTTTCCCGGCCGCGACCCGATCGTGCTCGCCGCTTTCACTGTCGTGCTCGGCACGCTGGTGCTGCAAGGCGTCAGCCTGAAGCCGTTGCTGCTTCTGCTCAATTTCGACCCCGACCAGACCGTCGACCGGGAGGTCGCGCAGGCGCGCGTCGCCATCATGCAGGCGGCGCTGGACGTGCTGAGCGGCAAGACATCGAGTGCGGCAGGGGCGGTGCGAGAGCAATATGCGGCGCAGCGCGCCATCGCCGAAAACCCGGAGGATGCCCAGGCCGCGACCGAGTATGACAGATTGCGTCTTTATGCCATCAAGAGCCAGCGCGATGCGCTGGAGCGTTTGCGCATCGACGGAACGATCGGCGACGAAGCCTACCACCGCCTTGAGGAAGAAATCGACTGGTCGGAACTGGCAGCATCCCCGCCCGGTCGGTTCCAGCCGCTGACCACTTAAAGCGCGTCGCGTTTGGACAGCCTCTTGCGACGCGCTTTAAGTTTTTGTCTCTATGCATGTCGTTATCCCAAAACCGCTGCGCACTTTTGGGCGACAAGCATTAGCATCTGGCCCAAGCTCCCTCCGCCCGGCTGCACATTGCAAGGCTGTCAGCGAACGGCTACTGCCAGCAGGAAACTGAGCCGGATAAGCAATGAAGCTGGTCAGCTACAACATCCAGTACGGCTTCGGCAGCGATGGCCGCTACGATCTGGCGCGCTGCGCCAAGGTCGTTGCCGGCGCCGACATCATCGCCTTACAGGAAGTGGAGCGGCACTGGTTGCGCAGCAACGAGGACGACCAGCCGGAACTTCTTTCGCAATTGCTGCCCGACTACCATTGGGTCTATGGCCCGGCCTTCGACATGGATGCCAGCCGACGGCGTGAAGGCCGCATCGTCAACCGGCGGCGGCAATTCGGCACCATGCTTCTGTCGAAGCTGCCGATCGCCTGGTCGCGGCTGCACACGCTGCCGCTCAGGCGCACGCTGCGGCCGCTCAACACCCGCAATGCCGCACTCGAGTGCATGATCCGCACCCCTGCCGGCCCGGTGCGGGTGCTGTCGCTGCATCTGGCACATATTGCCGCCGAGGAGCGGCTGGAGCAGATCGAATACCTGCTCGCCGAGCATCACCGGGCGCCGTCCGAGGGCGGGCCATGGAGCGGTGCCGACGATGAGCCGGCGCGCAACTGGAGCAATGGCGAACAGGAGCCGGAAAGCCCGCTGGCGGCGATCTGGATGGGCGACTTCAACATGGAGCCGGGCAGCGCCGAGTACCGCCGCATCGCCGGCAGCGCGCCCTATCATCGCGGTGCCGCCTATCTCGACGGTTTTGTCGATGCCGCCGCCGTCGCCATGGAACCGACAACGGATTTCCATACCCATGTGAAGACCATCGACGGCAGAGTAGCAAAGCGCCGGCTCGACCATTGCTTCGTCGGCGGCATGTTTGCCGGGCGCGTGCGTTCGGTCAGTGCCGATGTCGGCCAAATCGCCTCCGATCATTTTCCGCTCTGGGTCGATATCGACATGGAAGCGCCGGTAGCCACCGGGATCGGCGGCGGATGAGCCGCCGATGAGCCTGTTTGTCTTTTTCGCGGTGCTTGCCGCTGCGGCCATGCATGCGATCTGGAACGCGCTGGTCAAGGTCCATCTCGACCGTTTCCTGTCGATTACGCTGATGACGGCCGGCATGGGTGCCGCCGCGCTGGTGACGTTGCCTTTCGTCGAGGTGCCGAAGCCGGAAGTGTGGCCATACATCCTCGCCTCGGTTGTCTTCCACATGGGCTACAGGACGTTCCTGATCGGTGCCTACAAGGCCGGCGATTTCGCCCAGACCTATCCGCTGGCGCGCGGCACCGCGCCGCTATTGGCTGCTTTGGGGGGCATTGTGGTTGTGGCCGAGATGCCGGCGCCGCTCGCTATCGTCGGCATCGTCTTGTTGTCGGCGGGCACGCTGGTGCTGTCGTTTCGCGGCGGCGCGCATCTGGAGAAGTTGAACCTGCGCGCCGTCGGCTTCGCGCTGGGCACATCGATCTTCATCGCCAGCTATACGCTGTCGGACGGCAGCGGCGCGCGGCTCGCCGCCACCGCGTCGAGTTATGCGGCCTGGCTGTTCGTCTGCGACGCGCTGTGGGCGCTGGTGCTGTGCGTCGTCTTTCGCGGCCCACGGGCGCTGCCGGTGCTGGCGCGCGACTGGAAGGCGGGAATCTATACCGGCGTGCTCAGCGGCGGCGCCTACTGGATCGTGATGTGGGCGATGACCAAGGCGCCGATCGCCTCGGTGGCGTCGCTGCGCGAAACATCGATCCTGTTCGCCATGATGATCTCGGTGTTCGCGCTCGGCGAGAAGATGACGGCATGGCGAGGTGCTGCGGTGCTTAGCATCGTCGCCGGCGTCGTTGCGCTGAGACTGGGATAGTCACGCGATCTCCAGGTCGCACACTATCAGCCCGTCCGTGCCACCTTCGAGCGCCGCGACCAGTCTCGCGCCGGCTCGCTGGTGCGCTTCATGCTCCAGATAGGCATCGCGTGCCGCCGCATCGCGAAAGTCGATGGTGAAGCCGTGCGTGAAGCCGCGGGCGAAGGGTTCTGGGCTGGTGTTGGCGCTGAACTCGACCTTGCCCATGCCGTCGATCACCGGCCGCAACGCTTCGAGATCGCCATGGATTGCCGCGCGCTCGGCGATGGCGACATCGTTGCGGAATCTGACGAAAACACAGTGCCTGATCATTCTTTGTCCCTCATGCCGCTCGGTTGGTGGAAAACACCGCCGGCGGCAGCGGCTCCCGGCCAAGGATCAGATCGGCGCCCTTTTCGCCTACCATGATCGTCGGCGCGTTGGTGTTGGAGGAGGGGATGCGCGGCATCACCGAGGCGTCGCAGACGCGCAGGCCCTCGATGCCGCGCAGCTTGAGATCGGGCGTTACCACGCTCATCGCATCGTGGCCCATGCGGCAGGTGCCGACCGGGTGGTGGTCGGTCTTGGAACTGCGGCAGGCGTAGTCGAACAGTTCGTCGCCGGTCTGCAGGTCGGGTCCCGGTAGTACCTCGCGCAGCACGTAGGGCTGCAGCGCCTTCTGCCGCATGATCTCGCGCGCCAGCCTCAGCCCCTTGATCGACATGTCGCGGTCATAGGGATCGGACCAATAGTTCGGATCGATCAGCGGGCGGTCGGCCGGGTCGGCACTGTTCAGCCGCACCGTGCCGCGCGAGCGCGGTGGCAGGAAGGCCGAGTTCAGTGTCACGCCCGGATTGTTCAGCTTCTCGACGCCGGCCTCGATGCCGGAGCCGAGGCCGAGATGCAGCTGGATATCGGGAGAGGCGGCGGTCGGATCGGCGTACCAGAACCCGCCGGTCTCGAACAGGCTGGAGGCCACGGGGCCCTTCTTCAGGAGAAGATACTGCAGGCCGGCCCACGCCGTCCAGTGCAGCTTGGCGTAGTTGTCATAGGTGTGGTTGCCGGTGCATTCGGCGATGACGAACAGGTCGAGATGATCCTGCAGATTGGAGCCGACGCCGGGCAAATCGTGCACCGGCGTCACGCCGACCGCCTTCAGATGGTCGGCCGGGCCGATGCCCGACTGCATCAGAAGCTTCGGCGAGCCGATGGCGCCGGACGAGACGATCACCTCGCGTTCGGCGTGCAGGATCGTTGGCTGGCCGCCCGGCTTGTCGACGATCTCGACGCCGACAGCGCGGCCTTTGTCGACGACGATGCGTGTCACCAGAACGCCGGTCCTGATGGTGAGATTCTTGCGCTCGCGGATCGGCCTGAGATAGGCGACCGAGGCGGAGGAGCGTTTTGCGTCCTTCTGCGTCAATTGGTAGTAGCCGACGCCCTCCTGGCTGGCGCCGTTGAAGTCGGGATTAAAGGGAATGCCCATCTCTTGTCCGGCACGGAAATAGGCCTCGCAGATCGGCAGCGGCGCGATCGGGTTCGATACGCCGAGCGGGCCCTGGTCGCCGTGAAAATCGTTGGCATAGCGCTGGTTGTTCTCGGCGCGCTTGAAATAGGGCAGCACGTCGCGATAGCCCCAACCGGCAAGGCCTTCTTCCTTCTCCCAGGCATCGTAGTCGCGTGCGTTGCCGCGCGTGTAGATCTGGGCGTTGATCGAAGAGCCGCCGCCGATCACCTTGGCCTGCGTGTACCGGAAGACGCGATCGTTCATGTACTTTTGCGGCACCGTCGACCAGCCCCAGGCGGCGATGCCCTTGGTCATCTTGGCAAAACCGGCCGGCATGTGGATCAAGGGATGCCAGTCCTTGCCGCCGGCTTCGAGCAGCAGCACCTGATGCGACGGATCTTCGCTCAGCCGATTGGCGAGTACGCAGCCGGCCGGGCCGGCGCCGACAATTATGTAGTCAGTCATGGGATGTAGTCGATCATGGCGTCACCTGTTCATAGCCTCGGCACGGACAGCGCGCCGTCGACATTGATGACCGAGCCGGTCGAAAAGCCGAGCTTGCCCCCGGCGAGCGCCGCCACGGCGGCACCGATATCCTTGCTCTCGCCCCAGCGCATTGCCGGCACCAGGCCGCCGTCGATCAATCCGTCATATTTGGCGGTGACACCCGCGGTCATGTCGGTGCGGATGATGCCCGGCCGCACTTCGAACACGGCGATGTTTTCGGCGGCAAGCCGCAGCGCCAGGTTCTTCACCCACATCGAAAGCCCGGCCTTGGAAATGCAGTAATCGGAGCGTTCCGGCGAGGCCATGGCGGCACTGACCGAAGTGATGGTGATGATCGACCTCGCACCATCGCTCGGCAGGTCGAGCATCGCTTTGGCAACGGCCTGGCTGAGGAATACGGTGCCGCGCAGATTGATGCTGAGCACCCGGTCGAAATTTTCCGGCTTGAGTTCAAGCAAGTCGCCGCGCAGGACGGTTCCGATGCCAGCATTGTTGACCAGGCAGTCGATGCGGCCGAAGGCGCTTGTCGCGGCATCGATCAGCGCTGCATGGTCGTCGAGGTCGGCGATGTCGCCGCTGACATAGGCGAACTTCGCGCCGCGCCCGGTGATGTCGGCGGCGAGCCCGTCGGCGGCTTCGTTGGCAAGGTCGGCGACGAGGATGTCGAAGCCGGCGCTGGCCAGCGCCTCGGCGCAGGCAAGGCCGATGCCGCGCGCGCCGCCGGTGACGATCGCTGCCGGGCGGCTCATGTTGCGAGCTCCGTCTTGCGGATGTGGTCGGCGACGCGCAGCGCCTGTGCGGCGATCGACAGCGCCGGATTGACGGCGGCCGAATTCGGCAGGAAGCCGGCATCGACGACGAACAAATTGCTGTGGTCGAAGGAGCGGCAGAATGGGTCGAGCGGCGAGGTCGCCGGGTCATTGCCCATCTTCACCGTGCCGCACTGGTGCGAGGGCGTGCGCTTGTCGAACGGCCGCGACAGGACGATCGGATAGCCGCAGGCGCGGAAATTCTCGCGCATCACCTTGGTCAGCCCGTCGAGCGACTCCATGTTGGAGCGCCGCCACTGCATGACGATGTCCTTGCCGTCGACCATGATGCGGCTCTCGGGATCGGGCAGGTCCTCGCACATCAGATACCAGTCGACGGCGCGGCCGGCCATGAAATCGAGCGCGAATTTGGGCGCGCGCCTGACATTGGCCTTGAGGATGTTGCCGTCGATCTTGCCGAGGAGTTGGACATTGCCGAGCGGCTTGCCGCCCTTGCCGTCGGACAGATAATAGTCGTTCAGCATCAGCGTCTTCTGGTAGACGGATTTGTTCCGGCGGCGCGGATCGATCGCCAGCATGGCGCTCGAATTGTGGTTCATGAAGTTGCGGCCGACCTGGTCGGAGCGGTTGGCCAGGCCTTTGCCGCCGCCTTTGCCGTTGGGGGAAGGCGAACGCAGCAGGATGGCGGCGGAATTGACCGCGCCGGCCGACAGGATGACCAGCTTCGGCGCGACGCTCTTCAGCGTACCGTTCTGTCGATAATGGACGGCGGCGATCGTCCTGGCGTCCGGCGATGCTTCGAGATGTTCGACATGCGCGCCGGTCTCGAGCTTGATGTTCTGGTCGGCAAGGGCCGACGCCAGCGGCCCCGTTTGCGCGTCGACCTTGCCGGCGCCGGTGTTGGGAAACGCATCCCACGGCGTGCTGCCGTCTTTCAGCCAGGCTTCGATGTCGACGCCGAGCGGCAGCGATGCCGGATGCAGGCCCAGGCTCTTCAACTCGGCGCGCGCACGCGCGATAGGCGGCTCGTCGGGTACCGGGCCGAAAGGGTAGGGCGTCGAGTGGAACGGCTCGGTCGGGTCTTCGCCGAGCGCACCACGCACGCGAAAAAGCTGCTCGGCCCTGGAATACCAGGGTTCGAATTCCTCATAGGAAAACGGCCAGGCCGGCGAGATGCCGCCATAGTGCTCCATCTCCGAAAAGTCTTGCCTGCGGTAGCGGATCAGCACCGCGCCGTAGAATTTCGAATTGCCGCCGACATAGTAGTAATTGCCAGGGTTGAACGCGGCACCCCCGGCCTCGAGCCACATCTCCTTCGGCCGGTAGTGGCCATCGACGAAGATGGCGCGGGTGTCGCGTGTATGCGGCGTCGCCGGCAGCGGTTCGCCGCGCTCCAGCATCAGGATCGAGGCGCCACCGCCGGCAAGGCCGGAAGCGATCGTGGCGCCGCCTATGCCGGAGCCGATGATGACGATATCTGGATTTGTCATGGCCGTCAGACGATGCGTCTCTCGGTCGCCGGATCGAAGAACACCGCCTTGGTCAGGTTGAAGGCGAGCGGCGTGACCGTGCCGGGCTGGATGTTGGCGTCGGCGCGCAGCCGCGCCACCACCGCCTTGCCGCCGAGATTGGTGACCGCGAACGTATCCGAGCCGGCCGGCTCGATGACCTCGATGTGACAGTCGGCGCGGGCGATGTTCGAGGCGTTGCGTTCGGCCCCTTCGGGATCGGTCAGTGCTTCCGGGCGGACGCCGAAGATGATCGGTTTTCCCTGGAACGCCGACAGGCCGGCCGGCGCATTGGCCAGCGGCAGCGAGATCGGCTGGCGCGCCTCGCGCTCCATGACGACGGAGAAGCCGCTGCCGTTGCTGCCGATCGTCGCCGGGATCAGGTTCATCGCCGGCGAGCCCATGAAGTCAGCAACAAACAGGTTGACCGGATTGTTATAGATTTCGGCCGGCGTACCGAACTGCTGCACCTCGCCGTCGCGCATCACCGCGATCTTGGTGGCCAGCGTCATCGCCTCGATCTGGTCGTGCGTGACGTAGACGATGGTGGTGCCGGTGGTGGCGTGCAGGCGCTTGATCTCGATGCGCATGTCGACGCGCAGCTTGGCGTCGAGGTTGGACAAAGGCTCGTCGAACAGGAACAGCTTTGGATCGCGCACCAGTGCCCGGCCCATGGCGACGCGCTGGCGCTGGCCGCCGGAAAGCTGGCTTGGCTTGCGCTTCAGCAAATGGCCGATCTGCAGGACCTTCGCCACCTTGTCGATGGCCTTCTGGCGCTCGTCGGCCGGCACGCCGCGCATCTCCATGCCGAAGGCGATATTGCCGGCGACCGTCATGTTCGGATAGAGCGCGTAGCTCTGGAAGACCATCGCGATGTCGCGCTTGGAGGGGTGGAGATCGTTGATCGTGCGTCCGTCGACGCGGATTTCGCCTTCGGTGATGGTCTCCAGGCCGGCAATGGTGTTGAGCAGCGTGGACTTGCCGCAACCGGAGGGCCCGACCAGCACGAGAAAGCCGCCCTTTTCGAGGTCGAGATCGATGCCTTTCAGGATCTCGACCGCTCCGAAACGCTTCTTCAACCCGTCAATTTCCAGAAAAGCCATGCGATTATCCTTTGACGGCGCCGGCCATCAGGCCGCGCACGAAATAGCGGCCGGCGAGCACATAGACGAGGAGCGTCGGCAGCGCGGCGATCATCGCCGCCGCCATGTTGACGTTGTATTCGACGACGCCGGTCGAGGTGTTGACGACGTTGTTCAGCGCCACGGTCATCGGCATCACGTCGCCGGAGCCGGCATAGGCGGAGGCAAAGAGGAAGTCGTTCCAGATATTGGTGAACTGGTAGATCACCGTCACCACGATGATCGGCAGCGAGTTGGGCAGCATGATGCGCCGGAAGATCTGGAAGAAGCTGGCGCCGTCGATCTGCGCCGCCTTCACCAATTCATTCGGAAACGCTTCGTAGTAATTGCGGAAGAACAGGGTGGTGAAGCCGATGCCGTAGACGACGTGGACGAACACCAGGTTCACCGTCGGATTGCCGAAGCCGAAGGTGAGGCCGGTCGCGTTCTGCAGTTTGACGCCGAACCGGCCGAAGCTGCCGAGGATCGTTGCCATCGGCAAGAGAACCGATTGGAACGGGATGAAGCAGGCAAACAGCATCAGCCCGAACACCAGCGTCGCCCCGCGAAAGCGCCACTTCGTCAGCACATAGCCGTTGAGCGCGCCGAGCAGGGTCGAGATGACGACCGCTGGAACCACCATCTTGATCGAGTTCCAGAAATAACCTTTCATGCCGACGCAGGTGAGACCCGAGCAGACCTCGCTCCACGCCCTTATCCAGGGTGCGAAAGTCGGCGCTTGCGGCAGCGCCAGCATGTTGCCGTTCTGGATTTCGTCCATGGTCTTGAACGAGGTCACCAGCATGACGAATAGCGGCATCAGGTAGAACAGCGCGAACAGCGCCAGCAGCCCGTAGATGACGATGCGGTTGACCGTCCTGGCGCGGATACCGCCAGTGTTCTGGCGAGCAGGAGTGGCCACGGCGCTCATCGCGGCTTCTCCCGGAGCTCGGAATAGAGATAGGGAACGATGATCGCGGTGATGGTCATCAGCATGATCACGGCGCTGGCCGAGCCGACGGCCATTTCGTTGCGCTTGAAGGTGTACTCATACATGAAGTTCGACGGCAGCCAAGCCGAGCCGCCCGGCCCGCCGCTGGTCAGCGCGACGACCAGATCGTAGGACTTGATGGCGAGATGCGCGAGCACGATCAACGCCGAAAGGAAGATCGGCCGCAGCAGCGGAATGACGATGCGGCGGTAGAGCTGGAAGGTGGTGGCGCCGTCGATCTGCGCCGCCTTCATGATCTCGCCGTCGATCCCGCGCAGGCCGGCCAGGAACATCGCCATGATAAAGCCCGAAGCCTGCCAGACGCCGGCGATGACCACCGTGTAGATGACGAAATCCTTGTTCTTGATCCAGTCGAAATGGAAGCTCGTCCAGCCCCACTGGTGCAACGTCTGCTCGAGGCCGAGGCCGGGGTCGAGAAACCATTTCCAGGCAACGCCGGTGACGATGAAGGACAGTGCCATGGGGTAGAGATAGATCGGCCGCAACATGCCTTCGCCGCGGATCTTCTGATCAAGCAGGATCGCCAGGAACAGGCCGAGTGCCAAGCAGATGGAAATATAGAGGAAGCCGAAAATCCCCATATTGGTGATCGACGTGTACCAGCTGGACGGCGGATCGCTTTCGAAGGTCCAGCGCCATAGCCGCTGATAGGCGCGTGGCCCGGTGATGGCGTAGGAGGGAAAGGTCTTGGAGTTGGTGAAGGACAGATAGATCGTCCACAGGATGAAGCCGTAGACGAAGACGACGGAGGCGGCAAAGCTTGGCGCTAGCACGAGCTTCGGCAGCGCGTCCTGGAGGCGCGAGCGCACAGAGGCGCCCGGACGGGCATCGTGCTCCGGCGTCAGCGTGATACTGGTTTCAGCAACTGTACTCATCTGTCCATTCCGTATGGCGGGTCCGGAATTCGGCTGTCGCGGGCTCTGCGGCACGAAAGCGTGCCGGTCGGCGCAACCGCAAAACCTCGCCGCAGGGAAATCTCCCCGGCTTGCGCCGGGGAGATCATTCACATCGGCGGTGCCTTACTTGGCGTCTTCGATCGCGCTGACCAGTTGGGTCACGGCCTCGTCCGAGGTCTTGATCTGGCCGTGCACGAACTTCGAGACGACATCCTTGTAGGCGTTGGCAACCGCCGGAGGCGCGCCATAGCCTTGCGCCAGCGAACCGAACAGCGTGCCGCCTTCATTGGCGGCCTTCAAATCGGCCATGCCCTTCTTGCCGCAAGCGTCGAAATCGGTGTCCGGCACGTCGGTGCGGGCCGGAACAGAGCCCTTGACGACGTTGAAGGCCGACTGGAAGCTCTTCGACAGAGTGGCGGTGGCCAAGGCGATCTGGGCGGCCTTGCGGTCCTCCGGAACGTTGAACATGCCGAACATGTCGGAGTTGTAGACGACGCTGCCATCGGTGCCGGGGAAGCGGTAGCACAGGAAGTCGGTGCCGGGGACCTTCTTGGCGGCGTTGAATTCGCCCTTGGCCCAGTCACCCATCACCTGCACCAACGCATCGCCCTTGATGACCATGGCGGTGGCGAGGTTCCAGTCCCGGCCCGAGAAGTTCGGGTCGACATAGGTGACGAGCTTGGCGAGATTGTCGAACGACTTCTTCATCGTGTCGGACTTCAGCGACTCCTCGTCGAGGTCGTTGAAGGCCTTCTTGTAGAACTCGGGCCCGCCGGTCGACAGCACGACCGAGTCGAACATGGTGGCTTCCTGCCAATTCTGGCCGCCCAGCGCGAGCGGGATGACGCCCGCCGCCTTGGCTTTGTCGAGCAGCGCGATGAAGTCGTCGAAGGTCTTGGGCTCGGTGCCGCCGATCTTGTCCATCACCGCCTTGTTGATCCACAGCCAGTTGACCGAGTGGACGTTGACCGGGGCCGCGACCCACTTGCCGTCATAGACCGAGAATTTCTGCAGGGCCGCGGGAACGGACTTGTCCCAGCCTTCCTTTATCGCCGTCTCGGTCAGGTCGCCCATGACGCCGGCTGCGGCGTAGTCGAGCACGGTATAGCCAAGCATCTGCGAGGCGGTCGGGTAGTTGCCGGCCGCCACCATCGCCTTCAGCGCGGTCATGGCGGCGTCGCCGCCGCCGCCGGCCACCGGCACGTCCTTCCAGGCAAAGCCTTCCTTGGCCAGATCCTGCTTGAGCACGTTCAGAGCGGCAGCTTCGCCGCCCGACGTCCACCAATGCAGCATCTGGACTTCCTTGACGTCCTCGGCATGGGCCGCGAACGCAACGCCCGACGCGAGTGCCGTCCCGATAAGCAGTTTGCGCAACATGTACTTCCTCCCTTGTTGAACTTACAACGACCGGCGGATGGCCACCGGGTTCTTCCCAACTCAGCCGACCCACCATCCGGTGCGCTGGCCGCGATGAAACTGGATTGTCTTTTCCTCGGTATAATCCTCGACGGCGCGCTTGCCGAGTTCGCGTCCCAAACCGGACTGCTTGTAGCCGCCGAAAGGCAGTTCGGGGTAACCCTCCATGAACGTGTTCATCCAAACGGTTCCCGAACGCACATTCCGCGCCACCGACATGCACGTATCGATGCTGGCGCTCCACACGCCCGCCGACAGACCATAGGGCGTGTTGTTGGCGATGTGCAACGCCCTTTCAATCGATTCAAAAGTCAGCACCGAGAGCACCGGACCGAACACTTCCTCGCGCGCAATGGCCATGTCTTCGGTGACGTCGCGAATGATGGTCGGGTCGAGATACTGGCCGGCGCTGGAAGCAAGTTGCTTGCCGCCAGTATAAATCCGGCTGCCGTCGTTTTCCGCTGCCGTCACGTAGCCGGTGACCTTGGCCACATGGTCGGCGGAGATCATCGCGCCAACCTTGGTGCGGTCGTCGAGCGGGTCGCCGACAACCACCTTGGCGGTGAGGGCTTTGACGGCGCCGAGGAACTCGTCGGCGATCGCCTCATGGACGATCAGCCGGCTGCCGGCATTGCAACATTCGCCGGCATTGAAGAAGCCGCCGAATACCGCCGCGTCGGCGGCGGCCTCGAGGTCGGCGTCGGGAAAGACGATCTGGCCGTTCTTGCCGCCGAGCTCCATCGAGACTTTCTTCAGCGAGTTGGCGGCAGACGCCATGGTCATCTTGCCGACGCGGGTGGAGCCGGTGAACGACACCATTTCGACCAGCGGATGGCTGACCATCGGTGCGCCGACATCGGCGCCCAGCCCGGCAAGGATGTTGACGACGCCATCGGGCAAGCCGGCCTGCATCAGGATCTCGCCGAGCACGAAGGTCGAGGCCGAGGTCATCTCGCTCGGCTTGACCACCGCCGTGCAGCCGGCGGCGAGCGCGAAGGGCAGTTTCTGGCTGACGATAAGGAACGGGAAATTCCACGGCGTGATGATCGAGACGACGCCGATCGGTTCGCGCAGCACGACACCGAGCATGGCATCGCCGAGATTGGCGTAGCTTTCGCCGTGAAGCGTGCGGGCGAGTGCCGCAGCATAGCGCCAGATGTCGATGGCGCCGCCGATCTCGCCGCGCGCCTGGGCAATCGGCTTGCCGGATTCCAGCGCGTCGAGCCGGGCAATCTCGTCCAGTCGCGCCTCGATCAGCCCAGCCGTCTTGAGCAGGATCGCGGCGCGCTCGGCGGCTTTCATGCGCGGCCACGGGCCGGTCTCGAAGGCCTTGTGCGCGGCCTGTACCGCCGCCTCGACGTCCGCCGCGCCGGCTTGCGCATAGCGCGAAACGGTGAAGCCGTGGCCGGGGCTGCTGCGCTCCAGCGTGCGGCCGTCCTGGGCATCGACGAACTTGCCGTCGATCAGCAGCCGGTAGCTTTTCGGCGCTGCGGCTGCCTCGGCGGGCATAGTGATGTTAAGAGGCGCGTTCATGTGAGTTTCAGGTTCCTAAGATCTTGAGAACGCCGGCTTCTGCTTGGCTTTGAAAGCCTCGACGCCGGCCCTGAGATCGCTTGTCAGCGCAATGAAGCCGCTGGCCAGCGCTTCGGTCGCGGCGGCACTCTCTTCGCCTTCGGCGATGGCAATCATCAGCTTGGCGGCTTCGGTTGCCAGCGGCCCGCGCTCGGCGATCTTGCCGGCCCAGGCCTTGGCGTCCGCGAACGCCTTGCCGGTCTCGACCGCCCGGTCGACAATCCCCAACGCCATCGCATCGGTTGCCAGAAACACCTCGCCGCCAAGCGCCATCCGCCGCACCGCCTGTGCACCGAACCGGCGCACGGCGCGCTGTGTGCCGGACCAGCCGGGAACGACGCCGATCGAGGTCTCGGGGAAGCCCAGCTTCACCTGTGTTTCTGCCACGCGAAAGTCGCATGCAGCTGCCAGTTCCAGCCCACCGCCCAGCGCATGGCCGGCAAGCACGGCGATCGTCGGCTGCCGCAGCCGCGCCAGCCGGTCGAAGACGCGGTGGCCGTGGCGCACCCATTGCACCTGGAAGTCGACAGCGCTCATTTCTGCCCATGCTTCGACATCGCCGCCGGCGCAAAAGCCCTTGCCTTCGCCGCAGACCAGCACGACGCGGACGCCATCCGCCGCCTCGGCCTCGTCGAGTGCTGCTTCCAGCGCCCGCAGCATCGGAATGTCGAGCGCGTTGAATTTCTCCGGCCGGCGCAGCGTGACAATGCCGATGGCGCCGTCAGTTTCAAAGGTTACTAGACGCTCAGCCATGTGCGCCCCCAAGCGAGGCGCCGCTATTAAGCAACAGGCCGATCGGTCGGTCGTGGTAGAGCGCGTCCGGCGTCACTTTGAGGTCGTTGGCGACAGCAAGCGGGATCTCGGCCTGCGCCAGCACATCGCGTTCAAGGTCGATGCCCGGCGCCAGCTCGGTGACCATCAGCCCTGCCGGCGTCAGCTTCATCACGCAGCGCTCGGTGATGTAGGTGATGTCCTGCCCTTGGGCGACGGCACGCTTGCCCGAGAAGGAGATGTGCTCGACCTCGCCGACGACTTTCTTGACCTTGCCCTCCTGGTCGATGCGGATGCCGCCATCGGCCAATGAGAGTTTGGCACCGGCATTGAAGAAACCGGAAAAGACGATCTTCTTCGCCCGCGCGGTGATGTCGACGAAGCCGCCGGCGCCGGCGGTGACATGCGGCCGCGCCGAAAGCTTCGAGACATTGACAGAGCCGTGGCGGTCGATCTGCAGGAAGGACAGCAGCGAGGCGTCGAAGCCGCCAGCCTGAAAATAGATGAACTGGTGCGGCGAGGGCATGAAAGCGTCGGCGTTCGACGAGCAGCCGAACTTGAAGTCGAGCAGCGGCACGCCGCCAACCGCGCCCTGTTCGATGACCCAGGTGACCTTGCCGTGCTGGCCTTCCTCGAGCAGGATGCGCGGCACATTGCCCGAGATGCCGAAGCCGATATTGACGACCATGCCGTCGGCAAGCTCCATGGCGACGCGGCGGGCAATGACCTTCTGGACGTTCATTTCAGCGTTGCGAAAGCTCGACAGTGGCCGGAAGATCTCGCCGGAGATGGCCGGATCGTAGGGCGTCAGCGTCGTCTGCAACTGGTCGGGCGCCACCACGATATGATCGACCAGCACGCCGGGCACACGCACATCGTGCGGCTTCAGCGTGCCGTTCTCGACGACGCGCTTGACCTGCGCGATGACGATGCCGCCATTGTTGCGAGCGGCCAGCGCCTGTTCGAGGCCGCCGAGATAGGCGCCTTCATGCTCATAGGTGAGGTTGCCGCGCTCGTCGGCGGTGGTGGCGCGGATGATCGCGACCTGCGGCACGATCGAGCGGAAATAGAGCCACTCCTCGCCATCGAACTGCTGCACGGAAACGATCGGCTCGCTGGCGGCGGCATTCATGGCGCAGCCTTGGTGGCGCGGGTCGGCGAAGGTGTCGAGCCCGACCTTGGTCAGCACCCCGGGGCGCTTGGCGGCGGCCTCGCGATGCATGTCGAACAGGATGCCGGACGGCACGTTATAGGCGGCGACCGAATTGTCGCCGATCATCTTCCAGATCTGCGGCGGTTCGGACGAGGACGGCCCGGATGGATAGGAGCCGCACAAAGTGCGCTTCAACAAGCCGGGCTTGGCGAGATGATCAATGCCCTTGATGCCGTACATGTCGCCGGCGGCGATCGGGTGCAGCGTCGTGATATCCTTGGGATGCCCATCCGCGTCGAAGCGCTCGCCGATGGCGGCCAGCACCGCGTCCGGACAGCCGAGGCCGCTCGACGATGACACGGAAACGACCATACCATCCTTGATCAGGCCGGCAGCCTCAGTCGCGGAGACGAGCTTGCTCACCCAGCACTCCCGAGCTTCGGGTCGATGGCAACGGCCTTGCCGGACCTGGCCGACTGCAATGCCGCTTCGGCCGCGGTCAGCGACCAGACGCCGTCCTCGCCGGTGGCGGAAGGCTGGCCCTCGCCGCGGATCGCCGCGTGGAATTGGCGCAGCGAACGGGCATAGAGGTCTTCGCGATCGAAGCTCAATTCCTCCTCGCCCTGTGCCGTTCGCAGCAACACAGAGCCGACTGGCTTCTGCGTCATCACGTCCCTGCCGATCAGCGAGCCTTCGGTGCCATGCACCTCCAAGCCGGTCCCGGCGAATTTTGTCGTGAAGCCCTCATGCGACTGGGCGATGACGCCCGATGCGAAGCGCCAGAGGCACATGGCGCCGTCTTCCAGCCCGCCGGCGGCCATGCCGGCCGATTGTGTGAAGGCCGAGATCCCGACTGGATCGTCGCCGAGCACGAAGCGCAGCGTATCGGCATCGTGGACGGTGATGTCGAGCACCACGCCGCCGCCGGCGTCCGGCCTGGTGATGCGCCAGCCCTGCAGGTTTCCGGCAGATAGACAGAGTGGAAGACGCGCGCGGCGATCGGCCTGCCAATGCGGCCGGCAGCGATCGCTGCGCGCATCGCCCGATGCGAGCCGGCATTGCGCAAATGGTGATTGGTGCCGAGCACGACGCCGGCAGCCCTGGCGGCGGCGACCATCTTGCGGGCGTCGGCGCTGGTCAGCGCCAGTGGTTTTTCGCAAAGCACATGCTTTCCCGCCTCGATAGCGGCGAGTGCCTGTTCGAGATGCAATTCGTTGGTGGTCGAGATGTAAACGGCGTCGATGTCGGAGCTGAGCAATTCATCAAGCGCCGAGACCGCCGCCGGAATGCGGTTTTCGCTGGCATAGGTGGCGGCGCGCCCCGGGCTGGAGCTCATCACTGCGGCGATCTCGCCGTCCGGCTGCGCGCGGATGGCGCCGATCATGAACTGTCTTGCGATCGTGCTGGCGCCGATCAGCCCCCAACTGACGGTCATGCCGCGTCTCCCATTCCTGCGCAGCTATGTCCCTTGCGATCGGGGCCGCAGCTTTCCCTGACCACGAGGTTGACGGCGCCGATATGATCCTCGGCGCGCGTGGTGCGCGATTGGATCATCTTCAGCACGACATGGGCGGCGCGCTCGCCGAGACCGGCGGTGTTCACCGCGACGCTGGTCAGCGCCGGCATGTAGTGTTCGGCCTCGGCCACGTCGTCGAAACCGACGACGGCAAAATCCGCGCCGGGTTCCAGGCCGCGCTTGCGCAGGGCCAGCAAGACGCCGAAGGCGACCGCATCGTTGAAGCAAAGCGCCGCGGTCGGCGGCGCGGCCATGGCGAGCGCGGTTTCCAGGCAGGCAATGCCGCCCTTGCGGCTGGTTTCGCCCTCGAAGACCAGCCTGTCGGCCGGTGCGATGCCGAGCGCTTCACAGGCCTCGCGAAAGCCGCCCAGCCGCTCGTGATAGACGACAAGATCGGGCGAGCCGCCGAAGAAGGCCAGCCGGCGATGCCCCTTGCCGATCAGATGGGCGGTGGCAAGATAGGCGCCGCGATGGTTGTCGGGCGCGATCACCGGAATGCGGCTTTCAGGAAGCCGGCGCATGACGAAGACGACCGGAACGCCCGCGGTCTCAAGCCGGCGGAAGGCGCCAGGCGCGGTGCCGCGCGCCGGCGACACGACGAGCCCGGCGACCCCTTGCTCCATCAGCGATTTCAGCACCTCTTCCTGGCGCACCGGGCTCTCCGCCGTGTTGGCGATGAAAGGCACGATGCCGGCCGACTGGAAGACGCGCTCCATGCCGACCGCCATCTCGGCGAAAAACGGATTGGTAAGATCGTTGATGACCATGCCGATGACGTTGGAATGGGCCTTGCGCAGATTGGCGGCGCCGCGGTTGTAGACATAGCCGACATCCTCGATCGCCTTGCGCACCTTGAGCGCAGTTTCAGGCCGGATCAGCCCGCTGCCTTGCAGCACCAGCGAAACCGTCGATTTGGACACGCCCGCCTCACGGGCTATGTCGAGTATCGTTGCCTTGGCCCGGCTGGCCATCCAGATCTATCCTCCCGATGGTTTCTTATGCGATTTATTGGAACGATCTAATCCCTCCTATGGATTTGAGTCAATCGCGTTTTTGCGAATCCGTGAAAATGCGGCTCATGGCGCCCAATTGCGAAGGAGTGTATGGCTTTCTGCTGTTGCGCTGCCGCAATTCGACCGGCGCACGGCGGAGCGGTAAAGCATCTTGATTTATTGGAACGTTCCATTTAATAGGCGCTGGGAAGGGAGAGAGCCATGGACATCACCTTGCCAGGGGAAGGCGGCGGCCGCATCCGCTACCGGCTTGTCGGCCAGCCGGCGCAGCCTGCGGCCGGCGCGCGGTTCTCGCGCATCGCCTATGCCGCCGCCCATGTGGTCGCCGATCCTGTGGCGATGACCGATCCGTGGTCCCGGCCGGCAGTCGACTGGGACAAGACGATGGCGTTTCGCCGTCACCTTTGGCGGCTCGGCTTCCGCGTCGCCGAAGCGATGGACACCTCGCAGCGCGGCATGGGTTTCGACTGGGCAAATGCCAGGAAATTAATCCGCCGCTCGATCGCCGAGGCGCGCAGCGTCGACGGCGCCGATCTCGCGTCGGGCGCCGGCACCGACCATCTGGCGCCGGGCGCCGCGAGCACGCTCGCCGATGTCATCGCGGCCTATGAAGAGCAGCTCGGCTTCATCGAAGGACTTGGCGGCAAGGCGATCATGATGGCCAGCCGTGCACTGGCGGCGGTCGCCAAAGGGCCCGACGATTATGTCAGTGTCTACGACCGCATCCTGTCCCAGTCCTCCGGCAAGGTCATCCTGCACTGGCTGGGCGATATGTTCGACCCGGCGCTGAAAGGCTACTGGGGCAGCAGCGATTTCGAAACTGCGCTCGAGACGGTGATCGCGATCATCGAACGCCATGCCGGCAAGGTCGAAGGCATAAAGATATCGCTGCTCGATGCCGGCAAGGAGATCGCGCTCAGGGACCGGCTGCCCGAGGGCGTGGTGATGTTCACTGGCGACGACTTCAACTACCCCGAGCTGATCGCCGGCGACGGCGACAGGCATTCGCACGCGCTGCTCGGCATTTTCGATGCCATCGCGCCCGTCGCCAATGCGGCGCTGGCAAAGCTGGCCGACGGCGACCGCGCCGGCTATGACGCGCTGATGGTCCCGACAGTGCCGCTGTCGCGCAAGATCTTCGAGGCGCCGACCGAATATTACAAGGCCGGCATCGTTTTCATGGCATGGCTTAACGGCCATCAGGAGCACTTTTCGATGATCGGCGGCATGCAATCGGCGCGCGGCATCCGTCACTATGCCGATGTCTTTCGCCTTGCCGATCAGGCGGGGTTGCTGGCCGAGCCGGAACTCGCCATCGCCAGAATGACAAGCCTCTGCGCAGTAGCGGGTGTCTGATCGCTAGACGTTACAGCGTCTGATCCAAACGCCTGGTTTGGGTGGTTTTGCGATTTGGCTTGTCTGGATAAATCTGTATGCGGTATGCGTCCGGCAACAGAGAAGCCGATCCGGCGCTCCGCCGGCCACTGGCAAAGCTGCCGTTCTGCATTGGGGTGAGTTGATGACCTTCGACCTTCAGGGCAAGCGCGTTTTTGTCGCCGGGCATCGCGGCATGGTCGGCTCGGCCATCCTGCGCAGATTGGCCGACGAGGATTGCGAGGTCCTGACCGCCTCGCGCGCCGAGCTCGATCTTCTCGACCAGGCCGGGGTGCGGCGCTGGATGGCCGACCGCAAGCCGGATGCAGTGGTGATGGCAGCGGCCAAGGTCGGCGGTATCCTGGCCAACGACAGGCTTCCGGTCGATTTTCTGCAGGACAACCTCGTCATGCAGAACAATGTCATCGACAGCGCCTTCCGTAACGAGGTGCAGAAGCTGCTGTTTCTCGGTTCATCCTGCATCTATCCCAAATTCGCGGCGCAGCCGATCTCCGAGGACGCCTTGCTGAGCGGCCCGCTCGAACCCACCAACGAATGGTATGCGATCGCCAAGATCGCCGGACTGAAACTGTGCCAGGCCTACCGGCGCCAATACGGTGTCGACTACATCTCGGCGATGCCGACCAATCTCTACGGCCCGGGCGACAATTTCGACCTCAATTCCAGCCATGTCGTGCCCGCTCTGATGCGCAAGGCGCACGAGGCCAGGCGCGCCGGCCGCAAGAGCCTGGAGGTGTGGGGATCGGGCACGCCGATGCGCGAATTCCTGCATGTCGACGACGCCGCCGACGCCCTGGTCTGGCTGTTGAAGAATTATGCCGGCGACAGCCACATCAATGTCGGCTCTGGGGAAGACATCACCATTGCCGACCTTGCCCGCACCATCGTGTCGGTCGCCGGCGCCGATGCCACGATCACATTCGATCCGACAAAGCCGGACGGCACGCCGCGCAAGCTGATGGACGTATCGCGCCTGTTCGCCACCGGCTGGCGCCCGCGCTACTCGCTGCGCAGCGGATTGGAACAGACCTATGCGTGGTTTCTGGAGCACGTCGAGACTGGCGATCTTCGCCTCGGCGCGGCCTGAGGTCGGTATTGGCGAGCTCGGCGTCAGGATCGGATCAGGCCGAGAACGTCAGCCGATGAAAACACCGACGGCCGATTGAGGGATTGTCTGGATGGTGGGCGTGACAGGGATTGAACCTGTGACCCCTGCAATGTCAATGCAGTGCTCTCCCGCTGAGCTACACGCCCATCCGAAGCCGCGCATACACCATTTTTGGTTCTGCACGTCAATAGCGGGAAAAGGGAAAGAATGGCTGGCTTGCCGGGCCGGTCAGGACGGGACAAAAAGCGCGTCAGGCGGCCTGCAGCATCTTTTCGACTTCGTTGACGAGGTCGCGCAGGTGGAACGGCTTCGACAGCACCTTGGCGTCTTTCGGCGCCTTCGAATCGGGGTTCAGCGCGACGGCGGCAAAGCCGGTTATGAACATCACCTTGAGGTCGGGGTCGATCTCGGTGGCGCGGCGGGCGAGTTCGATGCCATCCATCTCCGGCATGACTATGTCGGTCAAAAGCAGCGAAAAAGGTTCCTCGCGCAACCGCTCATAGGCGCTGGCACCATTGTCGAAATCGCTGACCTGATAGCCGGCGCGCTCCAGCGCCTTGACGAGGAACCGGCGCATGTCGTCGTCGTCTTCCGCCAGCAGAATGCGTGCCATCTTGTCCCGTCCGAATCACCCAACCGACAATGCCGTGCGGCAAGCCCGTTAACCATGCTGTATATGAGGAGGTGACGGTAAACATCAAGTGAACGTTGGGCGCACAATCCTGATTTGGCTAGCGCTTCGGCGGCTGGACATGCGGGCGGCGAGGTGGCACTTTCCTATCATGATGCATTGGTATTTCCGGGTTCGTTCAAATTGAAAACGGCAGCCGAGGATTTTTCGGTCGTTCCACCCTTCGAAATCCGATCGGGCGCCGAACAGCGCGTTCCCTTCCTCTTCAACTCGCCGCATAGCGGCCGCTACTATCCGGACCGGTTCATGGCGATGGCCAAGCTGGACCGCAACGCCATCCGCCGCTCCGAGGACTGCTATGTCGAGGAATTGTTCGGCGGTGCCGTCGCGCTCGGGGCGCCGATGCTGGCGGCAAACTTCCCGCGCGCCTATCTCGACGTCAACCGGGAGCCGTGGGAACTCGACCCGCGCATGTTCGCCGAACCGGTGCCGTCCTTCTGCAACATCCGCTCGGCGCGGGTGGCCGGCGGGCTCGGCACCGTGCCCAAGCTGGTCGGCGAGGGGCTCGACATCTATTCCGGCCGCTTGCCGCTGGCAGAAGCCGTCGCGCGCATCGAAGCGGTCTACAAGCCCTATCACGAGACGCTGAAGCGGCTCTTGACCAGAACGCATGCGCGCTTCGGCTACGCCGTGCTGATAGACTGCCACTCGATGCCGGCAAGCATAAGAGTTGGCGACAGCGGATTGCGGCCGGATTTCATCGTCGGCGACCGTTTCGGCATCTCGGCCGCGGCGGCGTTGACCGAGACGGCGATCGGCCTGCTCACCGGCATGGGCTACAGCGTTGCCCACAACAAGCCCTATGCCGGAGGCTTCATTACCGAGCACTATGGCCGGCCCGTGCGCCATCTGCATGCTCTGCAGATCGAGGTCAATCGCGGGCTCTACATGAATGAGCGGACGTTCCAGAGATCAGCTGGTTTCGACGCGTTGGCCGACGACCTGGCGCGGTTTTCGGCCGAGTTGATGGCAATGCCGGATCATCATTTCGTCGATCTGCCGCTGGCCGCCGAATAGCGGCCGGAATCGCGGCATTCGCCGCTCATGTGGCAGCGTAAAAAGCGTAAAAAAAGACCGCATCGTTTGCACGACACGGTCGAAGTCTAGGGAGGAAACGCCCAAGGAGGGCATGGACAGGAACCCCTGTCCGAGAACAAACGTATTGTGCGCTGCACAAATGTCAAGGCACGTTCCGGCTTTTTTAATTCACTGTGAAGTGGAAATTGCATTTCCATGATGACTGCGTTGCATTCGAGCAACAGTTGGCGTCGTGCGAAAGGCTCCGAATGCCCTTGTTTCGGTACAAAACGCCCTTGTTTCGGCACAAATCCGTAGGCAAACCGGCATCTCAAACATGCTGGAGCGGGAGAATCAGTTGGACATCAGCATCGAGTTCATGCGGCGCATTGCGCGTGCCGCCGCAGCCGAGACCTTGCCGCGCTTCCGCAATCAGGGCGCGGTCGCCAACAAGGAGCACGGCAGCTTCGACCCGGTCACCGAGGCCGACCGTGAGGCCGAGCGCGCCATCCGGGCGCTGATCAACGCGCAATACCCCGATCACGGAATTCTCGGCGAGGAACATGGCAGCGAAAACATCTCCAGCCGGCATGTCTGGGTGATCGATCCGATCGATGGCACACGCGCCTTTATTTCCGGCCTGCCGGTATGGGGCACGCTGGTCGGGCTGACGGTCGACGGCGATGCCGTCGCCGGCATGATGTCGCAGCCCTTCACCGGCGAGCTGTTCTACGCCAATGCCTCCGGCTCGCATTATGAGGGCCCGGGCGGCCCGCGAAGACTCACGACGCGCAAGACCACGAACCTCGCCGAGGCGACGCTGTTCACCACCACGCCGGCGCTGTTCAAGGGAGACGCGCGCTTGCGCTACGACTTGTTCGAGCAACAGGTCCAGCTCGCCCGCTACGGCACCGACTGCTATGCCTTCGCCATGGTGGCGGCAGGCAGCGTCGATATCGTCGCCGATCCGGGATTGAAGCCCTACGACATCGTTGCGCTTATCCCGATCATCGAGAAGGCAGGCGGCGTCGTCACCACTTTCGAGGGCGGACCGGCGGAAAAGGGCGGCGACATCCTGGCGGCGGCGACGCCGGAGCTGCACGCAGCAGCGATGGCGGCGCTGCGCGGCTGAGGATCCGTATACCCAAGCGTCTGTTTTGCGCAAATCCGACGGAAACCGTGGTACGGTTCTAAAGCGCGTCGGGTTTGAATCGACTCATGGGAGACGCGCTCGTTTGGATGTCGTTATCGCAAAACCGCTGCGCACTTTTGCGGGACATGCATTAGCTATCGGCAGGCCAAGCGTCCGAGAGACGCAGGCCCCGCAAAATGAGCACGAAAGAGATGAGGCCGGTCGGCGCAGATGAATACGCCACGCCTTTGATGACTGTTTCCTGAAAGGCACTTCCGTGGAAGGCTCCGGCCGCCAACGGCATTGTCTCGTTGCCGGCCCCCCAGGCGCTGGCGATCACGTAGGCGGCCAGGATCGCCAAAGCCGAATAGATCAGCAGCCAGAACGCAATCCGCGACATCGCCGCGCCGAGATTGAGCCTAGACCATGCGAGGCCTAGCGCCAGCAACAGAACGCCCTCCAGGGCGCTGAGCGTGTGCGCGGACAGTCCGAGCCGCGGTGCGGCGAGGTACGGTATTGCAAACCCTTCGAATGACGAAAACAGCAGCAGCGCGACGCCAATCTGCAGTAGCCGATGCCCCTGACGTGACAGCGTGTTCGATGCGTTCATGGTCGTTTTTCTCCCGGTCTCTGCCGAATTGCCTCCAATCTCTTTGGCCGCTACCTAGCGCTCGATGCCTGAACGGGAATAAGGGGCAAGCTGCGCCGGGCAAGCAACCCGCGCAGGCTTTGTTGCCGGGCGCTGGCGAAGCGGTCAAACAGCGTCGCCGGTTCCTGGGATGAAAGCATCGAATGCCGCAAGCAGTTGCTCGCGATAGAGGTCGGCCTCCTGCAGGATCTCGTGGCGAGCGCCGTCGATCATCACTAGCGAGCCGACGCGCAGACGTCTTGCATAGGCTTCGACTGCCCTGGTCGAGACGACCTGGTCGGCGCCGGCGGCGATCATCAGCAAGGGCACCTGGATCTTGGCCATGAAATCCGGGTCGCTGACGATCAAGGACGCCTCCGTGGCCGCCTTCAGCCAGCAGATCGTCGGTCCGCCGAGCGCCAGCTGCGGATAGGTTTCGTAGATCAGCGTGTTGCGCCGATAGCGTTCCGGGTCGCTGGTCAGCTTGTTTATGGCGAAGGGCACCGATTCCTTCGGCCGCGGCCCCCATGCGGCATAGAGCCGGCCAAGGCCGAGAAGGCAGAACAGCGAACAGATGCCGCGAACGGTTTTTACCGAAACCGGGAGGTCAGGCACGGTGAAGAATGGTGCGATCAGCACCATGCGACGTACGCGGTTCGCCATTGAGGGTGCGGCGAGCAGCGCAATCACCGCCCCGGCCGAATGGGCCAGTATGTAGTAGGGTCCCCGGCAATCGGGCAGCACGATCTCTTCGAAGAACTGCTCGAGATCGCCGGTATAGTCGAAAAAGCTTCGGACGTAGCCGCGCTGGCGATCGCCGATCATCCGGTCGGAAGCGCCTTGGCCGCGCCAGTCGAGGGTCGCCACGCCAAAACCCCGGTCGGCAAGGTTGCGAATGGTCTCGAAATACTTCTCGATGCACTCGTTGCGGCCGGTCAGGACGACGACGGTGCCCTTCATCGGGCGGGCAACCGCGGCAAACAGCCCATAGCGGATCTTCTTGCCGTCGCGCGTGGTGAAGAAGCCGCCGGCCGCGTTTTCCGGCAGCGGATTGCCTGGCGTTTCGTAGAACAGGGAGGGCTGGGGGAACAGATCGGTCATACGGTGTTTGCTTGGCGTCGGTGACGGCGTGGGCGCAAGTCAGGCATAAACGCCCATGCGCCAAAAGCAAAGGAATTCGGGACGCCGGGGATGTCGACCCAGGCAGCGAACAAGTAAGGCCGGAAGCAGCCTAGGGCGTGCTTCCGGCCTCTGTCGACCCGGGAGGAAGGGACGTTACACCCGGTTCGGCCTCGTCGTGTCGCCTTCTCAGGCGACCTGTTTCTGATCTCGAGAACAGTTTTAATGCCGTCTGGCTGAACGCTCGCCGAAGCCACGGTTCATCTGCCGTTCATCGGCATCGGGACGTGATCAGGGGCCGATGCGGTTCGGACGCGGGCAAATCTTGAAATGCCGTCGCCCGCTTCCCAAATTTGTCATGCGGCCGCCAATGTCGGGGCCGCTGGCCCATCCGGAACGCCGTCACGGGTTTCGCACCGGCCATACGCAAACCTTGTTGCTCAACAGGAGAACACACCATGCGTCACGTTGATTTTTCCCCGCTCTACCGTTCGACCGTCGGTTTTGACCGGCTGTTCACCATGCTCGATTCGCTTGCGCAGCCGGAAGGCCAGACCTATCCGCCTTACAACATCGAGCGCACCGGTGAGGACGCCTATCGCATCTCGATGGCTGTGGCCGGCTTCTCGGAAGATGAGATTTCGATCGAAGCTCACCGCAATGTGCTGACCGTCAAGGGTGAGCGCAAGGAGGAAGGCAATGGCGAAGGCTCCGAACTGCTCTATCGCGGTATTGCCAGCCGAGCCTTCGAGCGCCGCTTCCAGCTTGCCGATCACGTCGAGGTTGTCGGCGCCGCGCTGAAGAACGGCCTGCTTTTTGTCGACCTCAAGCGCAACATCCCCGAAGAGCTGAAGCCGCGCAAGATCGCGATCACCTCGGCTCCGGCCAAGGCCAAGCAGATCGAGGCCAAGACCGCCGCCTAAATCGGGCAGCTAAACTCCCCGGGACGCCAACTCCCCGGGAAAAAGGGGCGGTGCAGCAAATGCGCCACCCCTTTTTGCTGGTGGTAAGACTTGCTATCCGGCGAGCAGGTAGCCGAAACGGTCGACCTCGTCGGCCGTGGTCGCGAAGCTGGTGACGAAGCGATAGAGAGCTTCGTCCTCGCCGACATGGTTGTCGTAGCCGAGCGGCCTATGCCAGTCGTGGAACACGGCGCCTGCTGCTTGCACTCTTTCGGCCTCGGCCTTTTTCATGACCGCGAAGACCTCGTTCGCCTGCGGTAGCCAGGCCAGCCGGGCTGAAGGGGAATCTTCGATCGCCGCGGCTAGGCGTGCCGCCATCGCATTGGCGTGCCGTGCCGTGTCGAGCCATAGCCCACCCCTGAAATAAGCATCGAATTGCGCGGCGATGAAGCGCGATTTCGAGAACAGTTGGGCGGCGCGCTTGCGCAAAAACGCCAGTTCCTTGGCTCGCTCGAGGTCGAACAGCACGATCGCCTCGGCGCACCAGCAGCCATTCTTGGTGCCGCCGAAGGAAAGGATGTCGACGCCGTGCTTCCAGGTCATTTCCGCCGGCGTCGTTCCCAGCGCGACGAGCGCATTGGCAAAGCGGGCCCCGTCCATGTGCAGCGGCAATCCGTGCTGCTTTGCAATCGCCGAAATCCTGGCGATTTCGTTCAGCGTGTACACGGTGCCGACCTCGGTCGATTGGGTGATCGAAACCGCCATCGGCCGCCCGGAATGGACGTTTTCGGGTGCGAAACGGTCCACTGCCCGTTCCAGATCGCCGGCATCGATCTTGCCGAGTGCGCCGTCGATTGTATAAAGCCGCGAACCGCCGGTGAAATATTCCGGTGCACCGCATTCGTCCTCGATGACATGCGATTCGCGATGGCAGAAGGAAATGCCGCCTGGCTTGTTGTAGGTAGTCAGCGACAGCGAATTGGCTGCGGTGCCGGTGGCCACGAAAAACACCGCGACCTCGCATTCGAAGATTTCATTGAAGCGCTGGTAAACGGCCTTATCGAGTATACCGTCGCCATAGGCGGTGGAGAAGCCGTCGGTATGGGCCGACAGGCCGGCAGCGATACGGGGATGGGCGCCTGCCCAATTGTCGGAAGCGAAAATCATGCGTCTGCCTATGCTGGGGAAATTGGTGCGAGCTTGGCCGCTTTCGCATGCCGGCCGCAAGTGGCAGATGCCGAAAATCCGCTAAAGCCAGTGAAAGCCGGACCGTAAATGCAGCGACTGAAGGTTACGCTGTCGCCGCGTTCCGCGCAATTTTCTGTCGCCAACGCTCCAATAATTTTGTGAATCGGTCTTGTATGCGCTCAAGATTTCTGTCATAAAAATTTAGGACAGTAGTGCTGTCTTATTTTGTCGCACAAAACTGGCCGCATTGGCATATGATTGCGCCTCTACGGCCATTGCCGCGAGCGACAGCTAGACAGCCTGGCTCTGGCCTGTACGAATACCATATGCGAGCCATGCGGAAAGCCGCACGGTCGGCAAGAATTTCGCCAGACGTGCCGCAAGATTGAAAGGGGAGCCACGCGCTTCCCGACGGAAACCAGCGCCCGAAGGGGACGGAACGGAGGACAGGACGATGACGGACATGACGCCATCTGCGACGAAGGCCGCGCAGACGAAAGCGGCAGCCGTCAAAAATCCGTCCCTGACCAATATTGGGCGAACCAGCACCGGCTATGCCGCGCACGGCCTCTACGATCCGCGCAACGAGCATGATGCCTGCGGCGTCGGCTTCATCGTCAACATGAAGGGCGTGAAGTCGCATCAGATCGTCGAGGACGGCCTTGCCGTGCTCGAAAACCTGACGCATCGCGGGGCCGTCGGCGCCGATCCGCTGGCCGGCGATGGCGCCGGCGTGCTGGTGCAGCTTCCAGACCGTTTCTTCCGCGAAGAGATGGCAGCCCAGGGCATCGAACTGCCGCCGGCCGGTCAGTACGGTGTCGGACACTGGTTCATGCCGCAGGATGCAGCACTTCGTGCTCACATCGAGGACATCATTGCCGAATCGGCGCAGTCCGAGGGGCTTCCGCTCATCGGTTTCCGTGATGTGCCCGTCGACAATTCGTCCTTGTCGACGGCGCCTGATATCGTGGCGTCCGAGCCGTTCCATCGTCAGATATTCATCGGCCGTACAGCCGACATTCTTGACGACGAGGAGTACGAGGCCAGGCTCTATCTGTTGCGCAAGGTGATATCGGGCCGCATCTACGCCGAGAACGACAACAAGGACATCGGTTCCTACTGCGTGTCGCTGTCGGCGCGCACCATCGTCTACAAGGGCATGTTCCTGGCCTACCAGGTCGGCGCCTATTACAAGGACCTCACCGATCCGCGCTTCGAAACCGCGCTGATCCTGGTCCACCAGCGCTTCTCGACCAACACGTTCCCGTCGTGGAAGCTGGCGCATCCCTACCGCATGGTCGCACACAATGGCGAGATCAACACCGTGCGCGGCAACAACAACTGGATGGCGGCGCGACAGGCGTCCGTCGATTCCGAACTGTTCGGCAACAACATCTCGAAGCTTTGGCCAATCTCCTACGACGGCCAGTCAGACACCGCCTGCTTCGACAATGCGCTCGAGTTCCTGTTCCAGGGCGGGTACAGCCTCAGCCACGCCATGATGATGCTGATCCCGGAAGCCTGGGCCGGCAACAAGCTCATGGATGCCGACCGCAAGGCTTTCTATGAATACCATGCCGCGCTGATGGAGCCGTGGGACGGACCGGCGGCGGTGGTCTTTACCGATGGCCGCCAGATCGGCGCCACGCTCGACCGCAACGGTCTGCGCCCGGCACGCTACATCGTCACCGACGATGACCGCGTCATCATGGCCTCGGAAGCCGGCGTGCTGCCGGTGCCGGAGGAGAGGATTGTCAAGAAGTGGCGGCTGCAGCCCGGCCGTATGCTTCTGATCGACCTCGAGAAGGGCCGCATCGTCTCTGACGAGGAGCTCAAGTCGGAGATTGCGACCAGGCATCCGTACAAGAGCTGGCTCGCCAACACGCAGCTCATCCTCGAAGACCTGAAGCCGGTCGAGCCGCGCGAATTGCGCAGGGATGTCAGCCTGCTCGATCGCCAGCAGGCGTTCGGCTACAGCCAGGAAGACACCAAGCTGTTGATGTCGCCGATGGCGACCACCGGCCAGGAAGCCGTGGGATCGATGGGCACCGACACGCCGATCTCGGCGATGTCGGACAAGTCGAAGCTGCTCTACACCTATTTCAAGCAGAACTTTGCTCAGGTCACTAACCCGCCGATCGACCCAATCCGCGAGGAGTTGGTGATGAGCCTGGTGTCCTTCATCGGGCCGCGGCCCAACATCTTCGACCTGGTTGGCAATTCGCGCCGCAAGCGGCTCGAGGTGCGCCAGCCGATCCTGACCAATGGCGATCTCGAAAAGATCCGCTCCATCGGCCACACCGAGGACCGGTTCGACACCAAGACGATCGACATTACCTATGGCTCGAACGAGGGCGCAGCGGGCATGCAGGGTGCCATCGACCGCTTGTGTGAGCGGGCGGAGGCGGCGGTCGCCGGCGGCTACAACATCATCATCCTGTCCGACCGCCAGGTCGGGCCGGACCGGATCGCCATCCCGGCGCTTCTGGCGACAGCCGCGGTGCACCACCACCTGATCCGCAAGGGATTGCGCACTTCGGTCGGGCTGGTCGTGGAATCCGGCGAGCCGCGCGAAGTGCATCATTTCTGCTGCCTTGCCGGCTATGGCGCCGAGGCGATCAACCCTTATCTTGCCTTCGACACGCTGCTCGATATGCACAAGCGTGGCGAACTGCCGAAAGAGGTGGACGCCTACGAAGTGGTCTCCCGCTACATCAAGTCGATCGGCAAGGGCATCCTCAAGGTGATGTCCAAGATGGGCATCTCGACCTACCAGTCCTATTGCGGCGCGCAGATCTTCGACGCCATCGGGCTGAAGACCGATTTCGTGCAGCAATACTTCACCGGCACCGCGACACTGATCGAGGGCGTCGGACTGGACGAGATCGCGGCCGAGACGCTCAGCCGCCATACCGATGGTTTCGGCAACGACCCGGTGCTGCGCAACAGCCTCGAGGTGGGCGGCGAATACGTGTTCCGCATGCGCGGTGAAGCACACATCTGGTCGCCGGATGCGGTGGCCACCTTGCAGCACGCCGTGCGCCAGGGCTCGTGGGAAACGTTCAAGGACTATTCCGCCCAGATCGACAGCGAGACGGCCCGTGCCCAGACCATTCGCGGCCTGTTCAAGATCAGGCTCGCGGAAGAAACTGGGCGCAAGAAGGTTTCGCTCGACGAGGTCATGCCGGCGGCCGACATCGTCAAGCGGTTCTCGACCGGGGCGATGTCCTTCGGCTCGATCTCCAGGGAAGCGCACACGACGCTGGCGCGCGCCATGAACGCCATCGGCGGCAAGTCGAACACCGGCGAGGGCGGCGAAGAGGCCGACCGCTATCTGCCACTGCCGGGCGGCGGCAAGAACCCCGAACGCTCGGCGATCAAGCAGGTCGCCTCGGGACGCTTTGGCGTCACGGCGGAGTATCTTGTCAATTCCGACATGATGCAGATCAAGGTCGCGCAAGGGGCAAAGCCCGGCGAGGGCGGCCAGTTGCCGGGCCACAAGGTCGACGCGACCATCGCCAAAGTCAGGCATTCGACGCCGGGCGTCGGCCTGATCTCGCCGCCGCCGCATCACGATATCTATTCGATCGAGGATCTGGCGCAGCTCATCTACGACCTAAAGAACGTCAATCCGGCGGCGGACGTATCGGTCAAGCTGGTCTCGGAAGTCGGTGTCGGCACGGTTGCGGCCGGCGTCGCCAAGGCGCGTGCCGATCACATCACCATATCAGGCTATGACGGCGGCACTGGCGCTTCACCGCTGACCTCGCTCAAGCACGCCGGCAGTCCGTGGGAAATGGGCCTTGCCGAGACGCACCAGACGCTGGTGCTCAACGGCCTCAGGTCGCGCGTCGCGCTGCAGGTCGATGGCGGCCTGCGCACCGGGCGGGACGTTGTCATCGGCGCGCTGCTCGGCGCCGACGAGTTCGGTTTCTCGACCGCGCCGTTGATCGCGGCCGGCTGCATCATGATGCGCAAGTGCCATCTCAACACCTGCCCGGTCGGCGTCGCGACGCAGGACCCGGTACTGCGCAAGCGCTTCAAGGGCACGCCCGAGCACGTCATCAACTTCTTCTTCTATGTGGCGGAAGAGGTGCGGGCGCTGCTTGCCGAGATGGGCTACACCCATCTCGACCAGATCATCGGCGACACCGACCTTCTGGAAAAGCGCGAGCTGATCCAGCACTGGAAGGCGCGCGGGCTCGACTTCAGCAAGATGTTCTACAAGCCGGATGCGCCGCACGAGGCGGTGCACTGGACCGAGCGGCAGAAGCATCCGATCGACGACGTGCTCGACCGCAAGCTGATCGAACTGGCAAAGCCGGCGCTCGAAGCCAGGCAGCCAGTCAGCATCGAACTGCCGATCCGCAACGTCGACCGTTCGACCGGCGCCATGCTGTCGGGTGAAGTGGCAAAGCGCTTCAAGCACAAGGGCCTGCGGGAGGACACGATCTCGGTCAAGCTCACCGGCACGGCCGGCCAGTCCTTCGCCGCCTTCCTGGCGCGCGGCGTCTCGTTCGAACTGGTAGGCGCGGCCAACGACTATGTCGGCAAGGGCCTGTCGGGCGGCCGCATCGTCATCCGTCCGCCGGAGAACACGAAAATCGTTGCTGCCGAGTCCATTATTGTCGGCAATACCGTGCTCTACGGCGCGACCGAGGGCGAGGCCTATTTCTGCGGCGTCGCCGGCGAGCGTTTTGCCGTGCGCAATTCGGGCGTCGCCGCCGTCGTCGAAGGCGTCGGCGACCATGGCTGCGAATACATGACCGGCGGTATCGTCGTCGTCATCGGCCAGACCGGTCGCAACTTCGCCGCCGGCATGTCGGGCGGCGTCGCCTATGTGCTCGACGAGGCGGGCGATTTCGCCGAACGCTGCAACATGGCGATGGTCGAGCTGGAGCCGGTTCCGGAAGAGGACGACCTGATGGAAAAGCTGCTCCACCATGGCGGCGATCTCGACCACAAGGGCCGTGTCGACGTATCCGGCGATATGACCAGCCATGACGAGGAGCGGCTCTACCAGTTGATCTCCAACCACGTCCACTACACGGGCTCGGAACGAGGTCGCGAAATCCTCGACGATTGGGCGATTTTCCGGCCGAAATTCCGGAAGATCATGCCGGTCGAATACCGCCGCGCGCTGATCGAGATGGAACGTATGCGCATGAACGTGGCGGCGGAATAGATTTGGAAATTGCCGGGAAGCCATGCGTCCCGGCAACCATCTTCATCAACAATCCTGACCTCGGACTGAAGGTTGCCACGGCTGCCTTATGAGGTTAACGGGTGCGTCGCCAGGCGTGCCTTCCGGACAGCAGGGACTGGACTATGGGCAAGGTAACAGGGTTTCTCGAGATCGATCGGCAGGTGCACAAGTACCAGCCGGCTTCCGACCGCATCCGGCATTTCCGCGAGTTCACGCTGCCGATGTCGGATAAGGAGGTCGAGAAACAGGCGGCGCGCTGCATGGATTGCGGCATTCCGTATTGCCATGGACCGACCGGCTGCCCGATCCACAACCAGATCCCGGACTGGAACGACCTCGTCTACAATGGCGACTGGGACAACGCGATCCGCAACCTGCATTCGACCAACAATTTTCCGGAATTCACCGGCCGCATCTGTCCGGCACCTTGCGAGGAAGCCTGCACGCTGAACCTCGAGGACATTCCGGTCGCCATCAAGACGATCGAGCAGGCGATTGCCGACAAGGCCTATGAAACCGGCCATATCCGGCCCTATCCGCCGGAACGGAAGACCGGCAAGCGCGTCGCGATCATCGGCTCGGGGCCGGCCGGCATGGCGGCCGCCCAGCAACTCGGCCGCGCCGGCCATGACGTTCACGTCTATGAGCGCGAGAGCCGGCCGGGCGGGCTGATGCGCTACGGCATCCCCGACTTCAAGATCGAGAAGCATTATATCGACCGGCGCATCGAGCAGATGCAGGGCGAGGGTGTCAGCTTCCATTGCGGCGTCAATGTCGGCGTCGACAAGCCGGTCGCCGAACTGCTCGCCGAATACGACGCAGTGCTCTATTGCGGCGGTTCCGAAACGCCGCGCCCGGCCAACATCCCGGGCGACGATCTCGACGGCGTGCACGACGCGATGCCCTATCTGGTGCAGCAGAACAAGCGCATCGGCGGCGAGCCGATCCAGTCGGTGGCATGGCCGTCGCGCCCGATCGTCGCCGGCGGCCAGCATGTCGTCGTCGTCGGCGGCGGCGACACTGCCTCCGACTGCGTCGGTACCGCCTTCCGCCAGGGCGCGGTGCGCGTCACCCAGCTCGACATCCGGCCGCAGCCGCCGGAAAAGGAAGACAAGCTGTCGGTCTGGCCCTACTGGGCGACCAAGATGCGCACCTCATCCTCGCAGGCCGAAGGCGCCGAGCGCGAATTCCAGGTGGCGACGCTTGAATTCATCGGCGAAGACGGCCAGCTGACCGGGGTCAAATGCTGCGAGGTCGACGAAAAGCGCAAGCCGATCGCCGGCACCGAATTCGTCATCCGCGCCGATCTCGCGTTCATCGCCATCGGCTTTGCCGGGCCGGCCGCTCGAGGGCCGGTGTCGGAACTCGACGGGCAGATGACGATCGTCACCGACAGCCGCCGTTCGAAGAACGTCGAGGCCAATGACCGCGATTACAGAACCAGCGTCGAAAGGCTCTATGCGGCTGGCGACGTGCGGCGCGGCCAGTCGCTGGTCGTCTGGGCAATCCGCGAGGGCCGCCAGGCGGCGCGCGCCATCGATGAGGCTCTGATGGGATCGAGCGTGCTGCCGCGCTGAGTCCGTTCCGAAACTCTACAGAAAGAGTCGCCGGTTTTACTGCCGGATCGCCGTCGTCGTGTCGGATGCAGCAGCCGCAGTCGCAGGTTGTATCTTGGGCGGCCACGAGAAATCGTCGGCGCGGCCGGGCGAGGCGTCGGTCGCCTTGCCCTCGACGATCAGCTTTTCGCCGGGCAAATTCTTGTCCGCCTTTGCCGGCGGGGCGGCGCCGAGAAGTTCCGAGCCGCCGTCCAGCGCCGGATCGCTGAGCAGCATCGGCACAGTGCGATCGGCGGCTATCGGTGCGGCAGCAGGTGCCGGCGCCTCGACGGGAGCGCCGGCCGGGGCAGAAGCTGTGACCACGCTTCCCGGAGCGGCCAGCCCAAGGATCTTCATCAGCGGCTTTTCGGTGTAGAAGGCGAGCTTGCGCTTGCCGGCCTTCGACATGTTGATGCCGTCGTCGGAGCGCAGGCGCACCGATTGGCCGTTTATGTCCGGTCCGCTGGTGATAAAGGCGCCGTTCTCGTCGACGAACCCGTCCCAGACATCGACGAATTCGCCGCCGTGGCTTTCGGCGGACGAGCGGTAGATGTCGTTGAAGGCCAGCATGTCGGAGGTCATTTTCGAGACCCGGAAGGCCGGCATGCCAACCCATAGATACGGCACCTTGGCTGAAGCGATGGCTTTGCCGAGCGCTTCGGTCCGGCGCTCGTACTCCTTGGTCCAGTTTTCGGATCGCGGCTGCTCACGCACATCGCCGACGCGCATCTGCTGACGGTCGTTCGATCCGAGCATGACGACGACGGCTGCCGGTTTTTCGGCAGCGATCAGCGACTTGACCTGTTCGGGCCAGTTGTAGACATCGTCGCGCACGAAGCTGGACGAGCCGTTGGCGCGGACGACAATCCTGACGCCGGTGTTTTCGGCAAAGGCGGCGTCGAGCCCCTCAGCCAGTCCAGACGCCATGAAATCGCCGACCACCAGAACGACGCGCGCATCGGGCGCCTTCTCGGCCACCGGGGTTGTCGGCTCGGCCGGCGCCGGCCGGCGAACGGACCGGGGCTTCCTCAGCTTGGGTCTGGGCTTTGTTCTCTGGAATTCTCTCGGGAATTCGGGCGGCGGCTGCTCAAACCGCTCGCTTCTGCGCGGAAACAACAGGTCGCGCAGCGACCAGCCACGACTTTCCGGCTCCTGCGCCATGGCCGAGGTATGAAAGGCGCTGGCCGCGCCGACTGCCAGAACGACGATCGCCAGAACGAGGATCGGCACGCGACGAACGATCAACCGGATGCGCGCAGCCGAAACCAATCACCCTCTCCATCCCGTAACCGGCTCTAGTTTTGCCTGAGCCATTTGAGCACTTCCTTGCTCGGATACCCGTCCTGGGTCAAGCCGGCCTTTGCCTGGAAGGCCATGATGGCGGTTTTCGATCCGTCACCGATCTTGCCATCGAACTTGCCGTCGTAATAGCCGTGCTCGGAAAGTCGCTTCTGAAGCTCCTGCCTTTCCTCGAAGGAGAGCTTGGTAAACGGTCGCTTCCAGTCCTGCACAAGCCCGCCATAGCCGGCGATTTCGTCGGCAAGAAGGCCCACGGCGAGCGCATATTTGTCGGCATTGTTGTAGCGCTTGATGACCGAGAAATTCTTGATCATCAGGAAAGCCGGCCCGCCCCGGCCACCGGGCAGCTTCAACGTCGCCTTGTCCCCACCGTTCTTGAATGGCTTGCCGTTGGCACGGGTGACGCCAAGCGCCTGCCATTGCGACAGCGACTTCGAGCCCCCGGGCAGCTTCTTGCCGTCCGGAAGGCTGACCTCATAACCCCAGGTCTTGCCTGCCTGCCAGCCGTTCTTCCTCAGCAAATTGGCGGCTGTCGCCAGTGCGTCGGGAATCGAATTCCAGATGTCGCGCTTGCCGTTGCCGTCCATATCGACCGCATAGGACAGGTAGCTGGTGGGGATGAACTGGGTATGACCCATCGCGCCGGCCCAAGAGCCGCTGAGATGGCTTTCGTCGATGTCGCCGGTCTGCAGGATCTTCAGCGCCGCGATCAGCTGGGTGCGGGCAAATTTCGCGCGCTTCGGGTCGGCATAACCAAGCGTCGCCAGCGAGCGCACGACATTGCGCATGATGTCATCGCGCTTGAGGGTTTCGCCGTAGTTCGACTCCATCGACCAGATGGCCAGCAGGATGTAGCGGTCGACGCCGTATCTTGCCTCGATCCTGTCCAGCCACGGCTTCCATTTCCTTGCCATCTGCTGGCCGACGGCGACCGACTGGTCATGGACGCGGTTGTCGAAATAATCCCAGGCGGGTGCGGTGAATTCGGGTTGAGTACGGGCCTTTTCCAGCACCATCGGATCAGCATCGCTGATGCCCTTGAATGCCTGGTCGTAGACGGAGCCGGAAACGCCGCTCGCCACGGCGGTAGCACGGAAGCTGGCGACCCATTGGCGGAAGCCGGCATCGGCAAAAGCCGGCCCGCTGGGCATGAGCAAGGCAAGCGAGAGGCTGGCGGCCGTCAGGACGCTGGTGAAGCGCCTTGCGACGTTGCGAACGGACATCTTTTCCTCCTTCTTTATCTCAGGAAGACTATTCATCGCCGAACCCGGTTAGCATTTGGTTTACCATAGGTGCCGTCCGGGATGAAAAGATGCGTCGACGCTTTACCAGCTGAGATTTCTGTCCCGTCGTTCAGTAATGCTCGATTTCGGCATGAAAATGTCTCGAATCGGGATTGCCGAACCGGCATGCAAATGGATAATTGGCACATGAAGAGAGTTCGCAAGGCAGTATTCCCGGTTGCCGGTCTCGGCACGCGCTTTCTCCCCGCCACCAAGGCCATTCCCAAGGAAATGCTGACGGTCGTCGACAGGCCGGTCATCCAGTATGTGGTCGATGAGGCGCGCGAAGCCGGGATCGAGCATTTCATCTTCGTGACCGGCCGCAACAAGGCGGTCATCGAGGATCACTTCGATGTCCAGTTCGAGCTCTACGACACGCTTGCGCAGCGTGGCAAGGATGATCAGCTCGCCCGCCTGCAGCGGCTGCAGCCGGCGCCGGGGCAGACCAGCTTCACCCGCCAGCAGGTGCCGCTCGGCCTTGGCCACGCCGTCTGGTGCGCGCGCGAGCTTGTCGGCGACGAGCCCTTTGCGCTGCTGTTGCCCGACATGATCATGCAGTCGGAAAAAAGCTGCATGAAGGACATGGTCGAGCTTTACGCCGAGACCGGCAACAACATCGTCGCCGTGCAGGAATGCGATCCCGCCGAGGCGCACAAATACGGCATTGTCGGCCGCGGCGAGGACGCCCATCACGGTTTCAGCATCACCGGCATGGTGGAAAAGCCGAAGACCGGCACCGCGCCGTCGAACCTCTTCATCAACGGGCGCTATATCCTGCAGCCGGAGATATTCAAGATACTCGAAGGCCAGGAAAAAGGCGCCGGCAACGAGATCCAGCTCACCGATGCAATGCTGAAGCTGCAGAAGCAACAGCCCTTCTACGGCTACCACTACCGCGGGCGGACGTTCGACTGCGGCTCGCCCGAAGGCTTCGTCGAGGCCAACGTTGCCTTCGCACTGTGGCGCAGCGACATGAATGCAAGCATGGCCGGTGTCATTCGCACGCTTCTCGACGAACTCGCGCCGTCAGAACGCCGCGGCGTAGCCTTCTAGCTTCAACACCGGTTCGCGCTGACTGGCTAAAGTGCGCCGCATTCGACCAGCCTTATGCGATGCGCTTTAGGTTCTTGTTTTATGCATGTCGTTATCGCAAAACCGCTGCACACTTCTGCGCGACATGCATTAGCGCTGCAACTTCAAGCCGACGAAGATACTGTTGGCCGTGTAGTCGCGTCCAACCAGGTTGCTGGTCAGTTTTTCAGTCCTGACGCGGGTGGTGAGCCCGGCATAGCGGTTCAGCCACCATGTCAGCCCAGCCTCGGCGCTCAGCGTCAAATCATGATCGTCGGAGCCGGTATAGTCGCGCCATTCAACGCCGAGAGCGGCATTTCCGGTCAGGTTGGCGCGGATTTGCCGCTCGCCGGTGAGGCTGCTGGAATAGAGCATGTCGCCGCTTTCGCCCGCGTTCGTCGTGTTCTCGGCGGTCGTCTGTGCGGTGAGGCCGATCGTGGTGCCGCGTTCCGGCGACCATTTGAGATCGGCATTAACCGTCGCGCCCGAAATCGCCGGCAGGGCGTTGTCGTCGATAGCTTCGCGCAACCAGCCGAGCGAGAACTCGCCGGTAAGCTTCTCGCGGAGATCGAGCTCGACGCCGGCCCGTGCGCCAAGCCGCGTCGAGGAGCGCTGGAAGCCGTTTGGATCGACGCGCAAATCATAAGCGCGCCGGCCGACCTCGATTTCGGTGAACGGAGTGATGGCAGGCGAGATCTCGTAGCCGGTGCGCAAAATGGCCGTATAGAGCGTCGAGTCGCGGCCCTTCTGCGACAGCGATCCCCCCGACGAAAGCTTGGCGTCACCAAAGATGTCGTGCTCGACCGCGCCGGTCAGCGCGAAGCGCATCTTTCCCGCATCCTTCTCGACGGCGAGGCTGCCGCTCACGGTCTGGCGCACCGGCTGCCCAACGGCGCCGACGATGGCGTCCGGCGCCGAGGCCGATTCGGGCACGGCCTCGTAGCCAAGTTTGGCGATGGCGCGCAGATCATTGTCGAGATCGATGTTGAGCGTGCCGTCGACGCGGCCTTGCGCCTCGTGAACGTCATAGCCGGACAACGTCTCGCGGAAGATGCCATAGCCCTCAATCGTCGCCGAATTCTCCCGCCAGTCGGAGACGGCGTTGAAGCGCAGCGTCGTTTCCGACAGCAATGCCGGCTTGCCGAGGCTGCTCGAATCTGCGTTTGTTGAATACGTCAGGCCTTGCTCGAGCGTCGGCCGGATCACGAAGGAGCCGAGCTGGATGCCGGTGGCGGCGAACGGGTCGTCCTCGTTCTTCTTGTCCTGGCCTTCGATGGCTTCGGTGCGCTCGGCGCCGGGGTCGAGCTTGAGCCTTTCGGCGGAATCGATGGTCACCGCACGGCGGTTGGCCGTATCCTGCTCGTCTATGGCGGCGGTGTCGGTGTCGTCGGTCGTCGGCGTCGCTGCAGTCGCAGTGGCGCCTCTCTTGCGCTTCTTGTTGTCCACGGCCTCATCTTTGGCCTTGCCTTCTTCGACGGCGCGTTGCGTTGCGCTCGGCCGCCGTCGTGGCGGCGCAGCAGGGTCGGCAAACGGGTCGTCGCTGGCCGCTGGTGGATCGAAAGTGCCGCCGGTTGTGGCCGCCGCCTCGCCCGTGCCGTCGTCAGGCAAGGCCCCCGGGCTGGCCGGACGATAGGTAGGCAGCGGCGTATCGTCGTTGGCGGTTGCAGCAGCCATGCCCAACTGCCTGATCCTGTACTGCTGGTCGTCCAGGATTGTCGATTCCGAAACCTCACCGCGCAGCTCGATTTCCTGGGCGCAAAGCAGTGCCGGACGCGACAACGCAAGGACACTGGTTGCCAGCAGCAAAGCGCAAACCGCGTTGCCCTTTCGTCCTATTTTGTTTTGAGGCTGAAACCCGGACATCGGCACCACTGCTTGCGCGGCGCACGCGCGCCATACTTACGAAACCGTAAATGGGGATGGTTAACGGAGCGTTGAGGGATCGCCCGCCAAGGTGTTCTGGGCGGCAATTCCGTTGGACAGGCGCGCGCCGAAGCGCTAATCGCATCGTCCATGGACGTGAAATCCCCAGACAGGAAGCCGCTCGACGAGCAGGCCGCGATTGCCTCGGCGCTGAGAACGGTGGCGACAGAGCAGGCCGGCGTCGCGGCACTGGCAGACGCGCTCGAAAACGGGCTGGCCGAGCCGTTCGCACGGGCGGTCGACATGGTGTCGCAGATCGATGGCCGCGTCATCGTCACCGGGGTCGGCAAAAGCGGCCATATCGGCTCGAAGATCGCCGCAACGCTCGCTTCGACCGGCACGCCGGCCTTCTTCGTCCACCCTGCCGAAGCCAATCACGGCGACCTCGGCATGATCGCTCGGAACGACGCCATCATCGCCCTGTCGTGGTCGGGGGAAAGCCTCGAGCTCAAGGGCATCATCGCCTATTCCAGGCGCTTCTCGATCCCGCTGGTCGCGGTCACCGCCGGCGAAAAATCGGCTCTGGCGCGTGCAGCCGACGTGGTGCTTCTGCTGCCGCGAGCCCCGGAAGCCTGTCCGCACGGCCTTGCGCCGACGACCTCGACGCTGCTGCAAATGGTGATGGGCGATGCGCTGGCCATCGCGTTGCTCGAGGCGCGCGGCTTCACCCCGGACCATTTCCGAACGTTCCATCCCGGCGGCCAGCTCGGAGCCAACCTGACGCAGATCCGCGAGATCATGCATGTCGGCGACAGGCTGCCTCTGGTGTCGTCCGGCACCGGCATGCGCGAGGCGATCCTCGAATTGTCGCGCAAGGGGTTTGGCTGCGTGGCGGTCACTTCGGCGGACGGCAAGCTGATCGGCATCATCACCGATGGCGACATCAGGCGCCATATCGGCAGCGATCTTCTGGCCATGAGCGTCGATCAGGTGATGACCAGAGAGCCAAAAATGGCGGCGCCCGACACACTGGTTGCGACGGCGCTGCAGACGATCAACGATTCTGCCATTACCAGCCTGATGGTGGTCGAAGGCAGACGGCCGATCGGGCTCGTCCATCTGCACGACCTGCTGCGCATCGGTGCTGCCTAGCGGGCTTCTAGACTGCCTCGACCGTCAGTTCCAGGTCGGTGTCGGCGGCACCGGTCACGCGCACCTGCGTGCCGGCCGGCAGGTCAGGGCCGGAGACGCGCCACAACGTGTCGCCGAGCTTGATGCGGCCGCGCCCATCCTTGATCGGCTCGGCAAGGGTCGCCGTCCGGCCGACCATCTGGGCGCCGCGCCGGTTGAGCAGCGGCTGGTCGGTTTCCTCATGCCGCCCGCCCACCAGCCGCTTGCCGACATAGGCCGAGACCAGCGACAGCGCGAGGAAGGCGAGGACCTGGACCTGCCAGCTCCAGAAACCGGCGTCCCAGATGAGCAGCGAGACGACGCCGATCAACAGCGCGGCAATGCCGATCCACAGCATGAAAATGCCCGGCGCGACGACCTCCATCACCAGCAGGACGAAGCCGAGGACCATCCAGCTCCACGGACCGAGTTCGGAAATGATGCGATCGAACATGGCCTCAGGTCTCGCTGGGACGAACCACGGGCGGGCGGGCCTGTCGTGCTGGACTGGCGGTGCCTTCGCCCTTGAAAACTTCCCTGGCGATTTCACCAATGCCGCCGAGCGTGCCGATCAGTGAGGAAGCCTCTATCGGCATCAGCACGAGTTTGCTGTTTGTCGCTGCACCGATCCTGGTCAGCGCTTCTGTGTATTTCAGCGCGACAAAGTAGTTGAGCGCCTGCACGTCACCCTTGGAAATCGCCTCCGATACCACCTGCGTGGCGCGTGCTTCAGCCTCGGCCGAGCGCTCGCGCGCCTCGGCATCGCGGAAGGCGGCTTCCTTGCGGCCCTCGGCCTCTAGGATCTGCGATTGCTTGAGGCCTTCGGCGGCGAGGATCTGGGCGCGCTTGTTGCGCTCGGCCATCATCTGGCGGCCCATCGATTCGACGAGATTGGCCGGTGGATTGATGTCCTTGATCTCGACACGGGTGATCTTGATACCCCAGGGGTGCGCGGCCTCATCAACGACGCGCAGCAGGCGCTCGTTGATGGCATCACGGTTTGACAACAGCTCGTCGAGGTCCATCGAGCCCATCACGGTGCGGATGTTGGTCATCGTCAAATTGAGGATAGCGTTCTGCAGGCCGGCGACCTGGTAGGCGGCCTGCGCCGCGTTGAGCACCTGATAGAAGGCAACGCCGTCGACGGCCACGGTGGCGTTGTCGCGGGTGATGATCTCCTGGGTCGGAACGTCGAGCACCTGCTCCATCATGTTCATCTTGGCGCCGATACGGTCGACGAAGGGCACGATGAGGTTGAGGCCCGGGCTCAATGTCTTGGTGTAACGGCCAAAGCGTTCGACGGTATAATTGTAGCCTTGCGGAATTGTCCGGATGCCCTTGAAAAGCACCAGCACGACAAGGGCGACAAGAACAAGAAGCGCAATATCGAAACCACTGAAACCCATTTTGGCTCTCCCCTCAAAGGCCATGTTGGACATTGCCACGCGGCCGATTCCACCAAACACTTAAGTGTGTTTCAGCAATGTTACAATCAGGTGATCACGGATTGCGGGTGCATGGACGGCGGGATCCATTCAAGCCCAGCCGGACAGCTCGCGCCGCACCATTGCCTCGATCACCGCCATGCCCTCTGCACTGTCGTTGAGGCAAGGGATGTGCGCGAACTTTTCGCCGCCGGCATGGTGGAAGGTCTCGGCCGCTTCCCTGCCGATCTCGTCCAGCGTCTCGATGCAATCGACGGAAAAGCCCGGATTGACGATGGCGACCGATTTCACGCCTTCGCGCCCCAGTCTTTCGACTGTCTTGTCGGTGTAGGGTTGCAGCCATTCCTGCGCGCCGAAGCGCGACTGGAAGGTGGTGATCAGCTTGTTCTCATCCCAGCCGAGCTTTTCGCGCAGCAGCCGCGTCGTCTCCAGGCAATGCGCCTGGTAGGGATCGCCCTTGTCGGAGTAGGATTTCGGAATACCGTGATAGGAGGCGATGACGATTTCCGGATCGAAGTCGAGGCTCGCCAGATGCCCTTCGATCGAACGGGCGAGCCCCTCGATATAGGCCGGCTCGTTGTAATAGGGGGGCACGCTGCGAATGGCTGGGGCGCGGCGCATCTTCATCAGCGCGCGAAACAACTGGTCGTTGGCGGTCGCAGTCGTCGTCGCCGAATATTGCGGATAGAGCGGGAAAGACAGGATGCGGTCGCAGCCTTGCTCGACCAGTCTGTTGGCCACGCTCTCGGTCGAAGGGTTGCCGTAGCGCATCGCCCAATCGACGATCACATGGGATAAATCGCCGAGCGCAAGCCCGAGTTTCTCGGACTGGGCACGGGTATAGGTGCGCAGCGGCGACTCGTTGCGCTCCCGGTTCCATATCCTGGCATAGTTGGCGCCCGACTTCTTCGGCCGGGTGGTGAGGACCAGGCCGTAGAGGATCGGATACCAGACCGCCTTGTTGAGTTCGATGACGCGCGGATCGGACAGAAATTCCCTGAGATAGCGCCACATCGGCTTGAAGTCGGTGCCGTCCGGGGTGCCGAGATTGATCAGCATGACACCGACCTTGCCTGTCCCGACCGGAGGGTGTCCTGCCGGGAGCGCGCCGGCGGTCGTTTCGGCTTTGCTTTCAGCAGGGTTGGCAAGCGTCATGGGGTTCTCCAACACCGCGAAACCAGCGGTGCCGCGGCGAAGGTAGCGATGCCGCGCCGGTTTTCAAATGCAGCGTCTGGCCGCACCTTATCCCAGAAATGCAGCACCCGCCCGGTTTGCCGGGCGGGTGCATTGCGTTCCTGCGGCCGGATTACTTCGAGGCCGCCGGGATAGTCAAGGTTGCGCCGACCGGCAGCCGGCGTGGCTCGTAGGCTTTGTTGGCATCGAAGATCATTTTCCATTTGGTACCGTCGCCATAGGCCTTCACCGCGAGATCCCAATAGGTATCGCCGGCGACGATTACATGGCTGCTTTCGGCCGGTGCCGGCTCAGCCGGCTTGGCGGGCTCGGCAGGTTTTGCCGGCTCACTTGGGGCCGGTTCACTCGGGGCCGGCTGACTCGGGGCAGGCGCCGTCTCGGCCGGTTTGGCCGGTACAGCCGGAGCAGGGGTGGCCGGAGCCGGTGTGGCCGGAGCCGCAGGTGCCGCCGGCTGGGCCGGCTCGGCGGGTGCGGGGGCCGCCGGCGCGGTTTCAGCCGGGACGGCCGGTGGTGTTTTGGAAATGTCGCCGGAGCCGGCCGGCATTTCGGGCATTGCCGGCTCAGCAGGCTTTATCGGCGCTGCCTCAGCAGGTTTTGGCGGTTCGGCCGGGTTGGCTGGTTCCGCGGCCGGGGCTCCGGTCGCGGCGATCTCGGTGATGCGGCCGTCGAGCTTCGGCGTATAGGGCCGGTGCGCGCCGAGGTAATCGGCGACGACCTGTTCCAGCCCCGGGCCGTAGTCATAGGCGTTCTTGGCCTTCTCGGCGAATACCTTGTAGCCGTCACCGCCCTGGCGGACATAGTTGTTGGTGGCGACCAGATAGTCCTTGTCCGGTTTGATCGGCGTCCAGGCGCCGCCTTCCATGACCTCGACCGATTTGACGCGTCCATTAGGCGGCGCCGATTTGTCGAACGCATATTTCAGGCCGGCAACCTGCGGGAAGCGCCCGGCGCCGTCCTCGACCTGACTGAGGCCGCTTTCCAGGCCGGCAACCAGATCCTTGCCGGTGATCTGGAAGGTCGCCAGCGTGTTCTGAAACGGCAGCACAGTGAGAACCTCGCCCATGGTGACGGTGCCTTGGTCGATCGAGGCGCGCAAGCCGCCGCCATTCGAGATGACGATCTCGACACCTTGGCCCTTGACCCGGTCGAGGACGGCGTCGGAGACCAGATTGCCCATCTCGCATTCGCGGGCGCGGCAGTTTTCGCGGCTGCCGTCGATCGCCTTGGTGGTCTCGGCGACTTCCTTGTTCTTCAAAGCCTCGATCGGGGCGCCGAGTTCCTTGATGCGGGCAAGCACGGCGGGGTCGGGCGTGATCGATTTGTCGAGATGAATGGGATCGCCGCTTGCCTCTTTGACGACGCCATTGTCGTCGAAGACGACCTTGAACTCGCCGAGATATTTCGAATAGGACGCCGCCTGCACGACCGGCACTTTGTAGCCGTCCGGATTGTCGACCATCGTCGGATAAGGGCCTTCCGCCTTGGGGTCGGTGTTGGACAGCAGCGAGTGGCTGTGGCCGCCGACCACCACGTCGACGCCCGGGATCTTGGCGATCACGTCGCGTTCTCGTTTGTAGCCGATATGGGTGACCGCGATGATCTTGTTGACGCCCTCTCGCTTCAGTTTCTCGACCTCGGCGGTGATCGACTTGACGTCGTCCTCGATGGCGATGTTCGGGCCAGGCGTGGCAAGCTCCGGCGTGTCGTTGGTGACCGCGCCGACGATGCCGATCTTCTGGCCGCCGACCTCGACCACGATCGACGGCTTGACGCGGTCGCCGAGCTTGGATTGCGCATTGGCCTTCACATTGGCGCCGAGCACCGGAAACTGGATCATGTCGAGGAACGGCGCCAGCGCCGACTCGCCATCGTCGAACTCATGGTTGCCGACCACCTCGGCATCGAATTTCATCTGGTTGAGGAATTCGCCTTCGGTCTTGCCCTTGTAGGTCGTGTAGAAGAGCGAGCCCTGGAAATTGTCGCCGGCGCTGAGCAGCAGCACGTTCTGGCCTTGCAGCTTCTTGCGCTCCTGCGCGATCGCGGTGACCAGGCGGCCGGCGCCGCCGACGCATTCGCCCTTGGTCTCCTCCTCGGCCGAGCAGGTCGATTCATACTTGTTGTTGCTCTCGATGCGGCTGTGCCAGTCGTTGATGTGCAGGATGTTCAGCGTGTAGTCGGCAAAGGATACGCCTGCCGACAGGCCAAGCGCCGATGCCGACAGCGCGGCGATGGCAGCGATCTTCTTCATTCTCGTCTCCCGGATAACTTGAGTACAGCGCCGCGCGTCATTTGGGACGCGCAAAGTACCAATTTTATTTTGCGCATGATCCTTTCCGAAAATCGACTCCGATTTTCGGGGTCATGCGCAGACGCGTTTAAAGCTCTTGTTTGACTGGGATGTAACAGCCCTCTCGGGCCATGTTCACATCGCGTTTCAGTCGATGCAAGCGGAAATCGGCATCAGCTTTGCCGGCGTAAAAAGGCTTTGCCGGCGTAAAAAGCGGCGGCTTCAAGCCGCCGCCCTTTTGCAAAGTCAATTCGGAATCGGATTTCAGGTGCGCCTGGTCAGCACAAAATTCTGCCCGCTCGCGCTGGTGCAATTGAGCTGGCTTGTGGAGACCATCAGGCAGTTGAAGCTGATCGGCGTCTGGCGGATCAGCGAAGTGCCATGGATCTCGACCGAGGTGCCGCCGGTCATGGTGTAGCTGCCATCGGCAAGCTTCTGGCCGGTGTCGGTTGCGACGGTCGCGAAGCTGCCGCCCTTGAAGGTGGACAAGCCCGTGCCCTGCGCGTCGATCCAGGAGCCTTCAACCCCTTTGGCCGTGATCACCGGCGGCTCGCCTGGGCCGGTTGTGGTGCAGGCCGCCAACGCGACCGTAGCGGCCGCGGCAATGCCAGCCGAAAGCAGTCTTTGCGCGATCGTCATCTTCAAAATCCTCTCCTCTCGCATCGGCCCGAAAATCGATCCGATTTTCGGAAAGCACGATGCTCACATTCAAAGTGCTAGAGCGTACTTTGTGCGTCCAAATGGACGCACGTCGCTCTAGGCCGCTCCTCTTCAATCGCCCGATTTCCGGGCGATTGCAAGCTGGCGGAGTGTCGACGCAACGCTGCTATCGAACGAGGATGTTGCGGAATTGCCACGGGTCTTTGGTGTCGAGGTCCTCGGAAAACAGACCAGGTCGATTGTCGAGCGGTGTCCAGTCGGTATAATAGCTCCTGACCGGCCCGAGATATGGGTTCTGCACGTCGAGGCAGCGCTTGTAATCCATCTCGTCGGCTTCGACGATGCCGGCCTCGGGATTTTCCAGCGCCCAAACCATGCCGGCCAGCACCGCCGACGTGACCTGCATGCCGGTGGCGTTCTGGTAGGGCGCCAGCTTGCGCGCCTCGGCCAGCGACAACTGCGAGCCGTACCAGTAGGCGTTCTTGGCGTGACCGTAGAGCAGCACGCCGAGTTCGTCGATGCCATCGACCAGTTCGTTTTCGTCGAGCACGTGATGCACGGGCTGAGCCTCGCCGGCGGCACCGAACATCTCGTGCAGTGACAGCACGGCGTCGTTGCAGGGATGATAGGCGTAATGGCAGGTCGGCCGGTACTGCACCTTGCCCTTCTTGCCGCGCAAGGTGAAGAAATCGGCAATTGAAATCGCCTCATTATGCGTCACCAGGAAGCCGTATTGCTGACCGGGCGTCGGGCACCATGTGCGCACGCGCGTGTTGGCGCCGGGCTGCTCCAGAAAGATCGCGGCCTTCGAGCCGTTCTTGTGTTTTTTGGCGTTCTTCGGCATCCACGTCTCATGCGTGCCCCAACCGAGTTCGGCCGGCTGCAGGCCTTCCGAAATGAAGCCTTCGACCGACCAGGTGTTCCAGAACACGTTCATCGGCTTGGGTTTCTTGGTGCGCTGGGTGTCGCGCTCGGCGATATGGATGCCCTTGACGCCGGCTTTCTTCATCAGCCTGGCCCAGCCTTCGCGATCGTGCTGCGCGGGCTCCGAGAAATCGAGGCCAAGATCTGTGGCGAGGTTGACCAGCGCCTGCTTGACGAACCACGAGACCATGCCCGGATTGGCGCCGCAGCACGAGATCGCCGTGGTGCCGCCTGGGTTCTTCGCGATTTCAGTACGCACCGTCTCGCGCAGCGCATAGTTGGTGCGTGAGGCATTGTCGGCCTTTTCGTCGAAATAAAAGCCGAGCCAGGGCTCGACCACCGTGTCGATATAGAGGACGCCAAGCTTGCGGCAGAGCTTCATGAGTTCGAGCGAGGAAGTGTCGACCGACAGGTTGACGCAAAAGCCCCGGCCGCCGCCATTGGTCAAAAGCGGTGTCAGCAGCTTCTTGTAGTTCTTCTTGGTCACCGCGTCCTGCATGAAGGTGATGCCGCGCTCGTCGAGCAATTTGCGGTCGGTGTCGCGCGGGTCGATGACCGTCATGCGCGACTTGTCGAATTTGAAATGGCGCTCGATCAGCGGCAGCGTTCCCCGTCCGATCGAGCCGAAGCCGATCATCACCACAGGGCCGGTGATCTCACCGTAAACGGGCCAGTTTTCATTCACCATTTATCGATTACTCCCTCAAAAAACGCTTCGGAACAGCGGCTTGGCCGCGGCGCGACAAACCATAGATCATTGTCACAATAAAGCGAAAATCGGACGGCCGGCGTTACGCCGCGCCATCCCGGCTACGGCTCGACCAGACTTGCAAACTCCGGCTTGAAGAGGGCACGTGCCTCGGAGACCGGCAGTTCCAGCAGATCGTCGGCGCAGGCCTGGATGGCATGCGGCAGGGTCTGGAGCCCGAACACCAGAACCTGCTTGTCGCCCTCGCGCCAGAGGCTGGCAGCCAAATTTTCGTCGATCAGATCGTCGATGCCGCATTCGGCTTCGTGATCAATATCGGTCTGATCGCTCGGTTTCTTGCGCCGCTGCTTGACGAAGGAGGCGAGGGAAGGACCGGGCTTGCCATCTATCGTATCCAAGAAAATGTCCTGAAGGCCGAGCAGGACGCCGCGCCGCACATCCATGATGTAGGCGTCCGAATAGTTGGTCGGATGCGCTCCGCCGCAGAAGATGCTGCCGGACTCCCGCCAGCTCATCAGCCGCGGAGTCAGCGAGGTCACTTCGAATGTGCTGTCCTCATAGCCGCCGAGTGTGCCGCCGTTCACACCGTCAATCGGCCCGCCTTCGTTGAAACCGGCATACTGCGCCGCCACGCAGCCCAGTGCGCCGATGTTGGCGCGCCAGTGCCTGTCTTGCAGCAGAGCGTTCGCGGCCTCGATTGGAACGTCGCCGGACAGTTCGACAATGCGCGGCGTGGCAAATTTGGTGCGGGGGTCGACGACATAGCGGTAGGTTGCGTCCGGCCAACCAGTCGTCTTGCCGTTATCGAGCTGAGTGTCCACCCGCAGATAGTCATAAGGGGACGTTTCCATGGTGAGCGGCGTGTCATTGCCGAAGAACTTCATGAAGCTGAAATCGTAGAGATCGAGCGGGCTGCTGGGCTCGTTCTCGGTCACCTGCCGACTTGCGACCCGTTCCAATCTGAGCGGCAGCGCGCTCTTTCCGTTCCAGCTGCCTTCAAGGGTTTTGCCGTTACTGGATGAGGCCAGGCGCCAGACGGCGGCAATCGGCGCAGCCTTTCCGTCATCGCAATTGTCGGCGCCGCATGCCTCCTCCTCGGCCAGTTCGAACTTGCTGCCCTTTTGAGACCGGGCCTGCAGCGGGATGTCGACGCCCTTCGAGCGGTAGAAATAGCGGCCGGCCAGCGGGCCGCCGGGCGCGGCGGGGTCGCCGGTGAATTCGACGACGATATCGCTCTTTCCAAGCTTGCCGGCATAAGTCACCGGCTCCGCCTCGGCTGCTGTCGACAGTACCAGGATCGCGGCCATTAACGTGACCGGCCTGCTAAGATGCTGGATCATTTTTCCCCCAAGCCGCAAGTTACAGCTGTCTTGCGCCAGCAGTCACGGTCGGCTGTCAGGCCCTTATAGTCAAGTTGTGCCTCGTCCCGCACCTGAGGCTGCTCAGCGAAAAGACGCGGCGAGCGCCACCCCTGGTGCGGATGGCGCATCCGCCCGTTTCAGCGGGTTTTTGTCCTCGGCGCGGCTGTGGAGGCTCGAACCACCAGTTCTACCGGCAGAACGACTTGGCGGGGGGCTTCATTGTCAAGGACCATTCGGGCGGCAAGCCGGCCTTTTCCGATCACGTCTTGTGCGACAGTGGTCATCGGAGGCGTGGTGCGTGCGGATTCAGCGGTGCCATCGAAGCCGACGACCGACACGTGGCCCGGCACGTCTATGCCGCGGCGAACCGCCTCGTCCAGGATCGTGATCGCCTGCCAGTCCGACATGGTCAGGATCGCGGTTGCTTCAGGCGCCCTGTCGAACACCACTGCTCCGGCAGATGGCTCGCCCGGGATCGTCTCGATGATCGGGACATCGTCGATCGACAAATTCGCCTCCGCCAAACCCTGTTTGAAACCGTCGAGCCTTTCATCGTCGAGCGGGAAGCCGGCCAGAAGCGGGCGCGTTGCCTTTCCGGGCATGTGGACAATCGGCGGGCCGGGAGACCGGCGCACCGAAAGGATGGCAAAATGCCGGTGCCCCAGCCCGGTCAAGTGCCGGACGGCAGCAACCGCGCCACTCCTGCCGTCGATCTTTATCGAATTGATGTCGGGACCTGCGTCGCTTTCGAGAATGACGAAGGGCAGACGGCGTCTCTGGACCGAAATTATGAGACCAATGTCGGCGCTGTGACCAAGGATAAAGCCGTCAACCAGGGCATCGCGGATGCTGGCGAAGCGCGTGTTGTCGGTGCCGTTTACAAGGCTGAGCGTCGTTCCAGCCTCGTCGCAGGCGAGCGAAACGCCGAGCACCAGCTCGCGGCCGTATGGGCTTCTCATCACTTCGGAGATGGCGTAGGCGCCAGGCGGCATGAACCCGATGGCATTGAACTTGCCGTCCCGCAGCAATCGTCCTTTCGGATCGGGGCCGCCAAACCCGAGCGCTCGCGCGGCCGCTTCGACGCGCTCGCGCAATTCGGGCCTGACCAGCTCCGGCCGGTTGAAGACGTTGGAGACAGTCCCCCGGGAAACTCCGGCAGCCTTGCCGACATCGGCTAGGGTGGGCATTGGCGATTCACTCGTTTTCCCTGAGGTAGACCATTTTTTGGAGCGCTCCAAGAATTTTATTGACTCAAAACCAAAATAGGAGGATCGTGCTCCTTGGAGCGCTCCAAGAGCATATACTGAGGGTGTTTCTGCGACTGAGACACCGAGAATCGTCACATGGCATGGTCGCAGCGGCCAATGCCCAAGGAGAGGATGATGGCAGAAACCGATGCTTTTCCAGCCTCGCTCGTAGGCAAGACTTTCGACTGCGTTTTCGGCCCCTTCGTACCGCGGCTGACGTTTCTTTCGCCGCAGGAATTGCATATCCAGGCGTCGATCGGGACCACTGAAATCGACGAGGTGGTCAAGGTCGGCCTGACCAGCGTGCGTCCGAATCTCGTGCTCGCGAGTTGGACGGAGCAGAGCGGCAACTTCATTGTGCAGTTGCAGGATCACGAGAACCGGATCGTCCATAATTATGCGCGGCTGGCCGATGGGCAGCTCTTCTGTGCTCAGGGCGCCATTCAAGCCGTTCCGGCGTGAGGGGAGGAAAATGCGATGGAACTCGCTTATGACAGTCATCTGCTTGCTCGAATTCTGCTGAGCGTCGCGACCGTGGGTTACGGTGTAGCGACGATCAAAGCCGACTTGAACGCCACCCACGCCACCAATCCACTGTGGACTCCCCATGCCCGGTTTCACGTCGTCTGGCAGGTGCTGAGCTATACCGGGGTGGCGCTGATTGCCCTCGGACTCATCTGGATCAAGGGGCAACTCGAAGCCGAGCGGCTCTATCTCGCCGGCGGATTGGCCGCGGCCATGTATGGGGCATTCTTCGCGGCCATGCTCTCGCGGTCGATCTATGGTGGCGTGCTGTATGACGAGAACGGCTACCCGCCGTTCCGGCCGCCGTTTGGACCGGCGGGCTGGCGGTGGGATGTCAACGTCACCGTCTTTACCGCGATGTCGGCGATCCTGCTGCTGGGCCTGGCTGCGATTTAGGGCAATTCCGGGAAAAGTGTGAGACGGTTTTCCGTCCGGAATTGCGCAAGAACAAAGAGGTGGAGCGGTTCGGCGTTTCCGTGAAACGATGAACTGCTCTAGGACAGCGCCAGCGCCCTAAGCCACGCGACCAGCCGGTCACGATCGGCGGTCATCCCCTTGTAGTCGAGCTGGGCCTCGTCCAGCGCCAGAAGTTGTTCGGCCAAGGACGCTGCGAGCGCCGCACGGTCGCGGTGGCGCTCCAGCACGGCGAGCGGGTCGAGATGGATGCGGATGGTGAAGAGTACGTCGCCCGAAACGGGGAGTTTTCTCAGCGTCTGCCGCTCGACGCGGATAAAGGCATGGGCGTCGATGTCACCGTCCGGGAATCTCGACGGGCGACTGCTGGCGCGGTCGATGCGTTCGACATTGGAGAGCGGATGGTAGAGCGCGTCGCCCGCCTGGATCGACCAGTTGTAGCGCTCGACGGCTTGGCCCTGGAGGCCGTCGAACATGCGGTTGATGAGATCGGCCGGGCGTGTGCCTGGACCGAAACCCGGTACCGGCGCGTGGATCTGCTGCAGCGGCTTGCCGAATTTTTCGGTCAGCGACCATGACGAGGGGAAGCAGAGCGAGCCGGCCGCCAGACGCCAGCCGCTCTCGTCGCGGCGCATCAGGATCAAATCCTCCTGGACGAGCAACGAGGCCGCGACAAGCGGCGCATCGCTGAAAGAAGCTGCGGTGCCTGAGCCTACAAGACTGTCGGTGCCGCCGATCACCACGATCCCGTTGTCGGTACGCCTGTGGGTCCCAGGAAAGTTCGCCGCCAGATGCGCACCGAGCAGATCGAGCACTTCGCGTTGGGCATCGCGTGTGGCTTGCTCCTCGACAAAAACCTTGTCTGGAATTTCGGCATAAAGCCGGCGTTTCTCGGCAAGATAGGGCAGCAGATATTCGTCGATCTCGATCCATCTATCTAGATTGAGCGGCTTCAGCCCGATGGTGAACAGTTTCGACGAGCCGTCATAGGGTGTGTGGGTCGGTGGGCGGAAACTCATGCTTCTTTGTAGGCTTCCAGTGCGGCAGCGGCCATTCTCGCCGTGAATTCGGTGATTTCGTAATCGGCGGCGCCTGCCTTGGCGAAGGGATCGTCCGCCAGTCTGGCATCGAGCACGTCGCGTGGACCGCGCGCGATGATGATGCCGCCGGTCCTCGGCCGCTTCGGCCCGGAGGCGACAAAAATGCCTTCCGCATAACAGGCCTTCAGCCACTCGACATGCGCTTGCTGCAGGCTGTCGATCTCGGTCAGCGGCACCGTATACTTCAGCGAAACCACGAACATTGTTGTCTCCCGATGCTTCAGCCCAGCCGCGCCGGGATCAATCCGCGCAGCGAGTTGCCGACGAACAGCGCCTTGGCCGATTTCAGTTCGCTCCATGTGTAGATTGCTTCGCGGGCGCGGCCTTGATCCAGCAGTTCGCCGCGCAGGACGCCAGGCAGCAGGCCGCAATCGAGCCGCGGCGTGGCCAGCACGCCGTCGCCGAATTCGGCAAAGACATTGGTGATCGTGCCCTCGCAGATTTCGCCGCGCTCATTGGCGAGCAGCACCTCGTCGGCCCGGCCGGCGAGATATTCAGCGCGGGCGCGCGTATAGATTTGTCGGCGGCTGGTCTTGTGGCGCAGCAGCATATCGCTCGAATCAAGCCGCACGCGCGCCAGCTGCACGGTCCAGACCTTGTCTGCGGCGAGCGGCGCGTAGGGCTGCACCGAAACCGCTACATCGCCCTTGCGCGACAGGACGAGGCGAGTGCGCAACGCAATGTGCTGGCGGCCGACCGCATTCATCAGCGCTTCACCGACCCGTTGCGGGTCGCAGCCGAAGCCGAGTTCGTCTGCCGAGCCGTAAAGCCGCGCGAGATGGCGGTCGAAACGGAGGAAACCCGAGCCGGGTTCCCAGCGCATTGTTTCGATCAGTTCGAGATCGGCAGTGTTCCCGTCGCGAAACGGGCTTTCAGCAGACACTCCTGGTACTCCTCTTCGGCTGTCGAATCGAAGACGACGCCACCGCCGACATTGTAGACTGCCTCGCCATTGGCAAAGAGCGAGATGGTGCGGATCGCCACCGAAAAGCGCATCCGGCCGCCGGGGGCGATCCAGCCTATGGCGCCGCAATAGACATCGCGCGGGCCACCTTCCAGCTCGCGCAGGATCTCCATGGCACGGATCTTCGGCGCGCCGGTGATCGAACCGCAGGGGAACAGCGCGGCGAAAATCTGGCGGATGGCGAGGCCGGGCAAAAGTTTCGCCCGCACGCGGCTCACCATCTGGTGGACCGTCGGGTAGCTCTCGATGCGGAAAAGCTCCGGCACATCGAGCGTGCCAACCTCGCTGATCAGTGAGATGTCGTTGCGCAGGAGATCGACGATCATCCGGTTCTCGGCCTGGTTCTTCTCGTCGTTGCGCAAGAACGCTTTCAGGCGATCGTCCTCCGCCTTGGTGGCGCCGCGCGGCGCAGTGCCTTTCATCGGATGCGTCTCGATCATGCCTTCCGCGTCGACCTCGAAGAACAGTTCCGGCGAACGCGACAAGACGATCGGATCGCCAAGCGCGACCAGCGCCCCATACTTCACCGGCTGGCGTTCGGTCAGCGCGTTGAAGGCGTCCAGCGGATCGCCCGACCATTGCGCGTGGACCGGAAAGGTCAGATTGCCCTGGTAGCAGTCGCCCTTGCGGATGTGGTCATGCAGCCCGGCAAAGCGTTTGGCGTAGTCGTCCGAGGACCAGGCTGCCTTGGGGTCGAAGATTGGGCCGTTGCTAGCCGGCAGATCGCCTGGCGCGACCGTCTCTTCGACCGGCGGGTCGAACACGCCGAGGCAGAAAAGCGGGGCGCGGCGGCCGGCTGGCAGCAGCGGAACGAGCTTGGGCTCGAGCAGGTAGCCGGCCTCGTAGGAGAAATAGCCGGCCAGCCATTTGCCGCCATCATGTGCAGCCTGCGCGGCTTCAAGCGCCGGCAGGAAGTCCGCCTCGCCATGCGCCGAGATGATCTCGGCCGGCCGGTCGAAAACGAGCTGACGCGCGGTCTCGTCGTTCCGGAAAATTGCAAAGGGCAGGGGCAGGGACATAAGGCTCGGATGCTGCGGTCACCAGCGATCGATCTATATGGGGGCTCGACCGTGCGCAATCGAGGGAACGGCGTCTCAAGACGCAAAGGCGCGGCGGGGCAAAAACAAAAGCGGCGCCCGAGAGCGCCGCCTTGTTCCAAATGCCGCCTGCGATGGATCAGGTGTTGCTGGCTTCCCCCGCGGTCGGGAAGCGGCGCGCAAATTCCTTTTCGTCGCCGGCGGCAAGCAGTTTCGCCTGCTCGATCCAGCGTTCACGTTCGATGCGGCCGTCGAAATTCAACGTCGCCTCGATCCGCCTGACATCGTCGGGCGTCCAGGCGGCGATCTGGGCATAGGTCGTGACCCCAAGCCCTTTGAGCAGCCGCTCGTTGGTCGGGCCGATGCCGATCAGGCGACGCAGATCGTTGGCTTTGCCCGCCGCTGCGGTCGTTGCGTTGCCGGTCGCGGCTTTCTTTGCCGCCGGCGCAGCCTTGCTTGCCGCTGGCGCAGGCTTTTTTGCCGCTGGCGCAGTCTTGGGTGCGGCGCTCGCTTTCGATGCAGCCGGCTTCGGCGTTGCCGTTTTCGCCGCACTTGTGCGTGGCGCGGTCGCAGCCTTGGCCGTTGCAGATTTCTTCGGCGCCGGTTTGGCCGGCGCGGATGTCGACATCAGGGTTGACGGTGCCTGCATCGCCGCCTTGGTCGCGCCGGCCTTGGCGGCTGGCGCCTTGGCTGTTGCCGCCTTCGCGGTTGGCGCCTTGGCGGCCGGCGCCTCGCCCAGCCGCCGCTCGAGGTCGGCGCGGGCGCGGCCGCATGCATCCAACTCACCGGTCAGACGGTCGCTATCGGCCCGCAATCTGTCGCGTTCGCTGCGCGTGCGGTCGAGATCGCCGCGCAAACTGTCGAGTTCGCCACGCAGGCGTCCCCAAATGAACCAGCCAACCAACACACCTACCAGGAACGCCAGGAGCATGTAGAAAAAAGTGCCCATTGTCTTTCTCTCTCCAGTCCGATCCGTCCGCCCTGGCCTGTGGAGCCATGACCTCGGCGAAGGACCATTCGATGGTGGTTCCGCAATTTGCAGAACAGCCGGCTTCGATCGAGCTGTCGGCGACCGGTTTGCCCCTGGCCAACAACCGTTGTCGCATCCGCCGACGCGCCATGACCGGTCGGGACTTTCCGACCGGATCCATTCGTGCCCGGCTGAGCTTGAGGGCGGACGCTATCATACAGCTTACGGGAATCTAACGGAAAACTTCCATGGAAAGTTATTTAAGAACAAATATCCAAGACAAGAATAGAACCATCGTCAATATGCATTGCAGCTAAACTGTTCTGGAAAACCCGGTCACCCGGTGTTGCGCATCACCCAGTGTTGCGCATCACTTGTCCAGTGCTTCCAGCTCGTCGATCAGTCCGCTGATCACACCAAGCCCGATCTGCCAGAAGGCAGGGTCCGCCGCGTCAAGGCCGAACGGCGCCAGAAGCTCGGAATGATGCTTGGTGCCGCCGGCGCGCAGCATGGCAAAATATTTCTCCTGAAAGCCGCGCTCGGCGTTCTGGTAGACCGCGTAGAGCGAGTTCACCAGGCAATCGCCGAATGCATAGGCATAGACGTAGAAAGGCGAGTGGATGAAGTGCGGGATATAGGTCCAGAAAACCTCGTACCCCTCGCGTAGCTTGATCGCCGGCCCGAGGCTTTCCGCCTGCACTTCCAGCCAGAATTGGCCGAGCTTGTCGGAGGTCAATTCGCCGCTCTTGCGCTCGGCATGCACCTTGCGCTCGAACTCGTAGAAGGCGACCTGGCGCACGACCGTGTTGATCATGTCCTCGACCTTCTGGGCGAGCATGGCCTTGCGTTCGCGCTTGTCGGTGGTCTGCTCGAGCAACGAGCGAAAGGTCAGCATTTCGCCGAACACCGATGCGGTTTCGGCCAGCGTCAGCGGCGTCGACGCCATCAGGGCGCCCTGGCCGCCGGCCAGCACCTGGTGCACGCCGTGGCCGAGCTCGTGCGCCAGCGTCATCACGTCGCGCGGCTTGCCCATGTAGTTGAGCAACACATAAGGATGCGCCGAAGGCACGGTCGGATGGGCGAAGGCACCGGGCGACTTGCCGGGTCTCACCGGTGCATCGATCCAGTTGCGGTCGAAGAAAGTTCTGGCGATCTCCGCCATGTCGGGTGAAAAGCGCTGATAGGCGGAAAGCACGGTGTTCTTGGCCTCGTCCCAGCCGATGACCGCCTGCGGGGTCTCCGGCAGGGGCGCGTTTCGGTCCCAATGGTTCATCACGTCCATGCCGAGCCAGCGCGCCTTCATCGCATAATAGCGATGCGACAGGCGCGGATAGGCGTCGCGAACCGCCGCGGCGAGTGCGTCCACCACGCTGCGTTCGACGCGGTTGGCGAGATGGCGGGAATCGGCAATGTCCTCGAAGCCCCGCCAGCGGTCGGAGATCTCCTTGTCCTTGGCCAGCGTGTTGGTAATCAGCGTGAAGACGCGCAAATTCTTGCGGAAAGTTGCGACCAGCGCTTCGGACGCCCGGCGGCGCACCTCGCCGTCGGCGTCCTGCAGGCGATTGAGCGCCGGCTCAAGCGTCAACTCCTCGCCGTCGAGGCCGAAGCGCAAATCGGTCATCGTCTCGTCGAACAGGCGGTTCCAGGCCCCGCGCCCGGTGATCGACTTTTCGTGGAAGAGTTGCTCGATGCGGTCTTCGAGCTGATATGGCTTGTCCTTGCGCAGATCGAGCACCCAGGGCCGGTAGTGGGCGAAGGCCGGATCGGCGGCGAGTGCGTTTTCGATCGCGCCATCGTCGATGAGGTTCAGCTCGAGCGCGAAAAACAGCAGGTGCGCGCTGGCATCGGTCATCTTTTCCTGGATGTCGCCATAGAGCTTGGCGCGCTGCGGATCCGACGTGTTGCCGGCATAGACAAGCCCGGCATAGGAGACGATCCGGCCGATCAGCTCCTCCAGCGCTTCATAGGCCTGGAGCGCCTCGCCCAGCCTGCCGGCGCTGCCACGCCCGGCCTCGGCGGCGAGCGTGCCTTTCCAACGGCTCTCGAAGGCGATGGCATCGGCGGCGGCCTTGGCGATGTCGCGCTTCAACTCGGGCGCTTCCATGCCCGAATAGAGATCGGCCAGATTCCATTCCGGCAGGTCGCCAAGCTCCGCCACGCCCTGACTGGACGCCGCCGCCAGCTTTCGAGCAAAAACCATGCGCATTGCCGATCCTTCCAAACACGAAAATTCGAGGAAACGAGAAGCCGGTCAAATCCTAAGGAATTCATTCACCGGGTTTTTTGAAAGCTTATTTAGAACCCTGTGCCAAGATGATCCATAGGGCGCATTCTCGGGCGGGCACGGTCGGATCAGTCATGGCAGCTTCCATACTCATAGTCGATGACGATCCGGTGCAGCGCAGGCTGCTCGAGGCAGCGGTGACGAAATTCGGCCACACCGCGATCGTCGCCGATGGCGGCGAGGCCGGTCTCGATGTTGTCGACGGGCCCAATGCGCGCGACGTCTCGGTGGTCATCCTCGACCTGATGATGCCGGGCCTCGATGGCATCGGCGTGCTGAAGGCAATGCGCGAGCGCGGCATCCACATCCCCGTCATCGTGCAGACCGCCCAGGGCGGCATCGAAACCGTCGTTTCGGCAATGCGTCACGGCGCCTTCGACTTCGTCGTCAAGCCGGCCTCTCCCGACAGGCTGCAGGCGTCGATCGGCAATGCCCTCAAGGTCGAAGCGCTCGAAGGCGAAGTGAAGCGCTCGTCACGGCAGCGCGGCGGCCATCTGACGTTCAAGGACATGATCACTCACAGTCCGGCGATGGATCGGGTGATCCGGCTCGGCCGCAAGGCGGCGGCGTCCAACATTCCGATCCTGATCGAGGGTGAATCCGGCGTCGGCAAGGAACTGGTGGCGCGCGCCATCCAGGGCAGCGGCGACCGCCGCTCGAAACCCTTCGTCACCGTCAATTGCGGCGCCATCCCCGACAATCTGGTCGAATCGATCCTGTTCGGTCACGAAAAGGGCTCGTTCACCGGCGCCACCGAAAAACACACCGGCAAGTTCGTCGAAGCGCATTCGGGCACGCTGTTCCTCGACGAAATCGGCGACCTGCCGCTCGACGTGCAGGTCAAGCTGTTGCGCGCCGTACAGGACGGCGAGGTCGATCCGGTAGGCGGGCGCTCGACCGTCAGGGTCGACATCAGGCTGATCTCGGCAACCCATCGCAACCTGCTGCAGCAGGCAAAGGACGGCAAGTTCCGCGAGGATCTGTTCTATCGTCTGAACGTCTATCCGATCTTCGTGCCGCCATTGCGCGACCGTCGCGACGACATTCCCCATCTGGTCGAGCACTTCATGGAGAAGGTGGCGCCCGCCGATCCGCGCCACCGTCTGCGAGGCATCTCGGCTGCGGCGCTCGCCATGCTGCAGGCCTATGACTGGCCGGGCAATATAAGGCAGCTCGAAAATGCCGTCTTCCGGGCTTCGGTGCTCGCCGAGGGCGACATGCTGACCGAAGAAGAGTTCCCGCAGATCCGGGCGCAGGTCGAGGGCACGGTCAATCTCGATGCGGATATCGCCTCGCCAGAGTCAGGGGGGCCAGCTTCAGGGTGGCCAGCTTCCGGATTGGCTTCGGGCAGCCTGCCGCGTGATAACGTCCCGGCCGCCGTCGGCGCCGCCGCGGCCGAGCCCAACGCGCCGGCCAGACCCCGCTTCGGCACGCTGCGGGCGCTCGACGAGCGCGGCAATGTGCGTGCGCTGGCCGATGTCGAGCTCGAAATGATCAAGCTCGCCATCGACCACTACAACGGCCAGATGAGCGAGGTCGCCCGCCGCCTCGGCATCGGCCGGTCGACGCTCTACCGCAAGCTCAAGGAATACGGCATCGACCCGGAGACCGGCCGTGTAGAGAGGCTCGCTTCCTGAGTCACAGGGCCAAGCCGGTTCTCATCCGGACATCATTCCAGGCAACTGAGTCTCGTAATGACGTGTTCGCCGCAATGTTCACGTATTAAGGCGGACGGTAACAGATCGTGTTTCGAGCTGGCGCCAAAACATGATCTAAACCAGCGGTTTACCAAGATATCCTGCGCAATATTTTTGGCGGGATATCGCCACGGTGTTACCGCATTTCGGCTTCAATAAGCGATGATTAACCATTAGGATCGATATTCGGATGCACATCTAACGCATCCGTTTGGTCAAATCCGGGGACAAAACGGCAGCCTGCAAGGCCTTTTGATTTGAACAGAATCGAACGACACAAAAACGGGCGGCATTATCACATGAGCGTCTGGCCGAGATGGCTGGCAGCGGTGATTGTTGCCGTCGGGTTCCTTGCAGCGGCGGCAACCGGCGCCGGCGCCGAGACACGTTCGCTGAAGCTCTATCATCTCCACACGCATGAAAAGGCGGAGATCGTCTACAAGCGCAACGGCCGCTACGATCAAGCGGGCTTGCGAAAGATCAACATCATCCTGCGCGACTGGCGTCGCAACGAGCCGACCAAGATGGATCCGCGCCTGCTGGACCTGGTCTGGGAAGCCTATCGTGAGAGCGGCGCCACCGACTATATCCAGGTCGTCTGCGGTTATCGTTCGCCGTCGACGAATTCGATGCTGCGCAGCCGCAGCAGGGGCGTCGCCGAGAAGAGCCAGCACATGCTCGGCAGGGCGATGGATTTCTACATTCCCGGCGTGCCGCTGAAGAAGCTGCGCGACATCGGCCTCAGGATGCAGGGCGGCGGCGTCGGGTATTATCCCAGCTCCGGCTCGCCCTTCGTGCACATGGACGTCGGCAATGTGCGCCACTGGCCCGGCATCAGCCGCCAGGAATTGGCGCGCGTGTTCCCCAATGGCAAGACGCTGCATGTGCCGAGCGACGGCAAGCCGCTGCCTGGTTATCAACAGGCGCTCGCCTCCTACAAAGCCCGCAAGGGCGCCGGCGCGCCGGCCATCGAACTGGCCAGCGCAAGCGGCGGTGGCAAAAAATCCCGCGGCTTCCTGGCAGCCTTCTTCGGCGGCGGCGACGACGAGGCGGACGACAGCGCCGATGTGGCGATGGCCGAGCCAGCGCCAAAGCCCCGTAACGTGAAGCCGGCGCCGTCGGCCAAGAGCAGCAATCTGCCTGGCATCGCCATCGTGGCGCCTCGGGATGCCAAGCGTGCCGAGATTCCGGAAGTCGCCGATGCTCCGGCGCCTGCGCCGGAACCGGAGAACGACACGCCGGAGACGATCATCGCGGCATTGCCGGCGCGCAGCATTCCGCTGCCCGATTTTGCTCCGCGCCCGAAGGCCGACATCGGTGCCCAGCCGCCTGAAAACGTTCCGTTCGGCGTGGCGGATGCGACTGCATCCACCGAACAGGCGGTGGCAACCGCGCAAGCGCCGGCAAGTGTGGCGTCGGCAAGTGTTCCGTTCGGCATGGCAGACGCGTCGGCTACGGCCGGCCCGGTGCAGGTCGCGGCAAACAACATTCCCGTGCCGAGCTGGCGGCCCGATCATTCGCTGCCGGCCGATCTTTCGTCGGCTGGTCTTGCGCCGCAGGACAAGCAAGTGTTGCTGGCGCTCGCGAGTGCGGCCGAGCGGAGCAACACCGCCACCGATGCATTCTCGGTATTGCCGTCGGCGCGGCCCGACAGTTCGCAGCCCGACGAGGTCAAGGCCGTTCTGGAACGGGTCAGCGCGACCGACGAATACAAGGTCGCTTCGCTTTCCGAGCAAGCATCGGTGTTCGAGGAACCGGCGAGCGACGACGCATCGAGCGACGGGGCGTCGCCGCGCAAGGCCATCGTTGCCCGCCCGGCCGGCTCCGATCCGACGGCCGTCATCGGCGCGGGCGTGAAGACCACACGCAAGGAACCCAGGGCCACCGCCCGCGACCTGAAACCAGGCCCCAAGCCGGTGGTGGTCGCTGCCGCGCCGCAGGCTGCCCGTTGGGCGCTGCACAGCGGCGAGTATGTCGCGACCGTTTCAGACGCGACAACGGCGCCGCGCTACGCTTACGACTTCGTCCGTACGGCACCGAGCGAGGTCTATACCGTCGGCTTCCAGCCGGGCAACGAGATGGCCGACGCCAACCGGTTCACCGGCAAAGCCGTCAAGTTCATGTCGGTGGCCCGCTTCCAGACCGAATAACAGCTGGGCAAATATCGTAGAGGCCGCGCTGGCAACCGGCGCGGCTGCCGCCACCGCCGGCACTGGCTTCCTTCGTGCCGGGATGCTAACCAAGGTCAGCATTCTCCCGCTTCGTCTAATGGTAGGACAGCGCCCTTTGAAGGCGTGAATCGTGGTTCGAGCCCATGAGCGGGAACCAGCCGGCGAACCAGATCGGCAGCAGGCCAGATCGGCGGCGATGCTAGCGCCCGAGCTTGCTCGCGGCGCGCGCCAAGGCTTCGATCTCGTCCCATTTGCCGGCCTTGACCAGATCGTCCGGCGCCACCCAGGAACCGCCGACGCAGATGACGTTGGGCAGGCTGAGATAGTCGGCGGCATTCTGGCCGGTGATACCGCCGGTCGGGCAGAATTTCACGTCGGCGAGCGGCGAGGCGAAGGCCTTGAGCGAGGCGATGCCGCCCGACTGTTCGGCCGGGAAGAATTTCAGAAAGCGCAGGCCGGCTTCGCGCGCGGCCATGACCTCTCCCGGCGTGATGGCACCGGGCAGCAACGGCACTTCGCTGTCCTTGGCTGCCGCGAGAAGCTCGCGGGTGATGCCGGGGCTGACGATGAACTTCGAACCGGCGGCCGCCGCCTCGCCGAACTGGCGGGCGTCCAGGATGGTGCCGGCGCCGACGACGGCGTCTTCGACCTCGCCCGCCACCCGGCGGATCGCCTCCAGCGCGTCGGCGGTGCGCAGCGTAATCTCGATCGCCGGCAGGCCGCCGCGGGCCAACGCCCGGGCCAGCGGCACCGCGTCGGCGGGATTGGCGATCTTCAGCACCGGTATGACCGGCTGGCCGTTGAGGAGCGACAGGAGCTTTTCGGTCGTGCTGGGCATTCGTCGTCTCTCCTCTGTTGATCAAGTCGACCGGTTAGCAGAAGGCGGTTTTTCTGTCCACGAAACGCGGCGTGTCGCGATGTCACGCGTGGTGTTCGAAACCCGTCGCGGGCAGACCGCTCCCGGCTCTGCCTTGATCCGGCTGTCGTGAGCGTTTAGTGGCTTGGAGATGACACTGTCCAGCCAAGCCTTCCGTGTTGCCGCGCTTTACCGCTTCGCCCGGCTCGACACCTTCGAGGCGCTGCGCGCGCCGCTCGCCGCCTTCTGCCGCGCATGCGGCATCAAAGGCACGCTGCTTTTGGCGCGTGAGGGCATCAACGGCACGGTCGCCGGCAGTGAAGCGGCAATCGCCGCGCTCATCCATCATCTCGAATCCATCGAAGGTCTCGCCGGCCTCGAGATTAAATACAGCAGCGCCGCAGCGATGCCGTTCCACCGCATGAAGGTGCGGCTGAAGCGCGAGATCGTCACCATGGGCGTGGACAATATCGATCCGGCGGCAGGTGCAGGCAGCTATGTTGCGCCGGCCGACTGGAACGCATTGATCTCGGATGCAGGCACCATCGTCATCGATACGCGCAACGCCTACGAGGTGTCGCTCGGCACCTTCAAGGGCGCTGTCGATCCCGCCACCACCAGCTTCCGCGAATTCCCAGCCTGGGTCGAGCGGCATCGGCATGCGCTCGAGGGGCGCAAGGTCGCCATGTTCTGCACCGGCGGCATACGCTGCGAGAAGGCGACGGCCTATGTGAAGTCGCTTGGCTTCGAGGACGTTTTCCACCTCAAGGGCGGCATTCTGAAGTATCTCGAAGACGTGCCCGCCGAACAGAGCCTCTGGCAGGGCGAATGCTTCGTTTTCGACGAGCGCGTTTCGGTATCGCACGGGTTGGTCGAAGGCGAGGCCGAACTCTGCCGCGCCTGCCGGCATCCGCTAGCCGCAGAAGACCGGCTATCGCCGGAATACGCCACCGGCGTTTCATGCCCGCATTGCTTCGATGCCCGCTCGGACGAGGATCGCGCCCGCTATGCTGAGCGCCAGCGCCAGGTCGAGCTGGCGCAAGCGCGCGGCGATCGTCACATCGGAAGTTAGCTGCACGTCAAGCAACTTCACGTTAAGCAACAGAGAAGCGATCGATGACCCACAGCCATGTCCCGTCGTTCTGCCGACGCGCGACCTCGGTGGTGATCGTGCCGTCGGGAAGCCGGGTCGAGGTGAGCGCCAGGTCGCCATTGATGACAGCCGGACGCTGATCTCCGGACTGAAATTTGCGGCCGGTTGCGGTGATCTCCGCGAACAGCGTTTGGATGGCTTCGCGGCCGAACGTCAGTTGTCCGCCACCGCTGTCGATGATTGCATGCGGCTCAAAAAGCGCGGCCATGCCGTCAATGTCTCCGAGCCATTGCCGTGAAATCAGCAGGCGCTCCAGTTCCTGGGGATCGCGTGCGGGTTCGCGGTCAGTCTCATCGGTCATGCCAGGCTCCTCGCAAGCGACATGCTGCGACATTACTCGAAGTCGAGGGCGGTTTCGACACGTCCAATGTCCAGAGCGACGAGTGTTTTTGGGTGGAAGGAGGCTGCAGCACTTTGATTTCCGTGTGAAATCCCAGCAGATGTCGGTGCGAGGTCATGCGTGGCAGCGGGCAAAGGATGCACCGCGTCATTGTAATGTCAAACTGCGGGACCTAGGTCTTCGACGTGCAAACCTGCCCGCGCGCCTTTGGCCGGGCCAATTCTGGAGGCATAGATGTTCGATCCCAAGAAGCTCCTCGACGATCTGCTCGGCTCGCAAGTTCCCGGCACCGGATCGACCGTCCGCGACAAGGCGGGGCAGGCGGTGCAGATGGCCAAGGACAATCCGCTTGCTGCCGGCGCGCTGGCGGCGGTGCTGCTCGGAACCGGCCCAGGCCGTCAGGTCACCGGTGCGGCGGTGAAGCTTGGTGGGTTGGCTGCGATCGGCGGCCTCGCCTACAAGGCCTACCAGAACTACAAGAACGGCAACGCGCCGGCCGAGACTCAAGCTGCCGGCGAACCGGAATTGCTGCCGCCGCCGGCCGATACCGCCTTCCATCCGTCGCAAGCGCCGCAGGGCGAAGACGAATTCACGCTGACGCTGGTCAGGGCGATGATCTCGGCGGCGAAGGCCGACGGCCACGTCGATGACGAAGAGCGGCAGAAGATCGCCGGCAAGCTCAGCCTCGCCGGCGTCGGCGCCGAAGCGGAGAAATTCCTGATATCGGAACTGGAGGCACCGCTCGATCTGGATGTGCTGATCGCCGGCGCCAAGACCGATGCGCAAAAGCTGGAACTCTACACCGCCTCGCGTCTTGCCATCGATCCGGACACGCGGGCCGAACGCGGCTATCTCGACCTGCTTGCCGGCCGTCTCGGCCTGCCGGACGCGCTGGTCGATCATGTCGAGGCGACAGTGACGGTGGCGAAGGTGCCGGCAGCGGGCAGCACGGCCAAGCCGGTGACCGGTTCGCGCTGGTAGGTTGAAGGTAGGGCGGCGGAGACCCGGTGCGCCGTTGGCGTTAGCTTCTCGTTAATCCGGTGAGCGCATGATTTCAGGCAGTCGGATCGGCTTTCCTCCTCCCAAGCCCGGTTCGAATCAGGGGCGGTCGCCAATGGCCGCCCTTTTTGCGAGCACAGGCTTTGGGCCGGCTTGCCATGGTTCCCGTCATTTGCGATGCCTCATCCCTTTCAGGGAGTACAGCCATGACCGACTATAAAACCGCCATCGTCACCGGCGCCGGTACGGGCATCGGCAAAAGCGTCGCCACGGCGCTGCTCAAGGCCGGCTGGAATACGGTCTTCTGCGGTCGCCGCAAGCCGGTGCTGGAGGATGCGATCGCCGCGGCCGGGCCGACACAGGCCAAGGCATTGGCGGTCGCCTGCGACATCAGCAAGGCCGATCAGGTCGACGATCTGTTCGAGACGGTGGCTGCGGCCTTCGGGCGCGTCGACCTGCTCTTCAACAATGCCGGCACGAGTTACAAATCGACATTGATCGACGGCATCCCGGTCGAAGTGTGGAACGACGTTGTCGGAGTCAATCTCACCGGCTCGTTCCTGTGTGCTCGCGGCGCGTTCGGCGCCATGCGCAGGCAGCAGCCGATGGGCGGCCGCATCATCAACAACGGCTCGGTATCGGCCTATGCGCCACGGCCGGGCTCGGTGCCCTATACGGCGACCAAGCACGCCATCACCGGGCTGACCAAGACGCTGGCGCTGGACGGCAGGCCCTTCGACATTGCTTGCGGTCAAATCGACATCGGCAACGCGCTGACCGACATGGCGCAAGCGATGACGGTCGGCGTGCCGCAAGCCAACGGCACCATTGCCGCCGAAGCGGTGATGGATGTCGAGCGCGTCGCCGATGCCGTCCTTCACATGGCCAGCCTGCCGCTCGACGCCAACGTGCTGTTCATGACGGTGATGGCGACCAAGATGCCGTTTGTCGGCCGCGGCTAGTCTCAGCCCGGTCCTAAAAGCGCGTCGCGTGCGACCGGCCTCATGCGACGCGCTTTTAGATTCTTGTTTTTATGCATGTCGTTATCACAAACCGCTGCACACTTTTGCGCGACATGCATTAGGGCCGCGTGACGGGAAGCGGCACGCCGGGAAGATACAGCGAAATCGGGCGGATTTCGTAGACGGCGGTCGGATTGACGCGGCGAAGGTCGCGCGCAATGTCGACAGCGGCGTCACGGTTGGCGCAGTCGACAACATAGAGTCCCAGCAATTGTTCCTTGGTCTCGGCGAAGGGGCCGTCAACAACCATTCCGGTGCCTGGCCCGCGCAAGGTGCAGGCGTCTTGTGTCGCGCCGAGCCGCGCCGCCGGTCCGAGGGTGCCTTGCCGGTAAAGCCGATCGTTGATCTGGAGAAGATCGGTCATCAGCGCCGAATCCTGCTCCGGCGTCAGCGCCGTAATCGCTTCTTCCTCGTGATAGGCTAGAATGGCATAGAACATCTGGCGTCTCCTTTCGTCGATCGTGGCCTCACTTCGTCAGAAACGTCTCGATCCGTTCCAGCGCGCGCAGGATGTTCTCTTCGGAATTGGCGTAGGATAGCCTGACATAGCCTTCGCCGAGAATGCCGAAATCGGGGCCGCCGATCAGCGCCACGCCGGCATCCTCGAGCAGCGCCGAGGCGAGCTTCTTTGCCTTCCAGCCGGTCTTGGAAACATTGGGGAAGGCATAGAAGGCGCCTTTCGGCGTAATGCAGGAAACGCCGGGCAAAGCATTCAACCCCTCGACCACGACCTTTCTGCGGCGGTCGAAGGCGCGCATCATCGTGTCGACATCGTCCTGCGGGCCGTCGATGGCGGCTATGCCGGCATACTGGCTCGGCGCGTTGACGCAGGACCAGCAATTGACCGCCAGCTTGCGCACCTTGTCGTAGAGATGCGCGCCCTTGTCGCCGTTCGGCCAGATCGACCAGCCCACGCGCCAGCCGGTCATTGCCCAGGTCTTCGACCAGCCGTTGAGCACGATCAGCCGGTCGCGGATTTCGGGGAAGGCGAGCAGCGAACAATGCGTCTCGCCGTCATAGGTCATCACGTCGTAGATCTCGTCGGAAAGGATGGCGACATCCGGGTGCGCTTCCAGGCCCTTGACCAGCTTCTCGATCTCGGCGCGCGGCGTGACGCCGCCGGTCGGATTGGCCGGCGAGTTGAGGATCAGCAGCCTGGTTTTGGGGGTGATCAGCGCCAGCGTCTCCGCGGCCGAAAAGGCAAAGCCGTTCTCCTCGCGCATCGGCACCGGAATGGGGGCAGCACCGGTGAACTCGATCATCGAACGATAGATCGGAAAGCCGGGATCGGGATAGAGAATTTCGGCACCCGGCTCGCCAAACATCAGGATCGCCGCGAACATCGTCGGCTTGCCGCCGGGCAGGATCATCACCGCTTCCGGCGAGACTTCGACGCCAGTGGTGGCCAGCGTGCGGCGTACCACCGCTTCGCGCGTCGCCAGCAGGCCGTTGGCCGGCGTATAGCCGTGATGGCCATCGCGTAGCGCCTTGATCGCGGCCTCGACGATATGCTGCGGCGTCTTGAAGTCGGGCTGGCCGATGCCGAGATTGACAATGTCGCGGCCCTGGTGGGCAAGTGCAGTGGCACGCGCCAGCACTGCGAACGCATTTTCCTCGCCGAGGCGGTCGAAGGCCGAAATCGTGTGGAGCATTTTTCCCGTCCGTGTGGTTCTTTCAGCGAGCGTGCGTTTTTGTGAGCGTCCGCCCGCAAAAGTCAAACGGATTGGAGTTTTCGGTGTCGGAAAATCTCAAGAATTGGCAACCGCGCCCGCGGCCCGAACGCAAGTTGCTGGAGGGGCGCACTGTCAGGCTGGAGCCGCTCAACGCCGAAAAGCACGGCGACGGCCTGTTCGAGGCCTCGTCAGTGGTCGATGCCGGCGGCCGCTTCGCCTGGCTGTTCGACGACCCGCCGCAGACCCGCGCCGCCTTCCAGCCATGGCTGGACAAGGCCGAAGCCAGCGATGACCCGCTGTTCTTCACGGTCATCGACAAGGCCAGCGGCAAGGTCGCCGGGCGCCAGACGCTGATGCGCATCGATCCGGCCTATGGCGTGATCGAGATCGGCAACATCTATTGGGGACCGCTGATCTCGCGCAAGCCGGCGGCGACGGAAGCGCAGTTCCTGTTCATGAAGTACGTCTTCGACGAGCTTGGCTACCGCCGCTACGAATGGAAATGCAACAATCGCAACGAGCCGTCGAAGCGCGCGGCGGAACGTTTCGGCTTCAAGTTCGAGGGCGTTTTCCGTCAGCATCTTGTGGTCAAGGGCGAAAACCGCGATACCGCGTGGTATTCGATCATCGATAAGGAATGGCCTGATCTGCGCAGAGCCTATGAGGCGTGGCTCGATCCGGCCAATTTCGACAGCGATGGCCAGCAGAAGCGGCGGCTCGAGGATTTCCGCGCCGAGTTTGGCGCGTAGCAGGAGCTCATAGATGGCGCATACCCACGACCATGCCGCGCAGGGCCACGACCACAGTCACGGTGCCGGGCATGTGCATGGCTCGACCGACAAGAAGCGCGTGCTGATCGCGGCTTGCCTGACCGCCGGCTTCATGGTCGTCGAAGCGCTTGGCGGTCTCCTGACGGGATCGCTGGCGCTGCTGGCGGATGCCGGCCACATGCTTGCCGACTGCATTGCGCTCGGCCTTGCCTGGTATGCCTTTCATCTTGCGAGCCGGCCGGGGACCGTGCGCCTCACCTACGGCTTCGGCCGGGTCAAGACACTGGTCGCCTACACCAACGGCATCGCCATCTTCGCCATTGCGCTGTGGATCGTCTATAAGGCCTGGGGGCGTTTGCTGACGCCTGAGCCCGTGCTCGGTGGGCCGATGCTGGTCGTTGCGATCGCCGGCCTTGCGGTCAATATCGGCTCTTTCTTCGTGCTGCATGGCGGCGACCGTGACAGCTTGAACATGCGCGGCGCCATCCTGCACGTGCTCGGCGACCTGCTTGGCTCGGCCGCGGCGATCATCGCGGCGCTGATAATCCTGGCGACGGGCTGGACGCCTATTGATCCGATCCTATCGGTCCTTGTCGCGCTGCTGATCCTGTCCACGGCATGGTCGCTGATGCGCGAGGCTGCCCACGTCCTGCTCGAAGGCGTGCCGGCAAGCCTCGACCGCGACCTGATCGCGAGGGACATCGAAGGCTCGATCAAGGGCGTGCGCGAGGTGCATCACATGCATGTCTGGTCGATCGACGGTTCCAGCAACATGGCGACGTTGCATGCCTGCCTCAATGACGGCGTCGACGCGCATATGGCGGTCAGCGCGATCAAGAAACGGCTTGCGCAGGAGCATGGCATAGCCCATGCCACCGTCGAACCGGAATTCGGCCAATGTGCCGACAGCCATGAGCATGATGGCGAGCACGATCACGCGCATGATGCGGCACCGCACCGTGGCCACTATCACTGATTTCGGGAGTTCCTGGTATTGGCAACGATCGACATGAACGCCCGCTACCCTGGGGCCGCGTGATGGACCGCGACACCCGCAATGCGGCAATCGGCGCCGCCTGGATTTTGCTGCTGTTCGGCATCGCAGCCTATTATCTTCCAACCGTGATGCTGGCGGTCGGCAACGTCTCGACGGTTCTTGCCGGCGTCGTCGCCGCGATCTTCATGGTGGCAATCTTCGTCGTGTTCTGGCTGCGTAGCCGCAGCCAGCGCAAAAAGGGAAAGTGACATGCGCATTCTGATTACCGGCGCGGCAGGCATGGTCGGCCGCAAGCTCATTGCCCGGCTGGCCAAGGACGGGACACTCGGCGGCCGCAAGATCGCCGCGCTCGACCTTCACGACATCGTGCCACCGCAGGCGCCCGCCCTCGAAGGCGTCAGCATCAGCGTCCACACCGGCGACCTTGCCGCGCCGGGCGCGACGACAAATCTGGTCGCGCCGCGGCCCGACGTGATCTTCCATCTCGCCGGCGTGGTGTCGGGTGAAGCGGAGGCCAATTTCGATCTCGGCTACCGCGTCAATCTCGATGGCACAAGGGCGCTATTCGATGCCGTCCGGCTGGCGGCATTTGCGCCGCGCCTCGTCTTCACCTCATCGATCGCCGTGTTCGGCGCGCCGTTTCCCGAAATCATTCCGGACGAGTTCCACCCGACGCCGCTGACCTCTTACGGCACGCAGAAGCTGATGGGCGAGGCGCTGCTTGCCGACTATACCAGGCGTGGCTTCTTCGACGGCATCGGCATCAGGCTGCCGACCATCTGCGTCAGGCCGGGAAAGCCGAACAAGGCGGCCTCGGGTTTCTTCTCCGGCATCATCCGCGAGCCGCTGAGCGGCCATGAAGCCATCCTGCCGGTGCCGCGCTCGGTCGTCCACACACACGCCAGCCCGCGTTCGGCGGTGAATTTTTTGATCCATGCGGCTGGAATTGACGGCGCTGCAGTCGGGCCGCGCCGCAACCTGACGATGCCGGGCGTCGCCGTCAGTGTCGGCGAACAGATCGAAGCGCTGGAACGTGTTGCCGGCGCCAAGGCGGTCAAACTGATCCGCGAGGAGCCCGACGAGACGATCTGGGCGATCGTGAAGGGTTGGCCGACACGCTTCGAGGCGCGGCGCTCGAGGGAGCTTGGCTTCGCTGCCGAAACGAGCTTCGACGAGATCATACGCGTCCATATCGAGGACGAGTTGGGCGGCAGGATCCCTAGTTAAAGCACCCCGATCGGGCGCAACGAGGTCAGGCGCCAGTCAGGCTGGCCGATAGCAGCAGCAGACCGAACAGGAAGATGAAGGCGGCACCGCCGATTTCGACGAAGGAATGGATGCGGTTGCCCATGCGGCCGTCGCCGGCGAAATACACCGCCCAGTTCTTCGCGGTGACCGCAAGCGTCGCCAGAGCCGAGACGGTGATTGCGGTGCCTAACGCCATGGCCAGCACCGACAGGATACCGCCGAACCACAGCCCATTTAGCAAGGCGAAGCTCAGCACGATCAGCGCGCCGGAACAGGGGCGGATACCGACGGCAGCCACCGCCGACCAAGCCGTGCGCCAGTCGAAGCGATCGCCGGAAAGCAGCGCCGGGTCGGGCGCATGCGAGTGCCCGCAGGTCTCGCAGACCTCCCCCGCCGCATGGCTGTGGTGATCGTGCGCAGCATGGGCGTGGTCGTGTGCGCCGTGGTCATGATGGTCATGCGCATGGTCGTGATCGTCATGCGCATGAAGCGCGTGGGAATGTGCCGCATGGGCATGCGCGGAATGTGAATGGCCGGCATGTGAATGGCCGGCATGGGCAGCCGAGAGGCTGTAGCCGGGATTTGCGCCGAACAGGCGCAGGATGGCCGGGCCAGCCTTGCGCCACAGCAGCCAGGCGCCGAACAGGGTGACGAAGACATAGCTCATGATTTCGAGGAACCATGCGGCGTCGGTCATCGATATCGCGGTGCCGCGCAGCACGAAATAGGCGAGCAGCATCACCACGATCGCGGTCAGCGCCTGCAGCAGGGCCGAGACGAAGGACAGCATGATGCCGCGCCGGAGCGCCACTTCATTGGCCACCATGTAGGATGACATCACCGCCTTGCCGTGACCGGGGCCGGCAGCGTGGAAAATGCCATAGGCAAAGGACAGGCCGATGAGCAGCCACATCTTGCTGCCGTCCTGGCGCATCGCCTTCATCGCGCCGGCAAGCGCATGATAGAATTCCTGCTGGCGCAGATTGATCCACATCAGGATGTGGGCGAACGGGCCGGTGGCGGTTGGAGCCATGCCGTCATTGGTGCCGATGCCGAGCGAGCTCTGGGCGTGGGCGGAGCCGAGAAAGTGCGTCATCACAAAGGCGGCGGCCAGAAGACCGACTGCCAAACGCAGGGACGGTTTCGTCACTGGATCTATCCTTCCGGCTGACAGGTCAGTTCAAGCTTGGTGGCAAAGATCTTGCTCATGTCGGTGCCCGTCGGATCGTTGAAGAACGCGTCGGTCAGGGTCTTCTGGTTCTGGGCGATCGCCTCATCCGGATTCGGGCGGACAACCTTGCTGGTGCAGGTCGGCGGCAGGCCATCGACCTGCAGATGGGCATCCTCGGTGAAATCGATCGCGGTGTAGAAGGTCGGGTCGTACACCCCGATGTCGATCTTGCCGCTGAGCTTGATCGGCGCCTTCGGTTCAGATTCGAACAGGATGATCAACTGGTCGTTGTCGAAATTGGCCATCAGCTGCGGCGGCGGGGTCATTGCCACGTCCTTGCCGTCGACGGTGACGAGCTGGAAGTAGTTGAATTCGGCAAGCGAGGCATGGACGGTGTCGGCAACATCCTTCAGCTCCTTGTCGTCGAGCTTCAGGTCGGAATTCTTGTCGAACTCCATCATCACCGTGCTCGAAAACAAGTCGTCGAAGCGCCAGACATGGCGCAATGCCTTCACAGTTTGGTGATCCGGCCCGAGGACCACTTCGAGCCGGGCCTCGGCGAAGACGTGGGGATGCACCTCAGCCGGTCCGACGGCGGCAAGCGTCGCGCTCAAGGCCGAAGCCAGCATGATTGCTTGCTGTTTCAGGTGCATTCTCGGTCGCAATTCAATTGGCTTCGGTGAATTGCCGACAGTTACCAGAAAGGGGGCGAAAATGGGACCGCAGGGCGGCTGAAAGCTCATGCGGTGTCCAGCGCCTTGAACCACTGCACCAGGAAGTCGACGAATACGCGAACTTTTGCAGGCAGATAGCGCCGGTGCGGGTAGACGGCGAAGATGCCGCCGCCGGGCAGGATGCGGTCATCCAGCGCAGTCACCAGCTTGCCGCTTTCGATGTCGGGCGCGGCGATGAAATCCGGCAGGATGGAAAATCCCAACCCAGCCACGGCAGCGGCCCTTGCCGCCATCGGGCTGTTGACCTCGATCGGGCCGGAAACCGAAACGCTCACGGTATCGCCGCTGTCGCCCTTGAACGGCCAGTTGGTGAGCCAGCGGCCATTGGTGTCGATGATGCAAGGCACGCGGGCAAGGTCTTGCGCCCTGACCGGCATGCCGTGCTTGGCGATCAGTTCGGGAGACGCGCAAAGCCGTACCGAAAATGGCGCCAGGCGCCTGGCGATCAGCGAGGAATTCTCCAGCCGCGAAATGCGCACCGCCAGATCGAAACCCTCTTCGACCAGATCGACGAAGCGATCGTCGAGATGAATGTCGAGGACGATGTCGGGATGCTGCTTGGCGAAGTCGATCAGCGATTGGCCGATCGGCGCGTCGGCGAAAGTACGCGGCGCCGACAGCTTGATCCTGCCGCGCACGTCGCCGGAGGATTCGCGCACCGCATCGGCAAGGCTGTCGACCTCGCGCACGATCTCCGAGGCGCGCCGGTAATAGGTGTGGCCGGCCTCGGTCAGGGAGAACTGCCTGGTGGTCCGGTTGAGCAGCAGCGCGCCGAGTTCGTCCTCGAGCTCGCGCACATATTTCGACAATAACGCCTTCGAGCGACCGATCTTGCGCGCCGCCGCCGAAAAGCCTTCGGCCTCGACCACGTCGATGAAGGCACGCATGCGGGTCAGCGTATCCATGTCATGCGCCTCCTTGGCGGGCTGAAAGGATGCGGGCGGCCAGCGCAATCAGCTGCCGGTCGCTGTTCTTCGGGCCGAGCAGCGAAAGGCCGAACGGCGCCCCGCCGGTCTTGCCGAGCGGCAGCGTGATTTGCGGAAAACCGGACAGGCCGGAAAGGCATAGCAGTCTCAGCGCGCGCTCGCGATAGGTCTGCAAATCGTCGAATGTCGCGGCCTTGAGCGGCGCGGCACCCGGAGCGGTGGGAAGCACAAGAACGGCGTCGTCGCCAAGCAGGCCGGCAAGTTCGAGGCGAAACGAAACGCGACGTTCCGTTTCGTGCTGCGCGGTTGTCGCGCTGATGGTCGCGCCATGCTCGAAGCGCTCCTTGACGCCGGGGCCGAGCATGCGGTCGCCGCCGGCGATCCAGGCGCCGTGGCTTTGCCAGGCTTCATAGCCCTGCAGCTTACGGAAGCACCAATAAAGATCGTCGATTGAATGCGACAGCGGGCCAACGCTGCGCGGCGCGCCCAGCACCGACGCGACACTGCGGACCATGGCGCGATATTCATCCGCCTCCAGCGGGCCGAGCACGAGGCTGTCCAGCGCGTCGAGGGCAAAAGGGCGTACCAGTTCGTGGCGATGCGGATCGTCGCCGAGCAGCACCGTGCCGACCTTTTCGTAAGTGACGATATCCCTGGCGAACCAGCCGAACGTGTCCAGCGAAGGCGCCAGCGGCATGGTGCCGTCGAGCGGGATGCGGCCATGCGTCGTCCTGAGGCCGATCAGGCCGCAGAAGCTTGCCGGCGCACGGATCGAGCCGCCGGTGTCGGACCCGGTGGCGATGTCGGCGAGCCCGCCGGCTACCGCCGCGGCAGAACCGGAGGATGAGCCGCCGGTGACGCGGTCGGGTGCCGCCGGATTGATCGGCGACGGGAAATGCGCGTTCAGCCCCAGCAGGGAAAAGGCGAGTTCGTCGGTCTGCGTCTTGCCGACGAAGCGTGCGCCCGAATCAAGCAGCGCCTGGACGGCCGGCGCGGTCGCCGTGGCCGGTGAAGCTTCCCGGTATTTCTGCGGATTGCCGCAGCCGGTGCGGTAGCCGGCGACGTCGAAGATATCCTTGACGGCCAGCCGCAAGCCGACAAGCGGGCCGGATTGCGCATTGGTAACAGGGGCTTGATCAAGGTCGAGAAAAGCGTTCAGCGGGCCGCGAGTGCCTGTCATGCGTTCGATATCCGGATGTGCTTGCCGCAGCATTGTTCTTCTGGTTGCCGCAGCATTGTTCGATGCCACAAATTTTACAACCTGCCATACGATTTTTATTGATTGTGAAATCTTTCGCTCTTATATCGCGCTTGCCCAAAGTCGCACGTGCCTGTGGGTGTCCGCCGATCCTCGAATGGTGAGGGCAATCGGTAAGGTAACTGGAGCCAACCCCTCCAGTCGGTTTAGCGGCCAACCGCCAACCGAGGACACCTTGAAGCAACGACGGTGCGGGCCTTTCTGGTGTTCTGCCGGTCGTCCAAAGACCGGGGTTACTGAAGAGGCACACCTTCATTGCCGGCAGTGCGGACGGGGTCTCCCATCCAAGCCAAGGCAGACAAAGCGAACCGAGGCCGGGCAAGGCCAAGGTTCACCGCCGCGAGACGGCGCTTCATGGTTCCGGGGTCTCCACCGGCTGGTTCCATGGATTTCCGTCCCGCCTTTGTCCACCGCGTGTTCGCGAGGCCGAGAGCCCGCGTCCGCAAGCCTTTGTGCGCGCCGAAAGGCGCTGATGGAGAGACCCCGATGGCTACCCAGCGCATCCTTGATTTCCTCGCTACCCGACGTCCGAACGGCCCGTGCCTCGTCGTCGACCTCGATGTCGTGCGCGACAATTTCCGCGCCTTCGAGAAGGCGCTTCCCGATTCCAAGATCTACTATGCGGTGAAAGCAAACCCGGCGCCGGAAATCCTGCGCCTGCTTGCTGCGATGGGCTCGTCCTTCGACACCGCTTCCGTTGCCGAAGTCGAGATGGCGATGGACGCCGGTGCGCCGGCGGACCGCATCTCCTTCGGCAACACCATCAAGAAGGAGCGCGACATCCAGCGCGCCTACCAGCTCGGCATTAAGCTGTTTGCGGTGGACTGCGTCGAGGAGGTCGAGAAGATCGCCCGTGTCGCTCCCGGCGCTCGCGTGTTCTGCCGCGTCCTGACCGACGGCGAGGGCGCCGAATGGCCGCTGTCGCGCAAGTTCGGCTGTGTGCCGGCGATGGCGGTCGACGTGCTGCGCCATGCCAGGGCGCTCGGCCTCGATGCTTATGGTGTGTCGTTCCATGTCGGCTCGCAGCAGACCGACCTGACCGCCTGGGACCGCGCGCTGGGCGACGCCAAGAAGGTGTTCGCGACGCTCGCCGACGAAGGCATCGTGCTGAAGATGGTCAATATGGGCGGCGGCTTCCCGACCCGCTATCTCAGGGATGTGCCGGTGGCGCAGGCCTATGGCCAGGCGATCTTCTCGGCGCTCAGGAAGCACTTCGGCAACGCGATCCCCGAGACGATCATCGAGCCGGGCCGCGGCATGGTCGGCAATGCCGGCGTCATCAAGTCGGAGGTCGTGCTGATCTCGAAGAAGGCCGACAACGACAATGTGCGCTGGGTGTTCCTCGACATCGGCAAGTTCGGCGGTCTCGCCGAGACGATGGACGAGGCGATCCGCTACCCGATCGTCACCGCGCATGACGGCAGCGAGACCGCGCCTTGCGTGCTCGCCGGCCCGACCTGCGATTCGGCCGACGTGATGTACGAAAAGACGCCGTATCCGCTGCCCTTGTCGCTGACCATTGGCGACGAGGTGCTGATCGAGGGCACTGGCGCCTACACGACGACCTACGCGTCGGTTGCCTTCAACGGCTTCGAGCCTCTCCGATCCTACGTGATCTGACGGTTCGAAAGAACCGATCAGATCATCCCGAGGTGGGCGCCTGTCGCCCGCCCGGGCTCGCCTGTGGAACAATCCGCTCGTGAAGGATCGCGGAAATGGACGTTTTGGATTTCATTGTTGAAGGCGCCGCGGGGATGTCCCCCTCGAGGGGGGAGAATGCCGGCGCTTTTGTCATCACTGCCGAAACCGCTGCCGATATCGGTGCGCGCGAGACTTTGCTCGATCGCGCCATGGGGCCGAAGCGCCGGACGAAGTCGTCGGAAAAGCTGCGGCGCGGCCGCCGGCCTTCGGAGGGCCTTGCCTTTGTCGCGCGCGATGCGTCGGGCGCTGTTGCCGGCACCGTGCGGCTGTGGGACGTGGTGCTGGGCGAGGGCGGCAAGGCAGCGCTGCTGCTCGGCCCGCTTGCGGTCGACCCGGCGCTGAAAAATGCCGGCATCGGCTCGGCGCTGATGCGCCATGCAGTGACTGAGGCCGAGCGGCTTGGCCATGCGGCGATCCTGCTGGCCGGCGACGCGCCCTATTACGAGCGCTTCGGGTTTTCGGCCGCAAAGACCGGCTCGCTGGCCATGCCGGGGCCTTACGAGCGGCACCGCCTGCTGGCGCGGGAACTGGTGGTCGGCGCGCTCGACGGCGCGCAGGGCACGTTGAAGGCGGCCGGGCGCAAGCTGAAGGCGCAGAGGCTGTCGCTCGCTGCCTGATGGTTCGAAGCAAGCCGCCCGCCCATCGTGCGGCGGCTTGTTTCGCCTTAAGTGGATCAGCCGATCAGCTGGCTGAGCGCCATGGCGACGCTCATGTCGCCTTCGACCTTTATCTTGCCTGACATGAAAGCCATGGTCGGGTTGAGATCGCCTGATATCAGCGAGTCCAAATCGTCGAGCGACAGCTGTATGGTGCAATCTGCCGGTGCATCGGTGGTCGAGACATCGGCGCCGTCGATGACGATGACGCCGTCGCTGCCGGTGTCGAATTTCACGGAGCGATCGAACCCGGCGCTCGCCACGCGCGACCTGATCTTGTCGGCAATCTCCTGAACGCTCATGGCGGTTCTCCTCGTCTGGTTGCGTTTGTCGCGCCTTGGCGCTTCGACCCGGCCGAAGCCGCTTGCCTGGTTTTACAGCCACGGTCGGCGCATATAGCTTCGGGTTGACGTTTACGTCAACGCGGTTCCCCGAGCTGAAGATGGGCTTTATTGCCGCAGCATCACGCGGGCATGACACCTTGGCGGCCGGCATTGTTGCCATGCAAAGCCGCCGGGCGTATCAGGCACCACTCCCCTTTTGATATCGGCGAGCCGCCCCGGTGCTTTCCAGAAACGAACCGCAAGTCTATGCCCGCCGACTGCGCGCGGTGCTGATCCGATCGATCCCGCTGCTCGAGGCGCGCGGCATCGCCGTCGTCATTCTGGCGGCTTTGGTCGGGGTGATAGCGGGTGCGCTGGTCACCGGCATGAGCGAACTGGTGCAGGTCCTGCATGGGCTTATGTTCGGCGTTCAGCCCGGTGGTCGGCTTTCGGCGATGTTTTCGCTGCAAAGGCCGGAGCAAGCGCTGATACCGGCGATCGGCGGCATCCTGCTCGGGCTGACGGTGATCTGGCTGAGAAAGCGGAAGTTCCGCACGCCGGTCGATCCGATCGAAGCCAACGCCCTTTACGGCGGCCGCATGTCGCTGACCGACACTTTCATCATCGCCGGGCAGACGATGATCTCGAGCGGCTTCGGCGCTTCGGTCGGGCTCGAGGCCGGCTACACGCAGGTGGGTTCCGGCCTGGCGTCGCGGCTGGCGCGCTTGTTCAGGCTGCGCCGCAACGATGTCCGCATCCTCGTCGGCTGCGGTGCGGCCGGCGCGATCGCCGCCGCCTTCGATGCGCCGCTGACCGGCGCCTTCTACGGTTTCGAGCTGGTCATCGGCATCTATTCGGTCGCCAATGTCGCGCCGGTGATGGCCGCCGCGATCTCGGCCTCGCTGACCGCCGAAATGTTCGGCGGCGTGCCGTTTCCGCTGGAGCTCGCGGGTCTGCCGGCGCTCACCGTCAGCCAGTATTTGCCGTTCATGCTGCTCGGGCTTTTGGGTGGCGGTGCTTCGATCGCCATCATGCATCTGGTGAGCCTGATCGAGCGCATCTTTGCGCGGCTGTCGATCGACGCCTCGTTGCGCCCAGCCATCGGCGGCGTGATGGTCGGGCTGCTGGGGCTGATCACGCCGCAGGTCCTGTCCAGCGGCCATGGCGCGCTGCACCGCGAATTCGCGATGAATTACGGGCTGGCCGTGGTGGCCAGCCTCTTCGTGCTGAAGCTGTCGGCGTCGGCGATCTCGCTCGGCTCCGGCTTCCGCGGCGGGCTGTTCTTTGCCTCTTTGTTCCTCGGTGCCCTGCTCGGCAAGATGTTCGCCGGCGCGATGGCGTTCGTCTCGCCGGCGACCGGCATCGACCCCGCCGTCGCCGCCGTCGTCGGCATGACCTCGCTCGCCGTCGGCGTCGTCGGTGGCCCGTTGACGATGACCTTCCTGGCGCTGGAATCGACCCGCGACCTGACGCTGACCGGCGTGGTGCTGGCCGCCTCGCTCATGGCGGCGATCCTAGTGCGAGAAACGTTTGGCTATTCCTTCTCGACATGGCGCTTTCACCTGCGCGGCGAAACCATCCGCAGCGCCCATGATGTAGGCTGGATGCGCAGCCTGACGGTCGGCTCGATGATGCGCAAGGATGTCCGCACCATCGACGCCTCAACGACGCTTGCAACATTCCGCAAGCAGGTGCCGCTCGGTGCCTCGCAGCGCGTCATCGCGGTGGATGCCGAACTGCACTATGTCGGCGTGCTGATCGTCGCCGAATTGCACAGCCATTTGTCGGATGACGAGATGCCGGTGCTGTCCTTCGCCAAATTTAGGGATGCGGTGCTGGTGCCGAGCATGAACGTGCAGTCGGCGGCCGAGACCTTCCAGCGCGCCGGCGCCGAGGAATTGGCAGTGGTCGAGGATTTCACCGACCGCAAGGTGGTCGGTTTGCTGACCGAAGGCCACCTGATGCGCCGCTATGCCGAGGAACTCGACAAGGCGCGGCGCGATCTGTCGGGCGAGGGGTAGCCGAGAGGGGATGGCGATCCCGCTGCATTTAGCTGGACACCGCCGGCGAATGACCCCTACCATCGCGGTGGCTTTGAACCAGATTTCATCTGGAGCCAGATTCCGCCTGGAGATGGCGTGCTCGAAGAACCGAACAGAAATCCTGGATCCCATCGCTATGGGAAGCCGAGCTTGTGGTGGCCACCACCGTTGGGTTGACGGCCTGCGGGCCTGATCCAAGCTGAAAATCAAATTCTGTGTTCAGAGAGACATCATCATGAATACCCTGCTTTCCGTGGAATCCCGGGAGACCGCGCTTGCCGTGACTTTCGTGTCGGGCGAAACAGTCTGCTACCCCTGGCTTTGGCTAAAGGACAATGCACCATCGGCGTTTCACCCGCAGACCGAAGAACGAACTTTCGACCTGACCAGCGTAGACCCCTCGCTCAGACCCATCAGCGTGCGGGACAGGGGCAGCGCTGTGGGCATTGTCTGGCAGAACGACCAGGCTGAGGAGGAATTCCCGAGCCAGTTCTTTGAGTCCTACCGTCCCGGCAGAAAGCGGGACGATCCGGCCGACATCGCTCCGAAACTCTGGGACGCCTCAATCAATCTTGAAACCATGCCGCGTCACGCCGCCGGGGACATCTTGCAAAGCGATGCCGATCTGCTCGCCTGGCTGAAGGCAACGGCTGCATACGGGCTCTCCATCGTCGATGGGCTTGACGATGATCCCGATGCGGGGCGGCGTTCGGCCGAGCGGATTGGTTTCCTGCGCCAGACAAATTTCGGCACGATGTTCGAAGTCGTGTCGATGCCGAACCCGAACAATCTGGCCTATACGCCGGTCGCCTTGCCGCTACACACCGATCTCGCGAACCAGGAGGTGCCGCCCGGCTACCAGTTCCTGCATTGTATCGCCAATGACGCTGAGGGCGGTGGATCGATCTTTGCCGACGGGTTTGCGGTCGTCGCCGCGCTACAGGCGGAAGATCCGGAAGCCTACCGCCTATTGTGCGAGATCGAGATCCCCTATCGTTTTCACGATGAAAACTACGATCTGCGCGGTCGGTTTCCTGTGATTGTAACGCAACGCGACGGGGAAGTGACGGAGTTGCGGTTCAACGCCCATCTTGTCGATGTCATCGACCTTCCCTCCGACCTATGCGCGCCCTTTTATGCGGCTTATCGCAAGCTGATGATGATGATCCGCGGGCCGCGTTTCCAAATAGCCTACCGCCTGAAGGCCGGCGAAATGGCGGTCTTCGACAATCGCCGGGTGTTGCATGGCCGCCAATCGTTCAACCCGAACACCGGGCCGCGACATCTGCGCGGATGCTATGTCGATCGTGGTGAGTTCCAGAGCCGGATTCGCGTCCTCTCGCGATAGTGATGCGACACACATGTCGGCTGCTGCGTAAGGACGGCTCACGTCAACGGTCCGCTAATCGCCGGCTCAGAAATCCGATTGCGCGAACTGCCTTCTTCCTTGTGGAAGAGTGTCTTGAAGAAAAGAGCGTCGGGAACCGCATTGATTACTTTTGCGATCACGGCGGTCGCGAGCACGGCAAACGCTAGGCGACCGAGAAGCACGCTCGTAGCATCGGCGCCAAGTGCGACAACGACCAACGTGTCCTCAATGAGGCTATGGGCAAAACCCATGAACACGCAGGCGAGGAATATCTGACGCGGCTCCGCGCTAGGCGTGCGCGCGTCGCGGATCAGCAGTCCTGCGCCATAGGAAATCCCGAGAAACAGGCCGACAGCGGCGAAAGGTACCGTCTGCCTTTCGATGCCGGCGAGCCGAAAGAGCGGTGCAAGCCCTCTGTTCATCCACTCCAAAATGCCCGACATCTTGAGAAGCTCGATCACCCAGCTTAGCGCAAGCAAAACGACGAGCATGATGCCCAGGGTTTTGACTGTGCCCAAGAGAAAGCCGCCCCAGTCGGTGCTTTCATTCGCCGGCATCCACGCCGGCTTCACCGGTCCTGACAGCCATCCGGTCATGGCGAATATCTGATGCAGAAGGACGGCAAAGACCAAACCCCCGCCAATACGAAGCGCCGCGGTGACCAGGAAGCTCGGCCCGGCCCTCTGAATGATCCGTTGCTCGATCGGAATGGCATGTGCAAACAGCAAAAGAGCCGAAAGAACCGTCATGTCGGCAGTGCTGAGCGCCGAAACCGGAAGCAAGGTGAATACGATCACAAGCGCGCCCCAGATCCCGACCAGCAATCCCGTCAGCCAGGCAAAGGCGAGTTCAGGCGGCAACCCCACCTGCAACATGAGCGGTGAGAAGAACGGAGAAATCGCCTGGATGACGCCAAGATCCTGCAGGAGCCGCGTGGCTATCGCAACCGGAACGATCACGCGAACCAGCTCCCAATAGATTTCAAGCGTCTCCAATGTCTTGCGATAGAAGGCGGCGCAAATTGCCATCATGCTGCTCCATCATCCCTGGAGCCATCTGGGTAACCTGAGACGCTTCGCATTTGTGGTCAAAGTTTGCGATTACGTGCAATAAAATTGCAATACATCGACGATGAGCGCGACCGAGATGGACAAGATCGACAGAAGGCTTCTCAACCTGCTCCAGGATGATGCCTCACGAACGAACGCCAAACTGGCGGGGTTAGTCGGGCTTTCCCCTTCGAGCTGCCTGCGCCGCATACGACGACTGAAGAAAAGCGGCGTCATTAGCCGCGTTGTCGCGCTTCTCGCACCGGCAAAGGCTGGCCGGGGCTTGAAGGCGATCGTCACCGTCGAACTGGAGCGTCATGGCGAGCAGTATATGCGGGACTTTCTCGAGTTGGCCGCTCAGGAACCGGCCGTCACTCAGGCCTACAGCGTGAGCGGCGAAACCGACGCCGTCCTGATGCTCCGCCTGACGGATATGGAAGAGTTCGATGCGCTATGCGAGCGACTGTTCCGAGACCGAAGCAACGTCGCGCGATACCAAACGATGTTCGTGATCCGAACGGCCAAAGAAGTGACCGCAATTCCACTGTAGTGTTCGGGTTGCGATAGACCTGCTAGGCCGTGAATTCAGCGGCCCGGCGAAGAAACTCTACGAACATTTCAATATGCCGCAAAGGCGGTAGTGAAGGAACGCGTCGCGCACGCTAGGAAATCGCTGGCGCCGAATGTCGGAATTGGGCGCCAGCTCGGCGCATGTCGTGGCGCCTCCCTCACGCCCAGGCATGAAGCTGTCCTTGTTGACTCAAGGGGAATTTGCATGCGTGGTCATTGCTTATGTGGCGCTATTGCTTTTGAAGTCGATGGCCCGGCACGGGCCTGCGTGGTCTGTCATTGTGAAAGTTGTCGGCGGCAATGTTCTGCGCCGATGACCACCTACATTGGCGTGTTGAACGGCCAATGGCGATGGCTGGGCAAGCTACCGAAGGTATTCAACTCTTCTCCCGGTGTGGAAAGAACATTTTGCGATCACTGTGGCACGCCGCTGTCCTTCCGCTCAAAGAACATGTCTGATGTCATGCATTTTTTTGCGGCAGCGATGGAGGAGCCAGAAAAATTTGCACCTACGCTGCATGTCGCCTTTGAGGAGAAGCTCCCTTGGTTGAAACTCGCCGACAACCTGCCGACCCGTTTTGGGCCTGACTATACGAAAGACTAGGATCTGCTCGCATCGAGACAACCGGTGGAAGCTGCGGACAGCACCCGGAAGCAAGATGATGACCCCGTCCGTTCAACGGCGGTCGAACATTATCGATCGCGGCTGCTCTCGACCTGCTTGAGCGGCAGCAGGTAGGCGATGATCTCCTGATCGCCGAGAGCTGGATCAAAGCCAATAATGTCGGATGCGAAAAGGTCGTGGGCGGGGCGTCTCTCGAAGCCAAGGCTCTCATACAGCTTGCATGCAGACGTCATGAACGAGGCGGTGTGAAGCGCAAGGCCGCTCGAGCCCTGCCGACGCGCTTGCAAGACGCACCATTCGCAAAGCGCGCGGCCATATCCGCGGCCCTGTGCCGAGGGAGCAACCGCGAGGGTCCTGAGGCCTGCCAGCCCGGGCGGCCAGCCCATGCCGTCAAAGGCGGCATCGGCGTAGTAGGTGACCGTCCCGACGAGGCGTCCCTCGACTTCGAGCACCGCGACGCTGGCTTTCGCCCAACGCCCCGCGACATCCCGCGCATCCTTGACGTAGGGCTCGAAGATGTGCGGTGCCAGAACGGGCCGTAACGATGCGAAGGCGTCGGAGACGAGCCCGCCAATTTCATCCAGTTCCTGACGGCTTGCCAGGCGGACGCGTGGCTTGGATGCGATCTGCATGCATGTTCTCACTGCACCAGCAATTGGACCATATGGAGGGTGTTTTGTGCCCCACCGGTTGGCTGAACTTCGCCCGGCTTCGGCTGTCGGCCGTGTCCCGCAACGCGATTCCCGGAGAGATTCGCCTGCCACAATAATCATCGGCAGCAAGATTCCAATGGACCTGAGCCGTCGAGCCGCGACGAGGAGTTAATCGGCGGAGCACCTCAAACTTTCGATAACAGTTTGCTCATGCTTATGCGCTCCTCGACCTCGTATCCGCACTTTCGGTAGAACCCAAGAACCGTCGAATTGGAAGCGACAATTTGGAGGTTGATCTTTATGCAACCAAGGCCGGCGAGCCGCCTTTCCGCTTCGTGGATGAGGGCCTCGCCGATCCCTTTTTGGCGATGGGACTGCAGGGTAGCGATGCGCGATATCTACCCTCGATGGCCGTCATACCCGGCCATGATCGATCCGACGACCTGATCGGCCTCTATCGCCACCAAAAGCAGGTTCGGCTGATGCCTCAGCTTCCCGCGAAGCGGGAGCGATCGTAGTTGCGCGACATCTCGAGCCCAGACTATCCGGCTCTATAGTGGAGCGTTACGGCGACCCAGCAGCAGAGCGATGCCCAACGCCGGAAGCGTCGCCATCGCGACGGCGAAGAAGACGAATTGCAGCCCGGCCGATGCGGCGACCAAGCCGAGCGCCGGACTGCCGAAGCCGAGCGCCACGTCGAGGAAGACGGTGTAGAGTCCCATGGCCAGGCCGCGGCTGCGTGGCGGAAGACGGCTCACGGCCTCGGCACCGAGGCCGGGATAGACCAGCGAGTAGCCAAGGCCAGTCAGGCCCGCTCCGATGGCGGCTAGAACGGGCCCGGGCGCAAGCCAGATCAGCATCAGCCCTGCAGCCTCGACAGCCACGAAGATCATGGCGACCCGTGCGCCCCCTAACCTGTCAGGCAGGTGGCCGAAGCATAGCCTTGCCACGATCAGCGACGCGGCATAGGCCGTGAAGGGAAGCCAGACCGGCTGCCAGCCCCGCTCGGCAAAGAGCAGCGCGCCGAAGGCCAGAATCGCACCATAGCCGAGACTGCTGAAAGCTGCTCCCACTCCGGGAAGCCAGACCGCTTGCGCCACGCTCCTCCATGACTGCGGCACGCTGCTCGCGGCGGCGCTGGCGCCGCGCATCGGCAGGATGGCAAGCAGCGTTGCAAGCGGCAGGACGATCGTCGCCAGTGCGATCGCGGTGAAGCCGCTCGCCGCATAAAGCGCAGATCCGATCGGCGCGCCTAGCGCGAGTGCTGCGAACATCGCCGTGCCCACCCAGGCTATGACCTTTCCGGAGTTCTGTCCGCCCGCAAGGGAGAGGCCCCAGGCGACGCCACCGGTGATGATGAAGCTCTCAGACGCGCCCAGTACCGCCCGGCCGGCGAACAGCGCTGATGCGGACGCCACCGGCCGGTCGAGCAATGTCAGTGAGCCGAGGTAAAATAGCCCCGCCACGGCAGCGGCAATGAGGCCGACGACGACGGCCCTCTTGCCGCCGCGCCCATCGGCATAGTTTCCAGCCCCAATGCGCGACAGCATCGAGGCGACGAACTGGCTGCCAGTGACCAGCCCGACCGCGAAGGGGCCGAAGCCGAGCTGCTGGTGAAGATGCAGCGGCAGGACGGGTAGCGCCAAGCCGATCAGGAGGAAGCCGGCGAAGACAGCCGCCATGATTGGCACCAGTTCCGCTATCGCGCCATTTCGGTCTGAAGTCCGCGCCATTGTGGCCACCGATAAAACTTTGACAGTCGGGCTGTTCCGATCAGTAACGTTCGTAGGTCACGCGCCAGCCTTCGGCCGGATTGTCCGGCGTCAGGACCAGTTTGTTGTCCGAGACTTCGAATTTGCGTTTCATGCTCTTCCCGACAAGGTTGCGGACCAGGGAGGACTCGATCGTGATGACGAAGGTCTTGTCCTGGTCGTCGATAGCGACCGGCCCGTAATAGGCTTCGTAGCCATTCTCTGTGTAAGGCGTGTCCGGTGCCTTGGCGTCGGGGTTCTGCGCCTGCACCGACAGGGTGCCGGCCTCGGTGAAGATGACCTGGCCGGAATATGGCACGGGCTTGAGGCTTCCCTCGGCACCGGCCTCGAGCGACCTCATGCGCCATGCGCCGATGATCGGCGACTCTTGCGAGAAAGCCGGCGTGGCGACCGAAAGCGCAAGGGCGGCAATCTTCAATCTCATCGTCATATGTCGTTGTTCCTTTTCTGATTTGTGGGTGCGGACAGGCCGTCCGCCAATCTTCGCTCACACCGAAAGCATGACCTTGATGGCGCGCCGCTCGTCCATGGCGCGGTAGCCTTCAGCGACCTCGGCCAACGGCAGCTTGAGGTCGAAGACCTTGCCGGGCTTGATCCGACCTTGCAGCACACGGCCCATAAGGTCGGGCAGGAAGCGGCGCACCGGCGCCGGGCCGCCCAGCATGCGCTTCTGGCCGAAGAACAGTTTTTGGCCGTCGAAGTTCACGCCGTGCGGCACGCCGACATAGCCGATGGTGCCGCCGGGGCGAGAGCAGGCCAGCGCCTGGTCGAAGGATTCCGCCGTGCCGACGCATTCCAGCACCGAGTCCGCGCCGACGTCCTTGGTGAGCTCTTTGATCCGGGCCACACCTTCCTCGCCGCGCTCGGCGACGATGTCGGTCGCGCCGAACTCGCGGGCGAGTTTTTGGCGGCTGGCGTGCCGGCTCATGGCGATGATGCGCTCGGCGCCCATCTCCTTGGCCGCAAGCACGCCCATCAGGCCGACCGCACCGTCGCCGACCACCACCACCGTCGATCCTTCTCGGACCTCGGCTGCGTCGGCCGCATACCAGCCGGTGCCGAGCACATCGGACACAGCCAGCAGGTCAGGGATGAGTTCGGCCGGCGGCACCTCGGCGGTGGCGACCAGTGTGCCATCCGCCAACGGCACGCGGGCGTAAGGCGCCTGCGCGCCCGACATGAACTCGCGCTGCACACAGGACGACTGGAAGCCGAAGCGGCAATGCGGGCAGGTATTGTCGGAGAGGCAGAACGAGCCGACGACGAACTGGCCGGGGCGCACCGTGCGCACCTCTGCGCCGACCTCGACGACGATGCCACAATATTCGTGGCCCATATGCATCGGGCCGTCGACCCGCTGCAGCCCGCGATAGGGCCACAGATCCGAGCCGCAGATGCAGCTTGCCGAGAGCTTGATGATGGCGTCCGTCGGCCGCATGATTTTCGGATCAGCGATCTCCTCGCAGCGGATGTCGCCCGGTTTGTGAAGAACGGTTGCGAGCATTTTGGTTCCTTTCGAGTGGAGAAGATCAAGCGCGGTAGTCGGCGTCGCTGACATGTTCCAGCCAGTCCACGACCTTGCCGTCCTTGACCTCCTGGAGAGCAATGTGGGTCATGGCAATCTGAGCCGACGCGCCGTGCCAGTGCTTTTCGCCGGGCGCGAACCAGACGACGTCGCCGGCACGGATTTCCTCGACCGGGCCAGCCTCGCGCTGCACGCGGCCCAGGCCCGAGACGACGATCAGCGTCTGGCCGAGCGGATGCGTGTGCCAAGCGGTGCGGGCGCCGGGCTCGAAGGTCACCTGTGCGCCTTGAACCCGCCCGGCATCGAAGGGATTAAAGAGCGGATCGATCCGCACCGTTCCGGTGAACCAGTCAGGTGGTCCCTTGCCGGAAGGCCTCGTGCCAGCGCGAAGAATGTCCATGGTGATCTCCTTTGTGTCCTCAAGTGCGTTCGATGCGAAGCGGGAACTCGCCGCGAATGTGCAGGGCCTGCTCGCCCTCGTCGAAGGGGCCGAGCCTGATCAGCCCGGGATGGCGATAGTCGGCGTAGAACATGGCCAGGTTACCCCAGGACGTGAAATAGCAGAGGTCGTAGGGCTGCTCGTTGGCGAACGGACCACTTCCCTTCTCTGTCAGCTTGCGCGGCAGATAGGCGATCTTCTCGTTATGCGCGTAGTCCTCGATCTTGAGATCGAGCGGCAGCATGGAAAAGAAATCCCGCGCCGACGGATTGTCGTAGAGCGTGGCGGTCATGATGCGGCCGTTGAAAATCATCCTGATCTTCATGTTGGTTGACTCATGGCTGACTGGGGCTTCGCCTTCTTGGCTGGCGGCTGCTCGAGGCAGGGCCGCCACCGCGAGCGCGGCGCCGAGCAATGTCCGGCGGTTAAGCGGCGCACGCTCGATGATCATGGCAAAGATCTCAGGGCCATATGCGATGCGGCAAGGGCGGCGAGCGCCGATCCGCAGAGCAGCACTGCACCTAGAGTGAACGCTCCCCACCAGCCGACCGTATCGAAGAGCGTGCCGCCGATCGCGGCGCCGCCGGTGATGGCGAGCTGGATGACTGCCACCTGCAGCCCGCCGCCGGCCTCTGCGTCGTTCGGCAACGTCCGGCTGAGCCACGTGCCCCAGCCAACGGGCGCGGCCGTGCCGAAGAAGCCCCAGGCAACGAGCAGCAGCGCTGTGGGAACGGGGAGGGCACCAAGGGCGATGAGCGCAGCGGCCAAGGCCGCCATGACCAGCGGGATGACGATGAGGATGCTGAACAGACGCGTGGACAAAAGCCGGCCGACGCACCATGTGCCGAGCACCCCCGCCAGCCCCATCGCCAGCAGGATCGCCGAGAGAGCAGCGATGTCGAGCCGGGTGACGCCCTCGAGGAAGGGCCGCAGATAGGTGAAGAGCGCGAACTGGCCCATGAACAGCATCATGATCGACGCCATGCCGATGGCGACGGGAAGACGGCCGAGGAGCGCCAGTGGATTGCCTGAACGCTTCCCCCGGCGCGGGGGCAGCGCCGGCAGGCTTGTCCACTGCCAGGCCAGCGCCAGAAGCCCAAACGGCACGACGAGGAAGAAAGCGCCGCGCCAGCCGACATAGGCGCCAAGAAAACTGCCCAGCGGCGCGGCGATGGTGGCCGCAATGGCATTGCCGGCGTTCAGCATGGCGAGACCCTTCGGAACCATGTCTTGCGGCACGAGGCGCATGACGATCGCGGTCGACATCGACCAGAACCCGCCGATCGCGATGCCGAGCAGCGCCCGGCCGACCATGAGGAACGCGTAGTTCGGCGCGAAGGTGACAGCCAAACCGGACACGATGAGGAGGAGGGTGAAGCCGGTCACGACCAGTCGGCGGTCGATATGGCGCGTGAGGCCGGCGACCAGCAGGCTGGTCACGACGGCGAAAACGCCCGAAATCGAGATCGCCTGTCCCGCGCGGCCCTCGGTGATGCCGAGATCGGCCGCTAGCGGCGACAGCAGGCTGACCGGCATGAATTCCGACGCGATGAGCACGAAAACACACAGCGCCATCGCCAAAACCGCGCCCCATGCGGCGCGGTCACCGACAAGCCTTGTGTCGTACGTCGTTTCCATAATTGGCATCCTTGCAGGGCGACCGGGCGGATCAGCCGCCAACGCCGTCGCGATGCCAGAAGATATTGCAGAGGAACCCATTCTATTAGACTAAGTAATTCGCATGGACTTATCTGCTCATGATATAAATATCCGACGGGAGGTACCCTATGCAGCGCGATGGCATGAAGGATCTGCTATGGTTCGTGGCGGTCGCGCGGGAACGGAGCTTCACCAAGGCGGCGGCCAAGCTCGGAACCTCGCAGTCGACCCTGAGTTCGACAATCAAGGAGCTTGAAGCTCGTCTCGGCGTCCGCCTGCTGACACGTACGACGCGGAGCGTCGCACCGACCGAGGCCGGCGAGCGACTTTTCCAATCTCTTGTTCCCCGCTTCGAGGAAATCGAAGCGGACCTCGCAAGCCTGGTGGCCTTTCGCGACAAGCCCTCCGGAACGGTCCGTATCACGCTTTCCGACCATGCGCTCCAGACGACCGTCTGGCCGAAGCTGCAGCCCTTGCTCAGCGACTATCCTGACGTGTGCGTCGAACTCTACAGCGACAACGGCATGAAGAACATTGTGGAGGAGCGCTTCGACGCAGGCGTGCGGCTTGGTGAGAGCATCGACAGGGATATGATCGCAGTGCGCATCGGGCCGGATTGGAGGCTCGTGGCCGTGGCTTCGCCGGAGTACTTTTCCCGCCATCCGGTTCCGACCGCACCGCAGGATCTGGTCGATCATGACTGCATTAATATGCGGCAGGCGACGTTCGGCGGATTATATGCCTGGGAATTCGCCAGGGATGGCCGCGACCTTCGTGTGCGCGTGGAAGGCCAGCTCACCTTCAATTCGTCCATTCCCATGATCGAGGCTGCGATAAGCGGTTTCGGGATCGCCTATGTCCCGGAAAACCTCGTCAGCCACCACATCGCCAAGGGATGCCTTAGGCTCGTGCTTGACGACTGGAGTCCGCCATTTGCGGGCTATCACCTCTACTACCCGAGCAGGCGACAGCTCTCGCCTGCGATGGCGGTGATCATTGAGGCGCTCCGCCATCGCATCTGACTCCCAAGACTGTGCCTATGAATCATGAAGCTGACATTGGTAAATGGTAGGTTCTGATCCAAGCCATTTGACTTCTACGCTGCGGGCGGCTGCTTTCGCCTCAAAGCAGACGTGTAGCTCGCTCGCCTCTATGTCTGTGATTGACACAGAAGCAGTCATCGAAAAGGAGCCAAACTCGCCGGCTGAACTGGCCAAGAATTCTCGTGGATAGCCAAGGTTTTTCTCGAGCCTAGGCCAAGTCTTGGTCGTCGATGGTAGGGACACGGTTGTCCAGTTATCCCCCGGCAAGACGCGGCAGCAGGAATATCTCCGCCCCTTCCGGCAGTTCCTTCGACCAGGTGTCGCGATAGATCGTCCCGTCGATGGCGACGGCGATGCCGCGATCGATGTAGGGCTCGAGGCCGGGATACTGTTCAGCCAGCTTCCTGAACAGCTCCCGAATATCCTTCGCCTCGATCTCGACCTTGCTCTTGCCTCCGGCGATCGCGCCGAGCGATCCCCAGAGCGTTACTTCAACCATCAGCCTTCCCGTTCCGCCTCGATCGCCGCCAGGATGCGCGGCGGCGACATCGGTATATGCGCCATGCGCACGCCGACCGCGTTCGAGACTGCATTGGCGATCGCCGCCAGCGGCGGCACGATCGAGGTCTCGCCGACGCCGCGCACCCCGTAGGGATGGTTAGGGTTGGGGATCTCGAGGATCTGTGTGTCGATCATCGGCAGGTCCGAGCAGACCGGGATGCGGTAGTCCAGGAAGCCAGGGTTCTGCAGCCGCCCGTCCTTGCCGTAGATGTACTCTTCGTTGAGCGCCCAGCCGATGCCTTGCGCGGCACCCCCCTGGTACTGCCCCTCGACGTAGGTCGGATGCACCGCCTTGCCGGCGTCCTGAACGACGGTGTAGCGCAGCACCCTGGTGAAGCCGGTCTCCGGATCCACCTCGATATCGCAGATATGGGTGGCGAAGGAGACGCCGGCGCCGTCGGCGACGAGCTCGCTGTGGCCGGCGATCGGTCCGCCCGTCTTTCCGGAAGCGGCCGCGATCTCCTTCAGCGACAGCGCAGCAAGGTTGCCGTACTTCTCGCCCCTAGCGATCGCGTGGCCCTTTTCCCAGACCACGTCGTCGACCGGGATGTCCCACGTCTGCGCGGCGCGATCCCGCAGGATCTTGATGGCGTTGCGAGCGGCGGAGATCGTCGCCATCGAAGACGAGAAGGTGCCGCGGCTGCCGTCCGTCATATCGTTGTAGCCGAGGCTGGAGGTATCGGCGACCACCGCCTTGACCTGCTCATAGGGGATACCGAGCTCCTCTGCCGCCACCAGCGAAAGCGAGGCGCGCGAGCCACCCACGTCAACGGTTCCGACGGCAAGCGAGACCGAACCGTCCATGCCGATGTTGAGGTCGGTGCAGGTCTGGCCACCGAAGTTGAACCAGAAGCCGCAGGCCATGCCGCGGCCCTGGTTCTTGCCGAGCGGCGCCTTCATGTGCGGATGGCTCTTCGCCGCCTCCAGCGTTGGGCCGATGCCGATCGGGCCGTATACCGGGCCGTAGGACGATCTGGTGCCTTCCTGCGCCGCGTTCCTGATCCGGAACTCGACCGGGTCCATGCCGATCTCCTTGGCCAGCTCGTCGACCGCGCTTTCCACCGCAAACGCCGCCATCGGTGCCGACGGCGCGCGATAGGCCGCCGTCTTGGGCCGGTTGACCAGCACTTCGTAGCCGACCGTCTTGACGTTCTCGAGCTTGTAGCAGGCAAAGGCGGTCATGGCGCCGATCTCAGCCCACATGCCGGCATAGGGGCCGCAGGAATAGCGCAGCGTGGCCTCGGCCGCCGTGATCGTGCCGTCCTTACGGGCGCCGATCCTGACGTCGATCGAGGTGGCGCTAGTCGGGCCGGAGGCGCGGAACACCTCGTCGCGCGTCATGACCAGCTTGACCGGCCGGCCGGCTTTGCGCGACAGCGCCAGCGCCACCGGCTCGGCCCAGACATGGGTCTTGCCGCCGAAACCACCGCCGATCTCCGACGAGGTGACGCGCAGCTTCGAGGCCTCCATGCCAAGCAGCTGGGCGCAGTGCTGGCGATAGACGAAATGCCCTTGCGTGCAGACCCAAAGATCGGCGGTGCCGTCGGAGCTGACATTGGCCACGCAGGCATGCGGCTCGATATAACCCTGGTGCGTCTGCTCGGTCTTGAAGGAGCGTTCGACGACGAAATCGGCGTGGCCGAAACCTTCATGGATGTCGCCATGGCCGTACTGGGTGCGCTTGGTGACGTTGGAAGGCTTGACGGGCTTTTGCTCAAGGCCCTCGGTGAAGATGGCGTCGTTGAGCACGGGTGAGGAGTGCTTCATCGCCTCGTCGACGTCGGTGACATGCGGCAGCACCTCGTAGTCGACCTCGATCAGCTTCAGTGCCTGCCTCGCCGTGCGGGCATCGACCGCAGCGACCGCGGCCACAGCATGGCCGTCGTAGAGCGCTTTCTTGCGCGCCATGCAGTTGTCGAGGATGTCGTACATGGCGGCATCGCCGTCGGTGAGGTCGGGCAGGTCGGCCGCGGTGATCACCGCCTTGACGCCGGCGAGCTTCTCCGCCTTCGACGTGTCGATCTTCCTGATCGTGGCATGCGCATGGGGGCTTCTGAGAACGCGCCCGACCAGTTGCCCGGCCATGTTGAAGTCGGCGCCATAGCGTGCGCGGCCCGTCACCTTGTCGACGCCGTCGGGACGGATGGGGCGCGTGCCGACAGAGGTGAAATTGCGTCCGGAGTAACGTGGATCGAAATTCATCGTCATGCTCCCTTCATCACGCTCGCGGCGTCCTGAACGGCACGCACGATCTTGTCATAGCCGGTGCAGCGGCAGAGGTTCCCGGCGAGGCCGAAGCGGATCTCCTCCTCGGTCGGATCGGGGTTCTTGGCCAACAGGTCCTTGGCCGCCATGAGGAAGCCCGGCGTGCAGATGCCGCATTGAAGCGCGGCGTGTTCCAGGAATTTCTGCTGCAGCGGATGCAGCTTGTCGCCATGCGCCATGCCCTCGATGGTTTCGATGCGCCGCCCTTCAGCCTCCGCGCCGAGCACCAGGCACGAGCACACCAGCCGGTCGTCGAGGATGATGCTGCAGGCGCCGCAGTCGCCGGTGCCGCAGCCTTCCTTGGCGCCCGTCAGCCCCAGGCGATCGCGCAGGACATCGAGCAGCGTCTCGTCCGGCTGGCAAAGGTACTCGACATTGTCGCCATTGATTGTCGTTGATACTGCCACACCAGCCATTATTTGCCTCCTGCACGTGCATAGGCGGTCGTGGCGGCCCGCTTGGCCAGCACACCCGCAACTTTCCGTCTGAATTCGATAGTGCCTCGCTTGTCGTCGATCGGACGACAGGCCCCCGAGCAGACCTTGGCGAGCCTTTCCAGCGTGGCTTCGTCCAGCTTGGAGCCGATGAGAACCTCGGCGGCCTCCTCGACCAGAATCACCGTCGGCGCCACGGCGCCCAGCGCCAGGCGGGCGAATTTGACGCGACCTTGCTCATCGAGCATCAGGTTCACGCCGGCGCTTACCACGGCGATGTCCATCTCCGTGCGCGGAATGAAACGCAGATAGGCATCGCCCGAACGCGGCAGACGTTTGTCGAGCAGGATTGCCTCGATGATCTCGCCCTTGGTCAGCGACGTCTTGCCCGGCCCAGTCGGTACCGCTTCCACGGCAATCGTGCGCCTGGCTCCCGGGCCGACGACCACCGCCTTGGCGCCAGCGGCTACCAGCGCCGGCACGCTGTCGGCGGCCGGCGAGGCGTTGCACAGATTGCCGACGATGGTGCAGCGTCCCTGCACCTGCTTCGAGCCGATCAGGTTCGCAGCTTCGACGACGCCGGGCCATGCGTTCTTCAGGGCCTTGCTCTCGCCCAGCACCGCGCAGGGGACCGCCGCGCCGATGCTGAAGCCCTCGGCTGTTTCCCTGATCTCGCCAAGCCCGTCGATCGCCTTGATGTCGACGATCAGGTCGGGTTCGATAAAGCCGCCTTTCATTCTCACCAAGAGGTCGCTGCCTCCGGCAAGGATGGCGGCCGTGCCGGCTGAGCCGGCCAACAGGCCGGCGGCGTCTTCAATTGAAAGCGGACGTATGTAACGCATCGTCTCCCCTTAGTGGTCATAATCACATCAACTGATATAAACCGTCTCTCCACAATGGCCATCCCATTCGTACATTCGCGGATTGGGCCAGGCGTAGCAATTTCATTTGCTCGTCCAACTGGACGCCGCGCCGGCCACTAATGCTCGATCGGTCCCTTCGGCATCACCAGCGCCGTGCCGGCTGTCGTCGGCCGCTCGATCATGCGGCGGACGCGGGGTGGCTCGTTGCCGCTGTGCAGGGCCCTTATGCGCTCGCCGATGACCGCGTCGGCGTAGGTGGCTCGCCTGTTGTGGCGGATATATTCGACCCAGGTTGGCGTGTGGTAGTGCTCGATCCATATCGAGGGATTTTCGAGATCGCGCGCCAATGTCCAGTTGCGGGCGCCGTCACGACGGCGGATGCGGCCCCGTTCGGCCATGGTGGCGAGGAATTCCGGCACGTCCTCGTTGCGGATCACGTATTCGATCATGATGGCGATGGGACCACTGCGCGGCTTGAGATCAAGCGCCAGATGCGGCTCCTGGAAGCGGTTAAGCGGATCGAGGTTGAGCACGGCCTGCTGCGGCAGCGGCAGCAGCAGGCCAATGGCGCCTCCCGCCAGCATCGCGACGCTGGCCGCCATCAGGGCGACTTCGGCGCCATGGGCGTCGGCAACGACGCCCCAGACCCAGCTGCCGAGCGCGATGCCGCCGAAGGTTGCGGTCTGGTAGACCGAAAGCACGCGGCCGACCACCCAGCGCGGTGTCGACATCTGCACGGTGACATTGAAGTGCGAAAGCGCTGTCACCCAGCAGGCGCCGCCGACCAGCAGGCCGAGTGAGGTCTGCCAGGCATTCTCGCTGACGGCGGCATTGAAGGCGCAGACAGCGAAACCGGCGAATGCCATGCGCACCATGGTTTCGCTGGACAGCAGCTGCCGCAGCCTGACGCTGGTCAGCGCGCCGCCGACGGCACCGATGCCGAAGGCGCCGAGCATGATGCCGTAGCTCAGCGCATCGCCCTTGACGACGTCGCGCGCGACCAGCGGCAGCAGCGCCAGGACCGCGCCGGCGCTGAAGCCGAAAGCCGAGCTCCTGACCAGCACCTTGCCGATATTGGGCGACATCGCGACGTAGCGCAGGCCGGCGCCCATTGCGGCGCCCAGCGTCTCGCGCGGCAAAGTCGATGCCGGCAGTTCCGGTCTCCAGCGGGCCAGCACGACGATAAGGCCGACATAGCTCAGCGTGTTGACGGCAAAGGCCGCGGCGGCGCCTGCGGCGGCAACGATGATGCCGCCGATCGCCGGGCCGACGCTGCGCGTCAGGTTGAAGCCCATCGAGTTGAGCGCGATCGCCGCCGGCACCTTGGGACGGGGCACCATGTCGCCGACCGAAGCCTGCCAGGACGGGCTGTTGAGCGCGGTGCCGCTGTCGATCAGGAAGGTGAAGGCGAGCAGCGTCCACGGCGTCATCAGGTCGAGATAGGTGAAGACGGTGAGAAGAGCCGAGACGGCGAGCATGAAGATCTGCGCGATCAGCATGATTTTGCGCCGGTTGAAACTGTCGGCGATGGCGCCGGCCAGCAGCGCGAAGAGCATGATCGGCAAAGTGGTAGAGGCCTGGACCAATGCGACCTGGTAGGACGAGGTAGCGATCGTAGTCATCATCCAGGCGGCACCGACGCCCTGGATGAGGCCGCCGAAATTGGAGACGAGGCTGGCGGACCACACCGCCCGGAAGATGCCGTGCCGGAACGGCGCCAGCGCCGAGGCGCTTTCGCTTTCCGGTGTGTCGTCGTTCATCGATGCTTTCCCGGGCTCAAATGCGTTTGTTCTTGCGATGAATCGGCCCCTCAAGCCATGGATTCAAAAAATAGAACATCACAGCGCAAAGGGCGAACGCATTCTCGAGAAAGATCATGGTCCAACAACAAGATAGCGAGCGCGGAGCCCGTCCGCGCGCGCCATAGCGGGCTCACTGCATGCCGTCCCTGACGATCGCCGCCACTTCGATCAAGCCTTCGAAATTGTCGGTGCGGCCCTGGCGGATGTCTTCGGTTTCGCGCAGCAGCCACAAACCGATCGAGATGAGATTGGCGCGCAGCTCCGTGGGCAGGGCGCTGTCGCCAGAGCGGAGATCTTCGACGAAGGCGGTCCAGACGCGACTGGTGAAATGCAGGGCCTCGGCCGCTTCCAGCGAATCGCGGCCAGCCGCCATCGCCGCCAACAGCATGTGGATCGAACGGCTAAGAAGCTGCCGATGCCTGGCCCCGGCAGCGGTCTGCATTTCGGCTCGGGGGAATTGATACATCGTTGCTGCTCTACCGCTCCGTCGGCGTTGTCAGGTCAGGAAACTCAACAGATCGAGTTGCGAGATTTGATCCAGATGCTGGCATCGCCAGCTGCCGAATACGCATCACTTCACCAGGGACACCACCACGCGACGCCGCGCACAAAAATCGCACCTGTTGCAGGGAGCGCGAATCCGGCTCCGGAATGGTTCCGGAACATGAGGTTTTGGTGGTCGCCGCGCCCCCGAGGAACGGCTGATTCGGCTACAATCTAACCGTAGACGAATCCGACATCAAACGCGATTTGACTGAAACGAATTCCATCGGTCGGGGCGCTCCGAGGGTACATTTTCGAAGCGCCCGTGTGCTTTGCGGCGGTCGGATCCAACTGCAAGTGTGCCGTATCGGCAATTCGTCGATTGCGATAGGCTCCTGTTGTCGGGACGGATGGGGCGTCTGTCTCGGTTTGGCGTAACGCCGGTTGCATGCCACTGCGCGACAGAGCGCGGATTCGTGAAACTGGCTTTGGGGAATTGGGGGAAACAATGGGCGATTCAATTCAGGAAATAACGTCCGTCTCGTGGTTCGGGCGGATCAAGCGCGCGGTCGGCGGGATCGTTTTCGGCTTGCTCTTGATCGTGCTGATGGTGATCGGCCTGTTCTGGAACGAGGGTCGCGCCGTGCAGACGGCGCGTTCGCTGGCCGAGGGATCGGGCGCGGTGATCTCGGTTGGCGCCGATAGCATCGATGCTGGCAATGACGGCAAGCTTGTCCATGTCACCGGGGCGGTGACGGCGAGCGGCGGCCTTGCCGATCCGGACTTTGGCATTTCGGCGCAAGGATTGCGGCTGTCGCGCAGCACCGAGATGTACCAGTGGAAAGAAGAACAGAAATCCGAGACGACGAAGAAGCTTGGTGGCGGCGAGGAGACGGTGACAACCTACAGCTATTCGAAAGTGTGGGACGACAGCCAGATCAACTCGTCGGAGTTCAAGAAGCCGGACGGCCATGAGAATCCGCCGATGGAGATACACAGCAAGAGGTTCCAGATCCCGGACGGCAAGCTCGGTGCCTTCACGCTCGACCGGCCGGTGCTGGACCTGATCGGCGGCGACAAGGAATTTTCACTGTCACCGGACCAGTCGGCTACCATCGATGCCGCCTATACCGGCACCAAGCGGGTCAACATCGTCGACGGAAAGATCTATCTCGGCTTCAACACCACGTCGCCGGCGCTGGGCGACTATCGCATTGGCTACGAGCTGGCGCCGCTCGGCCTGGTCAGCGTCGTCGCGCGCCAGGCAGCGGGCGGGTTCGAACCCTACCAGACAAAGGCCGGCGACCAGTTGCTGATGGTCGACATCGGCAATGTGCTGGCGGAAAAGATGTTCGCCGACGCGGTCAGCCAGAACACGCTTATCACCTGGCTGCTGCGCGCCGCCGGCCTGCTGCTGTTGGCCATCGGCTTTGCCCTGCTGCTCAGCCCGATTGGCGTCGTCCTCGACATTATTCCTTTGCTCGGCAGCGTGGCGCGGATGGGCACCGGCATCATTGCCTTTTTCCTGGCGATCCTGGTCGGCACGACGACGATGGCGATCGCCTGGTTCTGGTACCGGCCGGTGCTGGCGGCAGGCATCCTGGCCGCCGGCGTCATCGCGGCGGCGGCGGTCTATTATCTTGGCCGCTCGCGCGGGCAGGCCGCACCGCTTGCCACGCCGAGCGCCGCTACATGATTGCAGGCACCGGCGGCACTTCTAGCGGTCCTCGAAGCCGGTCAGCACGCCGACGGCGTTGACGCCGATCTCCTCGACGGCGTAGCCGCCTTCCATGACGAACAGCGTCGGCAGGCCGAGCCTGGCGATGCGGCGGCCGATTCTGGGATAGTTTTCCGTTTTCAGCTTGAACTGGCTGATCGGGTCCTTCTCGAAAGTGTCGACGCCGAGTGAAACCACGACGACGTCAGGAGCATAAGCCGAAAGCCTCGTGCAGGCCTCCTCGAGTGAGGCGTTCCACACGTCCCAGCCGGTGCCGAAGGGCATCGGATAATTGTCGTTGAAGCCTTCGCCGTCGCCCTCGCCGCGTTCGTCGGCATGGCCGAGAAAGAACGGATATTCGGTCATCGGATCGCCATGCAGGTTCAGCACCTGCACGTCGCCGCGGCGATAGAATATCTCCTGGGTGCCGTTGCCGTGGTGATAGTCGATGTCGAGGATCGAAACGCGCCCGGCGCCATGGTCGCGAAACCATTGCGCGGCGACGGCGGCGTTGTTGATGAAGCAATAGCCGCCCATGAAGGCCGCCCCTGCATGGTGCCCCGGCGGGCGGCACAGCGCGAAGGCGGAAGGCTCACCGGCCTTGACCAGCGCGGCGGCTGTCAGCGCGACATCATAGGACGACTTGATAGCGTCCCATGTGCCTTTGACAAAAGTCGCGCCGCCGTCGAAGGAGTAGAAGCCGAGCAACGCATCGATGCCTTTCGGGCGCACGTCGTCGCGCAGGCCGCGCGTCGGCCAGGTGAAGGGAATGGCCGAACCGGTGCGGCCCGACGCTTCCCAGAGCGGCCACACGGTCGGCAGGAAATCGATGTAGTCGCTGGCATGAACCTTCTTGGCGGCGGCGAGGTCGTGACTTTCCGGTGACAGGATCGGACCGAGCTTTTCGCTCTCCACCCGCGCCCTGATGAACTCGGCGCGCGAGGGCTTTTCAAAAGCCGGCACGATGGCGCCGGCGATCAGTTCGACATTGCCGGAATGGCCGGCATGGAGAGGCGAAAAAACAGTCTTCATGAAATCTTTCCGTGGTGAGACGCGGCGACCCTAACCGTCCTGCATGGCCCTTCACAAGGCGCTGGGCCAACCAGCCATGGCTTGCTGGCGCGGCAGCCGGTCGTCTAGCCTGCCGGCAGCGCAACCAAACCGTGGGAAATCATGAGTTCAAATGCCGACCTGATCGTCACCAATGCCCGCGTGCTGACCATGGATGAAGGCAATCCGACGGCCGAAGCGGTGGCGATAAAGGACGGCAACATCCTGGCGGTTGGCGATCGCCGGACGATCGAGGCGCTGAAAGGGCCGGCCACGAAGGTCATCGATGCGCAAGGCGGGTCGGTGGTGCCGGGCTTTATCGAAGCGCATATGCATCTTTTCGGCGGCGCGGCCGAACTCGACAATCTGCACCTTCAGGGCGTGCATGGCTTCGATGCGCTGAGCGACGCGATCCGCGCCTACGCGGCGGCACGGCCGAACGCCAAATTGCTGCTGGGGGCCGGCGTCGACTACACTATCCTTTCCAAGGAAGAGCCGGTCACCCGCCATCATCTCGATCGCATCATCGCCGACCGGCCGTTCGCGATGTCGGCTTCCGATCACCACACGATGTGGGCCAACACAAAGGCGCTGGAACTGGCTGGCATCCTGCACGGCAACCAACTCGGTCCCGGCAACGAGATCGTCATGGGAGCGGATGGCCTGGCGGCGGGCGAATTGCGCGAGGGCGAGGCGTTCGGGCCGATCCTCGAGCTTTCCGGGCAGAACCGCGTGCGGCTCGGCCTTGCGACAGGCGGCGAGCCCGAGCCGTACCCTTCCGCCGCCGAAGTCGCTGCCGATCGCGACCTGATGCATCGCGGGTTGGAATGGTGCGCCCGCCACGGCATCACCTCGATCCAGAACATGGACGGCAATTTTTACCAGCTCGAGCTGCTAGCCGGGCTGGAACAGGAAGGGCGGCTGCTCTGCCGCACCAAGATACCTTTTCATTTCAAGAATTTCATGACGCTCGACGTGCTGGAAAAGGCATCGAGCATGGCCAACTCCTACCAATCGGAATGGCTGTCGTCCGGCATGGTCAAGATGTTTTACGACGGCGTGCTGGAAGGCTGGACCGCGGTCATGGTCGACGACTATGCCGACCGGCCGGGCTGGCGCGGTGAGCCGCTGTTTACGCCCGAGCATTTCGCCGAGGTGGCGCTGGAGGCCGACCGGCGCGGCCTGCAGATCGCCGTGCATTCGATCGGCGACGGCGCGGTGCGCGCGGTTCTCGACGGTTACGAGGCGGCGCAGCGGAAGAACGGCAGGCGCGACAGCCGGCACCGGGTCGAGCACATCGAGGTCACCACTGCCGCCGACGTGCCGCGCTTCGCCGAACTCGGCGTCATCGCCTCGATGCAGCCGCCGCACCCGCCCGGCGCCATGGACTTCCCGCTGGAGCCGACGCTTTCGCGCATCGGCCGCGAAAGATGGCCGCTGAGCTATGCCTGGCGGACACTGAAACAGGCGGGCGCGCATGTCGTCTTCGCTTCCGACTGGCCGGTGTCGCGGGTCGACCCGATCCTGGGCATTCAGGCGGCGGTGCTGCGCAAGCCTTGGGCAGAGGGCGATCCAGACCAGAGCTTCTCGCTAATCGAGGCGCTTGCCGGTTATACGGTCGAAGGTGCCTATGCCGAATTCATGGAGCACCGCAAAGGCCGGCTGAAACCAGGCTATCTGGCCGATCTGGTGGTGCTGTCGGCCGATATCGAGGCAACTGAACCGGGTTTGCTACACAAGGTGCATCCGGTCAGCACCATCTGCGGCGGCAAGATCACTTACCAGGGTTGATGATGACGCTGACGATGGCACGGAGCTTGCATTCTGAACCGAGGTCCAGATGCATGGTTGCCAAGCCGACCGGCATATGCTGACAATCGAATGGGAACTGGATCCGCCATCAAGAGCGGACATGAAAATGGGGTAATGCGTGCCGGATCAGCCGGGTAAGAGTGCAATCGAGGTCCGCGGCGTCCGCAAGGTGTTCGGTACCGGGGACGCCCAAGTCGCCGCTCTCGACACGGTTTCGGTGTCAATCCGCGAGAACGAGTTCTTCACGCTGCTGGGGCCGTCGGGCTGCGGAAAGACGACGCTGCTGCGGCTGATCGCCGGCTTCGATTTTCCCAGCGAAGGCGAAATCCTCCTGCACGGGCACGACATCGCGCCGCTGCCGCCGTTCAAGCGGCCAGTCAACACCGTGTTCCAGTCCTACGCGCTGTTCCCGCACATGACCGTGGCCGAGAATATCGGCTTCGGCCTGGAGATGCTGGGCAAGCCGAAGACCGAAATCAAGGCACGCGTCGCCGAGATGCTGAAGCTGGTCAAGATGGAGGCGCTGAGCGCCCGCCGCACCAGCCAGATCTCCGGCGGCCAGCAACAGCGCGTGGCACTGGCGCGCGCGCTGGCACCGCAGCCAAAAGTGCTGTTGCTCGACGAGCCGTTGTCGGCACTCGACTACAAGCTGCGCAAGGAAATGCAGATCGAACTGAAACGGCTGCAGCACCAGACCGGCATCACCTTCATCTTCGTCACCCACGACCAGGAAGAAGCGCTGACCATGTCGGACCGCATCGCCGTGATGTCGGCCGGCAAGATCCTGCAGGTCGGCACGCCGCGCGATATTTACGACCGGCCGGCCGAGCGCTTCGTTGCCGACTTCATTGGCGAAACCAATTTCCTCAAGGGCACTGTCGTGTCGAAGAAATCCGGTATCGCGATGGTGAAGATCGCCTCCGAAGCGACGGTGGCGGCGGGATTTCCGGAAAACTTCGACCCTTCCGGCGCGGTGACTGTTGTGGTGCGGCCGGAACACGCCGATCTCGTCGCCGATGCCGCCAAGGGCATGGTCTCGGGAACCCTGGCAAATGTCGTCTATTTCGGCACCGACACCCACTATCACGTGAAGCTCGACGGCGGCGACGATTTCATCGTGCGCCACCAGAACAGCCGCTCGGGCGCCGTCTCATTCGAGCCGGGCGCCAAGGTCGGTGTCGTGTTCGAGGACGATGGCGCGCGCATTTTGAGGGATTGATGGCAGTCACGTTTTCCAAGGCGGCGGTATTCGAAGCGGAGGCGGAGAAAGCCACTGCAAGGCGCCACCGCCTGCTTTCGCTACCGGCTTTGGTAATCATCGGCATCTTCGGCGTGCTGCCGCTTCTCATCATCCTCATCTATTCATTTCTCGCCGCAGCACCCTATGGCGGGGTGCAGTGGAAGTTCTCGACAGACGCCTATCTGAACTTCCTGTTCCAGCGCGATATTTTCGACGACACGCTGCAGTTCACGCCGGATTTCCTGATCATCTATTTGCGCTCGTTTCTGTTTGCCGTGGTGACGACGATCATCTGCCTGCTGCTCGGCTTTCCGACCGCCTATTTCATGGCGACGCGACCGCCGGCGCAGCGCAACTGGTGGGTGCTGCTGATGACCATCCCATTCTGGTCGAACCTTCTGGTGCGCACGCTCGCCATCATGTTCATCATCCGCGACGAAGGCCTCATCAACAACGCGCTGATGGCACTGGGGGTGATCGAGAAGCCGATCACCATGCTCTACACCAACTTCGCCATCCAGCTCGGCCTGCTCTATTCGTTCCTGCCGTTCATGGTGCTGCCGCTCTATTCCAGCCTGGAGAAGCTGGATTTCCGGCTGGTCGAGGCCGCCTACGACCTCTACGCGACACGTCGGCAGGTGCTGTGGCGCGTGATCATCCCGCTGTCGCGGCCCGGCATCATCGCCGGCTGCCTGCTGGTCTTCATTCCGGCCCTCGGCGCTTATGTGACGCCGCTGATCCTGGGCGGCGGCATCCATCTGATGATCGGCGATCTCATCGCCCAGCAGTTCGGTTCCGGGCGCAATTGGCCGCTCGGTTGCGCGCAGGCGCTGATCCTGATGGCCGCGGTGCTGGTGGCGCTCTACTTCTATGTCCGCAACACGTCGGGGAAGATGGCGCATGGCTGACCCCCGCAGTGCCGATATCAAGGACCAGCCGGGGTTCCGCTCGATCGCCATCATCTGCCTCTGCGTGCTCTACGCGCCGATCCTGATCCTGATGATCTTTTCGCTGAATACAGGGTCTCTGGTGACGCGTTGGGAGGGCATCGGGTTCGGCTGGTATGGCAGTGCGCTGTTCAACCAGGAATTCCACAACGCCGCCAAGAACACGCTGATCATCTCTGTCACCGCCACGATCGTTTCGACGATCGCCGCGACGCTGGCGGCAATCGGCATGACCCGGGTGAAGCCGTGGCGCGGGCTGTCGGCCGCCTTCATGGTCATCAACCTGCCGCTGATGGTTCCGGAAATCATCACAGCGGTGGCGACGCTCTCTTTCTTTGCGCTGATCGCGGGCACTTTCGGGCTCAATTTCGGCATCGGAAATCTGATCCTCGCCCACACCGTTTTTTGCATTCCATTCGCCTATATGCCGATCCGGGCGCGGCTCGAGGACATGGACCTGACGCTCGAAGCTGCGGCGGCCGACCTCTATGCCACGCCGTGGCATGCTTTCAGGCGCATAACGCTGCCATTGCTGGTTCCCGGCATCCTGTCAGGTGGGGCGCTCGCCTTTATCGTCTCCTTCGACGATTTCACCATCACGCAGCTGGTCGCCGGCCCCGGGCAGACGACGCTGCCCCTCTACATCTGGAACCAGATCAGGCGGCCAATGACGCCGGAGATAAATGCCATCTCCACCATCCTGCTGCTGGTTTCGATCCTGTTCGTCTCAATCTCGTTCCTGATCGCGCGCCGACGCGCCAAGTAAATTATAGGCCAGTGAATCAATGCGAAGGCAAAGGAGAGTGTGATGTCTAGGAAAATGATGGCTGCCGTGTCGACGGCGGCGCTTTTATGGGCGGTGCCTGCGCTCGCCGACGGTGAGCTGCACATCTACAATTGGGGTGACTACACCAACCCGAAGCTGATCGAAAAATTCGAAAAACAGTACAACGTCAAAGTGACGCTGGACGACTACGATTCGAATGAGACGATGCTGTCGAAGGTACGCGCCGGCAATTCCGGCTATGACATCGTCGTCCCTTCCGACTACACCGTGAAGATCATGATCGATGAGGGCCTGCTCGAAAAGACCGAGCCCAATGCGATGCCGAACGGCAAGAACCTCGACCCGCGCTTCGTCGACATCTACTGGGACAATGGCCGTCACTACACCGTCCCGTGGCAATTCGGCACCACTGCGTTCGAAGTCAACACCGACAAATACAAGGGCGACATCGACACGCTGGCGATCCTGTTCGATCCGCCAGACGAGTTGAAGGGCCAGATCAACATGCTCGACGATGTCAACACTGTGATGCATGCGGCCGAGCGCTATGCCGGCGTGCCGCGCTGCGGCGCCGACAAGGCCAATCTGAAGAAGGTCAACGACATACTGATGGCCGCCAAGCCGTCATGGAAGACCTTCAGCTACGACACCATCACCAAGATCACCTCCGGCGACGTGATCGTTACCGAGGCTTGGAATGGCGCAACCTATCGTGCGCGCCAGAAAATCCCGGCGATCAAATATGCCTATCCCAAGGAAGGCATCGAAGGCTGGATGGACAATGTCGCCGTGTTGAAGGGCGCCAAGAATCTCGAAAACGCCAAGCTGTTCCAGGATTTCGTCATGGCTCCGGAAAACGCGGCGCTGATTTCGGAATTCGCCGGCTACGACAACGGCATTGCCGGCAGTCACAAGTTCCTGCCGCCCGATTTCGCCAGCGCGCCGGAAATCAATCCGCCGGCCGATGCACCGGCGGCGGAATTCGTACCGCCTTGCCCACCGGAAGTGGTCGAGATCTACAACAAGATCTGGACCAATTTGCGCAAGTAGCCTTGCTCTAGGATCAGACTGAAGGGAGGCTTCGGCCTCCCTTCCTTGCGCAAGGGGGTTGGATGCAATCTTACCGCAACAGCGAACCGGCGCCGCCGATCATGCAGGGTTCGCCGCCGCAGATGGTTCCGCCGAAGCTCGACTGGGACCGGCCGCCATGGAACCGATGGGCGTTCCAGCATATCCGCGAAATTCTGCCGACCGTCGAAGTCTGGCGCGGCAACGGCCATCGCCACAGGCTGGACCGGGCCGAGGTCGATTTCGATGCGCTGCCGGTGAGCGACAGCACGGGTAAGGCGACGACGCTGGCCGGGCTGCTCGACGAGACCTACACCGACGGGTTCCTCGTGCTCAAGGACGGCAAGGTCGCCTATGAGCGCTACTTCAACGGCATGACCGAGCGCACGCTGCATCTGTCGCAGTCGATGGCGAAGTCGGTCACCGCATCGGTGTTCGGCATACTGGTCGGACGCGGGCTGATCGATCCGGCTTTGCCGGTGACGACCTATCTGCCGGAGCTGGAGGCGACCGGCTGGGCAGGCGCCAGTGTGCAGCATGCGCTCGACATGACGAGCGGGGTGAGCTTTTCCGAGGAATACACCGATCCCTATTCGGACATCGGCCAGGTCGATGTCGCCACCGGCTGGAAGCCGGTGCCGCCGGACAGCGATCCGGCCTTCCGCTGGCCGTCGCACATGTTCGAGCTGATCCTGGGGCTTAAGGAAAAGAGCCGACCGCACGGCGCTGCCTTCGAATACCGCTCGATCGAGACCGACGTGCTTGCCTTCATCATGGAACGGGTGAGCGGCAAGCGCCTGGCGCAGCTGGTCTCGGAAGAGCTCTGGCAAAAGCTCGGCGCGGATGAAAGTGCCTGCTTCACCGTTGACAGCGCCGGTTATGCAGTTGCCGACGGGGGCTTCAACGCCACGCTGCGCGACTATGGCCGCTTCGGCCAGCTGATCCTCGACAATGGCGGCGGCGTCGTGCCGGCCGACTGGATCGAGGCGACGCGCAATGGCAGGCATGGACCGGACTTCAGTCCCAGCCTGCCGGAAGGCAGCTACCGCAACCAGTTCTGGATCGAGGACCCGCGCTCGCGGGCACTGATGTGCCGGGGCGTGTTCGGGCAGCTGATCCATATCGACTGGAACATGAAAATGGTCGTGGTGAAGCTTTCGAGCTATCCGGATTTTACCAACGTCGCCTATTCGGTGGCGACTTTGAAAGCCGTGCACGCGATCGCCGCGGCGCTCGCCTAGAACGCCAAGACCGAAGGAAGCGCCATGACCGGCAAGACCGCGTTCGAAACGAGATATGGCTTTGCCCGAAACCAGGTGCTGCTCGGCAATTGGCGAGAAAGCCCGTTCAGCCGGTGGTCGTTCCAGAATGCCGGCGAGCTGGTGCCGAGCGCTGCCGTGGCGGCAAAGCCGGGCAGCAGCGAGGCGCCGGCGCAGGATTTCGGCGAGCTACTTGGTGAAAAGGTCGCTCTTGCAGGCGGCGCGGAGACTGTCGCAGCTTTTCTCAAGCGCTCCGATACCGACGCGCTGACGATCATGAAAGGCGGCAAATTCGTCGGCGACTGGTTCGCACCGCATATGGAGTTCGGGGCGCGCCACATCGTCTTTTCGATCAGCAAGTCGCTGACCGCGATTGTTGCCGGGATATTGGCAGGCGAGGGGATTTTCGATCCGCAGGCTCCGGTAAGCCGCTATCTGCCCGAAGCTGCCGGCTCGGCCTATGGCGATGCGAGTGTGCGGCACGTGCTCGACATGGGTGTCAGCCTCGACTTCGAAGAGGCCTATCTCGATCCGGAAAGCGCCTTCGCCCGCTATCGCCGCGCCATGCTGTGGAATCCAGGCGGGGGCACCGAGAGCCTGGCCACTTTCCTCATGACGCTGCAGGGCCTGGCCGAGCCGCATGGCCGGACGTTCCGCTACCGTTCGCCCAATTCCGACCTGCTCGGCATCCTGCTCGAACGTGCGTCGGGCCGGCGCTTCGCCGATCTGATGCGCGAGAAATTATGGGAGCCGCTCGGCGCTGTCAGCGAAGCTTCGGTAACCGTGGACATGGAAGGCACGGCGCGTACGGCCGGCGGCATTTCGGTGACGCCGCGCGACCTCGCCCGGGTCGGCGAGATGATGCGGCAAGGCGGCATGGCCAATGGCTGCCGTATCGTGCCGGAGAGCTGGGTGCGCGACACGACCGAAACTGGCGGTGACGCCGAGGCTTGGCAACGCGGCACGATGGCGTTCCTGTTTCCGCGTGGCTGCTATCGCAACAAATGGTACCAGACGGGCGCGGCAAGCGGCGCCTTCTGCGGCATCGGCATCCACGGCCAGTGGCTTTACGTCAATCCGAAGGCCGAAATGGTAATCGCAAAGATGTCGTCGCAGCCGGTACCGGTCGACGATCCGCTCGATCTGGACATGGTTTCCTTCTTCGAGGCGCTGGGCCGGATGGTCTGATCCGATCCAGACAGCCGCGCCTTTCCTGTGGACCTTTCGCCGGGTTGAAAATGGCGCAGTTGGCGCAGCAGTGCTCTGCGCCTATGGTCGCGTCTCTTTTCGACGAACAGCAGGATCGACATGGCATCCGACATCACGCGCATCGCAACCATCATAGCCGCCGAGATCGGCGCCCGGCCCGAACAGGCCGCGGCGGCGATCGGCTTGCTCGACGACGGTGCGACCGTGCCGTTCGTGGCGCGCTACCGCAAGGAGGTCACCGGCGGCCTCGACGACACGCAGTTGCGCGACCTCGCCGAGCGGCTCGCCTATCTGCGCGAGCTCGACGCGCGCCGCGACACCATCGTTGGTTCGATCCGCGAGCAGGGCAAGCTAACGGAAGAGCTTGAGGCAAAGATCGCTGCGGCCATCACAAAGGCCGAGCTCGAAGACATCTACCTGCCTTACAAGCCGAAGCGCCGGACCAAGGCCGAGATCGCACGCGAGCGCGGACTGGGACCGCTGGCCGAGGCCATTCTCGCTGACCGTACGGCCGTGCCGGCCGAATTGGCGCAGGCTTTTGTCGAGGAGGAGGTGGCCGACGCCAAGGCAGCGCTCGAAGGTGCGCGCGATATCCTGTCCGAACAGTTCGCCGAGAATGCCGACCTGGTCGGCAAGCTCCGTGCCTACATGAAGGAACGCGCCTTCCTGCGCTCGCGCGTCGTCGACGGCAAGCAGGAGGCGGGCGCGAAATTCTCCGACTATTTCGACCATGTCGAGCGCTGGGCCAACGTGCCCAGCCATCGCGCGCTGGCCATGCTGCGCGGCCGCAACGAGGAGGTTCTGTCGCTCGATATCGAGGTCGATGCCGACGATGCCTCGCCGGTGAAACCGGTCGAGCGGATGATCGCCGACGCCTACGCCATCGGCCGCCAGTTGCCAGGCGATCGCTGGCTGATGGAGGTCGCCGGCTGGACCTGGCGCATAAAGCTGTCGCTGCACCTGACGCTCGATCTGATGCGGGACTTGCGCGAGCGAGCCGAGGAGGAGGCGATCCATGTGTTCGCCCGCAATCTGAAGGATTTGCTTCTCGCAGCCCCCGCCGGTTCGCGCGCCACGATGGGCCTCGACCCGGGCATTCGCACCGGCGTCAAGGTGGCGGTGGTGGACGGCACCGGCAAGCTGCTGGCGACGACGACGGTCTATCCGTTCCCGCCGAAGAACGATGTCCGCGGCACGCAGGCCGAACTGGCGAAGCTCATCCGGCTGCACAAGGTCGAGCTGATTTCGATCGGCAACGGCACTGGCAGCCGCGAGACCGAAAGGCTGGTGGCCGACATGCTGGCTGATATGCCGGCCGGGTCCGGGCCGAAGCCGCTCAAGGTGATCGTCAGCGAGGCCGGCGCCTCGGTCTATTCGGCGTCGGCAACGGCGGCGGCGGAATTTCCCGGCCTCGACGTGTCGCTGCGCGGGGCGGTGTCGATCGCGCGGCGCCTGCAGGATCCGCTCGCCGAACTGGTCAAGATCGAGCCGAAGTCGATAGGCGTCGGCCAGTACCAGCACGATGTCGACCAGTACCGCCTCGGCCGCTCGCTTGAGGCGGTGGTCGAGGATGCGGTCAATGCCGTCGGCGTCGATCTCAACACGGCGTCGGCGCCGCTTCTGGCGCGGGTTTCGGGTCTCGGCGCATCGCTGGCCGAAGCGATCGTTACGCATCGCGATGCGACCGGCCCGTTCGCCAGCCGCCGCGAACTGTTGAAGGTGTCCCGCCTTGGACCCCGCGCGTTCGAGCAATGCGCCGGCTTCCTGCGCATTGCGAACGGCACCGAACCGCTCGATGCCTCGGCGGTGCATCCGGAAGCCTATGGCGTGGCCAAGAAGATCGTTGCGGCCTGCGGGCGCGACGTTCGCTCGCTGATGGGCGACAGCGCCGCACTCAAGGCACTCGATCCGCGCGTCTTCGTCGACGAGCGCTTCGGCCTGCCGACGGTGCGCGATATCCTGTCGGAGCTGGAAAAGCCCGGCCGCGATCCGCGCCCCGGCTTCAAGACCGCGACCTTTGCCGACGGCATCGACGACATCAAGGATCTGAAGCCCGGCATGCAGCTTGAAGGCACCGTCACCAATGTCGCGGCCTTCGGCGCCTTTGTCGATATCGGCGTGCACCAGGACGGATTGGTGCACGTCTCGCAACTGGCCGACCGTTTCATCAAGGACGCGCACGAGGTGGTCAAGGCCGGCGACGTGGTCAAGGTGCGTGTCGTCGACGTCGATATCAAGCGCAAGCGCATCGGCCTGTCGATGCGCAAGGACGGCGACGGTGGCGCCCCGAAGCCGCGCGACAATGGCAACAGGCCGGTGCCGCGCGCGCCCACGCCCCAACGCCAGCCGGAGCGGCCGGCGCAGCAGGGCGCGTTCGGCGCCGCTTTGGCCGATGCGTTGAAGCGCAAGTAATTCGCGAGCAGGGCTACGCCAGGTCAGAAGGCGGCGCTCGACATTGATGATCCATCACCAATGCTCATGGATCGGCGAAGCTATTTCGTTTGATTTTTTCAGGACGGAAGCCGATAAGCCGCGCGTTTCAAGATTTCTGTTTGATGCATGTCGTTATCCCCAAGCTGCCGAACACCCTCGGGTCAGGCCCGTGGGCAAGCTTTGGGCGACATGCATGAGTTTGGGAGACCGAGAGCCATGGCCGCCGATAAGAATGCATTCGTCTGGGACGATCCTTTCCTGATCGAGGACCAGCTTTCGGAAGACGAGCGCATGGTGCGTGATGGCGCCGCGGCGTTTGCCGCCGACAAGCTCGCTCCGAAGATCGAGGAAGCCTATCTCGAGGAGAAGACCGACGCCGGGATCTTTCGCGAAATGGGCGAGGCCGGTCTGCTCGGCATCACCATCCCCGAGGAATATGGCGGGCTCGGCGCCAACTACGTCACCTACGGGCTGGTGGCGCGCGAGGTCGAACGCGTCGATTCCGGCTATCGCTCGATGATGAGCGTGCAGTCGTCGCTGGTGATGTATCCGATCCATGCCTATGGCTCGGAAGAGCAGCGCAAGAAATACCTGCCGAAGCTGGCGTCGGGCGAATGGATCGGCTGCTTCGGCCTGACCGAGCCGGATGCCGGTTCCGACCCGGGCGGCATGAAGACGCGGGCCGAGAAGACTGCGAGCGGCTACAGGATCTCCGGCTCGAAGATGTGGATTTCCAACGCCCCGATCGCCGACGTGTTCGTCGTCTGGGCAAAATCGGCCGCGCATGACAACGAGATTCGCGGCTTTGTCCTGGAAAAGGGCATGAACGGGCTGTCGGCGCCGAAGATCGGCGGCAAGCTGTCGCTGCGAGCGTCGATCACCGGCGAAGTGGTGATGGAAGGCGTCGAAGTCGGCGAGGACGCGCTGCTGCCCAATGTCTCGGGCTTGAAGGGGCCGTTCGGCTGCCTCAACCGCGCGCGCTACGGCATCTCCTGGGGCGCCATGGGCGCGGCGGAGGATTGCTGGCACCGCGCCCGCCAGTATGGCCTCGACCGCAAGCAGTTCGGCAAGCCGCTGGCCGGCACGCAGCTTTTCCAGAAGAAGCTCGCCGACATGCAGACCGAGATCGCGCTCGGCCTGCAGGGCAGCCTGCGCGTCGGGCGGCTGATGGATGAAGGCAAGATGGCGCCGGAGATGATCTCACTCGTCAAGCGCAACAATTGCGGCAAGGCGCTCGACATCGCCCGCCAGGCCCGCGACATGCATGGCGGCAATGGCATCCAGATCGGCTACCACGTCATGCGCCACGCCCAGAACCTGGAAACGGTCAACACCTATGAGGGCACGCATGATGTGCATGCGCTGATCCTCGGACGGGCGCAGACCGGGTTGCAGGCGTTCTTTTAGGGTTCAGGTGTTCTTCGCTCCAAGGATGCCCGTGCTTCGCATCTTCCCTCGCAAAGCGGCAGATCGGCAATTTTCGCCGACGGTGCCACATTTTGTTCTTGCTTTGTGCCGGCAGCTATGCTACTAATTTGGCTATGGTGCTAATTGGCACCGACGACCCGCCCACAGAGGCGGGTTTTCTTTTCAGCTCTTTTCGACCAAGCGTCGCGCGGGTTGCCGATCATCGATATCGGCGGGACAGTGGCCGGTGCTGACCCACCGGCCTTCGGCTCTGCAGCGTTGCAACGTCTGCGGCCACGCTGCGGAATCCCAGGGTCGGCGCTCCGTTTGTGAGGCTGTGAAGGCTGCTTAGTTTAGGTGCAGCGCAACATCTCTGCTTGGAGAATGGTCAGCATTCGTGTCAGGGTTCAGCGAACTCCTTTTGAAACGCCGACTTCAGGGGCACCATGGCAATTCTGGCAGCCGTCTATCACCTGACCCACTACAAATACGACCGGCCGGTCGTATTGGGCCCGCAAGTCATAAGGTTGCAGCCTGCGCCGCATTCCCGCACCAAAGTGCTCAGCCATTCGCTGAAGGTCGGGCCGGCAAACCACTTCGTCAATCTGCAGCAGGACCCCTACGGCAATTTCCTTGCCCGCTTCGTCTTCCCCGAGCCGGTAACGGAATTGAAGATCGAGGTCGATCTCGTTGCCGACATGACGGTCTACAATCCGTTCGATTTCTTCGTCGAACCGTCGGCCGAGACGTTTCCGTTCGAATACCCGGAAGAGATCAGGGACGATCTGACCATCTACCGGACGCCGGAACCGGCAGGGCCACTGTTGCAGGCGTTCCTCAAAACCATCGACCGCAGTGCGACCAATACCGTCAATTTTGTCGTCGACCTCAATGCGCGGCTGCAGCGCGAGATCGCCTATATCGTGCGCATGGAAACCGGCGTCTTCTCGCCCGAGGAAACGCTGGCCGCCGGCAAGGGATCCTGCCGCGATTCGAGCTGGCTCCTGGTGCAGATACTGAGGAACCTCGGCATCGCCGCGCGTTTCGTCTCCGGCTATCTGATCCAGCTCAAACCCGACCTCGTCGCGCTCGACGGACCGCCCGGTACGGCGACCGATTTCACTGACCTCCATGCCTGGTGCGAGGTGTATCTGCCGGGCGCCGGCTGGATCGGCTTCGACCCGACCTCCGGCCTGCTTACCGGCGAAAGCCATGTGCCGCTCGCGGCAACGCCGCATTTCCGCAATGCCGCGCCGATCTCCGGCATGGCGAGCTTCGCCAATGTCGAATTCGGCTTCGACATGCGGGTCGACCGCATCGCCGAACATCCGCGCATCACCAAGCCGTTCTCCGACGAGAGCTGGCAGGCGCTCGACGCGCTGGGCGTCGAGGTCGATGCAGCACTCCAGGCCGGCGACGTGCGGCTGACCATGGGCGGCGAGCCGACCTTCGTCTCAATCGACGATTTCGAGGCGGCCGAGTGGAACACCGCCGCCGTCGGGCCGACCAAACGCGAAAAGGCCGATGCGCTGATCCGCCGGCTGCGCGAACGCTTCGCGCCGGGCGGCTTTTTGCATTACGGACAGGGCAAATGGTACCCCGGCGAAAGCCTGCCGCGCTGGACGTTCTCGCTTTACTGGCGCACCGACGGCGAGCCGGTGTGGAGCGATCCGTCACTGATCGCACATGAAAAGAGCGAGGCGGATGTCGGACCGAAGCAGGCCGAGAGCCTGCTGACCGCGATTGCCGACGAACTCGGCATCGACAAGACGATGGTCAGCGAAGCCTATGAGGATCCGGCCGAATGGCTGCTCAAGGAAGGCAAGCTGCCGGACAATGTCGATCCCTCCAATTCGAAGCTGGAGGACCCGGAGGAGCGCAGCCGCATGGCGCGGGTGTTCGAACGCGGGCTGACCAAGCCGTCGGGTTACGTGCTGCCCGTCCAGCGCTGGAACAGCCAGGCTTCCGGACCGCGCTGGCGCTCGGAGAAGTGGAAGACGCGGCGCGGCAGGCTGTTCCTGGTGCCCGGCGATTCGCCGGTCGGCTACCGCCTGCCGCTCGGCACGCTGCCTTATGTGCCGCCGGCGCAGTTCCCCTATATCGTACCGGTCGATCCATCGCTGCCGCGCGGACCATTGCCGGCGCGTGAGGCGATCTTGCCCGGTGCTGCTTCTTCGCCCGCTCCGGCCGAACTGGAAGGCGCCGACGAAATGGCGCGACGCCAGCAGGCGGTCTCCTTCACGGCCGTTACCGGCCAGCAAGACCGCGTCGAACAGGAGATTACCGAGATCGGCGGCGCCGTGCGCACAGCGCTTTCGGTCGAGCCGCGCGACGGACGGCTTTGTGTGTTCATGCCGCCGGTCGAGGCGCTGGAGGATTATCTCGAACTGGTCGCGGCGGCGGAGAACGCGGCAAGGGCTATCGGCCTGCCGGTGCATATCGAGGGCTACGGCCCGCCGCACGATCCGCGCCTTAATGTCATCCGTGTCGCACCCGATCCCGGCGTCATCGAGGTCAATATCCACCCCGCCGCGAATTGGCAGGATTGCGTGGCGACGACCACGGCGATCTACGAAGAGGCGCGGCAGACGCGGCTTGGCGCCGACAAATTCATGATCGACGGCCGTCACACCGGCACCGGCGGCGGCAACCACGTCGTCGTCGGCGGTGCCACGCCCAATGACAGTCCGTTCCTGCGCCGCCCCGACCTGTTGAAGAGCCTGGTGCTGCAATGGCAGCGGCATCCGTCGCTATCCTATCTGTTCTCCGGCCTGTTCATCGGCCCGACCAGCCAGGCGCCGCGCTTCGACGAGGCACGACACGATTCGCTCTACGAACTCGAGATCGCGATGGCGCAGGTGCCACATCCGGACAAGGGCGCGGCACCCCTGCCGTGGCTGGTCGACCGGCTGTTCCGCAACCTCCTGACCGACGTGACGGGCAATACGCATCGCTCCGAAATCTGTATCGACAAGCTGTTTTCGCCGGACGGGCCGACCGGCCGGCTGGGGCTGGTCGAATTCCGCGGCTTCGAGATGCCGCCCAACGCGCGCATGAGCCTGGCGCAGCAATTGCTGGTGCGCGCCATCATCGCCCGGGCCTGGAAGAACCCGCTCGACGGCCGCTTCGTACGCTGGGGCACCTCGCTGCACGACCGTTTCATGCTGCCGCATTATGTCTGGGCGGATTTTCTCGATGTGCTGGACGACCTCAAGCTGAACGGCTTTGCGTTCCGTCCGGAATGGTTCGACGCCCAGCTCGAATTCCGCTTTCCGTTCTGCGGCGAGGTCCAGCATGCCGGCATCAAGCTGGAGCTCAGGCAAGCACTGGAGCCTTGGCATGTGATGGGCGAGCAAGGCGCGATCGGCGGCACGGTGCGCTTTGTCGATTCCTCCGTCGAACGGCTGCAGGTGAAGACCGAGGGGCTCAACCCGGAACGTCACGCCGTCGTCTGCAACGGCCGCCGGGTGCCGATGAAGGTGACCGACAACCGCGAGATCGCGGTGGCCGGCGTTCGCTTCAAGGCCTGGCAGCCGGCGTCGGGCCTGCATCCGGCGCTGCCGGTCAACACGCCGCTGGTCTTCGATATCTATGACCGCTGGTCGGGCCGCGCGGTTGGCGGTTGCGTCTACCATGTGGCACATCCCGGCGGGCGCAGCTACGACACGTTCCCGGTCAACGGCAATGAAGCGGAGGCGCGGCGGCTCGCCCGCTTCGAGCCGCGTGGCCATACTCCGTCCGGCTATGTGCTGCGCAACGAAGAAGCCTCTGAAGATTTCCCGATGACCCTTGACCTTCGGCGGCCGCAAAGACTCTGATCAGCTATGGCGAAGGGGAATCACAAAAAGCTGCGCAGCAAGCCGCAAACCCACAGTCTGCTGGAGCACTACCAGCCGATCGACGGCGTCGTCGACGAGATGGTCGATGCGTCGGGCAATCCGCGGCCGGCCTGGCGGCACTTCATCGAGGCGCTGGAGGACCTGGGGCCGGAAAAGCTTGCCCAGCGTTTTGCCCGCGCCGACCAGTACCTGCGCGATGCCGGCGTCTACTACCGCGTCTACGACAAGGCCGGCGCCAATGAGCGGGAATGGCCGCTGGCGCATGTGCCGCTGCTGATCGAGGAGGAGGAATGGGCTGACATCAGCGCCGGCCTGGTCCAGCGCGCCGATCTGTTCGAGGAGACCATCGCCGACATTTACGGGCCGAACCGGCTGGTCGAGAAAGGCATTCTGCCGGCTGGATTGATCGCGGCCAGCCCGGAATATTTGCGGCCGGTCGTCGGCACCAGGCCTGCCAGCGGCCATTTCCTGCATTTCTGCGCCTTCGAGCTCGGTCGTGGCCCGGACGGCCGCTGGTGGGTGCTTGGCGACCGCACCCAGGCGCCGTCGGGCGCCGGCTTTGCGCTGGAAAACCGCGTCGCCACCACAAGGGCACTGTCCGACATTTACGGCGAGATGCATGTGCACCGCTTGGCCGGTTTCTTCCGCCGTTTTCGCGATGCGCTGATCGGCATGGCCAAGCAAGCCGGCGGCCGTGTCGCCATCCTGACGCCGGGACCGCTGAACGAGACCTATTATGAACATGCCTATATCGCCCGCTATCTCGGCATCATGCTGCTCGAGGGCGAGGACCTGACTGTCTCCGGCGGCAGGCTGATGGTGCGCACAGTTTCGGGGCTGATGCCGGTCAGCGTCTTGTGGCGACGGCTCGACGCTGCCTTTGCCGATCCGCTCGAGTTGCGGTCGGACTCGCAGATCGGCACGCCGGGGCTGGTCGAAGCGGTCCGGCAAGGGGCGGTTTCGGCCGTCAATGCACTGGGTTCCGGCCTGATGGAGACGCGCGCTCTGCTCGCCTTCCTGCCGAAGATTTCGCGCGCCCTGCGCAATGAGGAACTGCTGCTGCCGACGGTCGCGACATGGTGGTGCGGGCAGGATACGGAGCGCGAACATGTGCTCGCCAATATCGATAGCATGGTGATCGGCCCGGCACTGTCGACGCGGCTTGCCTTCGAGGACGACGGCTCGACCAAGCTCGGGTCAGCGCTGTCGGCCGAGGAACGGGCCGAGCTCGTCGCCCGGATCGAACAAGACGGCGGCGACTTTGTCGGCCAGGAAGCGGTGACGCTGTCGACCACTCCTGTCTATGTCAGCGGCTGGCTGGAGCCGCGGCCGGCAAGCCTGCGCGTCTATCTGGCGCGGACGCCGGAAGGCTGGACCGTGATGCCGGGCGGTTTTGCCCGTGTCGGCTTCTCGCTCGACCCGACGGCCATCGCCATGCAGCGCGGCGGCCAGGCGGCGGATGTTTGGGTGGTCAGCGACAGGCCGGTGGAGCGTGAGACGCTGCTGCCGCAGGAGCATGACAGCTTCACCCGAACCTTGCCGGGCAGCCTGCCCAGCCGCGCGGCGGAAAACCTGACATGGCTCGGCCGCTATATCGAGCGATCGGAAGACACGGTGCGCATCCTGCGCGCCTACCACGTGCGGCTGGCCGAGACATCCGATCCCGAGATGCCGCTGCTCGCCGACATCAGGGACTATCTCGCGCCGTTCGGTATCGACGTCGAGACGGCAATCCCGTTGGGGCTCATCGGCACGCTGGACAGCGCCGTGTACAGCGCCGGGCAGATCCGCGACCGCTTCTCGCCCGATGGCTGGCTGGCATTGAAGGACCTGTCGAAGACGATCCATCAATTTGCCGTGACAGTGGCGCCGGGCGACGACGCGACAAGGGCAATGACGGTCATCCTGCGCAAGCTGGCCGGGTTTTCCGGCCTGCTGCACGAGAATATGTACCGTTTCGCCGGCTGGCGTTTCCTGGAAATCGGCCGCAGGCTCGAACGCGGCATCCAGATCGCCCGCACGCTCGCCCGACTGACCAGGGCCGAGGCGCCGGAAGGCGCGCTCGACATGATGCTGGAGATCGGCGACAGCGTTATGACCCACCGCCGGCAATATCCGGTGCAGGCGGGACGGCGTACCGTTGTCGACCTTCTGGCGCTCGATCCGCTCAACCCGCGCTCAATCCTGTTCCAGCTCGAACGGCTGAAGGCCGAAATCGCGCTGCTGCCCTCTGTCGGCGGTGAAGGCCATATGTCGCCGGCGGCCAAGGAAATCCTGCAGCTCAACACGTCGATCGCCATCAGGGAGCCCTCGGACATGACGGCCAAGGCCCTCAGCGATCTCGCCAATGAAATCGGCGGCCTCTACAACAGCCTCTCCAAAGCCTATTTCGGGTAGAGACGGCATGCTCTACGACATCAGGCTTCACCTGCGTTACGACTATGATGCGGCGGCCGGCGGCGGCCGCCATCAGGTGCGTGTGCTGCCGCCGACCATCCCTGGCGTACAGCGCGTCATCGCCGCTTCACTGTCTTTTGTGCCGGCGCCCAGCGAACGCTCCGACTTTTCCGACTTTTTCGGCAACAGTGTCACCTCGATCGCCTTTCGTGACGCACATGATGCGCTCGACATCAGGATGAGCGCGCGTGTTTCAGTGTCGCGGCCGGAGCCCGGGCTCGACGTATCGCCCGACCTACGCCGGCTGAGGGAAGAACTCGGCGCGGTGCACTCGCTGGCGCCGGCTTCGCCGCATCACTTTCTGGCCGCCAGCGATCATGCCGGCATCGACCCGGCAATCACTGCCTATGCGAAAGGCAGTGCCAGCAGTTCGACGGTCGGCACGGCCATGGCTCTGTGCAACCGCATTCACCGCGATTTCACCTATGACGGCGAGGCGACCACGGTGCAGACGCGGGCCAGCGACGCCTTCGGCCTGAAGCGCGGCGTCTGCCAGGATTTTTCCCATATTATGATCGCCGGCCTGCGTGGCCTCGGCATTCCTGCAGGCTATGTCAGCGGATTCCTACGCACCATCCCGCCGCGTGGGAAGCCGCGGCTCGAAGGCGCCGACGCCATGCATGCCTGGGTCAAGGTGTGGTGCGGGCGCGATGCCGGCTGGCAGGAATTCGATCCGACCAACGGCATGCGCGCTAGCAACGATCATATCACGGTCGGCTATGGCCGCGACTACTCCGATGTGGCGCCGATCGTCGGCGTGCTGAAAACCACGGGCGGGCAGGTTGGCGAGCAGGCAGTCGACGTCATACCGGTCGTGCTCGAAAAGGCGTGATGGCACCTCCTCGTTGCACGGCGTCGTCGTTAATCTGTCCTGGCAATCAAAAGGCGGTGGAACCCGCAGCCAGCAGGCGGCTTATCTACGGAAATTCCGTGGAGAGGACATGCTGGACAAATCCGGGTCGTCGTCTGGCCGATCGGCTGTTAGGAAAGCTGCACCAAAGAACGGGGTGCCGCGGAACGGAGCGCTGGAGAACGGCGCGCACGCCTCGGCCGTTCGGGCCTCGCTCAACTATGTCGCCGACACCGAACCCGGTATTCGCCGGCTGCGTTCAGGCAACGGGTTCTCGTACAAAGGGCCCGACGGACGTGCCGTCGACCAGGACGCGCTGGCACGCATCAAGGCGCTCGCCATTCCACCGGCCTGGACGGATGTGTGGATCTCGGCGGATGCCGACGGTCACATTCAGGCAACCGGTCGGGACCAGCGCGGGCGCAAGCAATACCGCTATCATCAGCACTGGGCGGAGGAGCGTGACGGGGTCAAATACTCGAGCCTCATCGCCTTCGCCGAAAGCCTGCCCGAATTGCGACGGCAGATCGATGCCGATCTGCGCCGTCACGGCCTGCCGCTGGAACGCGTCGTTGCGGCCATCGTCTGGCTGCTCGACAACACGATGATCCGCGTCGGCAACGCCGCCTACGCCCGCGATAACAAGAGTTTTGGGCTGACCACGCTGCGCGACCGCCATGTCGACATCAAGGGCTCGAGCCTGCGTTTTGCCTTCATCGGCAAATCCGGCAAGGAATGGAGATTGAAGCTTGTCGATCGCCGGATCGCCAAGATCGTGCGTGGAGCGCAGGACCTGCCGGGCCAGAAACTGTTCCAGTATCTCGACGAGGAAGGAAACAGGCATCCGGTGCGCTCCGACGACGTCAACCGCTATATCAGGGAGAATGCCGGCGTCGAGTTCAGCTCCAAGCATTTCAGAACGTGGGGCGGAACCATCCACGCGGCGTCGCTGTTTGCGCAAACCGAACGCCCGGAAGGCCAGGCACAACAAAAGCGGGCGATGAACGGCGTCATCGACAAGGTTGCCGAGCGGCTCGGCAATACGCGCGCCGTCTGCCGCCGCTGCTACATCCATCCGGAAGTCTTCCGCGCCTGGTCCGAAGGAGGGCTGCTTGGCGAAATGGCGGACGCCAACAGAGGCAAGCGCTCGATCGCCGGGCTCGACGACGAGGAGGCCCTGGTCTTGAGATGGCTGAAGGCGAGGGAATGACGCAGGACCGGGGGCGTATTTTTTTGTCGACGCCATGTCGGGATCGGTCCTAGTGTTTCGTCCTTTGACAGAGAAAAGGACGACCCATGCTCTACGCGATCCTCTGCTATGCCTCTGAAGACGTCGTCTGCTCCTGGAGCAAGGAGCAGGACGATGCCGTCATGGAAAAACTTATCGGCGTACAAGAGAAATATGCCAACGCCGGGCGGCTTGGCCCCGTGGCGCGGCTTTTGCCGACGACGGCGGCGACAACGCTGCGAAAGGTCAAGGGCGAATCGATCGTCATCGACGGCCCGTTTGCCGAAACCAAGGAACAGTTCCTCGGCTTCTACACGCTCGAATGCGCCGACCTCGACGAGGCCGTCGACTTCGCGCGCGAGCTTTCCGAGGTCAACCCGAGCGGCGGCTCCTACGAGATCCGGCCGGTCTCGCTCTTCAATCCCGCCAAGGTTTCCGCATGACCGAACTTGCCTGGATCAGCACGGCAATCAGCACCGCTCGCCCGCAGGCGATGGGAGCATTGCTGCGCTACTTCCGCGACCTCGACGCGGCGGAGGAAGCATTCCAGGACGCCTGCCTGAGGGCCCTGAACAACTGGCCGAAAAATGGCCCGCCGCGCGATCCGGCAGCCTGGCTGATCTTCGTCGGCCGCAACAGCGGCATCGATGCGGTGCGCAAGCGCGCCAAGCAGGCGCCGCTGCCGGAGGAGGACCAGATCTCCGATCTCGACGATGCCGAGAGCGACATCGCCGAGCGGCTGGACGGTGCGCATTACCGCGACGATATTTTGCGGCTGCTGTTCATCTGCTGCCATCCCGACCTGCCGGCCACCCAGCAGATCGCGGTGGCGTTGCGCATCGTCTCCGGCCTGACGGTCAAGCAGATCGCCCGCGCCTTCCTCGTCGGGGAAAGCGCCATGGAGCAGCGTATCACGCGCGCCAAGGCGCGTATCGCCGATGCCGGGGTGCCGTTCGAGACGCCGGGAGCGGTCGAGCGCTCCGAACGGCTCGCCGCCGTCGCCGCCATGGTCTACCTGATCTTCAACGAAGGCTATTCCAGCAACAGCGGCGAGGCGTCGGCGCGTGCGCCGCTTTGCGAAGAGGCGATCCGGCTGGCCCGGCTGCTGCTCAGGCTATTCCAGACCGAGCCGGAGATCATGGGGCTGACGGCGCTGTTGCTGCTGCAGCATGCACGCGCGCCGGCTCGCTTCGACGAGAACGGCGAGATCGTGCTGCTCGAAGACCAGGACCGCAGCCTGTGGAGCCGCAAGATGATCGATGAAGGCCTGGCGCTGGTCGATAAGGCGTTGCGCCATCGCAAGCCCGGTCCCTACCAGGTGCAAGCGGCGATCGCCGCGCTGCATGCACGGGCGGAAAAGCCCGAGGATACGGACTGGAACGAGATCGACCTGCTCTACGGGCTGCTCGAGCAGATGCAGCCGTCGCCGGTGGTGACGCTCAACCGCGCCGTCGCCGTCTCCAAGGTGCGTGGGCCGGAAGCCGCACTCGCCATGATCGAGCCGCTGGAGCAAAGGCTTTCCGGCTATTTCCACTTCTTCGGCCTCAAGGGCGGCCTGCTGATGCAGCTTGGCCGCGGCGACGAGGCGCGTGTCGCTTTCGACCGCGCCATCGCGCTTGCCAATACGGCCGCCGAGGCGGCGCATATCCGCATGCATATCGACCGGCTGATGAAAGAAGGCGCCAAGCAAACGGCGCATTGATCCGACGCCTCCGCCTGGTTCAACGGTCTGACCTTTGCTTAGACCATGCCGGGGTGGCGATTTTTCCCTGAAACGAGTAATGCCACGCCATGACAGTGCCCGATGTGCCGACCGGCACGGAGACGGCGTGCCACAAGGCTTTGACCGACGCCATATGAGCGACGGGATCTGAAAGGGATGAAAATGACGATTGCGAAGGAAACGGCCGGGCTTCTGGCGAAACTGGGCGTTGCCGAGGGCGCGCTTACGGGCGGCGATCTCATCGTGCGCAGCCCGGTGACCGGCGAGCAGATCGCCGCGCTGAAGACCATCTCGCCGGCCGATGCGGCGACGACCATCGACAAGGCGCACAGGGCTTTCCTGGCGTGGCGGCAGGTGCCAGCTCCCAAGCGTGGCGAACTGGTACGGCTGCTCGGCGAGGAATTGCGCACCCACAAGGCCGAGCTTGGCCGGTTGGTATCGATCGAAGTCGGCAAGATTCCATCCGAGGGTCTTGGGGAAGTGCAGGAGATGATCGACATCTGCGATTTCGCCGTCGGTCTCTCCCGGCAATTGTACGGCCTGACCATCGCCACCGAGCGCCCCGGCCACCGCATGATGGAGACCTGGCATCCGCTCGGCGTCGTCGGCGTCATTTCGGCCTTCAATTTCCCGGTGGCGGTCTGGTCGTGGAACGCAGCGCTGGCGCTGGTCTGCGGCGACGCGGTGGTGTGGAAGCCGTCCGAGAAGACACCGCTGACGGCGCTCGCCTGCGAAGCGATCTTCAAGCGCGCGGCAAAGCGTTTCGGCGATGCGCCGGAAGGGCTGGTGCCGGTGCTGATCGGCGATCGCGCCGTCGGCGAGATCCTGGTCGACCATCCGAAGGTGCCGTTGGTCTCCGCCACCGGTTCGACGCGCATGGGCAGGGATGTCGGCCCACGGCTGGCGAAGCGCTTTGCCCGTGCCGTGCTGGAGCTCGGCGGCAACAATGCCGGCGTCGTCTGCCCGACGGCCGATCTCGACATGGCGCTGCGCGCGATCGCCTTTGGAGCGATGGGCACGGCCGGCCAGCGCTGCACGACGCTGCGGCGCCTGTTCGTGCATGAGAGCGTCTATGACCAGCTCGTTCCGCGCCTGAAGAAGGCCTATGAAAGCGTCTCGGTCGGCAATCCGCTGGAGACAAGCGCTCTCGTCGGCCCGTTGATCGACAAGGCTGCCTACGACAACATGCAGAAGGCGTTGGAGGAGGCGGCTTCGCATGGCGGTAAGATAACCGGCGGAATGCGGGTCGAGAACGGCCAGCCTGAGGCCTACTATGTGCGTCCGGCGCTGGTCGAAATGCCGAAGCAGGTGTCACCGGTGACCGAAGAGACCTTCGCGCCGATCCTCTATGTGATGAAATATTCGGATTTCGACGCCGTGCTCTATGAGCACAATGCGGTCGGCGCGGGGCTGTCGTCGTCCATCTTCACCCGCGACCTGCAGGAATCCGAGCGCTTCCTCGGCGTCGACGGTTCGGACTGCGGCATTGCCAACGTCAATATCGGCACTTCGGGGGCCGAGATCGGCGGGGCCTTCGGCGGCGAGAAGGAAACCGGCGGCGGCCGCGAGTCGGGCTCGGATGCCTGGAAAGCCTATATGCGGCGCGCTACCAATACGGTGAACTATTCCAAGGCGCTGCCGCTCGCCCAGGGCGTTTCGTTCGACATCGATTGAAATGCCAAACCTTCGTCGCGGCGGCGCCAAAGCCGCCACGACGGCGTTCGGCTCGCCGTTCAGCTGGCTTCGGAAGTTACAACACAATTGTCGAAGGCTGCATCGATGATGGCGAGCTTGACCGCCTGGGCGGTCATGTATTCCTGATAGAACTCGCTCGACACCCACATGACCGAGTGACCCCGCTGGCCCAACCAGCCGATGCTGCCGAGTTCCTCGGCATCGCGCAATTTGCGTGACAGGTGGGTCCGGGAAAGCTTGAGCCAGTTCGCGAAATCTCCGATTGAGACGACACCGGTCGGAATTCGGTCCAGGTCAGCATGATCGGGATCGACGCCAGACATCAGCCAATCCATGACGATGCCGCCATTGTCGAGCCAGGTGAACAAGGAAAAGGTCTGTCTCGGCTCCCGCACGGCATGCGACGAAAGCAGGCCGTCGGCCACCAGCGGCTGCAGTTTGGCGAGCAGGTCCGGTTGTGCGACGAATGCAGCCAGTCGAAATCCATTGTCCAGGCTGTCCAGCGTTTTCAGATGCGCCATGACCCAGCCGGCAACCGTCTCCAGAGTGCCCGCGGTCGGCTCAAAGGGGCGGATGCGCCCGTATTTGATCGGCAGATGCCGGATGAAACCGTAATGCAGCATCTCCTTCAGGAAGGCGTCGGCGGTGTTGCGGCTGGCCACCGAATGCCGGCAGATGTCGTCCATGAACCGTGCAGACGTAAGTCCCTTGCGATGATCGTCCGGCTCTCGATTGAAATACAAGCCAAGGCCGATATGGGCCATCAGCCAACGCTGTTGCGCGGCGAATACGGAGGCCAGCCGCGGGTTCGCTTCATAGGTTTGGAGAAGCGTCCGCGACTGAGCCTGGACATGGCGACGCAGTGCCGGATGGCTGGCAATGTCTTCAGAAACCAGCGCCATCCCCGCCGCGCCCAATCAAATTTGCAACTGGAAATGCCGGTAACAATTTCAGCCTTCGCGGGCCGTGTCCAGAGCCGGCGCATCAGGATACGAGCTGAATCCCGCCGGCTAGTGGCTTAATTCCGCGACTTGATCGCCGAGGCCCCTGATCTCGCGAGGCGCTGATCTCGCTGCAGAAGGCTAGCCTGCTTGAACCCACCAATGATGGCTTCGCCTGTCCAGCCCGTGCTCCCGCCGATGGCGACGCGGAACCAACACAAGTTTTGCTCGTTGAAGAACGCTGATTGGACTGAGACAGTGAGGAACTACAAAATGGAGAATGGCCTTTTCGCCACGCCGCCTGCAGCGTTCCGGAAAACAGAGTCGGTTTGGCTACGGGCGCTCAAGTGGCTGTTACGCCGGGTGCGCAGCGCCTCCGACAGCTCGGGAACCATGTTGAAACCAATCCTTTCCGGACCCGAGAATGATAGCGGGCCCACTACGCCTCGACGCGCTTGAGGCCGAAGCGCGCTGCGATCTTGACGCCAAAAATAACCGCTCACATGTCTCTTTATGGCTGCCGCCGCGGCCGAGAGCCATGACCGCTTCGCAGGCCCGCCACCGCGGCGTGTTCGCCTGATGCAGCAGGCGAGAGCGGCGGTGGCACGCAGCGGCGGGAACCATCGGGCATGCTTGGCTATTAGATACAGGCGGCTGCTGGTCTGCCGGGCCAGGAGCCATTTGCTATGATCATCAATCCCCCACCGGAAAGCGCCATCCCGGCATCCGTTCCGTCGGTCGATCCAAAAGCCGCCCCGACGCCTCGCAATGCCGAAGCGGAGGTCTTTTATATCGAAGCGATCCGCGAGCTTGTCGCGACGGGCATCCCCTTTCTCGTCGCCGGCACCTATGCCGTAAGCGCCTATACCGGGATCATCCGCCCGACCAAGGATCTCGACATTTTCTGCAAGGCCGGCGACTGCCCGCGCATCCTCGCCCATTTCAAGCAGATCGGCTATGCGGTCGTGGTCGAGGACGACCGGTGGCTCGGCAAGGTGTTCAGGGGTACGCATTTTTTCGACGTCATCTTCACCTCGATGAACGGCACAATGCCTGTCGACGACCAGTGGCTGGAGCATGCTCGCCAGGCCGAATTGCTGGGCAGCCACGTGCGGATCATCGGCCCAACCGAGCTTATCTGGTCCAAATGCTTCATCCAGGACCGCGGCCGGCATGATGGCGCCGACGTCGCGCACACCATCCTCAAGGCGCACGACCAGATCGACTGGCAAAGGCTGCTTTCCTACATGGAAGTTCATTGGGAAGTCTTGCTGATGCATCTCTTGAACTTCAGATGGATCTATCCGACGGAGCGAGACCGTGTGCCCGCGTGGCTGCTCGACGAGTTGCTCGACCGGCTGGCCAAGCAGCGCGAATTGCCGCCTTCCCGGATGCGGATCTGCCGCGGGCGCATGCTTTCACGAACCGACTATGAGATCGACGTCAAGCAATGGGGCTTTGCCGACGTCGGCGGTGAAGGAGAATATAGCGATGGCTGACGAGCTCGAATCTGCTTCGGCAAAGGCCGAAAACGGCGGCACACTCAAGGTCGCCGCCATCGGCGATCTGCATGTCGGCAAGGAGGACCAGGCGTCGTACCGCGATCTTTTCGGCGAGATGTCGCGCGAAGCCCAGGTTCTCGTGCTGACCGGCGACCTTACCAATCTCGGCAAGCCTCGGGAGGCCGAAATCCTTGCCGAGGAACTGCGTGCCTGCACGATCCCGGTCGTCGCCGTACTTGGCAACCACGACTATGAGTCAGGCGCCGTCGAGCAGGTCACCGACATTTTGCGTCAGGCGGGCGTTCATCTCCTCGACGGCGAGGCGACGGAGATTCACGAGGTCGGGTTCGTTGGGGTCAAGGGTTTCGTTGGCGGTTTTGGATCGCGCATGCTCGGCTCCTTTGGCGAACCGGCGATCAAGTCGATGGTGGCGGAAAGCGTGAACGAAGCGATGCGGCTTGAAAACGCGATGCGGCAGGTCCGCGCCAAACGCACGCTTGTCGTTCTGCACTACGCGCCTGTCGTCGAGACGGTCGAAGGCGAGCCGCTGGAGATTTTCCCGTTTCTCGGTTCGTCACGCCTGGCCGAGACAATAGACCGGTTCCAGGTCAGCGCAGTGGTGCATGGCCATGCGCATCGTGGCGTCTATGAGGGCCGTACGCCGGGCGGAGCGTCGGTCTATAACGTTGCCATGCATGTCGCCAAGCCGACCGGCCGCCCCTACGCCATGCTCGAAATCTGACAGGCGGCGCCGCTGGCGCAAGCAATCGCCAGACAGGCTGCAGAACGATCACGGCAACTGCCGGCTGAAAGACATCCGCTTCGGCGGAATATCGTTTTCATCCGGATTGGGAATGGGGTCCTCGTCGGGGAGCCTGTCGGGGTCCGGCTCACGCACGGGCTTGGGATCGGGGATGGGAGGCGGTGGTACCGGGGTCGGTGTTGGCTCGGGTGTGGGAATAGTGGCCATCGTGATCATCTCCTCTTGGCGCAGAACAACGCAATGGGTCAGCTGGTTCCCGGCTTCCTCGTTTTTGGAACCACACCGTCGCGCCTGCGGGTCAGCCCATCTCCGGATTCTCGTGTCTGCTGCCCGACTTGCCTGACCGCAGCAGCAGGGCAAGCGGAACGAGCAGGGCGGTTGCCACCGCGCAATAGCGGAAGACATCGACGTAGGCGAGCAGCGTGGCCTGGCGGGCGATCAACTGGCCGAGCCAGCCGATCGCCTGCTGCTTCGCCTGGACCAGCGGCGAACCCTGGGCGACGAAATGCTCGGTCGCCTGCCGAAGCACCTGCTGATAGGCGGGCGACGATTGCACGGTGTGGCCAACCAGATTCGATTGATGGATCTGGGAGCTTTGCGCAATGACGGTGTTGGACAGCGAGACGCCGATGCTGCCGCCGATATTGCGTGCAACGTTGATCAGCGCCGATGCCTGGTTGGTCTGTTGCGGGGGCAGGCCGACATAGGCCGCGGTCGAGATGGGAATGAACAGGAACGGCAGCCCGACCATCAGGAAGACACGGGCAAAGGCAAAGAAGCGGAAGCTGGCGTCCGGGGTAAGCGAGGTCATGTGCCAAAGCGCGACTGCGACCACCGACATGCCCACCATGATCAGGTATTTGGGCTGCACGATGCTGCCTACAAATCCGGACACCGGCATCAAGATCAGCATGGCGATGCCGCCCGGCATCATCGAAAGGCCCGACAGCGTCGCGGTGTAGGCAAATGTCGTCTGCTGCAGCTGCGGCACGATCTGGGTGGTGCTGAACAGGATAGCACCGACCGCCATCATAACCAGGAAGGCCGTGCCGAACTGGCGCGTGAACAATAGGCGCATGTCGACGACCGGATCGCTGCGACTGATTTCCCATGGGATAAGCAGCAGGAACGCGATCGCGGAAATCACTGCGAAAGTCGTAATGAAATTCGAGGCGAACCAATCGTAGCGCTGGCCTCGGTCGAGGAAGATCTCGAGGCACCCCAGTGCGGTAGCCACCAGGATGAATCCGACCCCGTCGATCTTCAGGCCGCCTTTCAGCCGTTCCTTGCGTTCGCGTTCGAGTACGTCCGGTTCGACCAACAGCCATTGCACCAGTGCCAGCGACAGGATGCCGAACGGCACGTTGATGAAGAAGATCCAGTGCCAGGAGAAATGGTCCGTCAGCCAGCCGCCGATCGTCGGCCCGACCGTTGGTGCGACGATGACGGCAATGCCGTAAAGCGCGAAGGCTTGCGAGCGCTTTTCCGGCGGAAAGGTATCGGCAAGGATCGATTGCTCGCTTGGCGCCATGCCGCCGCCGCCGAGGCCCTGAAGGATCCTGAACAGGATGAGCAGTTCCAGGTTGGGCGCCAGTCCGCACAGCAGCGACGCGACGGTGAAGGTCGCCACGCAGAGCATGTAGTAGCGCTTGCGGCCGATGGCGCTTGCCAGCCAGCCGCTGACCGGGATGATCACCGAGTTGGCCACAAGATAGGTGGTAATGACCCAGGTGCTTTCGTCCATTCCGGCCGCCAGGCTGCCGGCGATGTTGCGCAGGGCGACATTGGCGATCGAGGTGTCCAGCACCAGCATGAACGTGGCGATGGAAACGACAATGGCGATGAGCCAGGGATTGTGCGTCCCGGCGGCGGATCGGCTTTCGCCCTGATTTCTGGCTGCTTCGCCGTTCATCGCACCTTGACCGTCGGCACCACCGACAGCCCTGGGCCGAGAAGCACATCCGGCGGCTTGTCGAAGACGATCTTGACCGGCACGCGCTGCACCACCTTGACGTAGTTGCCGGTGGCATTTTCAGCCGGCAGGAGGCTGAAGGCGGTGCCGCTGCCGGCCTGGATGCTGTCGACGCGGCCATGGAAGGACTTGTCCGGGTACGCGTCGATATCGATGTCGACCGGTTGTCCCTGCCGCATCAGGTCGAGCTGCGTCTCCTTGAAATTGGCCCTCACCCAGACCTCGTCGGGAACGAACATCATCAATACCTGGCCGGGTTGGGCGTAGGTGCCGTCAGCGGCCGAAATGCTCGTTGCCCGCCCGGCTGCGGGTGCTGTGATGGTCGTGCGCGACAGCGTCGTGCGTGCTTGCTCCTGGCTGGCTTTGGCCTGTTCGAGCTGCGCCTCGGCGCTCCTGGCTTGTGCCTGCAAGACCGAAACCTGGCTTTTTGCTGAGGCGACATTGGCCTCGGCACTGTCCAGCGCGGCCTGATCCTGACGCAGCGTCGATGCCGCTTGCTGCGCCTGCTGCTGCGTTGCCGTGCCCTTGGCCAGGAGTTCGCGATTGCGTTGATCCTCTGCCTTGGCGAAATCCAGCGCTGCCTTGGCCTGTGCAACCTGCCTCTGGGCAGCGTTCACCTTTGCGTTTTGAGCCTCGATCTGAGCGGTGACATTGACGATTTCGGCTTCGGCCGCGGCGACGCCGGCATCGGCCTGCTTCAGATTTGCCTGATAGTCGCTGTCGTCGATGCGCAGGAGGACATCACCTGCCTGCACGTGCTGATTGTCGCTAACCGCCAGCTCGGTAATGCGGCCGGCGATTTGGGCGCCGATCGTCACCGTGCGGGCGTCGATGAAGGCGTCGTCGGTCGATTCGTACTGGCGAGCGTTCAGCCACCAGATCACGACGCCTGCCGCGACGAGCAACAGCGCAAGCGCAACCGCCGCCGTCGCATAGGGATGGCGCTTGGGAAAGCCGAGCAGACCGGCCTTTCGTTGCGAGGCATCCCCGTCGGGCTTTTCCTGCCGCGGCTCTGCCGATCGCTCACGAGATTCTCGAACCCGGGCCGGTTGCTCCCGAGTTTCATTTACAGGCTCGACGTCTTGTTCGACGCTTTGAGGCTTCGTGTCCAACGGAATGGCTTTCAAGACTGATATTGCAGCCGCCGGGGCGGACGCAAAGCCAAACCGCGAGCTTCCGCAAAAGTTCCTGCCCGGAATGGGTTCGGTTAACGGGGCGACGTCGAACCCACTGAGCGGCGCCGGCGCGTTGGAACCGAGCGCCGCTTCACCGGGCAGGTGATCCGTACGCCTCATGTTGCGGTGATCCGGCCTTGTCAGCGCTCCACGGCGCGATAATTGCTCATATAGGCGTGGGCGAATTCACCTGTCGACAGGAGCCGACCATGAAACATCAAACACTCGACCAACTGCATGCCGTCGCGGAAGTTGAGTCCTTCGCGGCGTATCCGGCGATGAGCCGAAACCAGCGGATTGAACGTTGGGCAGAACTTCTCGAGCAAAACCCGACGCGATGCCTTGGGGCGCTTCCAGGCACCGAATATATGAACAGGGAAGCGCGCGACAGATCGCGTGGCGCTGGGACGCCGCTCACTGTCGCTTTCGAGGATCCGGTTCTGCGTGCCATGGGCTTGAACGACGATACCTATGGTGAGGCAAAGCGCTTCTTCGAACTGAGCGACCGGCAGTTGCACCAAATCGTTTGCCATTGCCACGTTGGCGCCACGATGCAAGCGCGATGGGCCGCTGCCAGGGTGCGCGGGATAGTTCGCGGCAACAGATTTGTTGCCTGGATGAAGGGCTTGATCGTGCATTGACGCGATACGAGGAACGGCGGAACACGCGTTCTTTCCGCGCTGTGGAGAGCGCTTCCGAACTTGGAAGGACTCGTGCCCCGTCAGGCCGCGCAGATTGTGAAACTCCTTGACGCTTGGCTGCGCCTTGTCGCGGCCATGCGTCCGTCTTTGATGTGAGAATTTGAGTTGGCCCGCCGCAATTGAGAGCCCTCGTCCGACGGGCGTTCGAGCGCCGTCCAGGCAGGTGAGATCTGGCTAAGGACGAACAATCCCGCGATCGTGGAAGATCCTTCGACCTGGTGAGCGGTCGATCTCTCCAAACACCCTTCGATCCGCTCTAGCGATCGATCTCTCCAAACACCCTTCGATCCGCCCTAGCGGTCGATCTCTCCAAACACAATGTCGAGCGAGCCGATGATCGCGGCAACATCGGCGATCATATGGCCTCGGGACAGGAAATCCATCGCCTGCAGGTGGGCGAAGGAAGGTGCGCGGATCTTGCATCGGTAGGGAATGTTGCCTCCGTCCGATACGAGGTAGACGCCGAACTCGCCCTTCGGCGCCTCGACGGCGGCATAGACTTCACCGCGCGGCACGCGAATGCCTTCTGTATAAAGTTTGAAGTGATGGATCGTCGCTTCCATCGAGCGCTTCATCGTGGCACGCGGCGGCGGCGTGATCTTGCGGTTCGGGATCGCGACCGGCCCCTGGCCTTCGGGTGAGCGCAACTTTTCCAGACATTGCCGCATGATCCGGACCGACTGGCGCATTTCCTCCATGCGTACGAGATAGCGGTCGTAGCAGTCGCCATGCTTGCCGACCGGGATATCGAAATCCATCTCCGGATAGCATTCGTATGGCTGCGCCTTGCGCAGATCCCAGGAGGCGCCCGATCCGCGCACCATCACGCCGGAGAAGGCCCAGGCCCAGGCATCGTCAAGGCCGATCACGCCGACATCGACATTGCGCTGCTTGAAAATGCGGTTCTCGGTCAACAGCCCTTCGAGATTGTCGCAGACCTTGAGGAACGGATCGCAGAAATTCCAGATGTCGTCGAGGAGCTCCGGCGGCAGATCCTGATGCACGCCGCCGACCCTGAAATAATTTGCGTGCATGCGGGCGCCGGACGCGCGCTCGTAAAAGACCATCAGCTTCTCGCGCTCGGCGAAACCCCAGAGCGGCGGCGTCAGCGCGCCGATGTCCATGGCTTGCGTGGTGACGTTGAGGAGGTGCGACAGGAGCCGGCCTATTTCGCAGAAAAGCACGCGAATGAGTTGCCCACGCTTCGGAACCGATATTTCAAGGAGCTTCTCGGCGGCGAGACAGAATGCGTGCTCCTGGTTCATCGGCGCGACGTAGTCGAGCCGGTCGAAATAGGGCAGGGCCTGCAGGTAGTTCTTGTACTCGATGAGCTTTTCGGTGCCGCGATGCAGCAGGCCGATGTGGGGATCGGCGCGTTCCACGATCTCGCCGTCGAGTTCGAGCACCAGCCGCAGGACGCCGTGAGCGGAGGGATGTTGTGGCCCGAAATTGATGGTGAAGTTGCGAACTGCAGCCTCGGCCATGACAGTCCTCCGCGATCCAGGCGGGCTTCGGTTCCATGCCGGAACCGGCTTGTCCGCTTTCAGCCGCTCACGTCGTCGTCTGGATGATCAGCGTCAGCGTGCCGTCGCCGTCGATATTGGCGGCCACGACCTGCGTGGAATTAAGCCCGTTCGCCGCCAGTGCCGATGCCGCCTGCGGCGATGCGTCGATCGAACTTTGCAGGATACGCAAATCCTCGGCGCTGGTCTGGGTGACGACGGCCTCCGCCTGTGCCTTGATGTCAGGAGGCAGATCCTCCATCGCCACGATTGTCACTGCGGTGAAATTCTGCGCGGAGAAGGCTTGGTCAGGTGTAGCCTGGTCGGGAGTGGCCTCTTCGGGCGTGGCTTGCTCTGGCAGGGTTTGCGGGGCCGTCGGCGGGACAGGGGCAAGCTCTGGTCCCACGGATTGCGCATAGACCGGCGAGGCGAGAGCCAGTGCCGAGAGTGTGGCAATTGTCGTCGATAGCCGCATGGCCTTTCCTTCCGTTTTGCTCAGGGACGATCAATTCGGTGACGACACAACCATCGTGTCGAAATATGGTTCCGTCACGGAGGTTTGCTGTCTTGCCGAAGCCGTGATTGTCGCGGAAGCGAGCGCGAAATCCGGCGTTGCCTGTCTCAGGCAGCGGTGTGGCTGCGATGAGGCTGCGGCCAGCGCTGCAATGCTTCACGACCCTGAGCGGTCAGTTCGTAGATCCCGCGATCGGTGCGCGCGAACCAGCGATACACGTTGTGCAGCAGGATTTTGGGCGCGTTCGGCAGGTTGGGCTTCAAGTCACGCGGCCGCTTTGGGCCGTCTGCGAGTGCTGCGGCGCATGCCAGGGCCTGCTGGCGATAGGCGGTCATGATCGGCGCACGCGAGCCGCCGCCGGCGACAGGATCGCCCTGCCGACGCCGATGTTCGTCGATCAGTTTCGAGCGGCGCCGGGAATCCCTACGCGGAGCCAATGCCGTCGGGCTGAGCAGGACCTGAACCTCGCCGTTCGTCCGCACGCCAAGCAGGCCAAAGCCGAGGCGACGGCAGAGATTGCGGTATCTCACGTCGCTCTCACGGCCTTTGCCACGGCCCGACATGCATGCTGCGAGCCAGACCTCGTCGCTCACCGCCATACGGTCGACGCCCTGGAGGACCAGCTCGAGATTGAACTTCAGCTTCAGCTCGCAGATGACGACGATCGGTGGAGAGTCGGCACTCAGCGCCAGCAGATCGCAGCCGCCGATCTCGCCCTTGACCATGAAACCCAGGCCTTCGAGGAAGGTCTTGACCGGGCTGTAGAGTGAAGTCTCGAGCATGGGCTTTGTTCGCTGCGAATCATCCCGCCCCATTGGCGGTTCAGCCGCGATGATCGCTCTTTGCCGTTGAACAGGAGGTAAACGACGGCCAAGCAAGTGCTCAGAGCCGTGCCACTGCCGCTTGCCAAATTGGTATGCTGGTATAATGTGTACCTGAGGTAGCATGCTCCGCATAGCTGTGCTGTGCTGGACATCCGAGCGCCCGAGACATCGTCCAGGGCATCGTCATTTGAGCGGCGGCTCCCCGCCTTTTGTAATCCGCCAGCCGGCGGCAATGTGCATACAAGTCAATAGGATGACGATCGGCAGGGCCGTCGTTGGAAATCAGGAGTAACGGACAATGACAACGATTGCGCTGTTTGGTGCTGGCGGCAAAATGGGTTACCGCCTGTCGACCAATTTTCGCGGATCTCCCTATACGGTACGCCATGTCGAGGTTAGCGACGCCGGCCGCGAGCGGCTTAAATCGGGCCTCGGCATCGATGCCGTCAGCGCCGATGAGGCGCTTGATGGCGCCGATGTGGTGATCCTGGCGGTGCCGGATACGCATATCGGCAAGGTCGCGGCGAGCATCGAGAGCAAGCTTGCATCAGGCACGATGGTCGTCGTGCTCGACGCCGCGGCACCTTTCGCCGGGCATCTGCCGCAGCGACCGGACCTGACCTATTTCGTCACCCACCCGTGCCATCCGCCGATCTTCAACGACGAGACCGACATGGCGGCCAAGAAGGACTATTTCGGCGGCGTCAAGGCCAAGCAGCACATGGTCAGCGCCTTGATGCAGGGGCCGGAGGAAGATTTCGCCAAGGGTGAGGCGATCGCCAAGATCATCTGGGCCCCGGTTATGCGCTCGCATCGAGTCACCGTCGATCAGATGGCGCTGCTCGAGCCCGGCCTTTCGGAAACGGTATGCGCTTCGCTGCTCGTCGTCATGAAGGAGGCCGTTGACGAGGTGGTGGCGCGCGGGGTCGACAAACAGGCGGCGCTCGACTTCCTGCTTGGCCATATGAACGTGCTTGGCGCCGTCATCTTCGGCGAGACCAAAGGCGTGTTCTCCGACGCCTGCAACAAGGCGATAGAGTTCGGCAAGCCGGTGCTGATGCGCGATGACTGGAAGCGGGTGTTCGAGCCGGAGGAGATTGCCGCGAGCATTCAGCGCATTACCTGAGGGCGCAACGCGTCGTCCGGGAACATATCACCTGAAATTGTCATTGACTCATCATACCAGTTAGCTTAGCTGTTCGATGGCTCGGACCGTCAAGCTTCGCAGCAAGCTCAGGGCCTGGGACGAGTGGAGGATAGCGGGGAGACGATCGATCGAGGTGAAGCCGGCAAAGGGCTTGTGAACCTGACGCGAGCCGCGATCCGCGCTGGCTAACGAATTGAATGCATATAGCCTTGGGATCAAGGCACGGGTTTTCAACGGGAGGAATACATGAAACTGACACGCAGAATGACGCTTGCGGCTTTCGCCGGCATGCTGGCGCTTGGCACGGCCGCACCCGCCTATGCGGCGGATCTGATCGCCATCATCACGCCCTCGCATGACAATCCGTTCTTCAAGGCGGAAGCTGTCGGCGCAGAGGCCAAGGCCAAGGAACTCGGCTACGAGGCGCTGGTGCTCGTCCATGACGACGATGCCAACAAGCAGTCCGAACTTATCGACACGGCGATCGGCCGCGGCGCCAAGGCAATCATCCTCGATAATGCCGGCGCCGACGCCACCGTTGCCGCCGTGCAGAAGGCCAAGGACGCAGGTGTTCCTTCATTCCTGATCGATCGCGAGATCAATGCCACCGGCGTTGCCGTCGCGCAGATCGTCTCCAACAACTATCAGGGCGCCCAGCTCGGCGCGCAGGAATTCGTCAAGCTGATGGGCGAGAAGGGTAATTTCGTCGAGCTCGTCGGCAAGGAATCCGACACCAATGCCGGCATCCGCTCCAAGGGTTACCACGACGTCATCGACGACTATCCGGACCTGAAGATGGTGGCGCAGCAGTCGGCCAATTGGAGCCAGACCGAGGCCTATTCAAAGATGGAATCGATCCTCCAGGCCAATCCCGATATCAAGGGCGTGATCTCCGGCAACGACACGATGGCGATGGGCGCCTATGCGGCACTCGCGGCTGCCGGCCGCAAGGACGTCATCGTCGTCGGCTTCGACGGGTCGAACGACGTGCGCGACTCGATCACCTCCGGCGGCATCAAGGCGACGGTCCTGCAGCCGGCCTTCGCGCAGGCGCAGATGGCGGTCGAGCAGGCCAACGACTTCATCAAGAACAAGAAGTCTCCCGCCGAAGAAAAGCAGCTGATGGACTGCGTCCTGGTCAATGGCGACAATGCCGCCAAGCTCGAGACGTTCGCGCTCACCAACTGAGCCGGCGTAACATCAGGCAGCAAGGGACGAGCCTCCGGTTCGTCCCTTGCTTCCATTTCGCCCTTGCTTCCATTTCTCTGGGTGCTCCTCACCGCCATGCCGAACGAGCCGACATGTTCAACACGCTGACCCGGCCGATCTTTGTCGCGTTGTTCCTCGCAGCAATAGTCAGCCTGACCGCCTGCAAGATCTTGCCGACGCCGTCGGCGGAAAACGGCGGCACTGGCTCCGCGTTCAATCCCGACAAGATGGTCGAGGACATCTGGGCGGCGAAAGTGATACCCTATCTGCAGCAGAAGGCCGGGCCGTTTCCCGAGGTGCATGCCTTGGCCAAGGCCGATCCCGCCGCTGCCGGCGCCAAATACGGCAACCCGAAAAAGCAGGCGAATTCGCCGTGGACCTTCGCCGTTCGGCTCGAGGGCAAGGTCGTTGCAGCCAACACACAGTCACGTGCGGCGACGATGGATGTCGATGCCGACGGCGACGGCAAGGCCGATGCGCGGGTGCAGATCGGCCCCGCCATGCGTGGGACCGCCCTGCGCGACAGCCTCGACTTCATCCAGTTCAACGATTTCACCAATCAGATCGACTTCGCCCAGTTCGGCAAGTCGTTCAACGCCTATGCCGACAAGACCGTACTTTCCAAGCTGCCGCGCGAGGCACTCGAGGGCCGCAGCGTCAAGATCCTCGGCGCCTATACGCCGGGCAGTGGCCAGGACCTGCCGCTGGTGACGCCGGCGGAGGCAGAGATCGGGCCGAAGCCATGAGCGGCGATCAAGATGTCATCCTGAAGCTGGAGGATGTCTCGAAGGTCTATTCCGGCACCGTCGCGGTCAAGCGCGCGAATTTCGAGGTGCGCAAGGGCGCGGTCAACGTGCTGGTCGGCGAAAACGGAGCCGGCAAATCGACGCTGATGAAGATCATCGCGGGCGTCGAGCAGCCGACACTCGGGCGCATTCTGCTGGACGGCGAGGAGGTTTCCTTCTCGTCATCCGGGGATGCGGTGAATCGCGGCATCGGCATGGTGTTCCAGGAGCTGAACCTGTTCGGCAATCTGACTGTCGCCGAAAATATTTTCGCCACCCGCGAGATCACCAACCGCTTCCGCAAGATCGACCGCAAAGAGCAGGAGCGCCGCGCGGCGGAGTTCCTTGAACGCCTGGAAGCCGGCATCCGGCCCGACATGCTGGTCGAGGATCTGCGCATCGGCCAGCAACAACTGGTCGAGATCGCCAAGGCGGTTTCGCTCGATGCGCGCATCCTGATTATGGACGAACCAACCTCGGCGCTCAGCGCGGCGGAAGTCGAGATCCTGTTCAAGGTGATTGCCGACCTCAAGGCGCGCGGCGTGGCAATCGTCTACATCTCGCATCGGCTCGAGGAACTGATCCGCATCGGCGACACCATCACCGTGCTGCGCGATGGGCGCATCACCGGCCAGGCGGAGATGAAAGACGTCGATACCCAGTGGATCGTGCGGCAGATGATCGGCTCGGAGGCCAAGGACTTCGCCAAGGCCGACGGCCATGTGCCGGGCGAAGAGATATTCCGTGCCGAGGACATTTGCCTGCCGCGTGTCACCGGCGGGCTCGCGGTCGACCACGTCTCGCTGTCGCTGCGCGCCGGTGAAATCCTCGGCATCTACGGCCTGATGGGAGCCGGACGCAGCGAGCTGTTCGACTGCATCATGGGCCGTCACGGCCATTCGACCGGAACGATATTCATTGCCGGCAAAAAAGTGCACGAGCGGGACACGACGCGACGCATCCGCCGCGGCCTGGCGCTGATCCCCGAAGACCGCCAGCGCGAAGGGCTGGTGTCGACCCTCTCCGTCGCCAGCAATCTGACGCTGGCCAGCCTGTCGCGTTTCGTGCGCCTGTTCCACATTCGTGGTGCCGCCGAACGACAGGCGGTGGCCCAGACCGTGCGCGAATTGGCGATCAAGGTCGCCGATCCGGCGCAGGAAGTCTCGTCGCTGTCGGGCGGCAACCAGCAGAAGGTGGTGATCGGCAAGGCGCTGCTCACCGGACCGAAGGTGCTGCTGATGGACGAGCCCAGCCGCGGCATCGACGTCGGCGCCAAGGCCGACGTGTTCCGCACCATGCGCAAGCTGTCGCGCGACGGCCTGGGGATCCTGTTTGCCACCTCGGATCTCGATGAGGTGATGGCGTTGTCAGACCGCATCGCGGTGATGAGCAATGGAAAATTGACTGGTATGTTCGACCGCGCCGAGGCGACAGAGGCCGCGATCGTCGCTGCCTCGGCGCTCGGCCACGGACCGGTCCCGCACGGAGAGCAAGGCGCATGACTGACATTCCAGCCAAGGCGGCGGTCACCTCCCTTTCGAGCGGCTCGGTCCTGCTGACGCTGATGAAGGCGAGGACGTTCATCGCGCTGATCGCCGTGCTGTTGTTCTTCTCGATAGCTGCCCCCAATTTCCTCTCGGCCGCCAATCTTATCCTGATGTCGAAGCACGTGGCGCTGAACGCATTCCTCGCAATGGGCATGACCTTTGTCATCATCACCGGCGGCATCGACCTGTCGGTCGGCTCGATCGTCGGCCTGTGCGGCATGGTGGCCGGCTATCTCGTGCTCAACGGCATCGACCTGCAGGTCGGCTATACCATCTATTTCAACGTCTTCGAGATCGCGCTGATCACGCTTGCCGTCGGCATATTGATCGGCGCCGTCAACGGCTTGCTGATCACCAGGCTTAACGTTGCGCCGTTCATCGCCACGCTCGGCGTGCTCTATGTCGCGCGCGGCCTGGCGCTGCTGTCGTCCGACGGGCGCACCTTCCCCAATCTCGTCGGCAAGCCGGAGCTTGGCACCACCGGATTCGGCTTTCTCGGCGCCGGCCGGTTGCTCGGCCTGCCCGTCGCGCTGTGGATTTTGCTCGTTGTTGCATTAGGGGCCGCCTATCTCGCCAAGTACACCCCGCTCGGCCGCCACATTTTCGCCGTTGGCGGCAACGAGCGGGCGGCGCGGATTTCGGGCGTCCGCGTCAACATGGTGAAGATGTTCGTCTACATGTTCTCCGGCTTCTGCGCGGCGATCGTCGGGCTGATCATCTCGTCCGAACTGATGGCCTCGCATCCGGCGACCGGAGAGAGCTTCGAACTCAACGCCATTGCCGCGGCAGTGCTCGGCGGCACCTCGATGTCGGGCGGACGCGGCACCATTGGCGGCACCATTGTCGGCGCCTTCGTCATCGGCATTCTTTCGGACGGGCTGGTGATGATGGGGGTGAGCTCGTTCTGGCAGATGGTGATCAAGGGCCTCGTCATCATCGTCGCCGTCGTCGTCGACCAGGCACAGCGCCGGCTGCAGAGCCGGGTGACGCTGATGCAGATGGCAAAGGCTGGCTGACATGACGGAACTGCGGGGAGCGCTGATCGGCTGCGGCTTCTTCGCCGTCAACCAGATGCATGCCTGGCGCGACATAGAGGGTGCCTCGATCGCTGCCATCTGCGACCGCGATCCGGACCGGTTGAGGATCGTCGGCGACCAGTTCGGGGTCGCGCGGCGCTATACCGACGCGGCAGCACTGTTTGCCGGCGAAAGGTTGGATTTCGTCGACATCGCCACCACCGCGCCGAGCCACCGTCCCCTCGTCGAGATGGCGGCGCAGCACGGCGTGCCGGTAATCTGCCAAAAACCGTTCGCGCCGACGCTTGCCGACGCCAAGGCGATAGTGAAGGCATGCGCCGTCGCCGGTGTGCCGCTGATGGTGCACGAAAATTTTCGTTGGCAGTCGCCGATCCAGGCGGTGCGTGCCGTGCTCGACAGCGGCGACATCGGCACACCCTTCTTCGGACGGATCTCGTTTCGATCGGCTTACGACGTGTTTTCCGGCCAGCCCTATTTGGCGACGGGAAAGCGCTTCATTATCGAAGACCTCGGCATCCACATCCTCGACATCGCCCGCTTTCTGCTGGGCGACGTCTCGACGGTCACTGCGCGAACGGCGCGCGTCAACCCTGCCATTGCCGGCGAGGATGTTGCGACGATGCTCATGGACCACACGAGCGGCGCCACTTCGGTGGTCGACTGCAGCTACGCGAGCAAGCTCGCGACTGAGCCGTTTCCGCAGACGCTGATCGAAATCGACGGCAGCGACGGCACGATCCGGCTGGCGCAGGGCTACCGGCTCACCGTCACCGGCAGGAGCGGAACGGCTGTCAGCGACGTCTCGCCGCCGCTGCTGCCTTGGGCATCGCGGCCGTGGCACAACATCCAGGAAAGCGTCGTCGCCATTCAAAAGCATTGGGTCGATTGCTTGACCAACGGAACCGAGCCCGCGACCTCGGGCGCGGACAACCTCAAGACATTGGCGCTGGTCGAGGCGGCCTATGCCGGCGCCGCAAGCCGCGAACCGGTGCAACTCGACGCCTTGCTGAAATGACAGCCGACGCCTTCCTCCTTTACGGCACGCATGCGGTTGAAGTCGAACCGGTCAGGCTGCGCGCCGGTGCGCTGGCGGCGGACTTCGTCAACGGCAATCTGCGCAACATTCGGCAGGGCGGCACCGAAGTTCTGCGCGCCATCGCCTATATCGTCAGAGATCGCGACTGGGGCACCTACGAGCCGGCGCTCACCAACCTTGCCATCGAGCAAGATACCGAGGCATTTTCCGTCAGCTATTCGGCAAGTTGCCAGGCACCGGACGGCAGTCGACTCGGCTTCCGCGCGACCATCAAGAGCTCCGCCGATGGTCAGTTGGTCTTCGACGTGAGCGCTCGTCCCGACAGCGATTTCGAAACCAATCGCTGTGGCTTCTGCATCCTGCATCCGATTGCCGGCCTGGCCGGCAGCCCGGTCACGGTTGAGCATACCGACGGCAGCGTGGTCGCAACGCGGCTCCCAGAACTAATCGATCCCTGGCAGCCGTTCAAGGATCTGCGGGCGATCACCCATGAGGTCCGGGCGGGCGTCACCGCCGAATGCCGTATGGAAGGCGATGCCTTCGAGATGGAAGACCAGCGCAACTGGTCGGATGCCTCCTACAAGACCTATGTCCGGCCGCTCGCGCTGCCATGGCCCTACGTGCTGCCTGCCGGCAAGCCCTTCCGCCAGACCATCAGCTTGCGGGTGGAGGGTGGCGGGAAAGTGCCGGCCACCGCGGCAACCGCCGAACCGATTCGTGTCACGCTCGGCCAAGCCGGACCGGTGCTGCCGGATGTCGGCATTATCATCTACCCGGATGAGGTCGAGGCCGCGCTGAGCAAGCTGTCGGTGCTGTCCGAGCTTGGCCCGCAGCAATTGATGTTCCACTTTGACCCGACGCGCGGCCACGGGCTCGACGCCTTGCGGTCCTACGCCAGGCTGGCCGCCGCCTATCCGGCTCGGACAACGCTCGAATGTGTCATTGCCGGCGACGGCGATCTCGACACGGAGCTTTCAGGCGTCGCCGACAGGGTGCGCAAGGCCGGGCTCAAGCTCTCGGCCATTGCCGTTTCGCCCTCGGTCGACCGGCAGTCGACGCCGCCGGGCAGCGCATGGCCGCAGTGCCCGCCGCTCGAAGATGTCTATGCCGCGGCGCGGCGTGCCTTTCCCGACACCCGCCTCGGCGGCGGCATGTTCAGCTATTTCACCGAACTCAACCGCAAGCGTGTGCCGGCCGACCCGCTCGATTTCGTCACGCATTGCACTTGCCCGATCGTGCATGCCGCTGACGATCTCAGCGTCATGCAATCGCTGGAGGTGCTGCCTTTCATCACCGCGTCTGCACGGGCGATCTTCGGAACAAAACCTTATCGGATCGGGCCGTCGACCATTGCCATGCGCCAGAACCCTTATGGCGGCGCGACCAAGCCCAATCCCGACAGTCAGCGCATTGCCATGGCCGACCGCGACCCGCGCCATGCCGGACTGTTCGGGGCCGCATGGACGATCGGCTATGCCGCACGCCTCGCCCCTGCCGGGCTCGAAATGCTCACGCTCTGCAGCTTCACCGGGCCATTCGGCGTGCTGGCCTCGTCGGGTGAACCGGTCGAAGAAGGTACACGCCGGCCGATTTTCCACGCGGTGAAAGGACTTTGCGAACTGGCCGGCCATGCGCATATGGCGGCAACAACGACCGATGAGACGCAGGTGCTCGGACTGGCCGGCCGCGCCCAGACAGGCAAGATCATCGTCTGGCTGGCGAACCTTACCCCTGACGACGTTCCAGTCGATGTTTCCGGGCTCGGCTCCGATCAGGGTTTTCTGAAGATCTGGGATGGACGAACGTCACGCCAGATTCAGCGCGACGCGTCGGGCCGAGACCGTCTTGTGATGACGCCTTACGCAATCGTCCGGATCGGCTGAAGTCATATGCCGGGGTTCATGAATCGCCGCAATTCCGCAACGGTTGCCCCTAGCCGCAGCATGTCCGCTGCCGGCTTGTCACCCGATTTGCTTTCGAAACTCGCCTGGTGCCATTCCAGTCGTCCTGGAAAAAAGACGGCTGAACGAGGCGACGTCCTGATAACCCACCCGATAGCAAATTTCTGAAACGCTCAGTTTCGTTTCCTCAAGCATGGATTTTGCCAACTCCAGCCGCCTTTCCTGGATCCATTTTCCCGGCGTTGTCTGGAACTCGTCGAAAAACCTGCGAGACAGGGTTCGCGAAGACATCGCAAATTCGGTTGCGAGAAAGTTCAAATCGATTTCCGACATCTTGTCTTTCGAGAGTTCGCGCAGCTTGTTCTCGAATGGGCTGGCCTCGTTCGATATTTCGTCGAGAGGAAATTCGTAGGGACTCTGAAATGTGCGCGGCGGAGGAAGAACCAGAAGTTTTCGAATGATCCGCTCTTCCTTCGAGAAGCCCAGATCGATCAGCAAAGCCCTGGCGAGTTCCAGTCCGGAAAACCCGCCTCCACATGTGTAAAGGCGGTCCTGGCGAATGAGCAGGCGGGAAGCGTCCCATCGCACTTGCGGAAACCGGCGGCTTGCCTCGTTCTTCAGCCACCAGGATATCGTTGCGCGCTTGCCGTCCAACAATCCTGAATTGGCGAGCAGATAACATGCGCCGCAATGTGCTGCGATGATTGCCTCCTGCTGCTGCGCGAGCGCGATCAGCGGTTTTGAATGCTCACTCTCCTCGTCGAGCGAGCGCAGAAGGTCCGGAATCTCGACACCCGGCATCGCAATGAGAATCAGGACATCCATTTTTCGCGATGGTCGAACCTTTGTCGGGAAGGAAATTCCGGTGCTTGATGTCGACGGCGTGCCCCTTGAAACGAACTCACAGGAGAGAACCTGTGAACGGCAGACGTCATTCACAAGCTGAAACATTTCGACCAGAGTCGAGACAACGGCCGAATAGAAATTCGACGGCAGCCAGATCACAACGTGGAGGCTCCTGACAGCCATTGCGGTACTCCCGGTGTCGTTCTCGTCGGATGGCAAGTCTAGCATAGTCTTTGTCAAAATTGCCAATTCTAGAAAAAGAGCGGCGCCTCCAGGATGGCCGTATACGGGCTCGCTGACGAAAGCGGCCGCGGAAATCCATGGCTGGAAAGATGCAAATGCTGAAATCGCTGAATGAAAACAATGCGGCACATACATCGGATTTGAACGGCTACAGCAAACTGCGCCGGTCCCGACTCAGGCTGACCTGTGGTCAGTCAGTAGGCCGAGAACACAGTCCCGACCGCGACGCCGGTAGAGACCTGCGCTTGATTTTCAGTTGCCGGAATTCATCACGTAGAGCGCACGCGAGCGTTCGAGGTGCTTGATCATCGCCTTCTCGGCGCCATCCGCATCCTTGGCTTCGATGCGCTCGATGATCTCTTCGTGCTCGGTCAGCGTGAACTTTTCCTTGCCGGTCCAGATCAGCATTTCGGTGTGGTATTCCTTTAGCCAGCCAAGCATTGCCTCGCTGACGGCGACGTAGATCGGGTTGCCGGATATTGCCGCGATCTGGGTGTGGAATTTCATGTCGGCGGATATGAAGGCTTCCGAGTCGCCGCGAAAGCTGCGCTGCTCGATGACCGTTGCGCGCAGCCGCTGCACGTCCTCGGCGGTGGCCTTTTCAGCAGCTTCCTTTACCATGCCGCGCTCGAAGAAGATGCGCGCGTTCTTGAGGTGCTCGAGCGTATCCTTCGACGATGACAGGATGATCTTCGCCGCGCCATCGACCTGCTTGATGATCGACTTGGCGGTCAGCTGCAGCACCTTGGCCCGCTCACCATGCGAGATCGCTACCAGCCCCATATTGCTCAGCGCCTGCATCGCCTCGCGGATCGCCGGCCTGCCGACCTCGAAGCGCTCCATCAGTTCGCGCTCCGACGGCATGTCGTCGCCCGGCTGCAATTCGCCGCTGGTGATCAGGCGCTTCAGTCTCAAGAATACTTCGTCGGAAAGCTTGCGCCGGACGATCGGCTCCGAACGGTTCATCGTCGCGAATCACTCCTTTGACCGGCCCCTATCTAGCATTTCCGGCGTGAATTCCGGAACGCCTGCTGCCGGCTCGCCCGGCCCTGCCAAGCCGGATAAGGCTTGCAATGCTTATGTACTCATTATACCAGATTTCGAGGGCCAAGGAACCTTTTTCGAACCACCCCGGCAGGCCGCGCGAATATGATTGTTCTCACCTATCGCATCGAAACACGCGGCAATATCGAGGCGCTGGCGGCCAAGATCGCAAGCGACCAGTCGACCGGAACCTTCGTCGCGCTAGCCGGCGAGACCGAAGAGCTTAAGGCTAGGGTCGCGGCGCGCGTCCTGGCGATACGGCATCTGCCGGATGCGGATCGGCCGTCTCTTCCCGAAACCGGTCCCGAAGCCGGCAATGGCCCGGTCAAGCGCGCCGACGTCGACATCGCCTTTCCGCTGGAGGCCATCGGCACCGACCTGTCAGCGCTGATGACCATTGCCATCGGCGGCACGTTTTCGATCAGGGGCCTGTCCGGCATTCGTGTGATCGACATGAAGCTACCCGAGGAGTACCGGGGCGCGCATCCCGGCCCGCAATTCGGCGTCACTGGCAGCCGCAGGCTCGCCGCTGTCGCGGACCGTCCGATCATCGGGACCATCGTCAAGCCGGCGCTGGGACTCCGCCCGCACGAGACGGCCGCGATGGTGCAAGAGCTGATTGCCGCCGGCGTCGATTTCATCAAGGACGACGAGAAGCTGATGAGCCCGGCCTATTCACCGCTGTCAGAGCGGGTGAGGGCAATCATGCCGCTGATCCTCGACCACGAGCAGAAGACCGGCAAGAAGGTCATGTATGCCTTTGGCATCTCACATGCCGATCCCGACGAGATGATGCGAAACCACGACCTGGTGGCAAAGGCCGGCGGCAATTGTGCTGTGGTCAACATCAATTCGATCGGTTTTGGCGGCATGGCTTACCTCCGAAAGCGCTCCAGCCTGGTGCTCCATGCCCACCGCAATGGCTGGGACATTCTCACCCGTCATCCTGGCCTCGGCATGGACTTCAAGGTCTGGCAGCAGTTCTGGCGGCTGCTCGGCGTCGACCAATTCCAGATCAATGGCATCGCCTCGAAATACTGGGAACCCGACTGGTCCTTCGTCGAATCCTTCAAGGCGGTGACCACGCCGATCTTTTCGCCGGCCGATTGCGCATTGCCGGTCACCGGCTCCGGCCAGTGGGGCGGGCAGGCGCCTGAAACCTTCCAGCGAACCGGCCGGACGGTCGATCTTCTCTATCTCTGCGGCGGCGGCATCGTCAGCCACCCGGACGGGCCGGGCGCCGGCGTGCGCGCCGTGCAGCAGGCCTGGAAGGCGGCGGTCCAAGACATCCCGTTGGCGGATTATGCCTTGAGCCATGTCGAGCTGGCGCGGTCGATCGAGAAGTTCGGCGACGGCAAGGCGGCCTGACGCCATGCAAAACCTGCTTCTGAGTTATTATGGCGACGACCTGACCGGCTCGACCGATGTGATGGAGGCGCTCGAGCTCGGCGGCGTGCCGACCGTGCTGTTCATGCGGCAGCCGGACGAGGCGCTGCTTTCGCAATTTGCGCATTGCCGCGCCATCGGGCTGGCCGGCACCAGCAGAAGCGAGGCGCCGCAGTGGATGGACACGCATCTGCGAGATGCCTTCGCCTGGCTGAAGACCCTCAACGCCGAGATCTGCCACTACAAGGTCTGCTCGACCTTCGATTCCAGCCCGGCAATCGGCAGCATCGGCCGGGCGATCGAGATCGGCCGCTCGGTTTTCCGGCAAGGCGGCGTGCCGCTGGTGGTCGGCGCGCCGCAGCTGAAGCGCTACACCGCCTTCGGTCATCTCTTCGCGGCCTACCGCGACAAATATTTCCGTATCGATCGCCATCCCGTGATGAGCCGCCATCCGACCACGCCGATGGACGAATCCGACCTGCTGATCCATCTGTCGCGCCAGACAGACCTCAGCTCGGGGCTGGTCGACCTGGCAACGCTGCAATCGGCGTCGCGGTCGGAAGCATTCGACCGGCTTGTGGAGAATGGCACAGACATCGTGCTCTTCGATGCCGACAGCCTGGAAACCCAGGCGCTTGCCGGCAAGGAGATATGGCGCGCTCGCAGGCCGGGCGGTTATTTCGTCGTCGGCTCTTCAGGCATCGAATATGCCTTGCTGGCCGAATGGGCATCGAACCGGATCGTGGATGCCAAACTCGCGTTTTCGCCGCCGGGCGCTGCCGACAGGATCGCCGTGGTCTCGGGGAGCTGCTCGCCGACGACGGAACGGCAGATCCGGCATGCTCTAGCCGATGGCTTCGACGGGATCGAGATCGACCCGGTCGAACTGGTTTCTGAGGCTTCGAACGACGCTATTGCGCGCGCGGTTGCAACCGGCCGCTCCAGCCTGAAGGCCGGGCGCAGCGTCATCCTCTACACCGCGCTCGGACCGGCGGCCGACCGCGGTGCTGAAATCGATCTCCAGGAAGGCGCCCGCCATAAGCTTGGCCGCGGCCTTGGCGAGCTTCTCCGCGAATTGACGCTTCAAGAGAAGCTACTGCGCGTGGTCATCGCCGGCGGCGATACGTCGAGCCACGCACTTGGCCAGATAGGCGTCGATGCGCTGACGGTGCGAATGCCGCTGCCGGCATCGCCGGGCTCGCCGCTTTGTCTCGCGCATTCGCGCATCGAGGCGATTGACGGGCTGGAAATTGCCCTCAAGGGCGGACAGGTCGGAACCGACCGCTATTTCTGCGCCATTCGTGATGGGATCGGCGGTTGAGAGCAGAAATTTAGGTAAGTCGTTGGTGCTCAAATCGGAGTTCGGCAGCATCCATTAGCCGGCAAATCAATCAGAGGCGCGTCTGATCCCGGTTACCGCGTGCGACCCATCGCCTTGACTGGATGGCGCTGACGGGCATAGGCGACACAGGCGTCCACCGTGCTGACACAGAGTCCGTCGCGGTTGTTCGGCAGGTTGTTGTCGCCGGCGTAGGCGACCTCGGCAACATGGCCGTCAACCATTCGAATTTGCGTATTGCAATAGCCGCCGGGGGCGACGTTGACAGAACCTCCGAGCGCCGGGACGGGGCCAATGGCCACGGTCGGAACCACAATGTTGAGATTGCCGCGTTGAACGACGCGCTGATAGGTCCAGATCTGGCCGGATCTGCCAACATCGGCGGTGGCTGTCGGAAAGCCGGCACACATTCGAACATCCGCTTCGCTAAGGCCGACCATCTCCTTGCGGGCTGCTGCCGCCGTGGCGTCCTCCTTCGCAGTGCTCGACGTGTCGTCGGGCATGACGCAGGAGGACAGGATGGCGGCGCTTACGGATAGAACGAGAAGGGCAAGCTTTCGTGTGTGGAAAGATGTCATACCAACTTCGGATTGCATGGGAGCCCCGAATGCCAACCTAGGAAGTGAGCCAGTCGAGTCAACCGGCAGAAATTCACGAAGTCGTTTGGTGCGCCACCGCCGCGCATCTGCTGCAAGGGGTTGACGCTGCTGCCATGACCCTCGCACCCTGTCTTCCGCCTGGACGCCGAGTACTGGCGCACGGTGCTGTGACTTTGGTTCGGCCGACGGTGTGCTAGTTTCCAGCCAATTGCTCCGGAGACGTCATGCTTATCAAGCTGCAAGAAATCGCCCTCGCTCTTCTGCTGTTGGCCGCCGGCGCTGGGGCCAGTCATGCGGAGGCGGCCCAGCGGCCGCCGCCCACAGGCGGGGTTCTCTCGCTCCTGCCGCCGCCGCAGACTTCCGATCATTCGATCGTCATCGCCGGACGCACGCTCGATTACGAGGCCAAGGCCGGCACGCTGTCATTGCCGTCCGGCAAAGGCGATATCACCGCCGAGATTTTCTATGTCGCCTATGCACTGCATCCCGGAAAAGAAACGGGACCGGATCCGCGGCGTCCGATCACCTTCGTGTTTAATGGCGGTCCGGGAGCAGCTTCCGCCTATCTGCACCTCGGCGCGCTCGGTCCGCGGGTCCTGGCGACGGCGGCCGATGGAAGTTTCCTGCCGCCGCCACAGAGGCTGTTCGATAACCCCGACACTTGGCTCGACATGACCGACTTGGTCTTTGTGGACCCTGTCGGAACCGGTTACAGCCGTGAAGCGCCCGGCACGGAGGCACACAGCTTCTGGGGCGTCAGTCAGGACGCCGCGTCGATAGGCGCGTTCATCCGGCTCTATCTGGCGCAGACCAACCGCACGGCATCGCCGGTGTTTCTTGCCGGCGAAAGCTATGGCGGGTTTCGGGCGGCATTGCTCGCCAGGAAGCTTCAGGAAGACATCGGCATCAGCCCGAGCGGCGTCGTGCTGATTTCGCCGGCGCTCGAATTCACGCTGGTGCGCCCGGACGAGTTCCAGCCGCTCCACTGGGCGCTGGAACTGCCGTCGCTGGCGGCAGTGCGCCTGCACAGCGAAGGCGTTTCCGGCCCGGCTCTGCAGGAGCGGCTGGCAGAAGTCGAACGCTATGCGCTCGGCGATTATCTGGCCGCGCTAGCCGGTGGACTGGAGCAAGGTGGACGGCTGGCGAGCCAGCGTGTCGCCGAAATCACCGGTCTGCCGCTCAACCTTGTCCAGCGGCACTTTGCACGCATTCCCATAGGGCTCTTTGCCAAGGAGTTTGCACGGGCAAAGGGCAATGTTCTCAGCGCCTATGACGGCAACATCGCGACGGCGGACGTGGCGCCAGAGAGCCTTGGAGTCGAGGGTCCCGATCCGGTGCTCGACCGAAGCGTGCCGGCGCTCACCTCTGCTTTCGTCGGCTACGTGCGTGATGAATTGAACTTCCGTACGGATATCAGCTATCGGCTTCTCAACCGCGAAGTTAGCGGCAATTGGGACTATGGAACGAGCCCGACGCGTCAGGGCTATGCGGGTGTCATGGACGACCTTCAGCAGGCGCGCACGCTGAACCCCAATCTCGGCGTGCTGATCGTCAACGGCTACAGCGACCTGGTGACGCCGTACATGGGCTCGCGCTACCTGCTTGGTCAAATTCCTTCACTTGCCGGCGCAAAGCCCATTCGCGCCGAGGTGCTGGAAGGCGGGCACATGATGTATCTGAGGCCGGATGGACGGGCGGCACTGAAGCAGGCCGCGTCCGAGCTTTACCGAACGACGCAATGAGACAGTTGCGCAAAAAAGCGCCGGATGCGCTGTTCGCCCTCTCATCAGGCCCTAGTTCCATCGCAATTGATCGGTTACACACCAAGGATGGCGTCTTTTAGCGACGTTCGACAGCAAATTAGCCGGTTCTCCAGAATCGCGCCACTGATGCGGCGTGTTGCCGAGCGGGCCACTCGGAACACTAGGCCACACTGGGTGACAAGCCTTGTCGGCCGCTGGAACGCGTTGTCGCTGGCCACGCAGTTCCTGCTCGCGGGTGGTCTATTCTCCCTGTCGGCCATGGTGGTGGTGGGGATTTCAGTCACGAGCCACATAGAAGCCGTGGTCACGCAGAATTCGGCATCCGCTACGGCTCTTTACGTGGACAGCGTTATCGCGCCGCTGCTTCCGGATATGCGCAAGAGCGAAGTCCTCGACGAGAGCGTCGCCCACGCGCTCGATGAAACGCTGGGACAAGGGGCACTCGGCACAAGGCTCGAATCCTTCAAGCTCTGGCGTCGCGACGGAACCATCCTGTATTCGACCGACAAGACATTGATCGGCAAGCGCTTTGAACCCAGCGGCAATCTCCGCGCGGCGTTTGCAGGCCAAATGGTTTCGGAGTTCGACAAGCTCGACGATCCGGACAGCGAGGCCGAAAGAGCCAGCGGCTTGCATCTCCTCGAGATCTACAACCCGGTGCTGCAGCCATGGTCGGGGGAAGTGGTGGCCGTTTCGGAATTCTACGAGGTCGCCACTGATTTCGAAAGAAACCTGCATCAGGCACTTATTCGAACCTGGCTGGACGTTGCCGCCGTCACAACGGCCTTCTTTCTCGGGCTGTCGGCAATCGTGTTCCGTGGCAGCCGCACGATCAGTTCGCAGAGCCGCTCGTTGAAGCAGCGCATTGCTGAACTCTCCGACCTGCTTGCTCAAAACAGACTGTTGAGGCTGAAGGTGCAGCGTGCCTCGCAGCGCGCCACCGCACTCAACGAACGCTATCTCAGGCGCATCGGTGCGGACTTGCACGATGGGCCCGCGCAACTGGTTGCTCTCGCAGCGCTGGGGATCGACAGCCCCGTCATTGCCGATCCCGCTACGCCGTCAGCCGAACGTGCACAGGAATTGCTAGCCGTCAAAGCACATCTGGACGAAGCCATGCGCGAGATCAGGAGTATCAGCAAGGGCCTTGTCCTGCCGCATATCGAGCATGCCGAGTTGGCCGAAATTCTCGAGCTTGCCGTGCAAGCGCACGAAGAACGAACCGGAGCCAAAGTGGCGCTATCGATGACCGGCGGCCATGCGACGTTGTCGCCGGCGGCCAAGATCTGCATCTTCCGCTTCGTCCAGGAGGCGCTGAACAATGGATTTCGCCATGCCGGAGGTGAAGGTCAGTCGGTCGAGAAACATTTCGACGGCGAGCGCGTTTGTATCGAAGTGTCCGACGCCGGCCCTGGCTTTGACCCACAAATCGTGCGTCCCGAGAGGCTGGGGCTCGTTGGGCTGCGCGAGCGGGTGGAAAGCCTCGGGGGCCAGTTTACCGTGACTTCCTCACAAAGTGGCACGATCGTGAAAATGGCTCTCAACATCGTTGAAATGGGGCAGACATGACCGCAGCCATCAAGCTTGCCATCGTCGACGACCACCCTCTGTTCAGGGAAGGCGTTGTGCGCACGCTCGATCAGATCGGCGGATTCGAGATAGTCGGTGAAGGAAGCAGCAGAGATGACGCCCTGCGGATAATCGAAGACCAGCGGCCCGACATTCTGCTGATGGACATCTCGGTTCCCGGAGGTGGCCTTGGTGTGATCGGACCGGCCCTGGAGCGGCAGCCGGCATTGAAAATCGTGATGCTGACCGTTTCGGAAGAAAACCAGCACGTGATGACCGCGTTGCAGAGCGGGGCAAGGGGCTATGTTTTGAAGGGGGTCGGGTCGAGGACGTTGGCTGCGATCCTGCGCACGGTAGCGTCGGGCGAACGATATGTCTGTCCACAATTATCGGCGCGCCTGTTGGCCGATCTGTCGGCTCAATCAAAAGAGCCGGCGAAAGCTGACGGACTTGCCGAACTCACCAGCCGCGAAAGGGAGATCCTGACGCTGGTTGCCGCGGGACTGAGCAACAAGCGGATCGGGCTTCGGCTGAACCTGCATGAGAAAACGATAAAGCACCACATGACGCGAATCCTGGCCAAGCTCAACGTCAGCAACAGGACCGAAGCCGCAATGACGTTGCGCGACGCGACTGAGCGCCAGCATCCGCCTGTTCGCGATCATGCTTGAGCCAAAATTGCCGCACAGCGCAGCTATGTGAACTGGCCCTCAGTTGATCATTTCAAGCAATCTGTCCCGATCGGAACGCGTCGCCAGGCGCCGAATGATGGTGCGGCCCTTGGCATCCCGCATTTCATATTGGCCGCTGTCGATGCGTTCGCTGAGGCCGTTCGAATGCATCACGCCAATGCTCGGCCCACGCACCTCGACCCGGTCTCCTGTGGTCGCGTTGACAAAGAGTTTTGGCTTGCTGTCGGGGTTTACCGCAGGGGCGGGATCAGGGGGATTGTCGTCCTGCGACTTTGCTTTGCCCTTGCCGGCTCCAGCGTTCGAGTTTGAATTGCCGGAGTTTCCACCCGAATTGCCTGAATTCCCGTTCCCGTTTCCGCCATTGCCGTTGCCGTTCCCGCCGTCTTTGGCACAGGCGGCCTGCGGGCCGAGCGTCGGCGACGGTCCGTCGAACATGACGCGATACGGGCCTACGACGAGAATGAAGGTCAACACGATTACGGAAATACCGACACGACGTCCTCGTGAAGATCTGGTCCTTCGTCTCCGGGTCGTCATCAATGAACTTGCCAGTCGCATGTCGTAAATCCCCTTAATCATACGGACCTGTCGTGCTGCCTCCTGTTCGACTTCGTGTCATGCTTAAAACAATGGTTTGTATCCGGGACGTCAAGACCCACCAGTCCCACGATGGTAACTGGTGGGTCTCGCTGGCGCAGGAAGGGACTATTTACTGCGCAAGTCTTTTGCCTTCCGTTGGTTGCGTCTCTCGGTGATAGCGCCGACTTCCCACCGTCAGCCAACAATAAATCCAATGGCCGCGATCCCGAAACACAGGCCAAACAACGGAAAAAGCAGCCAACGTGCCTGATGAATGCTCGGGTCCATAGCGGCCTCCTGTACCAGTCGGCATCGCAACGGGGTTCTTTGGAACTCAGTTCCTGAAACTCTCGCATTTCGGGCTTTTGCGATAGCAGCCTCGGACCAAAGTTTGGCCGTGCAGGTCCTTGGTCGACAGTCTTACAGACTGAAGTCCCTATGCCAGGAGCAATGGACCCCGCCTTGCATTCGGCAACCTTTGTATCCGACTGGCAGCTGCGATCCACCGCTCCCTTCGAATGCTTTGCGTTCCTGGCACTATGGCAACAGCGACGTTGGTCCACTGCCATGTCGTTGAAACGTCACCAATACAGACCCATATGAAAGTTGCGTCGGACGTCTCCTCCCATTGCGTCCGGCGCGTTCCCCTCTGGAGGTTACAGACCTTCACGCTTGGCCGGGCTTAACAGTCCGGCCTTTTTCTTTGGTCATTTGTGCAGCAATCCGCCGGACGACTCCAATCTGCGAGGCGTCAGTAAAATCGATTTGCAAATGCATTCATGTGCTCATAACCTGTCACTATGAGCACGATTTCCAAAGTTGCCACGCGAGCGGGCGTGTCGCGCACGACAGTGTCGCATGTCATCAACCATGCGGACCGGGTATCGAAACCGCTGCGTGAGCGCGTACAAGCGGCGATCGACGAACTCGGTTATACGCCTAACCCGCAGGCGCAGAGCCTGCGCACCGGCCGCACCAACATCATCGCGATGCTGATCCCCGACATCCGCAACCCGTTCTACCCGGAGCTGGTGAAGACGGCGCAGTCGACGCTCGAAGTGGTCGGCCTCGACATGCTGATCTTCAACACCGACGTACCGGGCGGACATTCACAGGATCACGGCCGCGAGTATTTGCGCCAGATCGGGCGCAAGCGGGTCGACGGCGTCATCGTTGCCGACTTCGCGCTGCACGGCATGCACAGCGAGCTGCTCAACCTCGATCTGCCCGCCGTCTTCATCGGCAATCTCCCCAATCAAGCCGTCGACAGCGTCCAGCTGGACGATTTCGGCGGCGGCTATCTGATGGGCGAGTATCTGGCGAAGAGGGGCCATCGCCGCGTCGCCCATGTCACCGGGCCATCCTTTTTCAAGGAGGCGATGGCGCGTGCCGCGGGCTTCGAGAAAGGGCTTGCCGACAATGGCGTGCCAATCGCCGCCGATCTTCGGTTCGAGGGAAGCTATCTTGCCCCGTCAGGACGGGAGGCGGTCGCTTGGCTCCTGGACAAGCACGGCGGAAACCTGCCGTCGGCGATGTTCTTCGCCAATTATCTGATGGCCTCCGGTGCGCTGACTGAATTCTACGACTATGCGATTAATATCCCTCAGGATATCGCCATCGCGGTCTTCGATGACCTGCCTCAGCTGGAATATGTCAGGCCGAAGCTGACCCGTGTCGGCAACAGCCCGACAATGCTCGCCAAGCGCGCCACGGAAATGCTGCTCGAGCGCCTGGGCGGCAAAGTCGAGGGCGCGCCGCGCACCGAAGTGATCCCATGCGCGTTGAGCCCATCCGACAGCGCATGACGTCAAATGCCGGCAGAGGGAACGGAGGTCCTTCGCCAACGTTCGACCGAACAACACCCAGGGAGGAAATGATGACTGACAAAACGACCCTCAACCGCCGTCGGCTGATCCAGGGCGGCGCCACTTTCGCCGCCGCCGGCCTTACAGGCTTCCCGTTCATCAATAGGATGGCCTTGCGCGCTCAGGAAGCGCCGCTGAAATTCTGGCAGTTCTATGCGCCGGGCGGAGACGTGAAGCCACAGGTCCAGTGGTTCGAAAAGCTGGTGGCCGACTGGAACGACGGCCACGACCAGAAGGTCGAGCTCGAATATGTCGTCAACAGCGAATACATCTCCGGCTCCAAGCTGGCGACGGCCTTCGCGTCGGGCGAGGGCCCCGACATCTTCCTCATCAGCCCCGGCGATTTCCTGCGTTATTACAATGGCGGCGTACTGGCCGACCTGACGCCGCATATCGAGGATGCCGCGAAAGCCGATTTCCCGGAAAGCGTCATCGCCAACCGCATGGTCGACGGCAAGATCTACGGCGTGCCGATGGAGGTCGAGCCGATGGCCTTCTATTATTCGGTCAAAGCGTTCGAGGAAGCAAAGCTCAACGAAAACGACGTGCCGAAGACCTGGGACGAGTTGTTGGCGGTTGCCAAGAAGCTGACGACGCCCAACCGTTATGGCGTGCTGTTCGAAACGACGCCTGGCTATTACCAGAACTTCACCTGGTATCCGTTTCTGTGGCAGGGCGGCGGCGAATTCCAGGGTAAGGACGGCAAGAGCGCCTTCGATTCGGCGGCCACGGTCCAGGCGCTTAAACTCTGGCAGGATGCTATCAATACCGGTGTGGCGCCGCGTCAGGTGGTCGGCGGCGGCTTCGACATCGTCGCCAATCTCGGGGCAGGGCTGTGCGCCATGCAGAGCTGCGGCATCTGGGGCATTTCGGCGATGGACAACAACGCCAAGGACGTGCCCTACGGCATCTTCAAATTGCCGACACCTGCCAATGGCAAATATGTCACCGTCGGCGGTGGCTGGGCCTTCGTCGCCAATGCCGGGGGCAAGAACCCGGATGCTTCCGCCCAGTTCTGCGCCTGGGCGCTGGCCTCGATGGATCAGGGATCGATCGACCGGGTCGTCAACTGGTGCACGGTCGCCAAAAGCGACATGCCGCCGCGCAACAGCGCACTGAAGGCCGGCGCCGATGTCTTCAGCACGGGTAAGTTCGGCACCTTCGCCAAGGAAATCCACCCGGGAACGCGTGCCGAACCGCGGGTTCCGCCTGAAGCCTACAAGATCATCTCGGATGCCATCCAGTCGGCACAGCTTGGCGGGGTCGATGCCCAGCAGGCCGCGACGGCAGCCAGTCAGCAACTCGACGCGTTCCTCGCTTCCTATTCCGGCGCGCCGATCCTTTAGGTCCCCTTCCAGCATGCACGCAGACGAGATGAAATCGCCGGCCGCGGGCGCCAAATCCGCTCGCGGCCTTACCGCCAAGCAAAGGGAACGCTACGCCGCATGGCTGTTCGTCCTGCCCGATGCGCTCGGACTGCTGGTGTTCGTCGGCGTGCCGATGCTGCTGTCGCTCGCCGTCGGGTTTTTCGAGGTCAACGGCTTCGGCGGCTATAGATTCGTCGGGCTCGGCAATTATCGGCGCATGTGGAGCGATCCGCTGTTCTGGTCGTCGGTGAAGGTGACCGTGGCCTATGCCGTCATGCTGGTGCCGGCGCTCTACGCCGCCGGGCTGGGGCTGGCGCTTCTGGTGCAGAAGACCAACCGCTTCAACGCGGTCATGCGCTCGATGTTCTTTGCGCCGCAGATGGTCAGCCTGGTCGTCGTGGCGCTCGTCTGGCAACTCATGCTGGTCGAGAAGGTCGGCATCGTCAGCCGGCTGGCGCCGCTCGTCGGCCTCAGCGGAATTTCGCTGCTCGGCGATCCAAATCTGGCGCTGTTCACGCTGGTGCTGGTCAGCGTCTGGTTCCTGATGGGCTTTTACATGCTGATCTTCCTCGGCGGGCTCCAGGACATCCCGGCAGAGTATTACGAGGCCGCAAAGATCGACGGCGCCGGGCCGGTGACAAGCTTTTGGTACATTACCTTGCCCTTGCTCAAACCGACCAGCTTCTTCGTCCTCCTGGTCTCGCTGGTCGCGGCTGTCGCCGGCGGCCAGGTCTTCGACCTGATCTATGTGATGACCAAGGGCGGGCCCGTCAATTCGACCTCGGTGCTGATCATCTACATCTACAAGCAGGCGTTCCAGTTCGGCGCCTTCGGCTATGCATCGGCAATGGCATCGCTGCTGGTGCTGGCGCTGATGCTGGTCACGGTGTTCTTCTTCCTGCTGACGCGCGGCGGACGTTTCGAGCATGACTGACAGCCGAACTCCTTCCACGCGTTCGCAGATACGAGCGGCGAGGCTTGCCTGGATGCTGGCGACCGCGGCGCTTGGCCTGATGACGGTGTTCCCGCTTGTCTGGATGCTGGTCATCTCGCTCAAGCCGGCGAGCGACGTCTTCACGCCGAGCCTCATTCCGGAACAGCCGACGCTCGGCAATTTCCTCTATGTGCTGACCGAGGTGCCGTTCCTGCGCTACCTTTTCAACTCGTTCTTCGTGTCGGCGACGGTGACCGTCGCTGCGCTGTTCTTCCATTCGATGGCCGGCTATTCGCTCGCACGGCTGCGTTTTCCGGGCCGCGACATCCTGTTCCTCGCCATGTTCTCGACGTTCCTGGTGTCGCTACCGGTGATCATCGTGCCGCTGTTCATTTTGACGCGGACGCTGCACATGCTGGACAGCTATGCCGGGCTGATCATTCCGGCGATCTTCAACGCATTCGGCATCTTCCTGCTCAGGCAATACTACCTGTCGCTGCCGAGGGAGCTGGAAGAAGCGGCGATCATGGATGGCGCCAGCTATTGGCGCATCTATTGGAGCATCATCCTGCCGCTCAGCCGGCCGATCCTGTCGGCGTTGGCGATCCTGTTCTTTCTCGCCAACTGGAACGCTTTCCTGTGGCCGTTGACGATCACATCGGACCTCAACCTCTGGGTGGTGCAGGTTGCCATCGCAAACTTCAAGAGCCAGTACGCCGCCGCCTGGAATTATGTCATGGCCGCCTCGACCATCGTCGCCGTGCCGATGCTGGTCCTCTTCGTGATCTTCCAGCGCCAGATCATGGAATCCATCAAGACAAGCGGCCTGAAATAACCGCTGAAGCAAGAGGAGAAACACATGGATAATGCCGGCCTGTCGCCGCTTCGCGGGCTCGCCAAATTGCGCGATGCCAAAACCCGCCGGTTCTCAAGCTACGACCGCACCGGCGGCAATGACGACCGGCTGCATATTGAACCTGGCCAGACGCTGGTGATTGCCGAGCATTATGGTGCCGGCATCATCACGCATATCTGGGCGACGCTCGCCTGCAAGAGCGAGGACTTCCTGCGCAAGATCGTATTGCGCGCCTATTGGGATGGTGAAGAACATCCGAGCATCGAAACACCGATCGGCGATTTCTTCGGCATGGGCCATGCCCGCACCCGCAATTTTGCCAGCCTGCCGGTGCAGGCAAGTCCAGAGGATGGCAAGGCCTTCAACTGCTATTTTCCGATGCCGTTTGCCAGCCATATGCGCTTCACCGTCACCAATGAAGCTGAGGACGACCTGCTTTTCTATTACTATGTCGATCTCGAACTGCATGAGGAACTCGAGGAAGGCCTGGGCCGCTTCCACGCCCAATACAGGCAGCAGCGACCCGATGGCATCGACGAGACGGGGCTGGCCAACGAGCAGGTCCTGTTTGGCGGGGAAAATACCGACGGGAACGGCAACTACACCATCCTGGAGGCGGAGGGTCACGGCCACTATGTCGGCCTGCTCTATTCGGTCTATTCGCGGCGCCGTTCCCCTCTATGGGACTGGTATGGCGAGGGCGACGACATGATCTTCGTCGATGGCGAGCCGGGCATTTCCGTGCCGGATGCGGTGCGCAAGCCCGATCCGCGTATCGGCCCGAAGGCCGAACTGGTCGGCGATCGTGGCGAGACCAGCCCCGGCGCCAACGACGCATGGCCGCCGACGCTGCACGGCACCGGCACGGAAGATTATTTCAATACGGCATGGTGCCCGACACAGGACTACAGTGCGTCCTATCACGGCATCATCGCCGCCGGCGGGCCGAACTGGACCGAGCCGGTTACGCTCTATCGCTGGCACATAGAAGACCCGGTCATCTTTCACAAACGCATCCGGGTGACCATCGAGCACGGTCACGCCAATCGCCGCTCTGACGACATCTCGTCGGTCGCTTTCTGGTATCAGGCGGAACCGCACAAGCCGTTCGAAGAGCTTGCCGATGTCGAGGACCGCATCCCCACCTTTCGCGCGCCTTATCACAATTGGAACGCCGCCTTCGACGAGAAGAGGCGTTAGGCCGGGATGCGTTCGAGTTGAAGCGTGCATCCCGCGCTATCTGCGTCGGGGCGCGACCCTGCCGTAGCGCGCCGCCTCAGCTGCGAGGTGGAAGTTGCTGGACAGACCAGGTGTTGCCGTCGGGATCCTCAAAGAAGACAAATCTGCCCCAGGGAAAATCCTTGATATCGCTGACCACGATACCTTGAGCTGCCAGGTGCCGGTGTGCCTCATCAATATCGGGCACGACCAGTTGCAGGCCTCTTATGGATCCCGGGGGGCTGTCGACGAGGCCCTTGCCCATGGCAATCGAACAGGCCGAACCGGGCGGCGTCAATTGCACGAAACGTATCTCGTCGCTTACGGTGTGGTCGTGATCGAGATGAAAGCCGACCTTGCCGACATAAAAGGCGATTGCTCTATCGACATCCGATACGGGGACCGGGACCAGTTCCAGCTTCCAATCCATGACAGGCCTTTCGCAGCTTGATCGGCAAGTGGTGCCGAACACCGTGGACGACATCCGCCATCTTCCCAATGCCATTGTCGGCGCGGGCCGCTCATTCAGTCAAGAGATGTCCGGCAAGAGATATCCGGTTCGGGCAACGTGAGGACTGGTCTCATTGCCGGCCTAGACGGCGAGGCGTTCGGAACCGATGAGCGCAAGCCCAGTTAGGGGGACAAAGACGCATTTCGGATCAGCAGAGACGGCTTTCATGATCGGAACGCAGATGGCCGGATACGACCATGGGAAGGTTGCGCGCGCCGTTGACGTTCGAAGAGCTGCGCGCCTCGAGACGGCGCTCACCGAAGCTGGCGAAGCTCGTCGGCAGCGAAGCCGAAGCGCCAAGAGCAGACCTGACGCAAAGAGGCTCTCCGACCTAAACCGGCTTCCATCGCTTTGCCAGGCTATTTTCACAGGACCACGAAACAATTGTCTCCGGTCGCCGTTTCGCCCGCAGAACCTTTCGAGGAGGCGACGATGAGCACAACCGGCTTGGACGTTTTTGACAAAACGCTGCAACTAACAAACATCTGGCTCGACGAGATCATGGCGGATCTTGGTCCAGATCGCCACGTCGCCTGGCACACATTGGGCGCCGTTCTGCGAACCCTGCGGGACAGGCTACAGATCGGACTGGCGGCCAAATTGGGAGCCGAACTGCCGCTGCTCGTGCGCGGCGCCTACTATGATCGCTATCGGCCCGCCGACATGCCCGACAAGACACGCTCGCTCGAGGAGTTCCTGCAACACATCGCCGATGAATTGAAATCGACCCGTCCTGTCGATCCCGAGGATGCAGTACGCTCGGTATTTCGCGTGCTTGCACGGCATATCGACCTTGGCCAGTCGGCAAAGGTGCGAGATGCGCTGCCAAAGGAAATCCAGGCGCTCTGGCCTGAAAGCGTAGGCGTCAAATAGCGGCGATCCTGCTCATGCGGACGTGCGACGGACCAACTGCCACGAAACGCTGAAAAGGGTAGGTATTGCGCCCGGTGTTGCCGAAATCAATGAGATCAGATGATCGGCAAAATGGTCGTAGTGGGCCGTTTCAGGACCGATCGTCGTCAATGCCGTATGACGCCCTCGTCGATATTGCCACACCCGATGACCGCTATGTCGCCCGGCACGGAGAGCCCGGCCTCCTCGAATGCGTGCAGGGCGGTCACGGCGGCAAGATCGGATTCGACGAAAAGCGCGGTCGGCCGGTCCATGCGGGCGGCCAGCGCCGTGACATTGGCAAACGCAGCCTTGCGCGCCTCTGCACCGCCGATCACAAGGTCATCTCGCAGCGGAAGGCCGCGTGCTTGCAGGAAGCTGTGATAGGCGGCGTGACGGCTTCCGTTCACCGCTTGGGGGTTTAGAAACCTGCCGACGGTGTCCAGGTCGTCACGAACGCCGCACGATGTGTTCCGCAAGGCGATGGGCCTCCTCGGCAATCGCCAATATTATGCCTGATTTGCGCGTGGAGGCGAAATCCAACCCGGCGAAGTAGATGCCTGGCAGGGCGGCCACGCCATCCTCGTGAACAGGCTGTCCTTCCGGGTCGAGCAGACCGGAAAGCCTCACCCAACTGAAATCGCCCTTGAATCCGGTGCACCACACCACGGTCGTGATGCCGGACTCGGCAGCATCAAGAGAACGGACAGCCGGATTCGGCAGCTGCGCTGCGACAGTCTCCGCTGGGTCGGGTTCCGAAACGGGGGCATCGATTCCGGAGCGGCTGATGTATTCGTCGATATAGCGTTTGACGTTGGCGGAGGCCTCATCCGCAAAACGAACATGCTCTTCGAGATCGTCGGCGAATGACAGACGGCCGTCATCTTCGACGCCTGCGAACCGCCCCAGCAGCACGACACCTTGGGCGCCCAGCCCTTGCAGGCTTATCGTGTGTTCTACCCCAAGCAGACCACGAGGTGGAATGCGCCCCGCAAGTCGAATGATCTCGTCTCGACGCACGTCGAGAAATCCGCTTTCGACGAGCCAGAGCATGATGTCGCGACCTCTGTAGTGCCGCGAGAGCCGCCCGACCCGGCTGGTGGCAAGGAAGACTGTTCGGCCTGCTTCCGCCAGTTCTTCCGCGATCTGGGCACCGGACTGGCCGCTTCCGACCACCAGCACCGCTCCAGCCGGGAGATCAGCGGCGCTGCGATAATCAGAAGCATCGATCTGGCGCAGGCCCGGCGGCAACGCAGCGGCCCAAACTGGGCGCACCGGACAATTCAAGTTGCCGCTGGCGATCACCACGTTGCGTGCCAAAAGTGTTCCGCGCGAGGTGATCAGCCGATAGCCGCCATTCTCGTGCCCGCCGGCGAGCTCGGTCACCACAGTGTCCGGTTCGACCGGCAATTCGTTTCGCCTGGCGAAATCCTCAAGCAGGGCGACGAACTGGTTGCGCGTCAGGGCACCGAACGGATCCGAACCGTCATAGCAGTCGCCGGGCATGACGGTCTGCACGTTGGGCGTATTCATCCGGAAGGAATCCCACCGCTGGGTGCGCCAGGTCTCTCCGATGCGGCCGCGCTCCAATACGGCATGGCGCAAGCCTTGCCGAGCCAGCGAATAGCTGACGCCCAGACCGGCCCAGCCGGCCCCGACTACTACTGCATCAAGGACGTTGGCATTATCCGTCATTTGCCGCGGATCCGGAGGCTAGCGCCGTTGCAGCGCTGTGAGGCGGCACTGGCGCCATCAGCGTAACGCCTCTGCCAACGGACAACCGCCAAACAGCGGCCGATGCTGCCCGAACCCATCCCCTCGATCTGCATGGTTTCGCCCCCGACGCGATGGCACGATAACAGTTTTATCGGGTCACGGCACGATCAAATACTCATCCGAAACCGGCAATGGTTGCGGCTTAACCTGGAAAGATTGTGAAACCGCCATCGACACGGATTACCTGCCCGTTGATGAAGCGCGCGCGCGGACCGGCGAGGAAGGCCACCGCTTCGGCGATCTCTTCAGGCTCCGCATACCGGTTCAGCGATTTCTTGCTCGAATCCATGCGCTGCGGATCGACCACGCGACTCGCCTGGAACCGTGCCGTCTTGGTGGCGCCAGGGCTTACCGCATTGACGCGTACGCCATCGTCGATCAATTCCTTGGCGAGGCAGCGCGTATAATGGACGACGGCCGCCTTAAGCGTTGAGTAGACCACCTCGGGTGAGCAGCCGATATGCGCTGCCGCCGAGGCGATGTTGATCACCGAGCCCGAGCCCCGCTTGACCATCGGCGGAACGAACGCCTGGCAAACCAACATCGTGCCGATGAGATTGTTCTCGGTTAGAACCTTGATGTCGTCGTAGTCGATGTCGAGTGCGTTGTTGGGACTGGGCTTTACGCCCTTGGCGCCGATGTCGCCGCCGGCGCAGTTGACCAGAATGTGCACGTCGCCGAGGTCCGCCTCGATCTTCCTCTTCATTTCGGCGACAGCTTGCTTGTCGCCTATATTGCCGGTGACCGCGGTCACCCGTGTCCCATGCTTCTCCAAGCCCCGGGCAGAGTCGCCGAGGTCCGCGAATTCACCATATTGAGATGGCCGGGCCCAATCGAGGTCGTGGACCGCGACGTTTGCGCCAAGTTCGGCCAAGCGGTCGGCCATCACGCGGCCGAGGCCGCGTCCCGAGCCGGTGACGAAGGCGGTCAGGCCGCTGAGGTCTCGGGTGGTCATGCTGATCTCTCCATTGCAATGAAACCGAACTTCTTCATATTGGCGGCGCTGCGGCGGATCATGTCGAGCTCATACGAAACGAGCGCGCCGTCATTGTCGCGCTCCCATGGCGTGCGGTAGTCGGCGTCGTCCGCAAGACGGTTCGCGCGCGCAGCACTCAGGCAGGCCGCGAACTCGCGTGCGGTCTTCGGCGCATATCCGTTCCACCAGTCGTCCGTGAGACAGCGAACGTGACGGGCCTCCAGCGCGCCCGGTTCGAGCACCGCCGTCAGCGTGTCGTGGTGCTCGCCAAGGATGGCTGCCAGTTCGCCAAAAGGCACGGCGCCGTCGCCGATCGCGCAGCGGACCAGACGGTAGCCCTCATCCGTGAACTGCACGCGATAGTCCTTGAGGTGAACGTGGCGGACATAGGGTGCGATCCGCTGCGTGAAGGCAAGCGGCGCCTCGCCGACAGGAAAAGTGTTGCCGGTGTCGTAGGTGATGCCGACGCCCGGTCCGCCGAGCTCGCAGAACGCGACCAGTTCGTCGCTGCCGAAGTCCTGATGGTTCTCGATGCCGAGTACCCGGCCCTCGGCCGCCGCACGCGGTCCCCAATCTGTCAACGCAGCGCGGATCGTCGTATTGAACTCACTCCATTTCCGGCCCCAGGCGTTGCGGTCGCCGCACAGGACAGGCGTCAGTGCGATACGGATCGTCGTCGCCTCGAGCAGGCGCGCAGCCCGAAATGCGTTGTCCAGCGGACCTGCCACCAGCAGCCCGCCGCTCACCACGGGGACAATATCGAGCGCACTCATACGCTTGCGCAGCGCGACGATTTCGGCATCCGGCAAGTCGGTCAACCAGGGTTCGTAGATCTCGAGCGTGCGTGCGCCCAGTTCCTGCGCCAGCGCGATGAAGCCTTCCAGTCCCACGCCGTCCGGATTGTGCCGCGGCGTGCCACGGCCCTGCAGTCCGAGATAGTAGGTCAGTCCGTAGGGGTTGAGGCCGAGACGAAGCATCAGCTTGGCGGTTCCAATGGAGGGCGGAGAGGGGTCACTAGCGCAGGCCGGCATCGACGGTGATGGACTGCTTCGTGATCATGCGGCTGTCATCCGCTGCCAGGAAGAGCACGGTCCGTGCAATCTCCTCGCCCAGGAGGACGCGACGGATCAATTGCCGCTGCACCGTCTGGTCGACTGCCTCCTGCGTCTTGAACCACAGCTCGCGCTGCCGCTCGGTCATGACGGCGCCGGGTTCGACTGCATTGACGCGGATGTTGTCGGGTCCGAACGACCGCGCCAACGCACGCGTCAGCGCCACCACAGCCCCTTTGGCGGTGGCGTAGGCCACCATCTGGTCCGCTCCGAAACGCCAGGCAATGGAGGAGAAGTTTATGATCGAGCCGAAGCCGAGTTCCTGCATATGCGGATGCACAGCTTGAGCGGCGAAGAAGTGATGCCGGAGATTGATGTCGAAGCTGCGGTCCCAATATTCGGCCGTCACTGCGTCGATGGGATGGCGCTGATCATTGGCAGCGTTATTCACCAGGACGGCGACCGGACCAAGCCGCGCGCGCACGCCTTCTACCGACGCCTTTAACGCATCGACGTCGGTCACGTCGCAATGGAGATATAAGGGAGCCCGCCCGGCGGCACCGCCGAGCTCGCGCAGCAACGCCTCCGCTGGTTCGTCCTGCACATCGAGAAAGGCTACCCGGGCGCCATTCGAGGCGAAGGCGCGGACCATATCGGCGCCGATGCCGGAGGCGCCGCCGGAGATCAGCACGACCCGATCGGCCAAGCTCGGATAGGTTGCGAATTGTACGGACATCAAATTACAGAAGCGCCTTGGTTGTTGGATCGAACAGGCAGGCGCGCGACATATCGATGCCCAGCGTTATCGTCTCGCCCATGACGGGAGCGTCGTCCGGCTCGAAGCGGCCGGTGATCTCCAGGTCACCCAGCCTGAGCACGGCAAGCGTCTCGGCCCCGGTCGGCTCGACCAGCTCGACCGGCGCCTGCATGGACGCCACAGCAGGTTTGCGCGACTTCAGGTCGGTCGTGAAACGGTAGATGTGTTCCGGCCGGATACCGAGCACGACGTCCTTTGGCGCACCGGCGGGCATCGGCGCAGCAAGGGCAAGGCTGGCGTCGCTGCCGTCAGCGGCGCGTACCGAGATGCTGGTCGAGCCGGTAAGCCGCGCCGGGATGAAATTCATCGCCGGCGATCCCATGAAACCGGCAACGAACATGTTTGTCGGCCGGTCGTAGATCCGCTTCGGCGTGTCGAACTGCTGTACCGAGCCCTGGTTCATCACCGCAATGCGGGATGCAAGCGTCATCGCCTCGACCTGATCGTGGGTGACATACACCGTGGTCTTGCCGACGCGATGGTGGAGCTTCTTGATTTCGGTACGCATGTCGACGCGCAGTTTGGCGTCGAGATTGGACAGGGGCTCGTCGAACAAAAACAGCTTCGGGTCGCGGACGAGGGCACGCCCCATCGCAACGCGCTGCCGCTGGCCGCCCGAGAGCTGGCCAGGCTTGCGTTTAAGCAGCTGTTCGATCTGCAGGAGTGCGGCAACGCGCTGGACAGCTTCCGCTTGCACCGCTTTGGGCACGCCGCGGCTTTCCATGCCGAAGGTGATGTTCTGGCGCACCGTCATCGTGGGATAGAGGGCGTATGACTGGAACACCATCGCAATGTCGCGGTCCTTGGGTTGCACCGAGTTCACCAGCCGGTCGCCGATCCAAATCTCTCCCGACGTGACGGTTTCCAGGCCGGCAATCATGGCGAGCAAGGTTGACTTGCCGCAACCCGACGGACCGACAAGCGCGACGAATTCTCCGGTCTTAGCCTCGAGATTGATGCCGGAAAGAATCTCGAGCGAGCCGTAGCTCTTGTGAAGGTTGCGGATCATCAACGCGGACATGGGCGACGCCTCATTTGATGGCGCCCTGCGTGAGGCCGCGCACGAAGTATTTGCCACCGAACAGATAGATCAGCAGCGGTGGCAACGCGCCGATCAGCACGGCTGCGCTCATCACATCGTAAGCACGTGCGGTCGTGCCGCCGGCCGTGAGCGCGACCAACGCCGCCGTAATCGGCTGCTGCTGGCCCGACGTGAAGACGACGCCGAACAGATACTCGTTCCAGATGCCGGTGAACTGCCAGATGACGGTGACAATCAGAATGGGCGGCGACAGGGGCAGGATGATCTTGCGGAAGATTCGCCAGAAGCCGGCGCCGTCAATGCGCGCCGCCTTGATAAGGTCGTCCGGTATGCTGACGTAGAAATTGCGGCAGAACAGGGTGGTGAACGAGATGCCCTGGACGACGTGGATCAACACCAGCCCATATGTGGAATTGGTCAGGCCGAGCTTGCCGAGCAGGAACGCCCACGGCATCAGCGAAATCTGGCCGGGCATGAATACGCCGAGCAGCATCAGATTGAAGATCAGTTCGGAACCCCTGAAGCGCCATTTGGAGAGGATGTAGCCGTTCATGGCGCCGAGAATGGTTGAGATGATTGTGGCGGGGATCGTCATCGCCAGCGAGTTGAAGAAATTGCGCTTCATGCCCTCGCAGGTACCGCTGACACAGTAGGATCCCCAGGCCTGCGCCCACGCATCGAACCGGAAGCTGCGAGGTACGGAGATGAGGCCGTTGCGGGCAATCTCCGACTGCTCGCGCAATGAGTTGAAGATCACCACCAGCAACGGCACGAGATAGACCATCGCGAAAAGCGCCAGCACGGCATAAACAAGGAAGCGGCTCCAGAAATGCCGGCGCGTGGCTGCGGCAGCTTCCGGATCAAAGCCGGTCGGATTGGGGCGGGCCGGGTCAAAGCTGGCATTGGGGGCAATTTCAGCCATTGCGGCCCTCCGCCCGCCGGCGCCAGACGATCCACAACGAGTACGGCACCAGCACCACCGCGACTGCCGCGAGCATCATCATCGCCGCGGCGGCACCCTCGCCGATTTGCCCGCGCTGGAACATCAGGTCGTAGACATAGATGGCGGGGAAGGTGGTGGACACGCCTGGCCCACCCCGCGTCAACGCCGCCACCAGGTCGAAGGTCTTGATGGCGAATTGTATCTGAATGACCGCCACCGCCAGGAATATCGGGGCGATGGTGGGCAGGATGACCCTGCGATAGGTCCGGAAAACCGACGCGCCGTCGATTTGCGCGGCTTTGACGAGATCCGGATCGACCGACCGCAGACCGGCCAGGAAAAGTGCCATCGCGAAGCCGGACGACTGCCAGATACCGGTTATGATCACCGCATAGATCGCCGTGTTGCGGTTGGCCGTCAGGGCGAAGCTGAAGTCGGTCCAGCCAAGCCCGCGAACGAAGGCCTGGATACCGTCGACAGGGTTATAGAGCCAGCTCCACACCGTACCGGTGACGATGAAGGACACCGCCAACGGATAGAGGAAGATAGTGCGCCAAACCGCCTCGCCGCGGACGCGCTGGTCGATCGCGATCGCGAGCAGCAGGCCAACCGCCATCGAGCCAACGATATAGAAGCCGCTGAACAGGAAGAGATTCGTATAGGCGATGTTCCAGCGCCGGTTTGCCCAGAGCGAAGCGTAATTGTCGAGGCCGACGAACCCATAGGTCGGCAACAGCGACGAATTGGACAGCGAGATGTAGAGCGTCCAGAGCGTGAAGACGAAAACATAGACGAAGCTCGCCGCTATCGACGGCGCCAGCACCAGAATGGGCACCATCGTGCCAAGGCGCTCGCGCCACGGACGGGTCGTGGCGGCTGCGGCCGGTACAATCAGGTCATGGGTGGACATCGGGCTGCTCCGGCGAAGTCAGGCCGGGCGCTTCGCCCCCGGCCATCATCGGCAGCTTCACTTCTGCGCTTCGGCCGCATCCGCCATGGCATTGGCCGCGTCCTGCGCACTCATATCCGGCGTCGCCACAAACTCGGTGATTGTATCCATGATTGCGCCGCGGACTTTTTGCGGCACCGTCATGTTGTGCGCCATGGAACGGACGAGCGTGCCGGCGGCGATCGAGGCTTGCAGATCCTTTTGCGAGAGTTGCTGGCAGGGATTGAAGCCGTTCGAAAGATCGACGTCGAGGCGGGCCGGGATGGAGCCTTTGGTCTGATTGAAAATGGTCTGGAACTCGGGCGATAGGATGATGCTGGCAAGCAGCTTCTGTCCCTCGATGTAGTCCGGGTCCTTCTGCTTGAAGAACACAACCGAATCTGAATTCAGGATGAAGCCGGGCTTGCCCCAATCGGTCGGCGCCTGGGCGCAGACATAATCGGTGCCCTCCTTGAAGCCGCCAGCCGTCAGCAGGCCGATCGTCCAGTCGCCCATGATGTGGAAGGCGGCCTCGCCGCGGCCGACCAGGTGCGACATGGTATCCCAGTCACGCCCATTCATGCCGGGGTCCATGTACTTCGAGGTCATGGTGCGGAACTGCTCGAAGGCCTTGACCATGCCGTCGCTGCGCATGGCATCGACGTCGCCCTCGACGAAAGCTTTCTTGTAGAGATCGAGGTCCTGACCGTACACGACCACTTCGAAAACCGTCGAGTCGGTCCAGTCGGCGGTCGAGTGCGAAATGCAGATCTTGCCGCTGGCCACGATCTTGTCGCAGGCGGCGTTGAATTCCGCCCATGTCTTCGGCATCTCGGTGACGCCCGCATCCTTCATGACCTTTGGCGATGCCCACAGCCAGTTGATGCGGTGGATGTTCATCGGCGCCGCCACCCAATTCCCCGTCGGCTTCATCACCGGCAGCAATTCGGGAGCGACGACCTTCTCCCAATTTTCCGCCTTCGCCAGGTCGTCGAGATTGGCTGTCATGCCCGTCTCGTTCCATTCGGCGATCTCGGGGCCTTTGAGCTGTACAGCGGGAGGTGCGTTGCCGGCGATCACATCGGCACGCAGTTTGGCCAATGTGTTGGCTGTATGGCCGGCGATGGAGGTCTGCTGCCAGGTGCCACCCTTGGCGGTAAACATCTCGCCGAGCTTGGCGATAGCCTGGGCGTCCGATCCGGTCGCCCATTGGTGCAAGAGGTTGGTCTTGGGCTCCGCGAGTGCTGCTCCGGTAAGCAAGGTGAAGGCGGTAGCGGCCGCAAAGGCCGTCCTCAGATATTTCATCGTTTCACTCCCATAGGTGATGCACGGTTCGTATCGACCGCTTGTGGCCCGCGATTTGAGGTCATGGCCGGTGAGATGCAGTAATCTCCGTTCTTTCCAAGATGACATATTTGGGCTATCAGTCAACGTCCTTTGTGCTCATCATGAACAAACCTTCGCTTAGAAATTGGCTGATCGACAGGCCGTCCGCGTCGCCGGAGAGCCTGATCGTCCGATGCCTGCGTGAGCGCGGCGTGCTTTCTGCGTCGCAAATTACCCGCATTACCGGTTTGGCGCGGTCGACGGTTTCAACCGCGCTCAATGGCTTGAGAAAATCGGGGATGGTGATCGAATCCTCGGCCCATCATGACGCGGCCAGGGGTATCGGCAGGCCTGCCACGGCATTGACGCTCAATCCCGCTGCGGGCACCTGCGTCGGCATCCATCTGGGCCTCGACGAAATGCGATGCGTCGTCGCCGACGTCTCGCATTCTTTCATTGTCGAACAAACTATCCCCATGGGCCTGGACTACCAGCCGCAGCAGGCGGCCCAGCTCGCCAAGTCAGTAATTGCCCGATGCTATGAAGAGAACGGTCTGCCGATGGCGGGGCTCCTGGGGGTTGGGGTCTCCGTCTCGGGCCCAGTCAGCCGCGAAGGAGTGGTGCTGCGCGCGAGTATCGTTCCGACCTGGGCCGGGGTCAACATCCGCGATGTGTTTGGGCCGACCCTCGAACAGCCGATCTTCGCCGACAATGAGAGCAACTGCTCGGCCATTGCGGAGTTGATGTGGGGTGCGGCCGTCGGCCAAGACGACTTCGTGCTGTTCAAGGTCGATCTGGGCGTCGGCGGGGCCATTGTCCAGCATGGCCGGCTGGTGAGCGGCATCGCCGGCGGCGCCGGCGAATTCGGGCATATCAGCATCGATCCCAGCGGTGACCTTTGCCGGTGCGGCAATCGCGGATGCCTGGAGCTCTATGCCAGCTTTGCCCGGCCGCTCGAGCAGATTTCGCGCATCGTGCGGCGGCCGGTCACGATGGACGACGTGATCATGATGGCCGAGCAGGGCGACGTAAGGGCGCTGCGGATGATCGAGGACACCGCCGAGTTCGCCGGACGTGGGCTCGGCTTGATCGGTTCGGTGCTCAATCCGCCGCTCATTATCATCGGCGGCCGCATGGCCTTGGCGGGCGACATTCTCCTGGCGCCACTGATCGCGTCATATGAACGCCACACGCTCATCAAGTCCCGCGATGTGGCGCCCGCGCTGCGCACGCGGATAATCGTTGGCAAGCACACGGAGAACGATGCATTGCTCGGCGCGGTCGGCCTCGTGCTGCGCCACAACAGCCGACTGCGATGATATGGCTACGTTCCAGGTAAACCTTGCCGTACGAAGGCAGAGGTCATGGGTTCGAATCCCTTCGGGTGCACCAAACACCGCCATTTGCCGCCGCCTACGGCGCACGCGCCGGCCAGAGCACGCCAGCCTAGCAGGGGCGGCGACTGATTGAGTTCGAATCCGTTGAAGCGATGACGGCTCGGCCCTCATTTTGCGACATTTGGGGTCTGGTCGCACGTAAGCGGACATCACACTTCGGCGCCCACGACGCCCCAGCGATCGGCCCAGGATTCCAACGTACCCGCCCAAGGACTATCAGCCTGCATTGATTGGGTCTGCACCTTGTGGCCGTTGCGAGAGTTCAGCGATCAGATGGTCGGCAACGACCCTAACGGAGGGGAGCTGCCCGCGACGATGCGGCATCAGCAGAGTCGTCGCCACGCCACGCGCTGTCCAGTCCGGTAAGATGCGGACAAGCGCGCCGGACTCGATCAGCGGCGCACAGAAGCTGCCCGCCAGGCAAGCCACGCCGAGCCCGGCCCTCGCGGCTTCCCGCAAGGAGACGGTTTCGTTGGCGATATAGCGCGGAGATGGCGTGACCTCCGCAACGACGCCTTGCCCATCGTGAAGCGTCCAGACCCTCTCCGACGACGATGCCATAATCCCATCGAGCCCGTTCGCTTCCTCGGGTCGAGAAGGCATGCCGTTCTTCCGAATATAGTCGAGCGAGGCGACGAGCCAGGCGGGGTCGTAATCGATGCGACGTTGCACGAGTTCGGTATCCGGCAACGGGGCGAAGTGGTTGCGGATGGCGATGTCGAAACCTTCCTGCACGATGTCCACGAACCTGTCGGAGACGTCGAGCATGATGCGGACCTTCGGATAGCTCGCTGCGAGACGCGGGAGGATCGCCGCTAGACGGAACTGGGCGATCGGCAGCGATGCCGTGATCCGCACCGTTCCGCTCGGTTCCGCAAGGCGACCCTTGATCACATGCTCGGCCGCCTCCGCTTCGATCAGCATGGCGGCGGCATGACGATGAAAATCTCGGCCGATCTCGGTCACGGTGAAGCTGCGCGAGGTCCGCTGGACCAGACGCACGCCAATCGCCTTTTCCAGCTCGGAGAGCCGCTTGCTGAGAGTGGACTTGGGGATGCCCAGGGCACGCCCCGCCGCAGCGAAGCCGCCATGATCAACTACTTGAACGAAAACGAGGAGGTCGTTGAGATTCAGCATCCGGAGCTCTCATCGTTCCTAAATGTGGACGATAGGTCTTCAGATAACCCACTACTGCTTCTGCGTCCAATATTGCATCTCTTTGTAGCCGCCGCCGTGGGGCGGGGCTGCAATTCGGAACGTAGAAGGACGCACGTACATGGCCAATATCTCGATCCTCGGCCTCGGGGCCATGGGGCAGGCGCTGACCGCCCGATTTCTTTCGCAGGGCCACACGGTCACGGTCTGGAACCGCACGCCCGGCAAGGCCGCATCACTGCTTGCCAAAGGCGCGCGCGAGGTGAAGTCCGCCGCCGACGCGACCGCCGCAAGCGACGTCACCGTGATGTGCGTGCTGGACTATGCCGCGTCGGATTCGGTGATCGATGATGCGGCATCGGCGCTCTCCGGGCGTTCGCTGGTCAATCTGACCAACGGCACGCCGGCACAGGCGCGCGCCACGGCCGAGCGGATTGCCAAGCTGGGCGCCGCCTATCTCGACGGCGGCATCATGGCGACGCCTCCGATGATCGGCGGCGAACATGCGCTTATCCTCTACAGCGGCTCCAAAGCGGCCTTCGATGCGCACGCCCGAACGCTCGAGGCGCTTGGCGCCGCGAACTATCTCGGCGGGGATGCCGGGCTGGCATCGCTGCACGACTTGGCCCTTCTTAGCGGCATGTATGGCCTTTTCGCCGGCTTCTTCCACGCTACCGCGCTCGTAGATTCCGAAGGCATTGGCGCGGGCGCTTTCCTCAAGCTCTTTGGCCCATGGATGACCGCGATGATGGGCGAGCTGCCGGGATATGCGGAGAAGATCGACAGCGGCAGGCATCGCGTGAATGTGGTGTCGAACCTCGGGATGCAGGCCGCCTCACTGGACAACATCCTCACAGCTACCCGGGAGCAGGGCGTCGCCACCCATCTGCTCGACCCCATGCTGGACCTGTTCCGCAAACGGGTGGGAGGCGGATTCGGAGATGAGGATATTTCAGGTGTTTTCGAGCTGATCCGGCGAAAGAGCGGGAAAGGCGGGTGAAGCCGTCGTGGATGGCGCCATATCCCTCGCCGCTGCCGACATTCTCGGCCTCCCGGGGAGGCGGTGCACCAGCGTCCAAAATGAACCCAGCTTCGGGGTTCGCTGCCCGCCGGCAAGCGGTTCGTCATCCTCTCCTCGCGCGGCGATGCGGGATACACTCCCGGCGGTCGGCTGGAATTCGAGTTTTGCACGGGATGATGGCTGGAACACTCGGTCAGGCTCCGCTTGATCCGGACGACTTCCCTGCGTCCTCAATGACGTCGTAGTGGCATACACGCGGATCGAAGGAGAGCAGCTCGGCGACAGCGCCCGGTTCGACGACCGCCTTTTCGACATCTGACCCGGCAAATCTGCCGATGGCCTCCATCGATTGCCACCGGGTCTGCACCTGAAATTCGATTTCGGCATCAACTTTGCGCACGCTCAACTGCGCTCCGAGAAATCCGGCCGTCTGGAGCAATGCCGGAAGGACACTGGTTCTGAAGTGGTTGGGATAACCGTGCGGATTGGACGCCGCGGCGCGAGCGCGCCATTGACGAATAACCATCTTGCTCTCCTCGATGCGTTGCCGCCAAGCAGCGGCATGTGGGCCTCAAATATCTAATGCACAACTCTGGCCGCGCTGAGCCAGGCTGGGCAACCACGTCGGCGACGTCAGCCAGCGTATCGTCGTCGACGCGGGGCAACTACAACTCGATTCGCTGTCGGCCCAAGGCGTCGCGGAACTCGATCGGGCCGGGGCGCGCGCTGCTGAGCAGTTCTGGTTTCGTAGACGCGTCTAAGCATCGGCACAGCCTACATATTGACTTGTATGATGCAACCCATATGGCCCGTCGCAGGCTGTGCCGCCTCGCGTTTGCGCATCTGGTAGGGGAGCCGCGACGGCGGCTCCCCAATTCCTCATACCCCGACGTGCACCGGCGCAGGGGCCGGCGTTCTGTCCCGCGAAAGAAGGAGCAGCGCAAGCGTTGCACCGGTGGCGGCGATGATCACACAGGCCCAAAAGCCCGCCGCATACCCTGCGGTCAGTGCTGCGGGGGTATCCGACGTCCCCGTCATCGAGACAGCGACGGTGGCGGTGATAGCTACCCCCAGAGCAGCGCCAATCTGGAACATCGCGCTGTTTATCCCGGACGCGAGGCCTGCGTCGGCTTCCTTGACCTTCGAGAGAGCTGCAACGGAACCGGCAACGGCAGCCATTCCGATACCAGGCCCGAAGGCGATCAAGCCCGGAAGCAGATGCGCGAGGTAGGTGCCTTCGGGAACAATGAAGGTGAAGAGTGCGCACCCAGCGCCCATCAAGAGCATGGCGATCACGGCAATCGCACGCGCCCCGGCCCGACCGATCCATTTACCCGTCAGTGTTGAGGAGACGATCGACAGGATTGCATAGATCATCGTGCCAAGGCCAACGACAAGCGGCGAGTAACCCAGGACCTTCTGGGCATAAAGCGACACCAAAAGTGCCATGCCGAATACGAGCGCCCCGGCGAAGAGCATGGTCAGGTTCCCGCCGACAAATGAGCGAGACCGAAAGATGGCAAGGGGAACAAGCGGGTTATTCACCCGCCTTTCGATCAGCACGAATGCGCCGAGCAGTCCGAGCGTTGCACCCAACAGGCCCAGGGTTTTCGGATGGGCCCAGCCAACGCTGGGAACCTCGGTGATCGCCAGTACGAATGCCACGAGCGCCGCGGTAATCGTCACGGCGCCGCCGAGATCGAAGCCACCGCGGCTGCCGATAGCACGGCTCTCGCGCAGCGTGAACGGGCTGAGCCCCAGGATCATGGCGCAGATGGGGACATTAATGAAGAACACCCAGCGCCAACCGGGCCAATCGGCAAGCGGTCCACCCACCAGCAGCGCGGCGGTGGCCCCGCCGGCTCCCATCGCGGACCATAGCCCCAGGGCTCGATTCCGTTCATTTCCCTCGAAGGTGGTCATGAGGATCGATAGGGCGCTGGGGGTCAATACGGCAGCGGCAATTCCTTGAACAACCCGGGCACCGATGAGAAATCCTGGATTGCCGGAAAGCCCGCACGCCAGCGAGGCGACAAGGAAAGCAGCTGTGCTCGCCATGAACAGGCGCCGCCGACCCAACAGATCCGATACTCGACCCCCGAGAAGAAGAAGCCCGCCCAGAGCCAGCATGTAGGCGCTCATCACCCACTGCACCGCGGATGGGGTGAAACCGAGTTGTGCCTCGATCGAGGGTAAGGCGAGGAGGACGATCTGTCCGTCAAGGCAAACCATAAAGAAGGCTACGCAAAGTACCGCCAATGCAATCCAGCGTCGTGGATCGGGTGCGGCGGAAAAATTCTTGGATGGGATATCCATGGGAAAGTCCTTTTGCTTGCCTGCGGCGCGATAACGCCACGAGGGAGGCGCAAGGGTGATTGACTTACCGCCGGTTTGGCAAGTACCTACTATTTTGTAGGTACCCTATCGGAGCGATGTGATGGCAACGAACTTACCTGAAGCCTGCGGCCTGGGGCCGGCATTCCTTGTGATCAGCGGCAAGTGGAAAGGCACGATCCTCTGGCTTTGCCGGAAGCAGCCGCGGCGGTTTGGCGAGTTGCGTCGCCTTATTCCCGACATGAGCGAGAAGATGCTCATCCAGCATTTGCGAGAGATGGTGGCGGACGGACTCCTTGACCGACACGATTTTGGGGAGGTTCCGCCTCGCGTCGCATACTCGTTGACTGACCTAGGTCTGGAGCTGGACGACGCTCTTGCTCCGCTTGCGCACTGGGGTCTCAAGCATTCGGATCGACTGACACGGGATCGACCAATGTCGCTGGTCAAGGCGTAGCGCCTTAGGTGCGGCGGTGTGCTGTGCGCGAGTATCGTTCCGACCTTGTTTGGGCCGACCCTCGAACAGCCGATCTTCGCCGAAAATGAGAGCAACTGCTCGGCCATTGCGGAGTTGATGTGGGGTGCGGCCGTCGGCCAAGACGACTTCGTGCTCCTCAAGGTCGATCTGGGCGTCGGCGGGCCATTGTCCAGCACGGCCGGCTTCGATGATCCGGCTTCGCTTCAGCGGTGCTCTGAGGCTCGTTGTTCCGCACCATTGCGGGTCCGTCACCCGATATCCTTACGCAGCGGCGCGCAGCTCTCGCCAACGATCAGTGCCGGCTGAAAAACGATGTTGCGCACGGGCTCCGACACTCTTTCCTCGATGCGGTCGACGAGCAGGCGCAGCGCTTCGTTGGTCATGTCGGCAATGGGATGTTCCGTTCTCGTCAGTCGCGGCTTCAGGCCTCCGGCGCCTGCGACGGTGTCGGTAGAGGCGACCGAGACGTCTTGCGGACAGCGCAAGCCGAGATCGGCAATGGCGCGCATCACGCCGATCGCCATGACGCCGTTCGCGACATAGATCGCCGTGGGACGGTCGGGCGAACCCATCATGTCGCGGGCCACCGAATAGGCGGCCTCCTCGCGAAATTCGCCGGACCTGACATGGCCAGGCTGCGGAGTTAATCCCCGCGCGGCCATCGCGTCGATCATGCCGTCAAGCCTGCCCTTGCTGGTCGACAGTTGCATCGGCCCGGTGACCGAACCTATGCGGCGATGCCCAAGATCGAGCAGGTAGTCGACCGCCTGCCTGCCGGCTGCCCGATTGTCTATGCTCACCGTATCGGCGCTGTTGCCTTCGATCGGTCGACCTAGAAGAACGGTCGCGATGCCTTCGAACTCATGCGGCTGATATTGATTTGCGGCGCCCACCGGAACCAGAACCATTCCGTCGCAACCGAGGGTGCGAATCCGCGACAGGATGCGCCGTTCGGTGTCGGGCTTTTCATCGCTGTTGAAGAGAACGAGTGAATAACCCCATGCCGCGACCGCTGCCTCGGCCGACCAGACGATGCGTGCGTAAAACGGGTTCGAGAGATCGGCCACCGCAAGGGCGATCAGCTGGCTGCGGTTGCGACGCAGATTGCGGGCGGCCAGCGACGGCTCATAGCGCAGCTCGCGAATGGCGGTGACGACGCGAGCCCTCAGCTCGGGACTGACAAAGGCCGTATCGTTCATGACGGCCGAAACCGTCGCAGTCGATACGCCTGCCGTTCTGGCGACGTCTTTGATGGTGGCCATTTTGCCCCGATAGCTAATCGTTTCGCTGAACTTTGGTTCAGATTTATCCCTGTGTCCAGCGGATTCATGCTTGCATTGGACTGCGTTTTGCAGGACATTAGCGAAACGGTTTGCTGTCAAGGGGCTCTGACGGCAGACTAGGCGAAGGGAGGAACACCATGAAAAATCTAGCTTGCATTATTGCCGCAGGAGCGCTCTCGCTCGCGACGGCCAGCGCTGCCGCGCAGGACAAGCCGCTTCTTGGCGTTGTGTCGATAAGCGCCACCGAGGCCAACAATGTCCGCTACATCCAGGGCGCGACGAAGGCCGCCGACGAGCTTGGCTGGAAGACCAACGTCGTGGATGCCGCCGGCAGCGCCGACCAGGCGAACGCGGCGATCCAGAATTTCGCGCAGCTCAAGGCGGATGCGATCATCGACATGGTGTTTCCCTATTCGTCGATCGGCGCCGGTCTGGCCGCCGCAGGCGACGCTGGAATACCTGTGGTGACCTGGGGCGGCGGGCTCGGCTCGACCGTTGCCGCAACCAACGGCTCGGGCGGCCCGATGGCGATTCCGGTCGTGGATCTGATGGTCAAGAAGATGGACGGCAAGGGCTCGATACTGGCGCTCACCTACCGGACCGGCGAAGTCTGCCGGAACCGCGAAGTCGTCATGGACGAGATCGTCGCCAAACACCCCGAGATCACCGTCACCAAGAACGAGGTGCGTATTCCCGGCTATTTCGAGGACGGCGCCCAGTACGCCAATGCGTGGCTGGCGTCGCATCCGGCCGGCAACGAAAACCTGGCGATCTGGGGATGCTGGGACGACCCGGCGATTGGCGCTATCGGCTCGTTGCGCGCCCAGGGGCGCGACGACGTTCTCGTCTACGGCATCAACGGCAATGCCCAGGCGCTGGAGAACATCAAGAATGGCTTCATGACCGCCACGGCCTGGCAGGACAGCTTCACCGAGGGCTACAACATGGTCAAGATGTTGAAGGACATCAAGGACGCAGGCGGCGCATGGCAAGCCAAGGCAGCCGAGGTTCCGGCGGTGCTGGTGACCAAGGAAACCGTCGACGCCTTCCTCAAGGACCATCCGGAAGCCATAAAGTAGGACTTGGTTTGGCGGCGGCGTTCACAAGAGGTGCGCCGCAGCCGGGCGGCGCTGAAATGACGGTCCCATTGCTGGTCGCACGCGATATCGCAAAGGCCTTCGGCGGCACCCAAGCGCTGAAAGGCGTATCGCTCGATATTGCGCCGGGTGAAATCCATGGCCTTGTCGGCGCCAACGGTGCAGGCAAGTCGACCTTCATCCGCATCCTCGCCGGACTGAACCATCCCGACGCCGGTCGTATCGAGCTCGACGGCCGCCGCCAGGAGATTGGCACGCCGCAGCGGGCGACCGAACTCGGCATGAGCTTCATCCATCAGGAGCTTGCGTTCGTGCCGGGCATGACCGTGCTGCAGAACATCATGCTGGGCGTCCCGAAGAAAACGCGCTTCGGGCTGACCGATTGGCGTGCAATCGCGCGTGACGTTGCGCCGATCGCCGGTCGCGTCGGCATATCGGCGCCGCTCAACGCCAGCGTGAAGGGACTTTCGACGGCCGAGATATGGCTGATCAACATTTGCCGCGCCCTGGTGCGCAAGGCGCGCCTGATCGTCATGGACGAACCGACCGCATCGCTTGCCGCAGGTGAAGCGGAACGGCTGTTTGCGATTGTCCGCGATCTTTCCGCGTCAGGGGTGTCGGTGCTCTACATCTCGCACCGGCTGGACGAGATCCTGAACCTGTGCACGCGCGTGTCGGTCTTCCGCGATGGCCGCTCCGTCGCCGAACTCGCCGGAGACGCGCTCCACCGCCCCGCGCTGGTCGAGGCGATCGTCGGCGGTGCAATTCGCGACACTCAAAGGACGGCCACCGCAAGGGCACGCGGCGGTGTCGTGCTGGAAGCGAAGAACCTGACGCGGGTGCCGAAAGTCCGCGGCGTCAGCCTTGAGCTTCACGCCGGCGAAGTGTTGGGCATCGGCGGCCTTGTCGGCGCCGGACGAACGGAGCTCGCGCGGCTGCTTTTCGGGGCGGACCGGCCGGACAGCGGCGAGATGGCGCTGATGGGCCGGCCCTATACGCCCTCTTCCCCCGCGGCGGCCGTCCAGGTGGGGCTTGGGCTGGTCCCGGAGGAGCGCCGGGCGGAAGCGCTCTTCCTGTCCAAGAGTATCGCCTTCAATCTGAGCATCGCCAATCTCGACAGGGTCGCTTTCGGTCGCTACCTGCCGCTGATGAACCGCCGCGCCCGCACGTCTATGGCCGGCGAGATGATCCGCGCCCTGTCGATAAAGGCGCGGAACGCGAGCACGCCGGTCGGCCGTCTCAGCGGCGGCAATCAGCAGAAGGTGGCGATCGGCCGCTGGCTCCAACGCATACCGAAGGTGCTGATCCTCGACGAGCCGACGCGAGGCGTCGATATCGGAGCGCGCACCGAGATCCACCGACTGATCCGCCAGCAAGCCGAGGCAGGAATGGCGGTTCTGGTGATTTCGTCGGAACCGGACGAGTTGCCTGAGCTGTGCGATCGCGTTCTGGTGATGGCGGAAGGCCGCATCGTTCGCGAGCTGACCGGCCTAGCCATGTCGCGGAAGGCAATCGTCGAGGCAAGCTATGTCGAACCCTAAGCACTGATGGAGGACCATCCCTGATGAGCGATGTTGCGATAAGCGCCCGGCGTCTGTCGCCCGGAACCAAGGCGGCGCTCGGTATCTTTGCCCGCTATGGGACGATCATTGGGCTTCTGGCGATGATCGTCACGTTTTCGATCCTGTCGCCCGCCGCCTTTCCAACCGTGGGCAATTTCACCAATGTGCTGAACCAGGCTTCGCTGGCCATGATCATTGCCGGCGGGCTGACACTGGCCGTTGTCGTTGGCGAACTCGATCTCTCCATAGGCTTTGCCGCCAGCCTGCACGGCATTCTGATCACCGGCTTCGTCGTCCACGACAAGCTGCCAATCCCGCTTGCGGTGGTCATCGTCATCGCGCTGGGCGCGGTGATCGGTCTGGTCAACGGCTTCATCGTCACCAAGATCAAGGTCAATTCCGTCATTGCGACGCTGGGCGTCGGAACGATCCTTACAGGCCTGGCCTTCGCCTATTCCGCCGGCGTTCCCATTGTGGCGGGCGTGCCGGAGGCATTTCTCCAGCTTTCCCTTGGCCGCTGGCTGTTCGGCATTCCCAACAACATCATCGTCATGATCCTCGTTCTCGGCGGGCTTTGGGTGCTGGTCGAGCGAACGCCGCTCGGCCAGGAGATCCAGGCCGTGGGCGGCAATGCGGTGGCTGCCCGCCTTGCCGGCGTGAATGTCGATCGTATCAAGATCCTCGGTTTCGTCATTTCGGGAATGTGCGCGGCGCTGACCGGAATACTGCTTGCCTCGCGTCTCGGCAGCGGCACGGCCAGCGCCGCGGACTCCTACTTGCTCACCGCATTCGCGGCTGTGTTCCTTGGTTCGGCGACGCTGCGTGACGGGGAATTCCATGTGCTCGGCACATTGGTCGGCGCTCTCATCATCGCCTTCGGCTTCAACGGCCTCAACATTTTCGGCGCCCCGACCTTCTCGCAATATGTGTTGCAGGGCGCCATCCTGATCATTGCCGTGGGCATGGCGAGCCTGGGCCGCTCGCTGGCGGAACGCTGAAGGAGAAAGCATGACAAGCGAAAACACGCATTGGGAGGTTTACGTCGTCGAATTCGCCCGATCGAAGCAGCAGCCCTGGGTGGATCTCGTCGCAGGCATGTATGACGATGGCAAGGTCGATCTGCCCTTCTCCTTTGTCCTGCTACGCCATGGCGACCGCAACGTGCTGGTCGACACCGGCTTCATTCAGGAAACGAGCACAGCCTTCTCGCTGAAGTTCGACATTCCCCACTGGATTTCGCCGGTTCGCATGCTGGGCGAGCTTGGCATTGCAGCCGGCGCGATCACCGACATTTTTGTGACCCATGCGCATTTCGATCACATGGGATCGATCGCCGAGTTCCCGAATGCAAATCTCTATATCCAGAAAAGCGAATTGCTGTCCTGGTATGAGGCGATCGCATTGCCGCCGCGGTTCGGTTATCTCACCGCCATCATCGATCCCGACACGTTGCGCGCCGCCCTTGATGCATCGGTCGAACACCGCGTTTCGCTGATCGATGGCGACAAGGACGACGTGCTGCCGGGCATCCATGTACGGCTGGGAAGCGGCCACACGATCGGACAGCAATTCGTCATCGTCCAGTCCGCGCGGGGCAAACTGGTCGTCTCCGGCGACTGTGTCTATTCGAAGCGCCAGATCACCGGACACAAGCACGACGGCGTCTATGCGCCGCTGAACAATGCCGTCGGCAGTGTTTGGGAGCAGCTGAAGACCATCGACCGCATCAACACCGCGATCGGCGGCGATCTTGGGCAACTGATCGTCCTGCACGACATAGAGCGATGGAAGGGTCTGCCGGTCATTGCGGAAGTCGAAGGGTTCCGGATCGTCAGGGCCGGATAGGAAAATCGAAGGCGGCCTTCGCGGCAGCCTCTTCGTACGGAGCTCGACCGGTGACGCAGCTCTCATGGGCCGCTCCGGCCGAAAGGACTGTCAAAAGACTTACGAATTGCTGGCCGAAGCGACGGTGCTGAGGTTCGCTACGCGACACGCACCGTGCGCTGCCTCGGCTTGATCGCGGTGGCGAGCAGCAGGCCGGCGACGATGAAGGCGGCGCCGGCGAGATCGTAGTCGTGCAAGCTTTCGCCAAGGAACAGATAAGCGAGCACGGCGACGAAGGCGGTCTGCAGATAGAGCAGCATGCTGGCGCGCCCGGCGCCAAGCGTCTCGACGCTGCGGTTGTAGAGATAGTACATCAGAGCGCCGCCCGGGCCGGCAACATAGGCGAGGGCCAGAAGGCCGTTCGCATGCAGCGCCGAACGATCCCCGGAAAACAGTTCCCAGAGATAGAGAGGCAGTGCGGCCAGCGCGCCGGCTCCCAGCAGCAGGACCACCATCGGCAGAAGCTCAATGCCGAATTTCGCGCGACGCAGCAGCACGGTGTAGAGGCCCCAGCAAAGCGCGCTGCCGACGATCCACAACTCGCCGGGATTGAACCGTAGCTGCATCAGCGCGGCAAGGTCGCCGCGCGCCACGATCACCACCATCCCAGCCAGAGCGACCAGCGCTCCAAGCGCTTTCCAGACACCGAGGGGCTCGCCAAGCACGAAGCGGGCAAGCACCATGGTCATGATCGGCGACAGCGCCATGATGATGCCGGCGGTTGTCGCGTTGGTGTAGTTGAGGCCCGTGTAGATCATGCCCTGACACAAGGTCAGCCCGATGGCGCCGATGACCAGCACCTCGATCACCCGGGATTGGATCAGCACGAGCATCGCCCCGTGATGACGATGGACGATAGGCAGCAGGATCGCGCAGGCGAGCGTCAGCCGCCAGAAGCAGAGGGCCCAAGGCGGCATCTCGGGGGCAACCCACTTAGCGGCAATATAGACGCCGGCGGACAGGAGCCAGCAGAGCGTCGCGAGGGAATAGGCGAGCGGAAGTGATGCGCCGGGTGTCGCCTTAGCTACATTTGGCTGTGCTATCGGCAGTGATTGGATATCCGTCTCCTCCCATCGCAGACTTTAGCAGATTTGCAGCGTCTTGCTAAGCAGCAACAACAGCTGTTTCACCGGCTGGTGCAATCGGTGGGTCATTGTGGGTCCCGCCGTTCACGGTCTCGTTCCATTCGAACGCATGTTGGCCCATGAGCAACTCGATACCGAAAAGCGCAAGCCGTATCGATTTCGCGCGATACGAATCTGAGATTCATATTGCGCGACAGATATTCGCGCGGTTGCCACAATCTTCTCGCGCCATATTTCTGCCGAGAGCAGATCTGTCGCGAATTCCTGGCCCTCGGATCACGAGCGCCGCTGTTTTTTTCGAAGCAATTGGAAGAATAAGCCACTGACTTCCGTTTGCACAAAGAGCGCGACACATATCCATGCGGAGGACGTCCGATGCATGCCGGCTTCCGAGGGAGCGTACTCGTAGCGGTGTTGGGCGCCGTCATGGCAAGCTGCGCCGGCATCCCGGCGCAAAAAACCGGGGCAATAACCGGCTATGGCCCCAACCCCACTTTACCGAAACCAAGACCGACGCTGATCCCGACTGTTAACATCGCCGAGGCGAAAGGCTGGCAGAAAGGAGGTATGCCGACCCCGGCGAAGGGGCTGACAGTGAACGCCTTCGCCACCGGCCTCGACCATCCGCGCTGGCTGCATGTGCTTCCGAACGGCGACGTTCTGGTTGCTGAAACCAATGCCCCTGCCAAGCATGACGAAGGCTTCAGTCTTAGAAAGGTCTTCATGGACCTGGCTATGAAGCGGGCTGGCGCCGCGACCAAAAGCGCCAATCGCATCACGCTGCTGCGCGACACCGATGGCGACGGCATTGCGGATGTGGGCACGACGTTCGCGGAAGGCCTCAATTCGCCCTTCGGCATGACGCTGTCCAAAGGCAAGCTCTTTGTCGCGAACACCGACGCGCTCGTCGCTTTCCTCTACTCCAATGGCCAGACCCGAGTCAGCACGTCGCCGGAAAAGATCATCGACTTGCCGGCCGGGGACCTCAACCATCATTGGACCAAGGACGTGATCGCAAGTCCGGATGGACGCAAGCTCTATGTCACCGTTGGTTCCAACAGCAACGTTGGAGAAAACGGCATAGCCGCGGAGAAGAACCGCGCCACTGTCCTTGAAGTGGATCGGTCGACCCGCCGCACGCGGGTCTTCGCCTCGGGCCTGCGCAACCCGAACGGGCTCTCCTGGAATCCTGAAACTGGCGAGCTTTGGGTCGCCGTGAACGAGCGTGACGAGATCGGCGACGATCTCGTGCCGGATTACATGACCTCGGTTCGTGACGGCGCTTTCTACGGCTGGCCCTACAGCTACTACGGACAGAACGTCGACGAACGCGCTAAGCCGCAGCGCCCCGATCTCGTGGCGACGGCGGTCAAGCCCGATTACGCCCTGGGCTCTCATACCGCCTCGCTGGGACTGACCTTCTCCAAAGGCGCCCGGCTCGGTCCGACCTACGGCAACGGCGCCTTCGTCGGCCAGCACGGCTCGTGGAATAGAAGCGTGCACAGCGGCTACAAGGTGATCTTCGTGCCGTTCCATGGCGGCAAACCGAGCGGTCCTCCGAAAGATGTGCTCACTGGCTTCATCGGGCGTAATGGCGAGGCGATGGGCCGTCCGGTCGGCGTTGCTATCGATCAGACTGGCGCACTGCTCGTCGCCGACGACGTCGGTAACGTCATCTGGCGGGTCCGCCGGGCGAATGGCCGTTGAGCGCAGGTGCCTTTCTGATTCCGACCTCACCAGCCTTCGGCTACAGCGCCACGCCCGATATGGCTGCATTCGGCTACGATCTCGATGCATATGGCAGGCTGAGCGACCCGAGACATAGGTGACATTTTGTACCGGACACATGGGTAACACTTTTGGCTTTTGGCCGGAGGCATTTGGCTCGTCAGCTTCATGCACTATGATCTGCAAAAATGGCGTGGCAGTAGCTGTGACGTCGGCGTGTCCGCCGCGCAGCCCCCGTGTTTAGCGGAGCGGCGGACACACGGCGGTGCTCAGGCGGCCAATGCTCTCAGGCTCTCCTTCTTGTGCTCGCGCAGATGATCCATGTTGAGATAGCGGGTCGCCTCGAGCCAGTTCTCGTGGATCTCGACCGCCAATGCCCGAACCAGCCGCAGGCAGCTCCGCGGGTTGGGGAAGATGCGAACGACCAGGGTGCGCCGCTTGATCTCCTGGTTCAGCCGCTCCAGCATGTTCGTCGACTTCATGTGCTTGTGGTGGGCAAGCGGCA
>NZ_JAMYVG010000010.1:0-201359 GCF_040323855.1 Mesorhizobium sp. M0028
CGACACGCTGCGATTGCGCCTCATCAAAATCGCTGCGCGGGTGGTCGAGATGAAATCGCAAATCCGCCTGCACCTGCCGACATCGTGCCCCGACCAGCGCATCCTGCGCATCGTCCTCGATCGCATCCCCCAACTCGCGACATAACGATGGGGGCAGACGCCCCGAAACGAACCCGTCGACCGCAACCTGCAAACCCCCGCCTGCCATCACGACGGAGCAATCCCGGCGCCTGACGAGGCGCGTGGAAAAGCACCGCAACGGCGACCACAGCGTCGCTTCAGGCCGTCAAAAGCTTATCGCCGTGCATCAAGGCGGCTAGGTAGGTGTGGCCCGGCTTCGTTGAATCCGCTGCGGGCCAGCTCTCTGATAGAAATCGGCGCCGTCGTCCCAGGCTTTCCATGGGCATCGTTTCCCGCGCGGAATGAAGGTCTCCTTCCCGAAGGCGGCAATTCCTAAACTCGGTGCGATGCCCGATTTGCGGTCAGGCTGCATCCGCCTTTTCTTCCAGACCAAGTAATCGCTTCGGCCAGAGCGCCGGCGGTGAAGAATTGTCTTGCGCTATCCCTAGCAAATGCGCTCATGCTGCTATTCCTCCACGGGCACCTGCGCCGGGAGGGCACCTCTAAACGCGACCGATAGACCGAGGGGAGGGCTCAACCCAATGAGCAGGGTGGCGCCCGCAGATGCGACTCCAGCTTCGTCGGCGACATTTGCGCCGCTCGAGAATGCAACTTTCCGATCGATCTGGCTTGCTACGCAGGTGTCCAGCTTTGGCTGGCTAATTCAAACTGTCGCCATCAGTTGGCTGATGGCGACCATTTCGACTTCCGACGTGATGGTCGCCTTGGTGCAGGCTTCGACGACGTTGCCTACATTCATCCTGTCGATCATCGCCGGAGCCCTGGCTGATAATTTCAGCCGCCGCAATCTGATGTTCGCTGGCTGGTCCGTGATAGCGCTGTCCTCGGCGATGCTGACGGTTCTTGCAGGCTTGGGAATTTTCAATCCATGGATGGTTCTTGCATTCAGCTGTTTGGCCGGAGCGGGCGCCGCTTTCACCGATCCCGCTTGGCACGCGTCGGTCGGCGACATCTTACGAAAACGCGAAGTTCCAGCCGCGGTTACGCTCATCTCGGTTGGATATAACGCTGTTCGAAGCGTCGGTCCGGCGCTTGGTGGCATTGTCGTTGCCTCCTTTGGACCTTTGACAGCTTTCGCTGTGGCGACGCTGACCTATCTAGCGCTGCTGTGGACCATAGGGCGCCGCAAATGGGATGTTCGCTCGTCCCCCCTCCCGCGCGAGCCATTGACCACGGCCATTCATGACGGAGCGCGCTTCACGGCGCTATCGGCGGAGATCAAGGCGGCAATCGCGCGTGGCGCGCTTTTTGGCCTGACCAGCATCTCCATACTCGCGCTCCTGCCTGTCGTTGCCCGCGATCAATTAGGCGGAGGACCGATCGTTTATGGCATCCTGATGGCTGGCTTCGGGACCGGCGCCTTGTGCGTCGGCATCTGCAACAATGTTTTGAGACGGTCGCTCTCCCAGGAGCGACTGACAATACTGGCATGCATTGCTTGCGCGGCGTGTTGTTTATCTCTTGCTCTCACGTCTTCAGTGGCAGTGGCGGCTATTGCGCTGGCGCTCGGCGGCGCGGGATGGGTGGTCACCTGGACGGGGCTCGACGTAAGCGTTCAATTGGCAAGCCCAAGGTGGGTCGTTGGTCGCACGCTCTCGATCTATTATGCCCTTTCGTCGGGTGGTATCGCGGCCGGCAGTTGGCTGTGGGGTACGGTGGCTGAGAACTATTCGCTTGCCTCAGCCCTGGAGATTTCAGCTGCTGCGCTACTGATGGTCGCGGCCACCGGGTTCCTGTTGCCGATCCGTCAATGGCAAGACTCTGATCAGGATCCTTTTGGCTTCGAGACACCGCAACTCGCTCTCGACCTGAAGCCGAGAAGCGGCCCGATCGTCATCAAGATCGAGTACTCAATACCGGAGGCAAACGTCGAAGCTTTCCTCGATCAGATGCAGGAACGACGGCGGGTGCAAAGCCGCGTCGGCGCCAGGCACTGGAACCTCCAGCGCGATCTTCAGGATTCCTCGCTTTGGACAGAAACCTTCCGCACGCCGACCTGGATGGACTATCTGCGCCTAAACCATCGCCTCACAGCGGCGGACAAGGAATTGGACCAACGTCTGCTCGAATTGAACATGGGTGGAAACCCACCTCTTACTAAACTTTCGATTGAGCGGCCGACCGGGGCAACCCGCAAGCGGGATCAACCGACGCGATTTTTCTTCCGCCGGTGATCGCAGGCTGTTGTTGATAGAGTTTCAAGGGTGAGGGTAGATGACCGGCTTGGTAAGATTTGAGAGGCCAGTTGTGATTCAGATTGGCCGCTATACAGAACGCACCGTGTTCGATGTTAATGATGCGGCCTCCATCCTGCTGCGGGATCTTGGTGGTCGTCAGACGGAGAAGCACAGGGCAGCTATGGACGCCTGTCTGAAGGTTATACGAGGTGAGCTTCATCCACCCGCCGCCCGCAGGGCTTTCGTCGCGGTCGCGCGCGAAGCAAAGATTCTACGCTGCGATTGACTGGAGTGCTCAAGCGGCACCGCCCGGCAACTGGCGGCTGATACGGAAGGCCTGAGGCATGACGTTGCCGCTCTTCTATCTGACACGAGCAGGGCGCAGCAGTTCCTACCCGTCGACTACATCAGGCAAAGTATCTTCGACGACGCTCAAATTTCGATCGAAAGCCTCGGTGTCGGATGCGTGGGCTCGGAGAGATCGCACCTTGTTTAGGATAGCCGCAACCGCCGCTTCTTTTTCTGGCGCTATGCGTGTTGTCACCGCTTTGGCCGCCAACGCGGAAAAATCTATGGCGGCATAAGGTGGCACACCTGCAGTGTCGCTTGCTTTCGGCCGTTCTTTGACGATTGTGCGCCGGCCCCGCGGCGGAGCCATACGGCCGGCTTTTGCGGCAAATGTTGCGCCGCGCCGTAGGCGCGTCTGCAAGAGGCCTGAGCGGTACGCCGGTGCTGTCGGCACAATCGTCGGGAGCGCAGGAGATGGAACCGCCGCGGAAGCGTCCAGCGCAGGTCTTTTCGTGCGCGAAGCGTCGGTAGAGGCGGGCAGGGGCATGAATGCGCGTTTGGCGAGCTGGCCGTCGGCGAAATAGAAATTGCGCGTGCCAAGGATCGGCAGCTCGCCGCGCGGCAATATGATGACCTTGTTCTTGTCGAGCGTGCGGATTTCGTCCGGCCGCATGAGCGGCCGCCGCACTTCCTTGCGGTGCTCCGAGCGCGTGTAATAAGTGTCGAACAACGTCGCCTTGGTGCGCGTCACGTCTTTTTGCACGTCCGACCTTTCGCCGAGCTGCTCGGAAACGTAGCGCAGATCGTCAGCATCCTGCGCGCCGAAAAAGATCTGCACGCGAGCGGCATTAATGAGCGTCTTGCGCCCTTCCTGGCGATAGATCTCGCCTACAGCCTTCAACGACTGCACGAAAAACCACATCGAAACACCGTTGCCGCCGAGCACGCTCGCCATTTCGGTGACGTTCTCCAGCTTGCCGAGGTTCTGGAACTCGTCGAGCAGCACAAGTACCGGATGCTCGCCCGGCTGCGGCAGGCTTTCCGACATGAAGTTCATCATCTGCGTGATCAGGACGTTGAACAACGGTCCAAGCGAAGTGATCTGCTCGCGGCGCACGTCGAGATAGAGAGAAATCCGGTCCCGCTTGAGCCTGCGAATATCGAACGTGCTGCGCGAGGTGGCTCGCATCAGGCGCTCGTTGAGGAAGGGGGCCATGCCGGTGCGCACGCCGGCGTAGATTCCGGAGAACTGCCGCTCAGACATCTCAAAGTAGGGCAGCAGGGTTTGCAATGTGAAATGCGAACATTCGCGGCGGCGTTCCTCGCGCAGCGAGCCGATGAATTCCAGGAGCGGCTGCTCGGCACCGTTCATGATCTCGAGGATTGTGGCAAAGGTCTTTTTCTGGTTTGGGATCGTCGGCGATTCCATGACGAAGGATGCTATGCCGGTAAAAAGGAGACGGGCGTCGTTCACCCAATAAGGGTCGGCATTTGAGGGCGGTCGCGGAAACAGCGCCGCAGCGATGTTGCGAAGGTCGATGTCGCGCTGCGCCGAATCCAGCGAGATGAAGTCCATCGGATTGTAGCATGCGGTATTGCCGTCCTGATCAGCCGGCGCAAAACGCACCACGCGGCTGATGGTTGAACGGTAACCGGCAGTCGCCGCATAGGTCTCGCCCCGCAGGTCGAGAACCACGAGCGAATGCGGCCAGGTCAAGGCGTTCGGGATGATGAGAGACGTGCCTTTACCGGAGCGCGGCGGTCCTATGACGAAACCGCCGACATCATCGCCATCAATCCACAATTTCTTGCCGCCGATCAGCTTGCGCTGGGTCAAGCGGATCTTGCCGGAGCGCTGATCGCGGCCGGGCGACAGAATTTCGGCCAGCCTGCCGCCGGCTCGACCGACGAAGACGCCGCCAACTTTCGTCAGGCCGGTTTTTGATACGTCGCTCATAGTCATGAAGCGAGAGTCGTTGCGCTTTTTCGGGCGCATGAGAAACAGGCCGACCAGCGGCGCAAGAAACCCTAATGCCCCTGCGGCGACGGCGTATTGTACCCGGCTAACATTCCCCGCTATCGTATCTGCCCAGGCCAGACGAACGACGGGCAAGGGATTGGCGTTCAACTGGTCGAACAGGACCCGGGAGCCAGTCCTGAACCAATCTGTCGCGGCATAGACGACGGTGAAGACCAGGGCGCCCAGGGCCATCGCCATGAGCACCATGAAAATTGCAGTTGCGATTTTCTGCATGGATAGGCCCCCGCTAGATTGTCTCGGCCTTGGTGAACTTGATCTCGCTGATGCCGCGCCGTCCGCCTTCGGTGCGGACCATCTGGACGACCACCGGAATGACCTCGCGCAGATAGCCGAGGATTTCGCCTCGTGAGAGGCCCGAACTGCCCTGCATGACCATGAGCGCCAGCCGCTCGTAGGCGGACCGGGCGGAATTGGCATGAACGGTCGTGAGCGAACCCGGGTGGCCGGTGTTGATCGCCTGGAGGAACGCGAAGGTTTCAGCGCCGCGTAACTCGCCCAAAAGCAGACGGTCGGGCCGCATGCGAAGCGAGGCTTCGAGCAGCTGTTGGGCGGAGACCTTGGCAAGCCCCTGGTCGCCCTTCGAGGCTATCAAGGTGACGTTGTTGGGAGCCGGCAGCCTCAGTTCGCGGGTGTCTTCGATCGTGATGATCCGCTCATGGGCCGGGATCTCCTTCAAGAGCGCATTCAAGAAAGTCGTCTTGCCGGTTGACGTGCCGCCTGAAACCACGATCGAGACGCGGTTGCGCACCGCGTATTGCAGGAAGTCCATTGGCGACGTGTCGTGCAACATCTCGACGAGTCGCTTTTCTTCGATTGAAAGCGCAAGGCCGCTGCCCATTGCCGTGTCCTCGAAGGCGCCGAGATCCTTGTAGGCAGCAAGGCTCATATCCATGATGACCTGCTTGCGGATCGAAATCGCCCCGCCTTCGGGAGCCGCCGGCGGCAAGATGCATTGGATGCGCTCACCCGAGGGTAGAGCGGCCGACAGGACCGGCTTCTCTTCGTTGATGACCTGATTTGTCGCCGAGGCGACACCCGTCGAGATATGCCTAATCCAGCCGGGCGTGACCTCGCGCTTGACGACATGCTCCATTTCCTTCGCGCCGAGGCGTTCGATAAACAATTCACCCGGCCTGTTGATCGCAATCTCGGACACCGCATCTTCGGTCAAATAGGCCCATATCGGTTCCAGATGAGCACGCAGGACCGGGGCTCTCGCCCAAGGGTCAGGGAGGGGATGCACGGCATTCATTTCACCGGGCTCCCATAGCCGGAATAAAAATGATCCGTCGGCATGCCGTAGAGAGGCGTCGGATCGATCGCCGCCTTCGGCCGCCCACCTGCCTTCAGGCGTGCAACTTCTTCCTGGACGGGATCGGCGTATAGGTCCGAGAAATCGAGATCTCGCCGCACCAGCACGACGACCGATGTGCCCTGGTCGACGTAGACTGTCGGGCCAATGTTCTGCGTGTCGCGAAACGCCTCTTGCGCGAGTTGCTGCAAGGCGGTCGATGACTTATCAAACGCGATGCTGCGGGCGTCGCGCTGCGAGCCATTGCCACCATAAGTTAGGGTCGTGGTCTCACCTGTTACGGGATCGATTGTCGACACCTGGCGCTGTTGGCCATCTTGCCCGCTATCGCCAAGCGAGGACAGATATTCAGAGACTCCGCCAACCACGGAAAGCATGATGGCGTTGCCGTACCGTGCAGCCCAGTGCGTATCGACACGGCCGCCCATGCCGCCGCGGCCGAGCGCGTCGGCACCAGGCGATTTGATGTCGACGGAAATGCCATCCGAGCGGATGACCCTGCTCCAGACGATGAAAACACGCTTTTGACCGCGCGCAAGCCCCGAGCGGTATTCTCCGGTCAGGCGCGAGCCCTTCGGAATGAGGATCCGCCTGCCGTCGAGCGAGAAGACATCCTCACGCACGACAGCGCGCACGGCACCGGGAAGGTCGGTGTTGATCGCGGTTTCCAAATAGCCGCGAATGATCGTGCCTTCAGGGATCAACGCATCGGTGCGTCGGAAGACCCTGGCTTTGACGATGCCGGAAGAACTTGCCTCAGACTGCGCCAGGAATGCCTTGTTGGGATCACTGTCGGCGCCGGGGACCGGAATGATCTGACCGTCGGGCGCGATCTCGACCTGCGCCGCCTGGGCGCCGGCATCCGTCGAGCCGGTTTGATCATTCGTCACCATCTGGTTCGAGCGCAGGCGTTCCCACACCGCTTTTTCGCGCTCGGCGGCCTCTGCCTTACGGCGAGCCTCTTCCTCTGCCGCGGCTTCGCGGCGGGCTTCTTCCGCCTCGGCCTTGCGGCGAGCCTCCTCTGCCGCCATTTGCGCCTCCAGCGCGCGCCGCTGCGCATCGAGATCCGCGCCCTCCTGCACGGTCTGATCGACATTGGTAGCCTGTTGCGCGCCGCTCTGGTCGGCGGCCGGTGGCGGCACCACAATCTGCTCGATGGTGCCGTCGGCAGGTTGCGGCGGTTCGTTCAACGCCGGCGGGCGGAATTCGGGCGGGTTGAAGTTTTCCTCGCCGTCGCTGCGAACATCGCGCGATACCGGCTCCCGGGGCCAGTTCAGCCATATCAACGCGCCAACCAGCACCACGCCGAGGGCGACCAGGGCGATCCTGGTACCCACGCCCGCACCGCGGCGCGCGACCGTCGGGCTGCCGTCCAGCTGGTTATAATCGATCTGGGTCATCACCGCCCTCCGCTGGATCCGAACAGGGTGGAACCGCCTGTCAGTTTCGTTGGACCGTAGACTTGCTCGACCGGATCGATGGCGTTGGGTCGCGCCCGGTTGTAGAGGCAGAGCGTCTTGCCATCGGCCCGCAAGGTGAATTGCTGCGCGACCTTGTCGATGACTGTGTATTTGCCCTGCGTGCGAACGTTGACCAGCGACTCATGGCGCTTGTCGTCGACAACGAAAATCGCCGGAATGTCACCCTTGAACTCCAGAAACACCTTCGTGCCGTCGTCGAATACGGTACGCGGCTTCAGGCTGTCGTCACCCTTGTAGGCATAGTCGTAATTGAGATCGGCATAGTTCAGGTCCTTCAAATCCGGATCGGCGGCGCTCTCTTTGGCCTGTGAGAGCAGGCGCGCGTTGATATCCTCGTCCGGGTATTTGAACCGGACCTGGAACGATGCCCGGTCACGGCTATTGTCGGTTGCCTGCAGCAGCAAGGAATAGACGCGCCGGTTGGTGACGACGTTGACGTTGGTCCACGCATCGCGCTCCAGCGGCTTTACGAACAGAAATCGCGATCCGCGTTTGGGGATGATCGACCAGCCTTTCGTGTCGCCAGCCGACACGGTTTCGATGACTTCGGTCGGGCTGAGCTCGACCATCGTCGAAATACCCAGAGCTGCGCGCACCGACGTCACGTCGTCATTGTTGAAGGTGACGTATCGGATGCGGCCGTCGCGTGCGGCCGCGTCGTGCATTGTGCCGAGCAGAAAGGCGGCCGACAGCGCAAGGCCCACGCGCCATCTCATTGTAGGCTCCCCGCAGCGGGCGCCGATTCCTGATCGCGGCGGTAGTCCGTAACCTGAAATCCCAACGGATTGTCGAAACGCCATTCGTTCTTCAGCGGCGTCGAGGTGTAGCGGAATTTTATCACCGCCACCCAATCGTCGGTGGTGGACGAATTGTCCCGCCGCGTCGTCGTGGCAAAGCGCACCGAGGCTGTGTTGCGATTGAGCAGGGAAACCGACTTGATCTCGACCGAGACAGTGACATTGCGGCCAAAAATCTTGTCCAGCGATTGTGGATTTGCAGGCGTATAAAGCCACGTCAAATCCTTGGATGCCGCGTCGGTGGAGTAGAGCTGGGCCAGGTCGTAATTCTGTTTCAGTTCACGGGAATCGTAGGTTTCCCGGGCCCTGATATAGCGGACCAGATTGGCCGCCGTGACGGCTTCGTTCTGCGACAAATCTCCAGGCTTCAGCGCGCGCATGATTTCGAGGTAGCCCGTCGATTTGTCGACCTCGACAACATACGGTTCGAACTGCCGGAGCGGCAGGATCAGCACGAGCGCCAACAGAGACAGCACCGCCACCAGTCCGGAAACGCCGCTGATGATCCAGGCCAATGTACGCGATCGACGCATTGACCGGTGCGTGTCGTCTTCCCAGGTCGCGCCCGCCCTGTAATAGCGCTTGTCGACGAGTTCGCTGCTGCGGTCGGCAGCCGTTTCCACTGGCATTGTCACGTTACTATTGCCTCGTTTGCGCGACGCATTCTGATCCACGCCGCGATCGGTGATCGTTCTTGTGTCCTAGGCCAGAGGCCTGGAGTTATCGCGCGCACCTTGCTGGATGGCGGACCGGGTTGCGGCATCCGCCCTAGCTGCTCGCGAAGATCGAAAACTGTTTGCCGCGAGCTGTCGGGCGCCGCGAGCGGCGCGGCCTGCGACCCATCGCGCGCCGGAATAGCGCACGGCGTTTCTGCCGAAGTTTCTATAAGGATTGTATGCTCCCACGGTGCTCAGATACCCGCCGCCATTCAGGATCGAAGCAATCGAAGGTATCTGCATGAGAACGTAGATCCCGATGATCGTCACCAGCACCAGCGGCAGCACCAGCGACATTTTGCTGTCCATGGTCGCTCCGCCGGACGTGGCGGTGTTCAGCGCCGCGTTGACGAGCGAGAAGTAGAAACCGAGAAAGCCGTAGATCAGGACTTGCTGGATCATCAGGAAGGTGCTCAGCGAAAGGAAGCCTTCGCTCATGCGCGAGGACCATCGGTAAAGCCAGAGAATGATCCATATCGGCGCCAAGGCCAGCGTGATGAACAACATCACCTTGGCGGCGATGATCGCGGCAATGGCAAGCGCTGCGAAGATGATGGCAGACAGCAGGACGAGCAGCGACAAGAGCGCGCCAAAAATGTCATAGAAGGATCCGCTATAGACCTGATTGGCGACGTCCTGCGCCCCTTGGTAGAGATTGTCGATCAGCGCTGGAATTGCCGCCTGATCGCTGAGCTGATTGCCGGTGGCCCGCGACACGGCGCCGACGATCACCTTACCGACCTCGTCTGGAATGCTTTGCACGAGCTGATAGATCGTCGCGGAAAATGTCCCCCATCTGGTCAGCAGCAGATAGATGATGACGGCGCGGCCGAGGCGATAGGCCGCTTCGATTGGCGAAATCGACTCACGCCCGCTCAAAATCGAATAGCCCCACCACACGATATAAAGGGTCAGCATCAGCGTGAAGACGTTGCCCATCGCATTGCCCAACTGCATATAGACGGTGCGAACGAAGTCCTCGCCGATGTTGTCAATGCCACCGAGGATGCTTGCGGCGAGACCGTTCATGGATCCTCGTCAATGATGCTGGCGAACGGCGTTGAATTGACCGGCTTCAGCGCGCCGCATTCGTCGGTGTGGGCATACGCCAAAGGCCCGCACGGAGCTTTCAGTTCGCGATTAGCGCATCCAAAAAGCCCCGCGCCGAGCCCAATCACAACGCATATGCGCAGGACTCGCCTCGACAAGCGCTCAGCCCCCGCTCTTGCCGAATTCCGCGAATGGATTGACGGTGCGCGGCGTCATCATCTTCTGCACCTGGCTCTGGCGAAGAAGATCTCCCTTCAGCTTCTCATTCAGGGCCGCGACCGCACCGTTCTGCACGCCGATCAGTTCGTTGACCGCGCGCGCGTTTTCCAGCTGCATTCGTGTGTTCTGGTCCACCGATCCCTTGACGTCCTGTGACTGCCCGATCTGCCCGCTCGCGGACTGCAGGGACCGTTGGCGCTGGGTGACACCTTGCGAGGCCTGCGAAGTCAGCGCGCTTAGCAGCGAGGCCACGTTGACGCTGCCGCCATAGGCCGTGTTGACGGCGCTCGTCTCTTTGCCGGCAATCTGCTGGAGCTGCTTCACCAGCTGGAGCCCGTTGATGACGGCGCCGGCGATTTTCTGGATTTCGGGCGAAAGGCCGCCAAACGAAAGAGCCCCGCCGTTCAGGATCGATCCGAACGACGGCGCCTGGGCAATCGACATATTGCCGCCAAGGCCCATCTGTCCGATCCCGAGCGATCCGTCACGACTGCCGCTGAGAGCCTGCAGGATCTCGTCGCTCTTTTTCAGGATATCCTTGTTCGAATCCATGATGGAGTTGGTATTGTCCGCATTCTTGCGGGCGACATCGAGATTGGCGCCATCGATGACGGCAATCTGTGCGTGGGCCGTGCTTGCCCAAAGCGCCAGACTGCCGGCAATTGCGAATTTCGTCATGTCAGCCTCCTATTGCTGCAGAGAATCGATGACGCTGGCAGCGCCAGCAGGGTCAGTGGTGATGATCATCGAGCGGCTGTCGGCTGAGCTTGTCCCTGCATTCTCAACCGCGCATGGTAGCCACCGGCCGCGATCGATCTTCAACCATTCCAGTTCCACGGGATTGCAAGAGAACGGGTTTGGAGAACCGCTCTTCGGCTGTTGCACCAGCTTGGCCGACTGCGATGCCTGAACGTTCTGCAACGACAGAAGTTGAGCCAGCAGGCCAGTGAAATTCCCCGCATTGGCGAGGTACTGGTTGGTGACATCGGCGTTGATCCCACGAGCCGACGAGTTCAGCTCCCAAGCGTCCTTGTATTCCGTCACTTGGCCAACGTTGCCCGCTAGCGCGTCAATCGCCGCATAGTTGGCGCCCATCTGCGATGAGCTTGCATCAAGGCCGCCAGCCGCCTTCCTGACCGTGCCCATGGCCGCGTCCTGGGCCGTGCCGCCGGCGCCGTCGGCCGTCACGATCGAGAATGGTGCCGGCGCGGCGGCCGGAGCCTTGCCGCTCGACACATAGTCGTTGAAGTAACTGTTCCAACGGCCGACGCCGCCGGCCCATTGGTTTTGCTCGCCTGCGTTCGATCCGTTGTAGAAGGAGGCGAGACAGCTGTAATTTGTCGCCCCGCATTGCTTCACCCCCATTCCGAGATATTTGACGCCGCCTTCGATATTCTGCTCGTTCACGTCGCGGTCCAGTCCCATGGACTTGCCGGTGCCCTTGGTCAGCTGCATGACGCCTTTGACGCCGGTGTGGCTCCCGGCGCACGTGTCAAAGCGCGATTCCTGATAGGCGACGGAGAGCGCCAGGCCTTCGGGCACGCCGTACTTTTGCGCGTAATAGCGGATCATTTTCACGTTGCCCGCGTCGCGCTGCAACGCGTCGGCCGGGGACCGGCGAAACATCTGTGAGCGGTATTTGTTCGAATAGGTGCAGACGACGCTTTTTTTCCTGTTAGTTTCGTCCTTCTTCGCTTCATCCGACTTCGTGCTGTGCTGCTCGTCCTCTTGCCGCTTGTCGAGGTTCGAATCGTCGATGACCGCGATTTGCGCGACAGCCAAGCTCATGCTTTCCGCCGTCGCGAGTGCCACGGCCAGACAAGCGCTGCTAAGCCGCTTCGTCATGCTCGTTCTCCCATCCGCAGAAGTATGGCAGCCACATCTCCGGCTCGTCGCCGAAGGTTTCCCGGAGCCGTGCGCATTCCTTGCTGTTGGCTTCGTTCGAGGACAAGACCTTGATGAGATCGGGCATCGCCGACAAATCGAGCTTGGCGACGATCGAGTCGCTGTCGTGCTTGACGAGGAAGGTGCGTGTTTCCTTCGCGGTTCGGCGCACGAACTCGAATTCCTTCGCTGTCAGCGAGAAGCGCTCCATGTAGGACTCCTTGCTCGCCTTCGGGTTGGGGAAGAAAATGTTGGTCTTCGTTTGCTCGATCAGTGACGACGAGATGGCGGAATTGACGACGTCTTCCGCCGTCTGCGTGCCAAAGCCGACCACGCCGTTGCGGCGACGAATGGTCTTCAGCGTTTCGTTGATGAAAGCGGCGAAAACCTCGTCGTCCAGCAGCTTCCAGCCTTCATCGAGGAAGAGCATGATCGGCGAGCCGTCGATGACGTCCTCAAGACGGTGGAAGATGTAGAGCAACGCCGCCGAGCGCAGCTTTCGGTCGCCCAGGATTTTGGTCATGTCGAACCCGACAACGGGTTTCGAGAAATCCACCAGATCGACGGGATTGTTGAAAAGCCAGCCTCTGTCCTTCGGGTCGAGCCAGGGCTGTATCCGCGCGGCCAGATCATTCATGCCGGGCATGAGCGAACCCCGCAGCACTTCCGGCAGCAGGTCGAAGGTCCGCTGTTTGCGCGGGATCTTGTAGATCATGTCGACGGCGGCGTTGATGACGCGCATCTCCGCCACGTCCAGCGCACCGCCTTCCGGCGTTAGAATGTAGATGAGCAGATCTTCCAGGAAAGAACGGTTTTCTGCCGTGTCCTCGAGCTGCAATGGCGCGAACCCGGTCGGCTGAGAAGGCTCCATCACCTCGTATCGACCGCCGAGCGCCCGAACGAAAATTTCAGCGCCGCGCATATAATCGAAATAAACACATCGTGGCCGCGGCATGATGCGCATGGCCTGCGCCATCAGGAATGACAGCACCACGGTCTTGCCCGAGCCGGTCGGACCGAACACCGTAAAGTGCCCGACATCGTGAACGTGGAAATTGAAATAATAGGCTGTCTGGCTGGTCGTTTCGAGCAAAGCGATGGGGCGTTTCCAATGCAGCCTCTCGCGTTGGCCCGAGGGGAAATTGTGTCCTGAAAAAAGGCCGGCGAAGTTAAGGGACGAGATCAACGCGCGTCGCGCGATGTAGCTGAAATTTCCCGGCAACTGCGCCCAAAAGGCGAGTTCCGTGTTCAGTGTCTCGCGGACCGGCACGATCGACATGCGCGAAAGCTCGGCCGTGATATCGGATAGCGCACGGTTGAGCCCAGCCATATCCGGTGCCAATGCCATGACGCTCATGTGATGTTGTCCGAAGACGACTTCGCCGCCGGCCAGCTTGTCGGCGCCGTCGTGGACGGACTGCTCGACTGTCGTGCCCGCCTCGTCGGAGCCCTCAACCTGGTTCGCGATGGTGTTGATCCTGCGCATCGCCGTGACACGGTCTTCGATCGCGAAACTCTGCGTCAGGACGAACTCATGTGGCAGGCGCAAGAGACCGTCCAATGAGCCCGGCGCGGTGAACGGCGGATATTCCTTGATCGACACCATGGCGCCGAGCTTGCCAGCGTCCGGTCCGCGAAGTTCCAGCGCGGACTTGCCGAAAAACAGCTGCCGCGTCGCCAGCACATCGCCAAGGGACATGCGCGGCAAAGGCATTTCCACATCGACGCCGCCGGCGAGGATCTTCGCCAAAAATTCCGCGGGCTCGGAAAAGAAGCCGTTGCGGCGCTTCACGAGACCGAGAAGACGTGCACCATAAGCCGTAAAATCCTTGACGACGCCGTCGAGAACGTCCTGCAGTTCGGCCATCGCCTCTTCGCGGGTTTCTTCGCCTGCGGTGCTGATGCGGAACGCATTGAGCGCCTTGTCCACCCAGCCGACGCGGCCGACCATCGGCCGGCGTATGACCGTCAGATACGCTTCGTTGACGAAAAGGTTTTTCGCCCCAAGCTCATCCATGTAGCGGGCGTCGAGCTCGGCCACGAAAGGGTTGTCAAAGTCGCCTTCGATCTCCGGCGTCACGTGGCGGCGGATGATGGTAGTGTAGACCGCAAAGCGAGACGTTGAGAGATTCCGGAACGTCGTGTTGCGGTTGAACATGCGGCTGTTCAACTCGGCCTGGTCCATCGTCTGGAAGGGCAGGCCACTGAGCTGGATGACGCCCACCAGAAAGCCGCTCTTCGTTACGATCAGATTGTCATCGACATGGCGAAGGTAAGGGATGTGCATCGCCGCGGGCTTTTCACGCCGCCGCTCACGGCCAAATTTCAGGTCGGCATCGAGGCTCATGGCGAATAGCTCCTCGCCCCCCAGAAAGTAAGGTTCGCCACCGCTCCGCGTTTGGAGACGCGCCGCTCGAAAATATGAAACATATAGGGGTCGAGCTGGCACAGATATGCGCTGACCAGATGCACCACGCCGAACACCCCAAGACCGAGCATGAAGCTGCTCGTGGCGATAAAGCCGATCACCGCCAGGATGCCGTTCAGAGCAAAAACTTCATATCGCACCCCCCATTTCATCGGGGGGCGTGTCAGTGGCAGGCTGACCGGCTCGACATAGACTTCCTCGTCGTCCATGTCTCAGCTGCCTCCCGCGGTCGCGCGAACCGCATCCACCAACTGGGCAGCGCCGAAGATCAGAGCGATGCCAATGATGATGGAAAAAGCCATCATCCACGCCAGGCGGCCCGTCATGGCGAGGAAGCCAAGAAAACAGACCGCGATGATGGCGAATGAGCGCGCGATGTTGCCCTGCAGAACGCCGACGAACCACTCCAGCACATTCTCGACCGGTGCCGCCGACTGCGCATATGCACTGGCCGGCGCGAGAGCTATTCCGACCGCCGAGGCCAAGGCCAGTTTCAGGGCAAATTTGCCCGCTTTCCTGTATTCCACCCTTGGCTCCTTTCAGTTGCCGAAATCCATGACATGACCATCCTGCCAGGCGTCCTCGCTTGCTGGCGGAGCGGCCGCGAGCATTTCGGATTTGGCCAGGGCAGACTTCTTCACGACACCGCCGAACTTCCAGCGGTTCAGTATTTTCACGATGTATTCTGCAGTTTCCGGATTCACCGGAATGCCCTGCGCCTTGTAGACGCTGTTGGGCCCGGCGTTGTAAGCCGCCAGCATCAGCAGCGGATCCTGGAACTCGTCATAGAGTGACTTCAGATGGCGGAGGCCAGCCCGTACATTTGCCTCTGTGTCGCAACGGTCGCTCACGCCGAGATCGGCCGCCGTGCCTGGCATCAGCTGCATGATCCCTAGGGCTCCGGCCTTCGACGGACCCTGACTGGCGCCGAGATCGCTTTCGGCCCATGCAATTGCCTCGGCCAGATCGGCGTCGAACCCTTCCTCTTGCGCGATTGAACGCACAAGTCGGGAGACCTCAGCACGATTTCCGGTCGTACACGCCCCCGGCCTTTGCGCCCCGACCGCGGCAAGGGCTTGCGCCGGTGTTGCAAAGGCAACTGCTACGCGGTCTGATGCCAGGTCCTGGCCGTGCGCATTGAACGGCATCGTGGCGCCACACAGGGTGAGCAGGAGAGCGAATCGAGCGTTCATAGTGTCGCCAAAATTTAACACTTTACTATGGCTACACGCAGCCCTAGTAAAGTGTCAACACTGTATGTAATCGCAAGGACGGATTTCGATGAGACAGACGGCCCTTTGCATGGTTTTGCTGCTTCAGGGCACCGCGGCTTATGCTGCCGGCGCCGACGCCCCGAGTGCCTTTGCCCAGCCGTCGGAGCACTACCTGCTCCAGTTTGCCAAGCCGGGCGAGAAGGTGTTCGTCTATGAACGCTATGATGCAAAAGGCGCGCTCTTTCAGCGCGATGCGGCCGCCCTTATCTCGCCGGTTAAGGTGCCGTCGGCGACCGAGCGCGTCATAAACGGCGTGACGTACCGGCTGCGCGGCCTTGCGGCCTGCCCCAAACCGAAGATCACGTACAAGACGCAGCAATGGGACTGCACGAAGGCCGCGCAGGACTATGAAGAGGCAATCTACAACAATCGCGCATCTGTCGTGCTTTGCAAAACACTTGTGCTGCAAAGCACGAAGGGTGAACCCGACGCCGTGTCGTGTTTCTCTCTCGTCGGTGCGGGCAACGCAAACGACCCGTACAACGTCGCCTACGACGATGACGAAATGGTTTTTTTCGACATGGCGGCGATCGGACGCAACAAGGACGGCAAGTCGCTGCGCCCCGATCTGGAGCATTCGGCCGACCTCGGTGGACAGTTCCAGGAATGAAGCAGGCGAGCTTCGCAGTGCTGGCCGCATTTGGTTTGTGCGCTTCGGCCCAGGCCCAGGATGCATCCGAGTCTGCCGTGCCAACGCCCTTGGCAGTATCGAAATCGGCTCAACTGCTGACCGGAGATACCTGGCGTGATGGAGATCACCTTTTCCGCCTCTATGGCGTCCAGTCATGTCTTCGAGGCACGTCAGCCGAAGAGCAAAATGGAAACAAAATCGATTGCGGGAACACCTCGCTGGCGCACCTTGCAGCCCTATTCGATAGCGCGGCGGTTACATGCCAGCCAATCGGCTACGCCCTGGACAAGGCGGTTTTTGTCGTGTGCGGTGCGCAGCTGAATGGCGACACAATCGACGTCGGCACGGCGCTGATAGCGACCGGATACGCGTTTGCCGCAACAACCGCAAACGGCAAAGCCGTCAATGAGAACTATCTGATCGCGGAAATCAACGCTAAGATGAAACGTGCGGGTTTGTGGGGCACAACGTTTCGGCATCCTGTGCGACTGCTGCTAAACAAGCGGTCGGAGAGACAGCATGAAACACGATGATGAAGCGCACAGATATTACTATCCTGTGGAAGGACGCGGCGACGGCGCCATTGGCGGAGCGGCTGCGTTCATCGCGATCATTTTGGTGCCGGCGGCCATCTACGCGGGCTGGAATACCGTGGCCTCATGGATTTCGACGATCTTTTCTTAGGGCTGCAGTTTCGTGAAGGAACCGAGCAACGCGCGCCAATCGTCGACATCAATCTCGCACCAGCCATGAGCCGTCAGCCGTTGGAAGTAAGCAGCCTTCATTTTCATTTCCGCGATAGTGGCTACTGGAGCAATGGCAGCACGCCTTCGCACAGCGGCCTCCTCCGCCATGACCGCGTCCAGCCTCTCACCCAGCACGATCGCGTCCGGCCCTTCGGCCCCCATCCATCGCTTGCCGATACATTCAAGCGCGGCAACGCTCTGACGATGTTCCGCAATCAGTTTTGCGACGTCTTCAGCCGCTTCCATCTGTCCATTGCTGCAGACCTGTTGAATAGGCATCGTCCTCGCCCTGGCGTACATCGGTCACATACTGGTAGCTCGGGAGGTGAGGAAAAATAGGGATGACATCATCCCTTTTTTGAAGCGACCAATTCTGAGAGACAGGGGCGGTGGGCGCATGCGTAGAGGGATTGGCTTCCAATGTTTCGTGCCCTGGTGGTCGAAGACCAGACACTTATGCGTCTGGCACTGATGAACGAAGTGCAAGCAAGCTTCGAAGAATGCATTGTCCTGGGAGCGGAGACGCTGAACATCGCGACTGCCGAGCTTCAAAACAATCATTTCGATCTTGTCGTGATCGATCCTGGCTTGCCCGGTTTTGATCCCACGTCACAGGGCGACCGCGTCGCTGTCGTCGACAAGATCATCGAGGCTTCACCCAGTGCGATCCATGTTGTCGTCACCGGTTCTGACAACCTTTGCGAGGCGGATGGCTTCCGGCAAATCGGCGCTGCCGCCTATCTCGGCAAGACCGGGCTTGCGCCCGGCGTGTTCAGGGACGTGCTGGACGATATTTCCACCAAGGGATTCTCGTTGCGCCTGTCGCGGGTTGTCATGACGAAACCCGATTATCGCTTTTCTGTTCTTACACCGCGCGAACAAGAGGCCATCGACATGATGGCGCATCGCGAACCCGGCGTGAAACGCAAGGAAATCTTTTCGCTGATGGCCGACCGGCTGGCCATTGATGCCGGCTCGGCCGAGAAATACTACAAGCAGGCTCGCGCCAAGCTCATGCGGCAAGGCCATCCGCTCCCACGAGGTCTGTGAGACAATTGCGCCCATGATCGTCCATGGAATCAAGGTTCCTGTCGCACCACAGGATGTTTCGCCGGTTATCTGGAGAGCGCTTCAAAGCCAGAGCTATGAGGCGAAGGAAGCGAAGTGGATCTTCAGGGCAGTCAAGGCGCGCGATCGCGTACTGGAGCTAGGGTCCGGTATCGGCATCATCACCGCACTGATCGCGAAAATCCCCGGCGTTCAGGTGTGGGCTTTTGAAGCGAATCCCGCAACAGCGGAACTAGCGAAGCGCGTGATAGCGGCCAACGATCTCGACAATGTCACATATTCGCAGGGTATCCTCACAGCAGGCCCGCCGCGGTCCTTCACCTTCTACGTTCGCCGCGACCTTTGGATGTCTTCCACGGACAAAGACCAAGGACCATATGAGCGCGAACTTTCGATCGTCTCGGCCGACGTCGATCGTTTCATCGCCGATCATCGAATAAACGCCCTCGTCATGGACATTGAAGGAGCTGAGAAAGAACTTCTGCAGGATGCCGAGCTGCCCGGCGTCGAACGCATCTTTCTTGAGCTGCACGACCACCTCTATGGCCTTGACGGCATCCGCAACATCACCCTTGCCCTAGCAGAAAAGGGATTTGCCTACGATCCGCGGGGCTCCCGAGGACCTTGCGTCCTCTTCGCTAAGAACGATGGCCCCCGCGAATACGAGGATGTGGAAGATGTTGCGTAATGCTCTCGCCGTCATGTTTGCCGTAGCCCTTCCGCTCGCCAGCGCCGCCGAGGAAATTCCGCTCGATCCCAACGAAGTGTCGGTTCAAGACGCCAGCGGCAAGACTGTCGCCGTTTTTTCAGTAAAGCAGCTGCGGGCAGACTTTCCACAACAGACCTATGACACGCGTACGCCTTGGACGAGCGACAACGAGAAAATCGAATATCGTGGGCCGCTGCTTGCAAATGTGCTTGCCAAGGCCGGAGTCACCGCCGTGCAGGAGGTCAAAGTTGTCGCCTATGACAACTTCGTTTCCGACATTCATATGGACGAAATCCGGTCTTATAATCCGATCCTGGCGATCGAACGTCGTTGCAACGAGAGTGACAAGGCCGGCTCGCATTGCCCGCCGGGCCAGGATTTCCGCCCGATCAGCATGGTAGAAAAAGGCCCCATCTTCATTGTTTGGCCCTTCGACCAATTGCCTGCTTCATATGTTCCCGCAAGAAACTCGATCTGGGTGTTTTTCCCAGTCATCCTGCGCGCCACGCAATGAAGTTCTTAAACGGCCGTTTGCTCACTGTTCTGCCGTATCTCGGTATGGCTGCAGCGCTTGGGCTGAGTGCGTGGACATTCATGCAATCGAACCGCTACCGTCAGGAGACGGATGCCATCCTCAATCAGACTTTCGAGATTCAGTGGCGCGCGGCACAGATTCGCGAGCGCCTTATACGAGTCTATGGCTATCTTCGCATTGCCGACGAGACGGGCAAGCTTGATGCGGACATCGATCGACAAATGGCGTTGGTGAACGTCAACGTCGCGCAGTTGGAAAACCTGCCCTATCTGAACCGCTTTTTTCCCGACCACGATGCCGAACTCCTGGGCCGGATTGGCCTAACCCTCGAACAGAAAATTGCCCCTCTTGTGTCAGCGCGTACAAACTACACCCAAGCCATTGCCGACATGGCCAAGCTGGAACAGTCAATTTACGAGATTTCCAGCTCTACCGTTGATCACAGTGCCACCTTGCAGCAGACCGCCAGCATCGACATTGCGGCCTCGCGCAACTGGTTCATCTTTGCCATCGCACTTGGCCTGGGTGCCACCTTTTATCTCGTTATCCATCAACGCTATGCTTTGGCCAATCGCCGTGACCAGCATATGCGCTCGTTCGCTTCGCTCTTTGCGCATATGACCCGATCGCGGGTTACAGCCTTGAGGCTGTTCCTTGAGCACGCACAACCAGACAAGCAACCGAGCGGCGAAATGCTTGAGGCTGCGCGCAGTGCTGCTACTGAACTGGAATCGATCACCAACAGTGTCCTTCAGATCGCCTATGCGCCACAAGATTCCAGCACCGTGGCGCTCGGCCCACTCCTCGAGGATCTCGCGCACGATCGCAGCAGTTTGGTGCAAGTTTTGGTCGATCCTAAAGCACGTCTGCAACCTGTTCCGGCGACGCCGTTACGGTTGGTCGTTAATGAGCTGATAGAAAACGCTCTTGCCGCTCTATCCGGCACCAGAAACGCCCCAATTCTCATCTCCGCGACAGTCAAGCGACGTCCCTTCCTCCTGCGCAGTTACCTCGTACTAGATGTGGCGGACAACGGCGCAGGCATGTCGCCTGCAATCCTTGTGAAGGCAACTACACCTTTCTTTTCAACGCGAGCTGGAAATCATACTGGCCTTGGACTGACCGCATGTTCCCAGATGGTCTCGACGCTGAAAGGAAGGCTCATCATCAACAGCGCTCCCGGTGCCGGCACAACCGTAGAGATCAGGATTCCGGTGCATTCGACTGCCGCCACGTCATGGCAGTCGTTCCTCAGGCGCGGGCGAAAAAAGGTACACACGTGGCGCGCCTAATTGTCAGCTCTGCTCCATTTTCACCTGAATGCACCGGTATGCGCTATCACGGCGAAAACCTGCCAGGCATTCTGTGTAGCGCAGCTTAGACGGATGATGACGCTGGAAGTTCACGGCACTCTGAAATGAGAACCTACGCCTCCGGGTGCGTCAGAATCAGGTAGATCAGTTGATGGCGGGACCTTATCGGAAAAGAGGAAGGTCGCTGGATCAAGTTTCAACGCCTTGGCGATCGCCGCAATTGTGTCGACGCTGATATTGCCGCTTGCGCGTTCCAATTTCATGAATGTCGCCTCCGCCACGCCGATGAGCTCGGCCATCTTATAGCGGAGCAAAGTGCGTCGTTTTCGCTCAATGTCGATGATGTGCGCCAGACGCATGCGGATTGCATTTTCGTCCAACTGATGCGCCCATTCGGGAAGTTTTTTTCCGCCCGCGAGCAGGTCCGCAACTGACACATGCAAGCCGCTTGCCATGATTTGCAACGTCGTCAGGGTGACATTGTTTTTCTGTCGCACGGTCTGGATGTATGTCCGGTAGGCGAGCCTTTCGCCCTCGACGGTCCGGAACAGCTCGGCCATGTGCATATGGGATAGGCCACGCCTAGCTCTCTCCCGCTCCAGCGTTCTCGCAATGTTGGCGCGCAACGGGTTGTTGACCAGGCCCGCGTCGTCTCGTTTCATAAATCGATGTAGTCGCACAACCTGCCTTCTCGATCTGTCCTTTTTCGCGCGGATGATCCATAGTAAAGTATCAGAATCCGCAGCGAGGAAAAGGCTATGAACATGCTGAAATATCTCTTGGTGGGTGCCACCGTCGTCGTGGGCGCCGCGGCTCTTCCATCCCAATCACAGGCATCGGAATGGGGCTGTCAGGTCCTCCTCTGCCTGTCCGGTGACTGGCAGGCCACTCCTTCTTGCCACCCGTCAATCTACAAGTTGATGGCGGCGATGAAAGCGCCGGGTTTTAACTGGCCGATCTGTCCACAAGCCAACTCCAGCGCCGCGAGATTCGAGAAGTATGAGGATTGTCCAGCTGGCTGGCAAGCAGCTGGCAGCTACGACTCCGATCGGCGAGGAATGAGGCAAGAACGGAACATCTGCCGTATCAGCTCCGACAGGCTCACCCTGCCCGCCACTTTCACGAATAGTCGTCTCGGCCAAGACCATGACAACGGATCTCGACAGGCCCAGATCGAAATCAACGGTAGGTTGGTGACGGCAAAAATCCAGATCACGGGCAACGATAGAGGGCATTCCCTTGGTAATGGCCCCACCTACTACACCATCTCTCGGCCGGTGCGCGGAAAGCCCTGGTTCATCGAGTATGACGACGCGAACGGCATGCGCCAGAAAAGCTGGTTCAATCTCAACATGCCATAAGCCAGGCGATCACGCAGGATGAGTCGCCATGAGGATCACAAGGCGTGTCTGTCCGGTTCATTCACCCCGACGCCAGCGATAGCTTCGAGACAGCAATACGGTACTGGATCAGGGAAGGGTAATAAGTGTTGAAGGCGCTGCTCCTGTCGACTGCGATAATGGGCCCATGGGCAGGCTTGGCGGTGGCTAGCCAGAGCGAGAAGCCGCGATCGAGCGCGGACAATCCGATGTGGCCCGCTTCACTGAAATGGGACTGCAAGACCGCCGCCAAAATCGTGTGTGAGCGTGACGGCAGTTGCACAGTGGCCGAGGACCATACTAGGTTTGTGCTGAACTATGGCAGCAACGAAGCTGAGTTCCCGGCCAGCAATGTCAGGATCAAACGGCACTATCAACAGACCGTGCAGGCAAGCCCTTTGCAGCAGGAAGTTAAAGTCGAACTGGCTGACAATCGCGTTCTTTGGCTGACGGCCGTGGATGCCAGCCGCACTTATTCGGAAGCCTGGGTCGGCGCAATGAGCGAGTTGAAGGGCGGCGCGGTACTCATGGAATCCGAGGGCGTCTATTGTATGCCGCACAAGTGAGTGAGCCGAGAGGGAAGGCGAGCGAAAACCGATATGTTCTGACCTCGGGCGCCAGCCACCGGCGTTTCAGAAAAGTCCGGCATAACCGTCTTCCCGGTCTAGTTTCATCAGACGATCAGCCGTCGACTCCTGCGCAGCGGCGTCCTGACCCATCACGGCCAGCGCAGCGAACAGCCCAACAGATTTCCTCATCCAAGTCCCCTCACGCCAAGGACCAAGAACGTTTTGCCTTGCCTGGCGAGAGCTGGGTGCGGATGGTCAGGAGGTCTTGCATGACTAACCTGTCAACAATGAAACGAACATTCCATGGCACGGTGCTCGAGCGCATCGTGGTGGTGGGGCTGGGCGGCCTGCCCCTGACCGCAACGATCGACAATCTGCCGGAAGCGTATCCGGGCGGACAAGTCGCGCGAGGCGGGCGCCTGGGCCTGCTCGGCAATCGCGACATCATGGATACGCCGTTCAACATAGGCAGCTACACGGCGCAAACGATCGAGGATCAGGGCGCACGCACGGTGGACGACGTGATGATCAATGATCCTTGGTACGGAGCACCCATTCAACCGGCGGGATATTGGATTCCTTCTACATTCGCGGCTTTCCGATCAATGAAGGAAATTTTGGCGAGGTCGCGTTCGATGGTGTGTTCGGGGTCGCGCCGACCTATCGCTTGTTCACCGATTATATCGAGCGATCGAGGTTCTCAAAGGACCGGTGGCGCTCCTTTATGGCATCGCGCCGAACAGCAGTCTCGGGGGGTACGACCAATATCATCCCAAGCGCGCGGGCCGAGGTCGATCTGACACGGTCGAGCCCCCAGGGCGGCGGGCATCTCGATGTGAGCGGGCGTTTCGGCGCCGAGCGGCAGTTCGGGGTCCGATTCAACGGCAGCTATCACGGCGGCGACGCCGATCGACGACCAAAAGCGCGACGTGCCGGTGGTGACAATCTGCGGCGCGGGCCGCACCGGGCAACGGAGCGCCGATCGCCACGATCAAGCCTGGCCGGTCTGCGCCCGCGGTTTGCCGCCAATCGGATGTTAGAGCTCATGCTAATGAGGCGTCAGCACTCCGATTTTCTCAATGGTTTGGAAAAATCAAAAGATAATTCCTTATCTCTATAGATTTTGTGTAATATCGTACGATCCCGTGTTGGCAACCGGGCATCCCCTTGGTGGAACAGGAGATCGACGACACGTGGCAAGAATTTCGGTTCTCGGCATATCCGGCGGCGTTAGTACGCCATCCCGCACCACCGCGGTGGTGAGCGCGCTGGTCAAGGCGGTCGCGTCGCGTGTCCCGTCGGACGCCGGCCTGATCGAAATCACCGAGGCGGCGCCGTCGATTTTCGCCGGGCTGTCTCGTCGTGCGCTCGGCGCGTCTGGCGAAGCGATCATCCAGCGTGTCGAGAAGGCCGACCTGCTCGTGGTCGGAACGCCGGTCTATCGGGCGTCCTACACCGGCGCTCTCAAGCACCTGTTCGACCTCGTCGATTATCGTGCACTGACGGGCAAGACCGTGCTTCTCGCGGCGACCGGCGGAAGTCCATACCATGGCCTGGTTCTCGAACATCAGCTCCGGCCATTGTTCGGGTTTTTCGGGGCCGTCACCGTCCCGACCGGCGTCTACGGCGCGCCCGACGATTTCGTCGATGCCAAGATCGTCGGCGCAGCGATTTTCGAGCGCATCTCACGGGCCGCTACCGAAGCGGTCTCCTTGCTTAATTCCAGTGATGCAAACACTGCCGTCGCCACGCGCGTCGGTTGAAGCCAATCAAAAGGGGAAACGAACGAAATGACCTCGAATTCCGACGACGTGAAATTCGCCTACTGGGTCCCGAACGTTTCGGGCGGCCTTGTCATCTCCAACATCGAGCAGCGGACAGGCTGGGACATCGACTATAACCGAAAGCTTGCTCAGATCGCCGAGGCCAACGGCTTCGACTACGCGCTGAGCCAGATACGCTTCACGGCCGGCTATGGCGCCGACAACCAGCACGAATCCGTATCGTTCAGCCACGCCTTGCTTGCGGCGACCACAACGCTGAAAGTCATCGCGGCGATCCTGCCCGGCCCATGGAATCCAGCGCTGGCGGCCAAGCAGATAGCCACCATCAACCACCTGACCAATGGCCGTGTCGCGGTCAATGTCGTGAGCGGCTGGTTCCGCGGTGAGTTCGCCGCCATCGGCGAGCTGTGGCTCGACCATGACGAGCGCTATCGCCGCTCGGAGGAATTCATCCGTGCGCTGCGCGGCATCTGGACCGAGGATAATTTCACGCTAAAGGGCGACTTCTATCGCTTCACCAACTACTCGATGAAGCCGAAGCCGATCGATCCGCAGCCGGAGATCTTCCAGGGCGGCTCATCGCGCGCGGCGCGCGACATGGCTGCGCGGGTTTCCGACTGGTATTTCACCAACGGCAACACGCCGGAAGAGATCAAGAAGCAGGTTGACGACATCAAGACCAAGGCGAAGGCCAATGGCCACAAGGTGAAGATCGGCGTAAACGCCTTTGCCATCGCTCGCGAAACCGAGGCAGAAGCGCGCACCGTGCTCGACGAGATCATCGCCAAGGCCAATCCGGAGGCGGTGCAGGGTTTCGCCGATGAGGTCAAGAATGCCGGCAAGGCCTCGCCGGAAGGCGAAGGCAACTGGGCGAAATCCTCCTTCGAGGATCTTGTCCAATACAATGACGGCTTCCGCAGCAATCTCATCGGCACGCCGGAACAGATTGCCGAACGCATCCTCAAGCTGAAGGATGCCGGCGCGGATCTGATCCTGCTCGGTTTCCTGCATTTCCAGGAAGAGGTGGAGTTCTTCGGCAAGCGCGTCATCCCTCTGGTGCGCGAACTGGAAGCGGCGCGCGACAGGGAGCTCGTCGCCGCGGAATAGGACAGGCACGGCCTTCAGGCCGCCGCCCGCACGCCTTCAAAATTAGGAATGTTTCATGATTGGTGCTTCGCTGGGAGCCGCCGCATACGAGCGCTCGCCCGAAATTTCCGGCATTCTTGCTGGTGCTGATCCCGTCGAGGACACGCGCCCGGCGCGCCTGTCGCCAAAGGCTGATGCGATCCTGGCGCTGGGCGGGATCAGCATTTCCTTTGGTGGCGTCACGGCACTGCGGGATGTCGACCTCGAGGTCAAAAGCCGCGAGATTCGCGCTGTGATCGGTCCCAATGGCGCCGGCAAATCCTCGCTGATCAACATCATCAGCGGCCTCTATCACGCCGATCAGGGCAAGATCGCGATCGATGGCCAGTCCTTCTCCCGGGTGTCGGCAAGCCGTCTGGCACGGCTCGGCGTCGCGCGCACCTTCCAGAACCTGGCACTGTTCGGTGGGCTTTCAGTGCGCGACAACATCGCGTCGGGCCGCGTCCACACCCGGCGCGCCAGCTTCGTCGAACATATCGCTGGTCTACCGCGCGCCCGGCGCGAAGATGCCGCGATCGCTGAAAAGGTCGACCAGACAATCGCCTTCCTGCATCTCGAGGCCGTCGCCGATCGCCTGGTCGCAACGCTGCCCTACGGCCTGCAGAAGCGGGTCGAACTGGCGCGCGCCCTCGTCGCCGAGCCGAAGATCCTGCTGCTCGACGAGCCGATGGCCGGCATGACGGCGACCGAGAAGGCCGAGATGGCCGGTTTCGTGCGCGCAGCGCGCGACCGGCACGACGTCACCATCATCCTCATCGAACACGACATCGGCGTGGTCATGGGACTCTCCGACCGCGTCGCCGTGCTCGACTACGGCCGCAAGATCGCCGACGGGACACCGGCCGAGGTCAGGGCCAATCCGGCGGTGATCCGGGCCTATATCGGCACCGCCGAAGGCGAAGATGGCGAGGGCATCCGATGAGCTACTATGATTTCCTCTTCGTCATCGAGGTGCTGGTCGGTGGCTTGCTCTCAGGCGTCATGTATTCGCTCGTCGCCATCGGTTTCGTGCTGATCTACAAGACGTCGGGCGTGCTGAACTTCGCGCAAGGGTCGATGGTGCTGTTCGCCGCACTCACCTTTGTCAGCCTTGTCGAACGCGGCATCCCGTTTGCGCTTTCGCTGCTCATTACCCTCGCGGTCATGGTTGCGCTGGGCTTCACCATCGAGCGAACTGTGCTGAGGCCGCTGGTCAATCGCTCGCCGATGACGCTGTTCATGGCCACGCTTGGCCTGTCTTACATCATTGAAGGCGCTGCCCAGTTGGTGTGGGGCACGCAGGTGCACGGGCTCGATCTCGGCATCGACGACACGCCGTTCGAGGTCGGCGGCATCCTGATCTCGTCGTTCGATCTTCTTGCTGCAGGCATTGCCGCGGCGATGGTCGCCGGCTTGAGCGCATTCTTCTATTGGACCCGGATCGGCCTGGCGTTTCGCGCCGTCGCAGACGACCAGTTCGCCGCGCTTGCCGTCGGGCTGCGGCTGCCCCGGATCTGGGGAACGGTGTGGACGGCCGCGGGGTTCGTGGCACTGGTCGCGGGACTTTTGTGGGGCGCGCGCCTCGGCGTCCAGTTCTCGCTGTCGCTGATCGTGCTGAAGGCGCTGCCGGTGCTGGTGCTTGGCGGCTTCGATTCTATCCTCGGCGCCATCGTCGGCGGCCTCATCATCGGCGCCAGCGAGAAGCTCGCCGAGGTCTACCTCGGACCCTTTGTCGGTGGCGGCATCGAAGGCTGGTTCGCCTATGCGCTGGCGCTGGTCGTCCTGCTGGTGCGCCCCTCCGGCCTGTTTGGCCAGAAGACTGTCGAAAGGGTCTGACCGATGGCCGTGCAAGCGCTCGATGCCGCAAGGCTTCCCATCGACTGGCAGAGGTTAGCTCTGCCCGTCGCCCTGATTGCCGTGGCCTACGGCCTGATCCCCGCCTATGCGTCGAGCTATCTCGTCGAGGCGATCCTGCTGCCGTTCCTTGCGCTCAGCCTGGCGGCGGTCGGCCTCAACCTTTTGACCGGCTATTGCGGCCAGCTTTCGCTGGGCTCCTCCGCCTTCATGGCGGTCGGCGCTTTCGCCGCCTACAATTTCAACCTTCGGGTCGAAGGACTGCCGCTGGCTGCGACCATGATCCTGGCCGGGATTTCAGCCGCCGGCATCGGCGTCGTGTTCGGATTGCCGAGCCTGCGCCTGCGCGGCTTCTATCTCGCCGTCTCGACGCTCGCCGCCCAGTTCTTCGTGCAGTGGGCGCTGACCAAGTTCGGGTGGTTCTCCAACGACAACCCATCCGGAGTGATCTCGGCGCCGCACCTTGCCGTTGCGGGCTTCTCGCTCGACAGGGCGACGGGCCGCTACCTGCTCTCGGTGACCACGGTCATCGTGCTCACGGCGCTGGTCTGGCGCCTGGTCAACAGCGCGACCGGCCGCAATTTCATCGCCGTGCGCGACAACGAAACCGCCGCGCGGGTGATCGGCGTCCCTGTGCTGAAGACCAAGCTGCTGGCGTTCGCCATCTCGTCCTTCATCATCGGCGTCGCCGGGGTGCTGTGGGCCTTCACCTATCTGCGCACCGTCGAGCCGGCCGGCTTCAATCTCGACCGCTCGTTCCAGATCCTGTTCATCATCATCATCGGCGGGCTGGCCTCGATACGCGGCGCCTTTCTGGGAGCGGCGTTCATCGTCGTCTTTCCGCTCATCCTGTCGCGGCTTGGCGCCTTCCTGTTTGGCGGACTGTTCGATTCGGGTGTTCTCGACATGAGCCAGCGCATCGTGCTCGGCGCGCTCATCATCATCTTCCTCATCGCGGAACCGAACGGGCTGTCGGCCCTCTTCGACCGCCTGAAACGACGGATCGGCTCAAGGTCCAGCTGAGCGCCGCTCGACATCCTCTCACGGACCACAACCTCAGGAGACGCAATCCATGACCTTCTTCAGTCACCTCAAGAAAGCGGCGATCGCCACGGCCTTCGTCCTCGGCGCGACGGCGGTCCACGCCGACGAGCAGTATTTTCCCCTGCAGAGCTACCGCGTCGGCCCTTATGCCGCCGGCGGCACCGGCTTCTTCGGCGGCTTCATCGACTATCTCAACCTGATCAACATCCGCGACGGCGGCGTCAACGGCGTCAAGCTGACCTGGAGCGAGGGCGAGACGCAGTATGAGGTCGAGAAGGGCGTCGAGGTCTATGAACGATTGAAGAGCAATCCCGGCATCGCCGCCTGGAACCCGCTTTCGGTCGGCATCGCCTATGCCATGATCGACCGCATCACCGATGACAAGGTGCCGCTGATCACCATCAACCACGGCCGCACCGACACCACGGACGGACGCGTGTTCCCTTACGTCTTCCCGCTGCTGCTCAATCCGTATAGCGAGACCTCGGGCATCGTGAACTATATCGCCTCCAAGGAAGGTGGCCTCGACAAGCTCAAGGGCAAGAAGATCGTCGTGCTCTATCACGGCTCGCCCTATGGCAAGGAGACGATTCCGATCTATGAGCTGCTGTCGCAGAAATACGGCTTCGAGCTGTCGCAGATCGAGGTTCCGCATCCAGGCAACGAGCAGCAGGCGCAGTGGCTGACGATCCGTCGCGAGCATCCCGACTATGTGGTGCTGCGCGGCTGGGGCGTGATGAACCCGGTTGCGCTCAAGACCGCGCAGAAGACCGGCTTCCCGGCCGATCACATCGTCGGCAATGTCTGGTCGAATTCGGAAGAGGATGTGATCCCCGCGGGCGATGCCGCCAAGGGCTATACGGCCATCACCACCCAGGCGTCAGGCGAGCAGTATCCGGTGGTCCAGGAGATCGTCAAAACGGTCTACGGAGCCGGCAAAGGCAATCTCGAGGAAAAGAGCCGTATCGGCTCGGTCTACCACAATCTCGGCATCGTCAACGGCATCCTCAATGTCGAGGCGGTCCGCATCGCGCAGGCCAAGTTCGGCAACCGCACGCTCACCGGCGACGAAGTCCGCTGGGGCTTCGAGCATCTCAAGCTCGATCCGGCACGCGTCGAGGCGCTGGGCGCCAAGGACCTGTTCCACTCGATCAACGTCTCCTGGGACAATCACGAAGGTGACGGCTACGTGACCTTCCAGCAGTGGGACGGCAAGAAGTGGAACGTCGTCTCCGACTGGATTGCGCCCGACTGGAAGCTGCTGCGTCCGATCATCGAGAAGTCGTCCGAGGCCTATGCCAAGGAAAAGGGCATCAAGATCCGCACGGCCGAAGACGCCGAAGCAGTGGTCAGCAACTGAAGTCAAACAACTCGCGGCCGGGCCCCGGGCCGGCCGCGATTTCCTGCCTATTGCGGAGTCATCGATGTCCAGCCCGGAAAATCCGATCCTGTCGGTCAGTCGCGTGGAGGCCGTCTACAACGGCGCCATCGCCGCCCTGCACGGTGTCGACCTGTCGGTCGGTAAAGGCGAGATCGTCGCACTGCTCGGCTCCAACGGCGCCGGCAAGACGACGCTGCTACGCGCCATATCCAATCTCCTCCCGGCCGAGCGCGGCACCGTTACCGCTGGCCGGATCACTTTCGACGGCGAGGATGTCTCCAGGGCAAGCCCCTCTCACCTCGTCCGCAAGGGTCTGGTCCAGGTCCTCGAGGGCCGACACTGCTTCCGCTCGCTGACGGTCGAGGAGAACCTTCTGACCGGCGCGCTCGGGCGTTCGTCCTCCCGCACCGGCGTCAAGGCCGACCTCGACCGCGTCTATGCGCTTTTCCCCAGGCTCACCGGGAAGCGGCGAACCCGGTCCGGCCTCACCTCCGGCGGCGAGCAGCAGATGACGGCGATCGGCCGCGGTCTGATGTCGCGGCCGAAACTGTTCGTGCTGGACGAGCCTTCGATGGGGCTGGCGCCGCTGATCGTCGACGAGATTTTTAGCGCTTTGAAGCGGCTCAATCGGGACGAAGATCTTTCGATCCTTGTCGCCGAGCAGAATTCGGCAGTGGCGCTGAAATATGCCGACCGCGCCACCGTGCTCGAAAACGGAAAGAGCGTGCTGGAAGGGTCGGCCGCCGACCTGCGCCAGCGCGACGACATCAAGACCTACTATCTCGGCGGCACGCCGCTTCCATCGCAACATTTTCCCCAGGAGACCGCAGCATGACCATCCAATCGAAGCAGCCGTCCGATATCCGCAGCGCCGTCCCCCCGGTTGAGCGTCCGTCGGCCAGAGCGCATGTCATCAAGACCGACGCCGAGGCGATCGCTGTGGCGGAAAAACTGGCCGCAGACTTCGCCAAGGACGCCTCCAGGCGGGATCGCGAGCGCATCTGGCCGAAGGAAGAGCTCGATGCGTTTTCGCAGAGCGGCCTGTGGTCGATCAACGTGCCGAAGGCCTATGGCGGACCGGAACTCTCCTATGTGACGCTGTCGAAGGTGATCACCATCATCTCGGCGGCCGATCCGTCGCTCGGCCAGATTCCGCAGAACCATCTCGGCGTCGTCGCCGCCATCCGCACCGTCTCTGACGAGGCCCAGAAGCAGTTGCTCTTCGCCGAAGTTCTGTCCGGCACGCGGTTCGGCAACGCGTTCTCGGAATTCGGCTCCAAGCGGGCGGCCGATTTTGAGACCAAATTCGTCGACGCTGGCGACCACGTCGTGGTCAATGGCCAGAAATTTTATTCCAGCGGCGCGCTGCTCGCCCATCTGGTGCCGATCGTGGCGCTCGATGACGAGGGCCGGGCCTGGTATGCCATCGCCGATCGCGGCGCGCCCGGACTGACGGTCATCGACGACTGGTCGAGCTTCGGCCAGAAGACGACGCTGTCCGGCACAGTCCTGCTCGACAATGTGAAAGTGCCGAAGACGCATCTCGTCCCCGGCTACAAGGGCTATGACCGGCCGACGGCCGACGGCGCCATCTTCCAGATCATCCAGGCTGCTGTCGATCTCGGCATCGCCAACGCGGCGATCGACGAAACCGTCAGCTTCGTGCGCACCAAGTCGCGCGCGTGGATCGACAGCGGCGTCGATCATGCCTGGCAGGATCCCTACACGATCCAGGCGGTCGGCGACCTCCGCCTGCGGGCCAATGCGGCCGAGGCGGTTCTGGACAAGGCCGGCCTTGCGGTCGATCGCGCTGTGCTCGACGCCAACGATAAGACCGTCGCGGAAGCGCAGATCGCGGTTGCCGAATCCAAGATCCTCACCACCGAGATCGCCATCAACGCCACCAACAGACTTTTCGAACTCGCGGGCACGCGCTCGACATTGGCCGAGCACAATCTCGACCGGCATTGGCGCAACGCCCGCACCCACACGCTGCACGATCCCGTGCGCTGGAAATACGCGATCCTCGGCAACTATTACCTGAACGACGTCAATCCGCCGCTCCACGCCTGGAGCTGAGCGAGAACGCCGTAAAGTCACAAAGGACTGTTCATGAGCACTGCCATCCCCGACAGGATCAAGGTCCTGTGGTTTCTCCCGACCCATGGCGACAGCCGCTATCTCGGCACCTCCGAGGGGGGCAGGGCGGTCGACCTGCCCTATCTGACCCAGGTCGCCAAGGCCGCCGACGCCATTGGCTATTACGGCGCGCTGCTGCCGACCGGCCGAAGCTGCGAGGACAGCTGGGTCGTGGCGTCGGCGCTGGCGCCGTTGACGCAGCGGCTCCGCTTCCTCGTTGCGGTGCGGCCGGGCCTGCAATCGCCGACGCTTGCCGCGCGGATGACCTCGACGCTCGACCGCATTTCCGGCGGGCGCCTGCTTATCAACGTGGTCACCGGCGGTGACCCGGTCGAGAACAAGGGCGACGGCATCTTCCTCAGCCATGATGAGCGCTATGAGGTGACGCGGGAGTTTCTCGATATCTACAAGGCCGTGCTCAGCGGCGAGACCATTGCCTTCGAAGGCAAGCACTTCCGCATCGAGGACGGAAGGCTGCTGTTCCCGCCTGTGCAGACCCCGCATCCGCCGCTGTATTTCGGTGGCTCGTCGGAGGCGGCCAATGCGGTCGCCGCCGAGCAGATCGACAAATACCTCACCTGGGGCGAACCGCCGGCTGACGTCGCCGCCAAGGTCGACCATGTGCGCGGCCTTGCCGAGAAGGCCGGACGCCAGGTGAGTTTCGGCATCAGGCTGCATGTCATCGTTCGCGAAACCAATGACGAAGCCTGGGCCGATGCCGACCGCCTGATCAGCCGCCTGGACGACAAGACGATCGCCGAGGCGCAGAAGGTTTTCGCGCGCATGGATTCCGTCGGCCAGTCGCGCATGAGCCGGCTGCATGGCGGCCGTCGCGACAAACTCGAAATCAGTCCGAATCTGTGGGCCGGTGTCGGCCTGGTGCGCGGCGGCGCCGGCACCGCTCTGGTCGGCGATGCGGCGACGGTGGCGGAGCGCATCGACGAATACCGGCGCATCGGCATCGATACCTTCATCCTGTCCGGCTATCCGCATCTGGAGGAAGCCTATCGCTTCGGCGAACTGGTGCTGCCGCTGTTGCCGCTCGATCACGAAATCTCGACGCGGCCGACGGCGGTTAACATGGGCCCCTTCGGCGAAACGGTGGCCGGCGACCATCGCCCGTCGTCGCTGCGCGCGAGCCAGTCTTGAGCGCCAGCGAACCGATCATAGCGATTGTCGGCGGCGGCTTTTCAGGTGCGGCGACTGCGTTTCATCTGGCGCGGCTGCTCCCGGCCAGTGCATCCGATATCGTGGTCGTCGAGCCGCGCGAAAGGCTCGGCTATGGTCTGGCCTATTCGACGACCGATCCTTCACACCGCATCAATGTGCCGGCCTCGAGGATGACGCTGATCTCCGGCCAGGACAGCCACTTTGCCGACTGGCTGGAGCAGACCGGCGCCGTTCTGAATGACGCCGAGGCGATCACTACCAACGGCGCGGCCTATCCACAGCGTCGCGTTTTCGGCCGTTATGTCGAATCCCACCTTCAGCCATTTTTGCAAAGCAAGACGATTCGGCACGTCCGATCCGCCGTCGCGTCGGTCGAGCGTAACGGCGACGCATATCGCCTCATCCTTGCCGACGGCGGAACGCTCGCGGCCGATGCATTGGTTGTCGCAACGACTCATCCGCCGCCGGCCTTACCGCCAGCCTTGCGCGCTATAGCCGGCGCCGCCGGTCTGGTCGCTAATCCCTATGATCTCGAACGACTGGAAGCGATCGAGCGCGACCACCATGTCCTGGTCGTCGGCACCGGGCTGACCTCGGCGGACGTCATCGCCACTCTCGACCGCAGGAGGCATCGCGGCAGCATCACAGCACTTTCGCGCCATGGCTACCGCTCGCGCAGCCATGCAGCCTCGCGTGGCGATCCGATCGGCGATTTCACGACCCTGCCTTCACGCAGCGCAACGGCACTGTTCAGGCGCATCCGGGCCACGATCCTTGATGCCAAGCGTCGGGGCGAAGGCTGGCACCCGGTGCTCGACGCCGTCCGGCGACAGGGGCAAATCATCTGGCAGGCCTTGCCGCTCGCCGAGCAGCGCCGCGTGGTGCGCCATCTTCGCGCGCTGTGGGATGTGCATCGCTTCCGCATCGCTCCACAGATCGCGGCCGTGCTTGATCGCGGCGTTGCCGAGGGCAGGCTTGCCTATCGCGCCGCAACGATTGTCGGCGCCGAACAGGTCGACGGACGCATTTGCGTCAGGCAGCGGCTGCGTGGCCAACGCAGCCTCGTTGTCGAGGCTTTCGACAGTGTGATCGTGACGACCGGACCGGCGCACGCCGATATCTTGCGGACCAACACGGCGATTGCGGCGCTCGAGCGGATGGGATTGGTCCGGCTCGACCCGATTGGTCTTGGTTTGGAGACCGACAGCCAAGGCCGTGCGGTCGGCACATCCGGGCGCCCGACCGACAGCATTTTCGTCAGCGGGCCATTGGCGCGCGGCAGCGTCGGCGAACTGATGGGAATTCCCGAAGTCACCGCACATGCCGAGCGCATCGCCGCCGAAATTCACCAATGGTTGGGATACCAAACGGCGTTGCGTCGCAAGGCGTCGTGAAGCTGTGATTAGCATGAGTCTATTCAGATGACACTGACGGAACGCATCGCCAGGATTGAAAGCGCCTTCGAGGTTTATGAAAGCGCCATTGGTCGCAGTGCCGCTCCTGGCGCTTTTCGCGTTTGTCGCCGACGCCGCCGAAGTCGCCCAAGTTCAGGTGGAGAGACTGCGCGTTTGAGCGGAGTACGGTCTTCGGAGTTGGCTTCTCTGAGAGCACCGAAGTAGTCTAGGCGACGAGCTTGGCTGCGTGTGCCTTCAACTACTGTTGGCTTCTAACAACTCCAATCTGATGTCAGGGGGGTGACGCCTCTGGAAATTTGTCGATAACTGTGAGTTCGGATTTTGACGAGATCTTCACCATAAAGCGATGAGCTGCAATTTCTAGCGACGGCCGCGCTAGGGACGGGCCTCCAGCACCATGTTGAACGGCGTCTCCGTGGCGCGACGGAATCGCTTGAAGCCGCCGCCGGTCACCACCTTGCGTAGCCTCGCCTCGCCGGCCTGGGCGCCAAGCCCGAGCCCGACTTCCTGCGACAGGGATGCGGGCGTGCACACGAACGTGGAAGCGGCATAGTAAACGCGTCCGACGGGATTGAGGTTCGCCGCTAGATGATTATGCGCGAACGGCTCGACGATCATCCACGTGCCATCCGGCTTGAGCGACCCGTGGACATGGGTGGCGGCGCCCGCCGGGTCGCCCATGTCGTGAAGGCAATCGAAAAAAGCGACGAGGTCATAGGTGCCGGGGTAGGTCTTGGCGGCCGCGACCTCGAAGCGCGTGTTGGCGCCGACGCCGGCTTCCTCGGCGGCCTTGCGGGCGCGCTCGATCGAAGGGGCGTGATAATCGAAGCCGACGAAGCGCGAATTGGGGAAAGCACGTGCCATGAGCACCGTCGATGCGCCATGACCGCATCCGACATCCGCGACCTCCACGCCGCGTTCGAGCTTCTCGACTACGCCCTCCAGGGCCGGCAGCCAGGAGTCGATCAGATTGGCATTATAGCCTGGACGGAAGAACCGCTCCGTGCCGCGAAACAGACACGCGCTATGATCGTGCCATGCAACGCCCTTGCCGGACTGGAACGCTTGCCTCACCTTTTCTTCGTCGAGCCACAGCGCGGATAGGAACTCGAATGCGCCAGCCATGAAGGCCGGGCTATTTTCATCGGCGAACACCAGTTCCTGCTCGGCGTTGAGATAGAAATTGTTGTTGGCTTCATCGTAGTCGACATACCCCGCAGCCGCCTGCCCGGAAAGCCATTCCGTTACAAGGCGCTCCTGGGTGCCGGTGCGTGTCGAAAGTTCGGCGGCAGTCATCTTGCCGCCTTCGCGCAATGCCTCGAACAGGCCGAGTTTGTCTCCCAACAAGACTCCCGCGCCCGTAGCGATCGCACCGAGATCGCAGACCATTTTCTCCAAGAATGTGTCCAACTTTTGCTGACTCGCTTCAGACATCGGAATCTCCCTTTGGGCTCGATCTCTCCCGGTAAAAGCCTCACAAGGGGAGAAGAATGGCGAAATTGGAGCCCGGGCCCATCCTTTGGCGTCCACGCGCGGGCCGATCACCATAATGGCGGGTTCGGCCGAAAGCAGCTTCTTTGCCGCTGCCTCGACTTGGTCGATCGATGAGGGCGGCGCGGCGCTGGTGTAGCCGATGCCAAGACCCGACAAGCGTGGCTGCAATCGAACTGGAGGAATCCAGATTGTTGGTAGCATAGGTGCCGATCAGATAGTTCTTGCTCGCTTTTAGCTCGGCCTCTGTCGGCCCTGTTTCCGCCAACCCCCTGATCACGTGGCGTATCCGCCGAGCGTCTCGGCCGCCCTGTCGGCGCGCGTCGCCGTGGTCACGACAAGCGCATTGGAATGCTGGTAGTCTTTCAATCTGGAATGGATACCGTAAGCAAGGCCGCGCTTTTCGCGCACTTCCTGGAACAGACGTGAGGTAAATGGCGAGCCTCCGAGTATTTTGCTTATCAGCTGTGCGGCTTAGAATTCCGAGTCGCTGCGTCCGATGCCGGGAAAAACAAGCTGCAGCGAAGTCTGCGGCGGGTCGTAGGCGACCAATTACGCCGGCCGAGCTCGGGGCGACATCGGCCACCGGCGCGATCGCCTGCTTCTGAGGCAAATCGCCGACCGAGTCGTGGAGCCTTTCACTCAGGCCTTTGGCATCAATGTCGCCGACGACCGCTACGTGCAGCCCGTCACCGACGAAAGCGGCCTTGTGGAGGGCGCCTAGATCGACCGGCGTTATGCCGGCGAGGCTCTCCTTGGTGCCCCTCGTCCGGCCTCGAATAAGGATGCGTGCCGTAGATTCTGCGCCGCTTGGCGCGGATGCGGTCGACGGGCTCCTGGTCGAAGCGGGGGCTGTTAGGCGCGAGCCTGAGCAGATCGAAGGCGGCGTCCTTCCGTTCGGGCAGCATGCGCATCTGCCATAAATGCCGTCGCGCTGCGCGTCGAAGCTCATCTCGGCCCCGGCATGGTCAACCGTCGCCTGGAAGGCATCGCTGTCGAGATCGCCGGCGCCCTCGTCGAACAGGCCGGTCATCAAATTGGCCAGTCCCTCCTTGTCAGCCGAGTCCTGCGTGGTGCCGCCGTCGAAGACGAAGCGGATGGCTCCGGTTGTGGTGACGGGACGGACGATAAGCAAGGTTCGGGGCGAAGTGATTTGTTCCGCGGCGGCGGTATGTTTTGGTGAGGTGATCATGCGACGTCTTCTTTGGTCGGGCACGTGTTTGCGGATGATGATGCATGTACCGTGCCAAATGAGAAAACCATTTATACGCAGTCTGGTAGATCTGACCCTGCTACGTTGCGTATCCGACATTGTCGGAAATTGGACAGCGCCGAACGCGAAGCGGCTCGGGGCTTGTGACGATGCTTGCGCGTGCTGCTGCGGAGGGGGATATGAATGCGCTTCGAACTGGCGCGAGGCCTTCGAGGATGCCGGATTCTTAGCAAGGAGAAGTTGCTGGCGGACGACCGCCCATCCGAACCGTTTGGACGAGAATCACCCCTTAAACGGGGTCCTCATTCGGCACTCTCGCTGCGGCCACAGCCTAAGTTGCACCGACAAGGTGCGCCTGGAGCAGATCAATCTTGGCGCGGCCGTACGTTTGCCGCTTGATGAGTTTGAGCTTGGTGATCTGGCCTTCGGTCTAGCCATTCGACCACGGAGAGATGATGGCGTTGCGGACTGCGGCGATGTCCTTTTCGACCCTGTTTGCAAAGGAGCCGACGAGGCTTGCCTTCGCGCCGTCCAGCCGAGTGTCCAGTTTTGCGGCCGCCTTTGATCGGATCATCTGCTGAAAGTCGTCGATCAGCGTTCGCGCGATGACCGAGGTCAGGAACATTGCTCTCGATTGCCCCGATCAGTACAGCGTCCGATTTGGACAGGTCGTCACGCGCCAGCGTCATGAGCTTGGCCATGCTTCGTGCCGAAGGCGTGCGGGCAAGTGCGCTTTGATCGGTCCTTTCAGCAAGGCGTCTGCGCCGCGCCCATTCAGAGACGACGCCGATCTGGCCACGAAAGCCTTTCTTGCGCATTTCGCGCCAAGTCATGTGCTTGACCTGGCGGCATCGTCTTCGTCGAAATCGTTGCGTCCATTTCCATCCTGTTCCCTGGTTTCTGACCTTTACGGCTTCTCTGCTAGCCGCTTGACGGTGACCGGAAAACTTATCCGCCCGGTGCCGTCCATCAGTCGATTATGAGTCCCGATAATCAAGTCCGATATCCAAGATCGGCGCGCTATGGGTCAGCCAGCCGATGGAGACCAGATCGACGCCCGTCGCAGCAATCTGCGCAGCCATATCGAGCGTAATCCGGCCCGATGCTTCGGTGACCACCCGCCCGGCAACCATCGCCACCGCGTGGCGCAACTCATCGACCGACATGTTGTCGAGCAGGATAGCGTCGGGGGCGAAGCCAAGTGCCTCCTCCAACTGGATCAGCGTATCGACCTCCACTTCGATTTTGACGAGATGAGCTACGCTTGCTCGCGCCAGCCACGCTTGCGGCGGCAACGCTCGTCATCCGCCGCTCTATAACCCTCGACAAGGGCCTCAATGCGATTTCAGTCAAGATGCAATCTCTCCGCTCTCGAAGGCGAGAGACTGGCAAGGCACAAGCAGGAGCGACATTCCTATTTTGCCAGATCAGGACATTTCATAACGCTATTATGGAACTCGGCGGCGGTTTTCTAGCTGTTGCTTGGTTCTCTCCTGCCGCAGCTACGAAGTTGTGGATTCTCTCAGTAAACTGCGGTTATCGGGTTGAACTATGGTGCCAGAGTCAGAAACGACAGCACATCGCAATGCCACTGGGGGGCTGACCGACCCTTGTCCGTGGTGCCCAGTACGAGAAGACCAGGTTATTGCCCTGTTGGGCAAACCACAGCTCATTGGCGTCAATACCCGTCCGGAAGTCGAGCTCGTCATGTCGGTGAAGGAGCCGGATTCGACAATCGTATCCGACCCGTCCTTTATGCGTTCCAATTTCGAGTGCCTGTTTTGTGCGGTCTCCGGCCGTCGTTTGTCGACGACGTGAGTTCTATGTACCGACCTATCGAGCGAAGATAGGCAACGATCTCCGGTAGCAGGTGATCACGATCGCCAAACTCTTCCACGATTCTTTTTACCTTGCGCCAGGGTACCTTCCCGTCAACATCGCCCAGTGAATAGCCTAAGTGACCGATCGCACAGATATCACAGCCAGCCTCGATCACCTTGTCGACGAAGGCGGGAATCTCGCTCGCTTTCATTAGCCGCATGTTGCTGGTCATCGCAGATATCTCCGTTGGTGGTCGGCATGGAAATTGCGCCGACGCTCAAACGTGCTTGAATGCGCGCACCTTCGCTACCTGTGCACTTGCACAGCTTGTAGGCAGGCCTGCAGAAGGCGCGGATCGAGTGTTCCTGCGCATTTGTTCATTGTTGGCACCCCTTATGGTGGGTGGAACCTTGCCATCTTTGAAGCTTCCCAGCACAAGGAAGCCGCTTGGAAACTCATCCAGTTCCTAACCCGCGAAGACGTGAACGGCGATGTTGTCGAACTTGTCCCGGCAAACATGAAGGCCGCAAAAAGCTTTTTGGCGGCAAACCGCAAAGGTGCGGATCTCATCATCCCTCATCTCGAGAATGCCTCACCCCGGCCGTTGTCACCTCGCTATCTCGAAGTCGCCGACATCGAGGTGACTCTAGCGCAGGATGTATTTTCCGGAATGGATCCGCAGAAGGCAGCCGGCAAGGCCTGCACTGCTATCGACGCCCTTAACTAGTCACCAGGACTAAGCCGGGCTCGGGCTTTGCCCCGAGCCCGGCCCTCTCTATCGGGAAATGACACAATGTCCCATCGTGAACGCTGGATGGCCTGGATTTTCGTAGCTCCGGCGCTGCTGCTGGTCGGCGCACTTATGTATTACCCGATGATCGGCACCATAATTGAAAGCCTTTATTCGACCTCGTTCATCAACCCGGTGCCGAAGTTCCAGGGGCTTGCAGCGTATTACAAGATCTTGGCCGATCCGATCTTCGGCCAAGTAGTGTGGAACTCCCTCATTTGGACTGTCTTTGTGGTAGCACTGCAGAATGTGTTCGGCTTGCTGGTCGCACTGCTGCTCAATCAGCAGATGCCTGGCCAGGGACTTATGCGGTCGTTGGTGCTTTTGCCTTGGGTCCTCCCCGGCGTAGTGGCCGCCATCCTTTGGCGATTCATGTATGACCCGCAACTCGGTTTGGTGAACTCGTTACTTATTAGCCTGGGACTGATCGACCACGGTACCGCTTGGCTGGCGGAAACGTCGACAGCCATGGGCTCGATCATTATGGCGGCCGTATGGAAAGGGTTCCCCTTCTCGGCGATCGTCTACTTAGCGGCCCTGCAGACGGTCGACCAAGAGCAGGTCGAGGCCGCCAAGATAGACGGAGCGGGAGCGACTAGGCGCCTGTTTGACGTTGTGCTCCCCGGAATCAAAGACGTGATCGCCATCAATCTCCTCCTTACCACTATCCTCACTTTCAATTACTTCGACATAATCTGGGTGATGACAAACGGTGGCCCACAGAATGCCACAGCCATCTTCCCAACCCAGATCTACGAACTCGGTTTCGGACAATTTCGCTTTGGCGAAGCCGCTGTATATGGCGTTTTTTCAATCTTGGTCCTGGCGCTGCTGATAATGGTCTATTTCGGCGTTTTGTCGCGCGGCCGGCATAGGGGGAAGGCGTCATGAACACCCGTTCCCACAGGAGCCGCCAAGCCGCACTGCTGGCCCTCAACGTCGTATTGGCGCTGATAATCCTGGTGCCCTTCTTTTGGATGGTTTCAGTGTCGTTGAAGCCGGCGGCCGAGCCTTTTTCCATTCCCGCCAGGCTGTGGCCGGAGAACCCGACCTTCGACAACTACATCACTGCATTCCGGCCGGAGTTCCGAACCTATTTTATGAATTCGGTCATCGTTTCACTGTCCACCGTCATCATCACCGTTTCGTTAGCCCTGCTGGCCGCCTATGCATTTACGCGCACCCACGTCCGCCTACTTATCATCGCCATGACGCTGGTGATCGTCACGCAGATGTTCCCGGCCAGCGCCATCATCATCCCGATCTACAAGATGATGAAGGGGGCCAACCTACTCAACACATATACGTCGTTGATCCTCGCCTACGTCACCGTAACCTTGCCGGTGGCGATCTGGATGCTGCGTGGCTTCATGGCCAATTTGCCGCTGACACTCGAAGAAGCGGCGGCGATCGATGGGGCCGGGCCGTTCAGAACGTTTTTCGAGATAATCGTGCCGCTTTGCCGGCCGGGGATAGTCGCCACTGCAGTCTTTGTGCTTATCGTCACCTGGCAGGAGTTCCTCTTTGCGCTCTCCTTTACCTCGACCAAGGAGATGCGCACGCTGCCAGTTGGAGTGAATGACTTTATCGGCCAGTACGGCATCCGCTACGGAGAGCTCATGGCCTCATCCGTGATGATCTCCATGCCCGTGGTCGCTGTCTTCTTCTTTCTGCAACGACAGTTCGTAGCAGGCCTGACGGCCGGCGCGGTGAAGGGCTGACGTGTCGGATATCATGCTCTTGGATATTCCTGAGCCCAGCATCGCGTTGCTGACGTGGGACTGGCTGGAGAAGCTGAACGTAGTGCCCTCTGATCCAGACGTGCATGTGCATATTCTCACCGGTACTGACGTTGGCGCCTTAGCACTTGGCACCGACATCGCCGGCTACATGGGCCGACCTGAGCGGGAGTTCATGGAGTTTCAGTTTGCTCGATGCGGGCTGAACGACCGTCGGAGGCGTTCCCAAAACCGACCATCGCCGTCAACGATTTATCGTGACAAATACTCCACAGCTATGACTGCTGTCCGTAGCATCGTCCACGAAGGGATATGATCTTGGCCTCCGTAACGTTGTCATCCGTATCTAAATTTTGGGGCTCCTTTGTCGCCGTGGAAAAGATCTCGCTCGCCATGGCCGATGGCGAGTTCATCGTGTTGCTCGGGCCCTCTGGCTGTGGCAAGTCCACCACAATGCGCATGATCGCCGGGCTCGACGACCCGAGCGCTGGCGAGATTCGCATAGACGATCGTGTGGTCAACGATTTGCCCCCGGGTAAACGCGACCTCGCCATGGTGTTCCAGAACTATGGCCTCTATCCGCATATGACCGTGGCGGACAATATTGGTTATCCGCTCAAAGTCGCAGGTGTGAACCGTGAGGAACGCGAGCGCCAGGTACGCGCCGCCGCCGAGCGCGTCGAACTCGGCGGGCTTCTAGAGCGCAAACCCGGTCAACTGTCCGGCGGGCAAAGACAGCGCGTGGCGCTCGGTCGTGCCATCGTACGCACGCCCAAACTGTTTTTGATGGACGAACCTCTGTCCAATCTCGACGCCAAGCTGCGCGTCTATATGCGCGCGGAATTGAAGCACCTGCAGCGCGACCTCGGTACCACTACGATCTATGTGACGCACGACCAGGTCGAAGCGATGACGCTGGCTGACCGTGTCGCCGTGATGGCGAACGGCAAACTACAGCAGGTCGGCACACCCCTCGACATCTACAACACGCCGGCAAACGTCTTTGTTGCCGGCTTCCTCGGCAATCCACCCATGAACCTGCTTCCGATAGCAATTGCCGACGGACGGGTGCAGGACTCCGAGTTGACGCTTGCGGCTCCGGCCGGCGTGAACGGCGCGATCACCGTCGGCCAGCGACCCGAAGATATGCGGCTCAGCGAAACAGACGCGGGTAATATGGCCGGCGAGGTTTATACCACCGAACTATTGGGCGACAGCACGCTGGTTACCGTAAAGGTCGGCAAAAACTTGGTCGCCGTGAAGACCGACAAAAATACCAAGGTGCACATGGGAGAAAACGTCGGCATCCGCTTCGATCCGAAACATCTGCATTTCTTCGACACGACCAGCGGCACGCGGGTCGCGTTCGACGCAAGTAGGTGAGGCTAGTCAATATCTCATGCAGCGTGACACCTACAAAGTTGAATTCACAGTCGAGCCTTGAGGTAAGATAATGAACGCCGAATTGCGTTGGGGGATTCTAGCGACCGGCTGGATTGCTGATCTCTTTGTCCAGGATTTGCAGCTTGCCGGTCATCGTGTCTCGGCTGTCGGCTCTCGAACACAGGCAGGAGCCGACAAGTTCGCCAATCGTTTCAGTATTCCCAACGCGCACGCCAGCTACAAGGACCTTTTGTCGGACCCGGAGGTCGATATTATCTATGTGGCTACACCCCATCCGATGCACGCCGACAACGCGCTTAAGGCGCTGACCGCCGGCAAGCACGTGCTTATCGAAAAGCCATTCACGATCAATGCACGGGAAGCGCGCAATGTCGTTGATTTCGCCTCTGCGAAAAACCTGGTCGTGATGGAGGCGATGTGGACGCGCTTCCTTCCTCATATGGTGCGCATCCGGGAGATCATCGCATCAGGAGTGCTTGGAAAGATCTATTCGGTGATCGCCGATCATACTCGTGACCTTCCTGGCGATCCCAATCATCGGCTCAACGCTCTGGAACTCGGCGGAGGCGCCCTGCTTGATCTCGCCATTTACCCCATTTCGTTCGCCTTTGACGTGCTCGGAGAGCCTGAACACATCGTTTCGATGGCTCGGATTAAGGAGACAGGAGTGGACGCTGAGGTAGCAACTATCTTCCAACACGCCGGCGGGGCTTTGTCTACCACCATCTCCAGTCTCGACAACACCGGACCCAATGTTGCATCGATCCTCGGCACCGAGGGGAGAGTTGAGATTGCATCTACCTGGTATTCGCCAACTTCATTTCGCCACATCGACAAGAATGACAGGGTGATAGAAGAGTATTCGTCGTCGGTAGCAGGACGTGGCATGCAATATGAAGCTGCCGAAATGGAGAGGCTTGTGACGGCTGGAAAATTGTCCGGTGAGATCATGCCTGCTAACGAGACCGTGTCGATAATGCAATCACTTGATACGATCAGGGCGCAAATCGGACTGCGCTATCCGAACGAATAGAGCATTTTAGTTGATTTCGGTCGAGAAGTGCTGGAGCGGATGCCGCGACGACGGCCGCGGACCGCACCTTGGCTTGGGCTGGTAGACCTCCGGCGGCTTTATTACTTGATTACTTGAGCAAGCCCTTGATCCTAAAGTCAGGGTCTATCAGCGAACTGGCCGCAACCACAGTTCCGCGCTCGATGAGCTTCTCGAGAACACTCATGTCCCTCGCGACCGTGTTCCCCTGTCCTATTGCGGCGGCCGCTGAGACCCGGGCATCTTGATCGCACTGAAAGACGATGCGGACCCCACCGGAGGCTGCGCGGTGATGTATATCCCGGGTTAGATCGAACTGCCCTGCGACCTGCAGAGTCAGATCGAACTGATCCGACCAAAACCACGGGACTTTCTGGTACTCTCCACTGGCACCGAGCATGGCTGCTGCGGCATGGGCACCCTGGTCCTGTGCGGCCTTCCAGCTTTCAAGTCGCATACGGGCTCCTCGCCACTCGAAATTGCAGCAGTCGCCTGCGGCGAAGATATTGGGTTCGGAGGTTCGGAATGCGCTGTCGACAACAATCCCGTTATCCACGAGCAGACCGGCCTTTTCGGCGAGCTCGGTATTAGGGATCGCCCCGACGCCAGCGATAACGGCGTCGAACTCCAGTTCAATCCCGTTGGCCAGCACAATGCGGTTCGTTCCAGCCTCGGTGACGACAGTACCAGTCAGAATCTTGACCCCTGCGGTTTCGTGCCGCGCGTGAACGATTTGGGCGATCGCCCCGGGCACGGCGCGTCCGAGAATGCGCGGTGCGGTCTCGATCACCGTAACCTCGGCACCTGCCTGCCGCGCAGTCGCGGCGAGTTCAAGGCCAATGAATCCGCCACCAATGACCCCGATGCGCGCATTGCTGCTGAACTCCAGCATAATGCGCCGCGCCTGCACATCGGTTCGTAGTGTGAGACAGCCTTCAAGGCCAGGAAACAATCTGGCACGGGCTCCCGTCGCAAGGAGCAACTGATCATACGTCAAGAGCGTGCCATCGGCGAGGTGAATCTCCCGCCTCTCAGGCACCAGAGACTCGACCAGCGCACCACGTCGGAGTTCGATCCCTGCTCCGGGATAGGCATCTTCGGCACGAATGGCCTTGGGATTGGCTAGCATCGTCTTGGATAACGGCGGTCGTTCATATGGCAGAGCTTTCTCTGCAGTCAGCAACGTTACCGACCCTTGAAAACCAAGTTCCCGCAACGTGAATGCGGCGCGGACACCGCATTCTCCGGCGCCGACAATAGCTATCTCTGCCATGCGGTCCTTCACTTCAGCTCTTGAGAACGACTTTGTTGTCTGGCGCAAACTGTTCGTTCAATGGAACCAGAGCAGCGCCAATCGCGCGGGCGTTAAACCCGATCGAGCCCACACGGAACTCAGGAATGATGATGCCCTCCAGATCGTAGCCTGCCACTCGTTCCCGGACGCTCACGATGAGACGATCGAGGAGAGGTCGCAAGAGGACGCCGTCAACAACGACACTATCGGCTTCGATGAAGCTCGTGCCAGAGATGGCCGCAAAAGCAAGTGCATCCGCCGCCAGATCGCACCACTCATCGAAACAGGCAAGTGCCGGTTCATCAAGCTTGGCGACGGATCCACCATCTTCACGGAACGTCTTCATTGGCAATTTGTGCTGCGCCGCAAGGACCTCCAACCGATTGAGGGAGGCGGCTTGACTCAACCGCGCGGGCGCTGGACTCCTATTGTGCGATCCAAGTTTAAGAGGGATTGCACCCACCGCGCCCGCGTTGCCGGTGTGGCCGGTAATTAGATTGCCCTCCAAAACAACACTGCCGCCAATCAAGGTGCTGATGTAAAAGTATACGATTGACCGATTCCGGTTCTCTCTCCGGAAATCAATCTCAGCCAAGCAAGCAGCGTCAGCGTCATTGAGCACCACGGCGCTCAAGCCGGAGGTTTCTTCGACCCTGGCGACCATGTCGGCCTCCCGCCAGCGTGGGGATGCACCGCCAGGATCACCGATGACGGCTATGCCAGACTCGATCGCCGTTGGAGCAGCAATACCTACGCCCACGAGTCTGGATTTCTGGACGCGGCTCAAATCATCCTTCAGGCTGTCGAACGCTGTTCCCATCAGGCCCGAGACGACGTCCGCGTCGAGGGCATCGTAGGCAAAGCTTTTCTTAGCAATCACCCGGCGGTCGAACGATAGAGCCAGCAGATCCAAGGAGCGGCGGCCAATCTTGACCCCGATCGAAATCGCTCCATCCGGTGCAATCTCGATCGGAGTAGAAGGCTGACCAATCCGGCCGCGGATTACGTCCTTCTTCCGCAGGTATCCTTCCTTGAGGAGGCGATTTACGATAATCGTGACCGTTTGCGAGGACAAATGTGTAATGCGCGCGATCTCGGCCTTGGAAAGCGCGCCAGCCTCCTGGATCAGACTAAGGATTAAGCGCTCATTGTAGTGTTTGACACCTATCTGGTTGCCGCCACGGTGCGTCGCGTTGCCTACGAATGCGTTGAAGGTGCTGTCGACTGACATTAGATACAGCTCGCGTTTTCAGGGGCGTTAAGATCGGAAACGCCGGTTATCATGGCGCCCTTCTCGTTACTGCTGGCCGGTCTTGACGTCCAGAACGCCCGCGATGCCATCGCGCCAGTGCCCGCCGCGTCTGATATCCCAATTGAGGCTCCCTTTGAGCGCGTGAATGCGGTCGTAGTGCTTCGTCTTCCACCCGTCAGCTTGCCGTAGGATCGACGGCCGAAATCTGGCATGATTTTTTTTGTAAATCAACCGGATTTAGTTATTGACCATTTGTTGGAATATTGGCATGTTGTAGGCCGATCGGGCCTTTCGGGGCGAGATCGAAAGGAGCATCCGATGGACGATCTTAAGTTTGGAACGCGCAGCAAGCGCGGCGATTGGGCTCCCAACGAGCTGTTGGAGCCGGCGCCAATATGGCTCTTCCCTCCCAATCCAAAGAAGCTTCTGAAGTGGCTTCCATCTTACTTCTTTCCGTACAACCTGCTGTTCATGGTCTCGGCACTCGCCTACTGGCAGCTGGTTGTCCCTGACGCCGCAGTCCTGCAGAACTTTGCATGGGGTTGGTCGCTGAAAATGCTGGCGGTGAACCTCATCCTGGCCTTTCTCTGGTACCAAAGCTGGGAGTTGCCGCTTTACGTTCGCCGTCGGCAGGGGAACCGATTTAAGTACAACCACAAGTTCCCGGCGGATCAGCAATCAAATGTATTTTGGTTCAATAAGCAGACCCTCGACAATATGCTGCGGTCGCTGCTGATCGGTGTACCGATATGGACGTGCCTGCAGGTCTTGATGCTGTGGAGTTCCGCGAATGGATACATACCCTGGCTCAACTTCGCCGAGCACCCTGTGTGGCTCGGGGTCGTGGCTGTCGTGGTGCCAATAATTCACGACTTCCACTTCTATTGCATCCACCGGCTGATCCACGTCCCAGTGCTCTACAAATACGTCCATTCGGTGCACCACAACTCCATAAATCCCAGCCCGTGGTCATCGCTATCGATGCATCCCATTGAGCACTTGCTCTATTTCGGGGTGGTTTTCTGGCACTTCGTTATCCCCTCAAACCCCGTCATTGCACTCTACCAGCTACACTTCGCGGGTTTCGGCGCCGTGCCTGGGCACATCGGTTTCGACACGGTTGAGACCAGCGATGAGCAGGGGTTCGATACCCACGCCTATATGCACTACCTCCACCATAAGTATTTCGAGGTGAATTACGGAGGCGAGGGGCTCGTCCCCGTGGACCGGATGTTCGGCACCTATCACGACGGGTCGAAGGAATCTGACGAACGGATGAAGGCGCGTTTCCGCGCCAAGAAAGAGCGCCTCAAGGACAAATCGGCCTGAACCCGCTCGAACCCTGTTGCCTCAAAATCTAGCGAGAGTGACGATGCCTTGGATTGACGTTTGTGGAGCCGACGACCTGGAAGAGGAAGGCGGCCTACGGTTCGACCATGCAGGTAAGACGTTCGCAATCTTCCGGAATCATCAGGACCAGTATTACTGCACGGACGGGCTTTGTACCCACGAGAATATCCACCTCGCCGACGGGTTGGTGATGGAGAATACGGTGGAATGCCCCAAGCATGCCTCGGTCTTCGACTTCACAACCGGCGAGGTCGAGACGCCTCCCGCCTGCGATAACCTGCGCACCTACGCCGTTAAGGTCGAAGGCGGCCGCGTGATAATCGATGTCTGAGGAGACTATCCGTTGACCGACATCAACGCGAAAGCCGTAATCGCGGAAGTCACGGCTCTTCCGGAGACGGTTGAAAAGGTCCGCGGCTTGCTATGCGACTACGGGCGCATTGTTCGGCAAGAACCTGGGAACCGAGCGTTTGCCTGCCGCCAAGTCGACGGTCGACCAGACAAGTTTGTCGTCTACGAGGTCTACGCGGACCAGGCGGCCTTCGAGACGCACCTTTCCGCACCCGAGAACGCTCGATTGAACGCCAAGCTTGGGACCCTCGTTCAGGGTGCCGGTTCAGTCCTGACCTTCCTGATACCCGTTGAGTAAGCGAGACTCATTAAAGGGAGTCGCATTTCGCGGAGACCCACGATCATGTACCACAACAGACCTCACGTCGAAGACATACGCGCGAAGAAGCGACGGGGCGAAAAGCTTTCGATGCTCTATGTCACCAGCACGGAGGAAGCCGCCGCCGCCGCCGCTGCGGGGATCGATCTCCTGTCAATCGAGGCAAAGGACTTCACCCCCGAAATGCGTGAGGCGGCGGGGGCGTGCTTCGTGCAGATCGGCCTGACGCCGCCAACGAAAGGAACCGTGGACGGAAAGCTGCTGGTCAGCGCCGAGCAATTCCTGGAGGCGGCTTACCGCTACACAGCGATTGGGGGCGATTGTTTCTATTGTGCCGCTTCTTTCGATATCCAGAGGACAATGTGCGAAAATCACATTCCGATTGTCGCTCATGTGGGCCTTATTCCATCTTACGTTACCTGGACCGGCTGGCGCGCTGTCGGAAAGACCGCATCAGAGGCGCTGACGATGTGGAAGCGACTAAAACGGCTCGAGGAAATCGGTTGTTTCGCTGTTGAGCTTGAGGTCGTTCCCGGCCGGATAGCCGAGTTCTTCGCCAAAAACACATCGATGATCTACTTCAGCCTCGGTTCGGGCTCAGGTGGCGATGTCCAGTACCTGTTCGCAGAGGACGTGCTCGGCTACGGCCGGAACCGCCTTCCGCGCCACGCCAAGGCGTATCGCAACTTCAAGGCCGAGTTCGACCGACTGAATAGTGAACGCGTCGCGGCATTCCGGGAATTCCGGGCTGACATCTATTCCGGTGCCTATCCCGGACCCGAACACACTGCGGCGATCCCGGAGGCTGAATTTGAAACCTTTCTTAGTCACTTGGGATCTCGATAGTGAGACTTGCTCCGTCTCAATATCAGTATCCACTTTTTCGATCTATTCTCAGTTGAGATAGACTAATTGTCCCTCGGTCCGCAGGGATTTCCATCGCAGCCGCGCTGGTCGTACCGGCACGGCGTCCAGCATTCTTCGACGCCCGCGAGACCGAAAGGCAAAATCATGACCGTTGGCATTCAACCCAGCAAGCTCATCGACGGAAAAGCAGTCGCAAACACCCTTACCACGCAGATTGCCGCCGATGTAGCTGCGCTGAGATCGGCAACCGGAAAAGTGCCGGGCTTGGCAGTGATCTTAGTGGGAGAAGACCCAGCGAGTGCTGTCTATGTCGCATACAAACACCGTCAGACGCTTGCGGTGGGTATGGCGTCCTTTGAACACAAACTTCCAGCCGACACCAATCAGGACGACCTGTTGTCAATCGTTAATGAATTGAATCAGGACCCTTCTGTGCATGGCATTTTGGTACAGCTACCATTGCCGTCTCAGATTGATCCGAACATGGTTCTCAACGCGATTGATCCGACCAAAGACGTCGACGGGTTTCATGTCCAGAATGCCGGCAGGCTGGCGACCGGCCAAGAAGGGTTCGTTCCGTGCACTCCTCGCGGCTGCCTATTGCTCCTGAAGCATCGTCTCGGCGATTTAGCTGGTCTCCACGCGATCATAGTTGGACGAAGCAATATCGTCGGCAAACCAATGGCCCAACTGTTGCTGGCTGAGAATTGCACTGTAACAGTCGCTCATTCGCGGACCCGCGAACTTCCGGCTCTCTGCAGGATGGCCGACATTCTAGTCGCCGCGGTCGGACGCGCAGAAATGATCCGAGGTGATTGGATCAAGCCAGGCGCGGTTGTCGTCGACATAGGTATCAATCGGGTGACCCAAGGCGGAAAGCCGCGCCTTGTTGGCGATGTCGCATTTGCAGAGGCTGCTCACGTTCAAGCGATTACACCTGTCCCAGGCGGCGTGGGTCCGATGACAATCGCGTGTTTGCTCGCGAATACCCTTTCCGCATTCCGTCACACCTTGGCGGCGCGAAACAACTGAGGAACGAACAATGTCGAAATTTGCACTTCGCGTGAAATGTCGTTCCACCAGGGGCATAGTGGCTGCGATCTCCAGCTTTCTCGCTGATCAAACTTGCAACATCACGGACAGTGCGCAGTTTGACGATGTTGATACTGGCAACTTCTTTATGAGAGTGAGCTTCCGGTCTGAAGGTGGGCGAAACCTGGACGAGCTCCGCGTCGGCTTCGATCCAATCGCATCGCGCTTCGCGATGGATTCAGAATTCTTTGACGAGGCCGTGAAGCGAAGAGTTATCGTCATGGTCTCTCGCTTCGGCCACTGCCTCAACGATCTCCTCTACCGTTGGCGCATTGGCGCTCTCCCGATCGATATCGTGGCGGTGATCTCCAATCACATGGAATATCAAAAGGTCGTGGTGAATCACGACATTCCGTTTCACTGCATCATGGTAACGAAGGAAAATAAAGCCGAAGCGGAAGCCCAGCAGATGCTTGTAGTGACCGAGACCAAGGCCGAGCTGATCGTTCTAGCTCGCTACATGCAGGTTCTCTCGGATGAAATATGTCGGAAGATGTCCGGCCGCATTATCAACATCCACCATTCGTTTCTTCCTTCGTTCAAGGGCGCCAATCCCTACAAGCAAGCGTATGAACGCGGAGTGAAATTGATCGGCGCGACCTCTCATTACGTCACTGCCGATCTAGATGAGGGGCCGATCATTGAGCAAGACATCATTCGGGTGACACATGCGCAGTCCAATGAGGATTACGTCAGCTTGGGTCGTGACGTTGAAGCACAGGCCTTGGCACGGGCGATACACGCCCACATCCATGGCCGAGTTTTCCTAAACGGGAACAAGACGGTTGTATTTCCACCATCACCCGGTTCGTTCGCCTCAGAACGAATGGGGTAGCGATAGAAAGGTTCTGTCGCAAACTTTTCGGAAAGGTCATTTGCAGCTTCCGGCCTGCTCGGCGAATTCCGCCGCAATCATGGCTGGGACGAATGGGCACACGACCCCCGCTACACCAACGAGCACTGGCGGATGGAGAGCGTCTTCCTGCGCGCGAGGGATATGGCCATCGCTGAGGCGGCCGGAAACGCGTGAATGGAAATTGTGCCTCAGCTGACATTCCTATGACCTGAGCGTTTATCCGGGACCTCATTTCCATGATACAGAAACGGCAGTTGCGGCTCGGAGCGTAAGACGGCAGAGCTTGCCGCCACTACTCCGCAGCCTCGGCATAGTGCGCTGGCACATAGTTGAGAATGGGTCCGAGCCAGCGCTCCACTTCCGCGAGCGGCATGTCCTTGCGGCGTGCATAGTCCTCAACCTGGTCGCGTTCGACCTTGGCGACGCCGAAATAATAGCTTTCGGTATGCGACAGATAGATCCCCGACACAGACGAGCCGGGCCACATCGCATAGCTTTCGGTCAGGCTCACCCCGGCATTGCGCTCGCTGTCGAGCAGCCGGAACAGTGTGGCCTTCTCGGTGTGGTCGGGCTGGGCGGGATAACCGGGCGCCGGGCGGATGCCGCGATAGGGCTCGCCGATCAGCTCGTCCGGCGCCAGCTTTTCGTCGACCGCATAGCCCCAGAACTCCTTGCGCACCTTCTCGTGCATGCGCTCGGCGAAGGCCTCAGCGACGCGGTCGGCCAGCGCCTTGACCATGATCGACGAATAGTCGTCATTGGCCCTCTCAAATCGTTCGGCGATCGCCACCTCCTCGATGCCGGCCGTGACGATGAAGCCGCCGATGTAGTCGGGCTTGCCGCTGTCCACCGGCGCGACGAAATCCGACAATGCGACATTGGCCTTGCCGTCGCGCTTGGTCAGTTGTTGGCGCAGCGTGAAGAAGGTCGCCAGCTCCTGCGATCGCCCCTCATCCGTGAACAGCCTGATATCGTCGCCGGTGGCATTGGCCGGCCAGAAGCCGATGACGCCGCGTGGCGCAAACCATTTTTCGGCGATGATCTGCTTCAGCATCGCCTGCGCATCCTCGAACAGCTGGCGCGCGGCGGGTCCTTGCGCTTCGTCTTCGAGGATCTTGGGATAGCGCCCTTTCAGCTCCCAGGTCTGGAAGAACGGCGTCCAGTCGATGTAGCGCGCGAGTTCCGTGAGATCCCAGTTCTCGAAGACCTTCACACCTGTGAAGGACGGCTTCGGCGGCTCATATTCAGACCAATCGATCCGATGCGCATTGGCCCTCGCCTTGGCCAGCGGCAGCCGCTGCTTGTCGGCTTCGGACCGGGCATGCGCGTCGGCGACTTTCTTGTATTCGGCGCGCAACGTGTCGACATACTTCGCCTTGCTGTCATTCGACAGCAAGGACGACACCACGCCGACCGCCCGGCTGGCGTCGGTGACGTAGACGGTCTGGCCTTTCGCATAGCGCGGGTGGATCTTGACCGCCGTGTGCACGCGGCTGGTCGTCGCGCCGCCGATCAAAAGCGGAATGTCAAAGCCTTCGCGCTCCATCTCGGCGGCCATGTGCGCCATCTCGTCGAGCGAGGGCGTGATCAGGCCGGACAGGCCGATGATGTCGACATTTTGCTCTCGCGCCGTCTGCAGGATTTTTGCCGCCGGCACCATGACGCCGAGATCGATGATCTCGTAATTGTTGCAGGCCAGCACGACGCCGACGATGTTCTTGCCGATGTCGTGGACATCGCCCTTCACCGTCGCCATCAGGATCTTGCCCGCCGTCTGGCGTTCGCCATTGTCGATGCCATTGGCGGTATTGGCCAGCTTCTCGGCCTCCATATGCGGCAGCAAGCCGGCCACCGCCTGTTTCATCACCCGCGCCGATTTCACCACTTGCGGTAGGAACATCTTGCCGGCGCCGAACAAGTCGCCGACGACGTTCATGCCGGCCATCAGCGGGCCTTCGATGACATGCAGCGGGCGCTCGGCGGCCAGCCGCGCTTCCTCGGTGTCGGCATCGATGAATTCGGTGATGCCGTTGACCAGCGCATGGCTGATCCGCTGCGCAACTGGCAATTCGCGCCAGGCGAGGTCGCGCTCCTTGGCTTCCTGGCCCGCCGTGCCCTTGAAGCGTTCGGCGATCTCCAGCATGCGTTCGGTGGCGGTGCCGCCGCCTTTCGGTTGACGGTTGTTGACGACATCCTCGCAGGCTTCGCGCAGGTCGGGATCGATGGATTCGTAGACGGCAAGCTGTCCGGCGTTGACGATGCCCATGTCCATGCCCGCCTGGATAGCATGGTAAAGCAACACCGCATGCATGGCCTCGCGCACCGGCTCGTTGCCCCTGAACGAGAAGGACAGGTTCGACACGCCGCCTGAGATATGGACATGCGGCAGCGTCCCGGTGATCTCTCCCGTCGCCTCGATGAAGTCGATGCCGTAATTGTCGTGCTCCTCGATGCCGGTGGCAATGGCGAAGACATTGGGGTCGAAGACGATATCCTCGGGCGGGAAGCCGGCCTGTTCGGTCAAAAGCTTGTAGGCGCGGGTGCAGATTTCGACCTTGCGCGCTTTGGTGTCGGCCTGGCCGTCCTCGTCGAAGGCCATGACGACCACCGCCGCGCCATAGGCGCGCACGAGTCTGGCATGATGCAGGAATGCCGCCTCGCCTTCCTTCATAGAGATGGAGTTGACCAGCGGCTTGCCCTGCACGCATTTCAGGCCGGCTTCGATGATCTCCCATTTGGAACTGTCGACCATGACAGGAACACGGGCGATGTCCGGCTCGGCGGCGATCAGGTTGAGGTACTCCACCATCGCCCTCTTCGAATCGATCAGTCCCTCGTCCATGTTGATGTCGATGATCTGCGCGCCATTGGCGACTTGGTCGCGCGCCACGTCGAGCGCGGCGACATAGTCGCCCGCCGTGATCAGCTTGCGGAACTTGGCTGAGCCGGTGACATTGGTGCGCTCGCCGACATTGACGAAGGGAATCTCATCCGTCAGCGTGAACGGTTCCAACCCGGACAGGCGCATCTTGCGCACGATGTCGGGAATGGTGCGCGGCGGATATTTCCGCACCGCCTCTGCGATGGCGCGGATGTGCTCAGGCGTCGAACCGCAGCAGCCGCCAACGATATTGACCAGCCCCTCGCGGGCGAAATCCTCGATCTGCGCGGCCATGAATTCCGGGCTCTCGTCATAACGGCCGAATTCATTGGGCAGGCCGGCATTTGGATAGGCGCAGACAAAAGTGTTGGCGACGCCTGATATCTCGGCCAGATGCTCGCGCATGGCATTGGCGCCGAGCGCGCAGTTGAGGCCGATGGTGAAGGGGCTGGCATGGCGCACCGAATGCCAGAAGGCGGTCGGCGTCTGGCCGGACAGCGTGCGGCCGGACAGATCGGTGATGGTGCCGGAAATCATCACCGGCAGGCGCACGCCCTTCTCATTGAAGACCTCTTCTGCTGCGAAGATTGCCGCCTTGGCGTTCAGCGTGTCGAAGATCGTCTCGATCAGGATGATGTCGACGCCGCCATCGATCAGGCCGCGCAGCTGCTCGCCATAGGCGAGGCGCAATTCGTCGAAGGTCACGGCGCGATAGCCGGGATTGTTGACGTCGGGCGACATCGAGGCGGTGCGGTTGGTCGGCCCCAGCGCGCCGGCGACGAAACGGCGCTTGCCATCCTGCTGCTCGGCACGAACAGCGGCGCGCCGCACCAGCCGCGCGCCATCGCGATTCAGCGCATAGACGGCATCCTCCATGCCGTAATCGGCCTGGGTGATCGACGTCGAGGAGAAGGTGTTGGTTTCGAGGATATCCGCGCCTGCGATGGCGTATTGATAGTGGATCTCCTCGATTGCCTTCGGCTGCGTCAGGATCAGAAGATCGTTGTTGCCTTGCTGATGGCAGGCGCAGCCGGCGAAGGCCTCACCACGGAAATGATCTTCATCGAAACCCAGCCCCTGGATCTGCGTGCCCATGGCGCCGTCGAGGATGAGGATGCGCTCACGCGCCGCTGCCGTCAGCGCCGCAAGCACTTCCGACTCGTCGGGCTTTGCCGCGACGGAGCCGAACAATGCGTCCAGCGATGCAGAATTCTGCGACATTTTCATCCTCAAGACGACAGTAGTGTCCATTCACATAAAGACATCTTTATGTCAACATACGCGCTCCAGCCTGGGTGTCGCGCACCGGAGAGAAAGTTTTGTGTCAAAATCGGTCCAAAAGCAGATGAGATGGATGAGCGGCATGCTCTCGAAGCGGCTTGGGCGGCAGCGCTCAAGCCGGCGCCGCTCCCATGTGTCTCGACCGATGCAAACAATATTGTGGCCTTTGGCCCAAACTGTCCACTATCGAACGGACGCATTATAGTCGAACGTTTTGCATTTCGTGCGAAGCCCTCAAAGCAACAAAAGAAGACGCGCGCGGGGAGAAGGCGGCCGGCCCAACTTGAGTATCAGCGCGGAGCTACATCATCAGGATGGCACGTCACTTGCACATCAACTTTGGGAAGCCATCGTGACGGCAATTGCCCGCAAACCAAGGGAGATGACGATGGCAATTCGCCTGAATTGCTCGGAGCAACTGAAGATGGCTGAAGATCTGCAGGCGTACCATGCCGAGCCACGGGGACTGATTATGTGGCGAGCCGAGTTGAAGCAATTCATTGACGATCGGGCGAAACACAATAGTCGGCATTGTCTCGCCGTCTGAGGTTGGACGTGAAGGGACCGCGGGCGGGAATATCAGGCGAGAGCTCGGGTCAGAGCTTCCCATACCGCAAGCGTCGAGGCGACGGAGATCGGTCAGGAAATGCTGAGCGTTATGAGCGGGCTCGGGAGGAAGAGAATGCGGAAGGTTGAGAAGATCAGACGAAGCGCTGCTGCAGGCTCCTGCCGAATGAAAGCCCTGCATCGTCCGCTAACGCTTTCGCAGCGTTAGGTGGGAATTCTCAGTCTGCTGGTGCGGCTGACGCTATTCCTAAAACGCGACGAAACAGCTCGAATCTAACCAGGACGCAGGTCAGGGGCCTAGCGCGACACTTCTACAAAATCTCGAAATGAAGAGTACCAATATGACGGATAAACCCTCGGTCTCTATCCTGAAAGAAACCCGCGACAACGAGAAGCGGGTTATCATGCTTCCGCAAGGTGTTCGACAGTTTGTCGAGGCCGGTTTTAAGGTTTACGTTGAGCATGATGCCGGAGCCGCCTCGGGAGCGTTTGATGGGGACTACAAGGCGGCAGGGGGCGAAATCGTTTCAACAGACGAGGCTTGGACAGTTTCTCCATTCCTCTTGAAATATAAGTTTCCGAGCGTCGCCGAACGGCGGTACCTGTGCCGCCCGCTGCATATTGGCGCATACTTTTACCCAGGCGAAAACTACGAGCTAACGCACCACCTGCGCGAGCATGGGGTGACAGCCTATAGCTATGAGTACTTTCAGGCCGCAGATGGTTCGTTTCCGCTCATGACGCCCGATAGCGAGATCAGCGGGAAATTGGCTGTGCTCTTTGGGGCCCATCACCTGCTATCGACGCAGGGAGGGCTCGGCATAATGCTGGCTTCCCTACCGGGGATGAAGCCGCCGAAAGTCGTCGTCATCGGGCATGGAAATGTCGGCGCAGCAGCTGCTCGAACAGCCGCAGGTCTCGGAAACGAAGTTGTTGTCTTTGGCTACCGCGAGGAAAGCCTCCGCCGATTTGAGGCGACCGTTCCCTCGAACGTCAAATGCCTGATTGTCTCGCAAGAAGCCCTGGAGCGAGAGATACCCGACGCCGACCTGGTGATCGGAGCGACTTTGATTTCGACCTACGATACACCAGCGATGCTCACAGACGAACTCGTCAAGAAGATGAAGGAAGGCTCGATGATCATCGACGTCACTTGCGGCTATGGAGCAGGATACATCCCGACGGCCCATACATTCACCTGGATGGGCGCGGCACCATATAAGGTGCATGGCGTTTGGCACTACAAGGATCCCGTAATGCCAGCTCACGTGCATCAGACGGCGTCGATCGGGGCAACCACAAACCATACGCGTTATCTTATTAGTCTCGGCAAATCGATTTTCCTTAAGGATTTCCAGGACTCGGTTTCCCAAAAGGGCAAATTTGTTGAAAACGGTGAGATCATCCATCCGCACGTGATTAGCGACTTTGCCTTGATCGAGGCATTGGCCAAGAAATCCGCGTGAGGGGGCGGCCATGGCGATGCGGCATAAGATATCATATAAAGAACGGGCCGCGTACTACGATGTCGAATATACGGACACTGTAGACCATGCTTTTCTCGCCAGTCTTGTTGGTGGTTCTACGCGCTCGGTCCTTGAGATTCCGTGTGGGGTCGGGCGTAACGCGCTTAATTTGGCTCGAAGCGGATGTTCGATAGTCGCTGTCGACAACGAACCGGCTATGGTCGAACGGCTGACAGAAAAGGCTGAAAAACTCGGCTTCAACAATGTGTCAGCACTCGTTCGGGATCTCCGGACGTTGGACCTCGAAGAGCGGTTCGACCTTATCCTCGTGCCCCGAGAGGCATTTCAGCTGTTGGTAGACTTGTCCCAGGCGCGGCAGTCGCTCAAAGCGCTGCGACGGCACCTCTCGGACGATGGGACATTGATGATCGACCTATCGTCTTTCGCAAAGGTCAGGCCAGAACAGGCCTACCTCCAGCCAGACTATTTCGATCCTACTGCCCCTGATGGCAGTTGGCGCTTTGAGTGGACGCGCCCGCTAGCCGCCAGGCTCACGTTGTCTCGTCATCGTATGCAGCAACACAATTGTGACGGCACAGTCGACGTGTCGTTCAGACACATTCGTGACACTGAGACGGCCATCGACGAGACCGAGACGACCATTCGACTTAGGCCTTACTGCGTCGACGAGTTCACGGCGCTCTGCGTCGATGCTGGATTGAAGGTTGAAAAGGTGTTCGGCGACTACGGACGCAACTGGTACCAGCCGAACGACGCCCGAATGATTTTTCTTCTCAGCGCAACTACCGACATTCGGGACGATCAGCTCCCCCCGTCCGGGGTTATGTGGGAACTCGGCCGAGGGTTCCAGAACGACCGTGATGCCTTTCGAACGAAAGACCTGCAGTTGGTTCCAATGCGTCCGTCCGTCCGAGCTTATTTTGAGACCTATCTGACGGAGTATTTCTCCGGCCCCTTCATCAAGGGCCAAGGGGCCGAGGATATTTTGAAGGCGATGGCGGAATGGGGCGTTATGGGAAATGCTCTCGATCTGGGATCTGGAACTTCGACGCTGTTCTGGTATCTCCCAACCAAGGGAGTCAATCGCCTCTCTTGCTGCGACATCGCGCCTGAAGCCCTTAGCGTGCTAGCGAACTTCGTACGGAGCAATCAACCGCTTCCTGAGTGTTACGGTTGGGTAGCCGATCATTTCAAAATATCCAATCACTCGGTCAACCAGCTTCGCGAGCGCTTTGCCGAGTTCTTGATTTTCGACTGCCTGAAGCGGTGGCCAAGTTGGATGGACAGCCACCGATACGACTTGATCACTGCCTTCGGTAATCTAGCGATTTCGGGGACAGCTGACGCGTACGACGATTGCTTCCAGCACATCGCTGATCACCTTGCACCCACGGGCCGAACTATCGGAGCGGATTGGGCAAGGCGGCAGTCATTTGCGCAGAAGGATGGGCACGACAATTCGTATTTGAGCATCGAACTGATAGCCAGCGCGATGAAGAATGCGGGGCTCACCCCGCTGGAATGCCGTCGTATCGAGATACAGCGGGACCCACTTTACGACGCCATTTTCGTTTGGGTCGGCCAGAAAAATAGCTGAGCGATCTCCTTCGATATTTTGGAGCTTTTAGCATGTCGCACAATCGCGAAGGCGGTGCAGGTAGCTTTGTTTCAGTTAACGGCGTGATCTGCGCTGGCGCCCATTATATTGTCGATCTGTTCGGCGGCACAGGTTTGGCAATCCCGCTTTTATCGAAACAGCCATTACGAAAAGCGCACAGTCCGCTGGAGCCACTATACTTTTTTCAAACTTCCATCGGTTTTCACCCGAGGGTGTCTCAGGCGTACTGTTATTGGCGGAATCTCACATCAGTATCCATACTTGGCCAGAGCACAGCTATGCGGCATTAGATGTGGTTATGTGTGGCCGGGCCCGCCCCAAAGAGGCTATTGCCGTTCTGAAGGAAGAGTTCAAGCCGATCCGTGTCGTCGAGTATTTGCTTGCCCGCGGCAGAGCCGACAATGCCGACCAATACTCTCAACCGGATCGGATCGACTCCGAACGTTGGCTCAAGGGGCTTGAGCGCTAATTTTCGATTCATCAATCGCGCGTCGTCGATCTCGTGCGTCAGGCGCCCGTGATTTCGGGCACTGCATCCCGGCGGCCGCCAAGGCGAAGAAAGATCAGAGCTGCTCGATCACCGTAAAAGTGGGGAGTAGACGCTATGGGGCGAGCGGCGAGAGTGGGGCACCTTAGGCGCTGTTGGATCCACCATCAGAAGGAGGCACCCCATGTCGCAGTCTTTTGACGCGAGCCGGTCCCTTACCGCTCTTGAACAGGATAACACGGTCATCGCCGTCATCGAAATGAGCAAGGCGAAGTGGCTCGTCGCCGCGCTCGTACCGGGTCTCAAGCGCCAGCCCCTCAAGAAGATCGATGCTGCCGCACCATCACTGTTGAAGCTGCTGCAGCGCTGGCGCGACGAAGCCGGGCACACGATCAAGCGCATCGCCGTCACCTGTGAGGCGGCCGGCGTCGGCTTTTGGCTGGCGCGTTGGCTGTGGGCGCGCGACATCGAGGCCTATGCCATCCATCCCGCCAGCGTTGCGGTGTCGCGTGAGCACCGGCGCGCCCGTCTCGCCCGTGGTGACAAGGCGCCACAGGTGAGCGGGCTGACTATCTGCTGGAAGCGTTCTCAACGACCCCCCGCCACCACTCTTGCTGGTGTGGCGGGCAAGCTCGACGCTGTATTGCGTAAGGGCGAGGCTGGGAGGAATGCTCCGAATTCCCCTGGCCGCAAATCCGTTCCGCGCTGAACGATCTGGTGCGCTTCGGAAAGCTCGAACAGGGGCTTTCACGGTAAGCGGCGCTCTAGCCGGCAGGGTGGCAGCTGCTGCCGCGCCTGAAATACGACGATGGAGGGGAAGTCCGAGCAGCGCAGCGATTCGCAGGCGGCAATCGCAAAGTTTTGTTCACGCTGCCTAACTCGCTGAGCAGAAGACGATTGACGGGTGCCACTGGTGCCTTTCGAAAATTTCCCTGTGGATATTGCCTCTGTGACGAATTGGCGTCGTACCCGTTTGGTGGATGTTGAGTAGAAATAAGCAACTTGGGCTCGGGGGAATCATGAACAAGTTGCTTGTTGGTGCGGCAATGCTTGCCGCAGGCGTCTTCGGCGCGGATACATCTTTTGTTTCTTATATTAGAAGCTCTGCAGGGATGGCGGCCTTTGCGCAGGAGGCGCAAGGGACTTCGCCAGATGTTGGCGCACCATCGGACGGCGGCTTTGGTAATGGCGGGGCAGCGCTGAGTTCGGGAACAGCCTCCGGTACGGATGATGCTGGTGCAACGCCGGCGGCAAATGCCACGGGAGATGCCGCGCCCGCGGCCGAGGCTCCCGACGCGGCGGCCGAGGTAGGAACGACAGATCAGTCGACCGACAGCCAGGCCGCGCCCGAGGAGCCTGCCGCGACGACGTTGGCGACGACGACGACCTCCGAAAGCGGCGATCCAGAGGCGATCGGCACGCCGAAGGTGGATCTGCCGAAGAACTCTGGCAACGGCAATCTGGGCTATGCCATTGGCATCGACCTTTCGGACTTCCATGGCATCGAGCCGTCGATCGCGCTCACCTACGATTCTTCGCGCCGAAACAAGCTAGGTGCCCTCTACCAGGGCTGGCTGGGCTATGCCTGGGGTCTCGGCGGTTTCGATGTCATCGAGCGGGCAAGCCCGGGCTATGGCATGCCGGCCTTCGATGCCGCCTGTACAGCTCACCTCACCCCTGCCAAGCACCCTCTTTGCGTAGATCATCCATCGTCCGTGAAATGCCTTCGCGCAGGATCGCCACCGTGTCGTCGATCTGCTCTCGGCTGATGATCAGTGGCGGCGACATCACGCACATGTTGATCAGCGGCCGCACCAGGAGGCCGAGCTCATAGCAATGGGCATCGATACGTTTTCCGACATCCTTGTCGAGCTGCAGCGGGTCCTTGCTTTCGCGGTCGGCGACGCATTCGACACAGCCCATCAGTCCCAAGCCCCTCACCTCGCCGACCAGCGGCAACTCTTCCAGCGTCTTCAGCTGCGCCTGGAAATAGGGGGCGACCGCCTGCGTATGCGCAAGCACGCTTTCTTCCAGCAAATCGAGGTTTTTCAGCGCCACCGCACAGCCGACGGGGTGGCTGGTGTAGGTCAGCCCATGACCGAACATCGCATCGGGATGGTTCGAGCGGCGCAGTTGTTCCAGCAGCCGTTCCGAGATGATGACGCCGCCGAGCGGGAAAATAGCCCGAGGTGACGCCCTTGGCGAAAGTGATCATATCGGGATCGATGCCGAAGACCTCGCCCGAGGCGAAGACATGGCCAAGCCGGCCGAAGCCCGTCACCACCTCGTCGGAGACATAGAGGATGTCGTTGTCGCGGCAGATCTCGCGGATGCGCTTGAGATAGCCGTCGGGCGGCACGATGACACCGCCCGAGGCCTGCACGGGCTCACCAACGAAAGCGCCGATTCTGTCGGCGCCGACCCGGGCCACCGTGTCGCGGAACTGCTCGACCAGGAAATCGGTGAAGGCGGCAAGGCTCATGCCTTGCGGCCGGCGGAAAGGATCGGGCGAGGACAGCTTGATCACCAGCTCGTCGGCGCCATCCATCCAATCCCTGTCGCGCGGGCGGCCGTTGAGCGAGGCCTTCATCCTCAATTGTTTACGGCGGGAGGGCGAGCTCAGCCGCATGGAAGTAGCGGCGATGACGGGCCTCAGCCCAGCCGCAGTGTCTGGCGTTGCGGGCGAGTTGATCGAGGAAGGCATCGTTGTTGAAGGCAAGAGCGCGCAAAGCAGTGGCGGCCGTCGCCCGATACCGCTCAGTATCAATTACGCAAGGCATTGGTCCATCGGCTTCAAGCTATCGCAGCACCGGCTAGAGGGTACGCTCACCGACCTCTCCACCCAACCGATCGGCACTTGCGAGTTGCCGCTCGCTGACCATGAGCCGGCCACGGTCGCTGCAGCGGTCCAGAAGGGCGTCTCCACACTCCTGCGGAATAGGCGCGAAGGTCGTCAGAAACTTGTCGGTGTTGGCATGGCGATGCCCGGGCTGATCGACGTGAACAGAGGGATTTGCCTGGTATCGCAGCGCTTCGACTGGAGGGACGTGCCGATAGCGGCACTTATTGCATCACGCATCAGTGTGCCGGTCTGGGTCGACAACGACGTCAATGCATTCGCAATAGCTCAGCAGCTGTTCGGCCACGGGCGTCGGCGCAACTCAGTGCTGGTGCTGATCATTGGAACCGGCGTCGGGGCGGCGTTTATCTTCAACGGTCAGATCCATCGCCGTGCGCGTTTCGCTGCTGGCGAGATCGGATTCCCGGTCAAGGAAGACGCCGGCTCGATCGCCACCGAGGAGCGGCTGAGCTGGGATCGACGCTTGTCGGAACCGGCGATAGTCCGCGCTTGGCAGGAGATCCGCAAGCGCTCCCCCAAGACCCCTGTCGACCTTCAGCAGGCCGCAGCGAAGTGCGACCGGCTCGCATTAGAGTATCTGCGCGAAGTCGGTTGTGACATCGGGCGTCGGGTAACCGCAATGATCGATCTGGTCGATCCGGAAGTTGTCATCGTTGGAGGCGAGGCGGTCCGCTTCGGCCCTGCGCTCGTCGACCCCCTCGTGAACACTGTCAGAGAATCCTCGTTTGAGAAACCGCCAGCGGTCGAAATCGACTGGGACAACAATGTGTGGTCACGCGGGACAGCAGCCCTGGCCATCCAGCAGTTTTTCGACTTTGAGAGCACGGCCGGATTTGAACGAAAAGCCAACGCGAGATGAGCGAGCCTGAGGACCCTCTCATGATCAAGGTAAGGCAGCTAGCCCACGAAGCGCCAAGCCGACGGCACCGAGCACCGCATCATTCTCCGCCAGCTTTCCGATCATGACGCGGGTGCGCATCGGGGAAGGCACATCGCGTGCCTTCATCAGCGTGTGCTTTTCGTAGACCGCAACGAGAGGCTTGAGCAGCATGTCGCCTGCTCGCGTCATACGCCCGCTGACGATGACGAGCGGCGGATTGATGATCGTGCCGATAAGGGCGAGCCCTCGGCCGGCCTGTTCCGCCATGTCCTCGATCATTCGACGCGCGCCCACATCACCCTGGGACGCCATCGCCGACACGTCGTAAATAGTGATGATGCGCCCATAAAGCCTCGACATCTCTTGCAGGGAGCGATCGACGCCAATCTGAACTTCGAGGCATCCACGGTTGCCGCAGCGGCACAATCCGCCATTAGGCTCGATGCTCATGTGACCGAATTCGCCGCCCCCTCCGGCGACCCCAGTGATAACTTTGCCGTTGCGAACGATCGCGCCGCCCACACCGAGATCGAGTTTCAACAGGACGAAGTCTTCATAACCGGCGGCTGCACCCCACATCATTTCGGCCAGCGCCGAGCAGTTGCTCTCGTTGTCCGCGAAGACCGGCTTCTCCAACACGGCGCCGAAAATCTGCGAAATGTTCACTCCCGCCCAGGTTGGCATGCCGTTGGCGCGCTGCACCATGCCCCCAGGGCTGACCGGCCCGCAGACCGAGACGCCGACGCCGAGCAGGGCCGAGATGTCCAGCCCGCAAACCCCGTAAGCCACGGTCACGATGTCCCTCACGACGGCCGCCGCGCATTGGGGCGAATAGCCCGGTTCAACTTCGATACTTTTCTCCAAAATTACTGAATGTGAGACATCGGCGATCGCCAGGCGGATGTCCTGCTGGTTGAGGTGAACGCCCACGCACGTGCCGGCACGCGGATTGAGCGTTAGCGGGGTCGCCGGTCGGCCGATTGCCCTAGGGGTGCTATTGGTCGCAGGTCCCTCAATGACAATTTCCAAGAGCTTCAGCTCCCCCACCGCGGTTGACACGGTAGAGCGAGCAAGTCCGGTGAGCCGGGCAACCTGTGCGGCCGACAGTGGCCCGCGCTCACATAGCGCCCTCACGATTTGGCTGGTGACGAAAGCTGACGTTGCGTTGCCCAGCAACGATCTCAGCGCATTCTCATTCAAAATTTCGCCTCACATCCGGCGCCTCTGCGCAATTCGTTTGTCTCAAAAATTTCCCAGCCAAGCTTAGGCCTCCTGACCGATGATGTGGAGGGAGTGCCCTCACCGTGCTTCACCCTACAACTGGCAAGGTCCGCGACTTCACAATGCTCCGCAAGGTGGCCATTCTGGATACGGCAAAGCTGAGATGCCATCGCGTCGATTCTTCTGTTTGTGGACATATTCCAACGAAATCGCCTCCGTGCCTGCCGGAGAAGGCGTTTAAGGCTGCCACTTGGTCGTCTGCGGCCACGATGGCCGAGATCTGCAAAGTTCAAATCAGCGAAAGCGAATGAGGCCGCCATCCGATGCTTGTAGCCATGTACGCCAACGCCGCCTTGCGGAAGTCCCAATACTCGGCAGCCGCGACCTGTTAACGAAGATGGCGAAGCTCGAAGGACAATCGCGGCTCGCTCTGTTCGCTTCGTAGCTTGCCGTCCGCACCGCGAGCAACACGAGAACTGCCAACACCGCCTGAAACGCCTCGGCCATCATATCAAACAGTCTCGCTAGCAGGTACGCCCGTGCGAACCATTGACATCCGCGATCATCCTTGAAGTTGCTGCATAAGCGTCGAGAAGTCCGCAACTTCCCAATGCTCGGCGAGATGCCCATTTTCAATTCGGTAGAGCCGAAACGCCATTGTATTGATCTCTCTGCCAGTGGCCTTGACACCGGCGAAATCGCCTTTGTGCGTCCCGCGGACGGCATTCAGGACAGCAACCTGGTCGCCTTCGGCGACGATCGCCGAAATCGGTAGCTTCAGATCAGCAAACGCTGAGTGAAGCCCCGCGAAGTACTGCTTGAGCGCCTCGCGCCCCCGACCTTGCCCAGCCAGATGGTCGTCATAATCCTGCGTAACGATCTCGTCGAAGACGCTGAAATTCCCGCTTTCGATGGCGGCGAAGAATCGCCGCCCCAGTGCTTTGTTCCCTTCTAAGTTTGAGGACATACCGCCTTCTCCAATTCAACCTTTCGCTGCCATCGTGGCGCGTGCTGGTCATCCGAGTTGAACGAATTCCTGGCCGGAAACACCACCGCCGAACTGCTGCGCACGGCCGCCTTCAGCGATACCGCCCAGATCGACGGCGGCGAAGCCGAGGCGCTCGACAAGGTCCACGACAGCGAGCCGAGCCGATGGATCGTCACCCGAGACGAACAGCACACGACGGCCGCCGAGCACCGCCGGGTCGGCCCCGAGGATTGCGGCCGGAAGCGTGTTGAAGGCCTTGACCACACGCGCACCCGGGACGGCGTCAGCAACGATCTCCGTCGACAAACGACCCTTGAGGTCGCGCGGCGAGAACGCCGGGAAGTCGATCGCGTTCGTGGCGTCGACCACGATGCGGCTGTCCCATTCAACATCCTTCACTGCATCCTGTACTGCGTCGAAAGGGATAGCCAAAATGACGACGTCGGCCCGGAGAGCTTCGGAGGCAGTCACAGGCTTTACGATGGGCCCAAGTTCACTAACCAAACCAGCCAAGCTCTTTAGGCCCTTCGAGTTGGCGATGGCGATGTCGATTCCGTTGGCAACGAAACGCCGAGCGAGCGCGGTGCCGATCGCTCCCGATCCAACGATGGCGTAGTTCATCTTTTCGCCCTTCCTGATTCGTCAGCTTTCGCGGTCGGAGGCGGCTTTGCGTAACCGTTTCCCTTTCAGAACATTCCATTTGCATTGGCGCGAGGAATGTTTGGCGCGATCAACGGGGCCGAGTTCTGCGGATCGCCGACCACCTGCAAGGTGTCCCAATGCTCGATCGCTTTGCCGTTGGCATCCATTTTGTAGATGTCGACGCCGGCGATCCCGGTGTCATTCGGGTCGTCGTTGAAAAGATTCAGAAAATTCACATGGGCCCAGACGTAGTCGTCGAGGGCGATGATTTTGTGGACCACGACGCGCGCCAGAGCGCGTTCCTTGTTGATCTGGCCAAAAAACTGCGCCAGGGCGACTGGCCCATCTGCGATCAGGGGATTGTGCTGGATGTAACCCGGCGCGATGAACTTGGGCACATATTCTTCCGCCTTCTTCTGGTTGATCACCAGATCATAGAAGCCAAGGATGTTGTCATTATTGCGAACGGCACGGCTGTCGTTGCCGTCTACGAGCTCAAGCATGGGGTATCTCCTTCTTATGAAGTGTGGATTTGCTGGAAGGCCCTAGCTCAGGCCGGCGACTTGAAGCCGGAGCCCATCCAGTTCAGCGTCGGACTTCTCGCGAGCTGCGCGGAGCATTTCGTCGGCGTCCTGTCCCACCGGCGCGCGGCTCGGTGCAGGTACCTGTTCGGCCAGTTCGACGATACGCTTCGCGGCCGCAGCCGACTCGAGCCCACTGCTCTGCATGCCGTTGAGCGTGTTCGCGAAGGTTTCGAATGTTTGACCGTATAACTCGCGCTGTTCAGAGGTCATATCGTCCGCGACCCGCTTTAGAGCGGCAGCCGTTTTCGCCGGTCCCCCAGTCTTCATATTGCCTGCCGCAGCCACCACGACATCGATGCCGAAGCGCTTCAGCTCGGCACGGTAGACGGCCGCAAATACCTCCAGGGCGACCTTCGATGCGCCTGATGGCCCATTGAACGGGAGCGGTACGCTGGCGGTCCAGGTGCTCACCTGGACGATGCGACCGCGCGCCTTCCTCAATGCGGGCAGGAACGCATTCATGACCGAGAGGGCGCCGAACACGTTGACGTCGAATTCGCGCCGGATGGCGTCGAGCGGCAAAATCTCGATCGGGCCGGGGGTAAGGATCCCTGCGTTGTTGATCAGAAGATCGAGGGCGCCATCGCCGAGCGCGTCGGACACGTCGTCAGCCCAGGCTTTCACGGCCTGTTCCTTGGTCATGTCGCAGACGGTCAGGCTGACGCGTCCACCGGAGGCGTCCTTCAGATCCTGGACCTCTGCGGCGGACATGGCCGTGCCGAAAACAGTATAGCCCTTGGCCGCCAGTCCGAGCGCGATGTCGCGGCCAAGGCCACCGCCAGCGCCGGTGACTGCGGCGGAGCGTCTCAAGTGTTCAGAAGAGTTCGGCATTTGAGGTCTCCTTTTCAGTCGGTGCCCCGTGCTTTGACCGCGCCGCGCGGACGATCGGCGCTACTTCGGTTCCGAGCAGCTCGATCGAGCGCTTCATCGCAGCGGTTTCGAGGGATGCCGTGCTCATTTGGAAGGTGATCCTCGATACGCCGCCGAGTGCGCTGTCGGCATCGAGCATCTTGCTGGCGACAGTGTCCGGATCACCGATCAGAAAGGCGCCCTCCGGGCCGCACATCGCCTCGAACTGCTGGCGCGACGGTGCAAACCAACCGCGTTCGCGGCCAATCGTCGTTGTCAGATGCGCCCAGCCGGGGAAGAAGGCATCCTTGGCTTTTGCGATGGTCTCTCCGACGAAGCCCATCGCATGGGCACCGACTGTGAGTTGCTCAAGCGCGTGCCCGGCGCGCAGTCCGCTCTCGCGGTAGAGATCGACGAGCGGGCGGAAGCGCTCAAAGCTGCCGCCGATGATCGCGACCATCAGTGGGAGGCCGAGCGTTCCGGCGCGTGCGAAGGATTGCGGCGTACCTCCGACGCCGAGCCACACCGGCAGGCGCTGCTGATGCGGCCGGAGGAAAACGCCTTGCCCGGTGAGTGCCGGGCGGAAGCGCCCCTCCCACGCGAGGTGGGTCTTCTCGCGAAGCTTGAGGAAGAGCTCGAGTTTCTCCGCAAAAAGATCGTCATAGTCCTCCATCCGAAAGCCGAACAATGGATAGGCCTCACCGAAGGAACCGCGGCCAACGACGATCTCGGCACGCCCCTTCGCGATCAGGTCGAGGGTTGCAAACTCCTGAAACACCCGCACAGGATCGGCGGCGCTCAGGACCGTGACGGCGCTCGTGAGGCGGATACTCTTGGTGCGGGCAGCCGCGGCCGCCAGAATGATCGCGGGTGCGGAATCGAGGAATTCGGCACGGTGGTGCTCGCCGATGCCGAACACGTCGAGGCCGACGTCGTCGGCAACCTCGACCTCCTCGAGGAGATCGGCCATGCGGTCGGTTGCCGAAGGCAGTTTGCCCGTCGCCGGATCAGGGAGGATTGCCGCGAAACTGTCGACACCGATTTCCATAACACCTCCTTGCAATGTGTTGTCAGCCGCGGGGCGCAATGCGCAATGGGTCAGGAGGCAGCGGGATGAACTCGGTCTCGCCAGCGATCTCGGGAAAGCGCCCCTGCCGCCAGTCGTCCTTCGCCTGTTCGATCCGGTGCTTGGAGCTCGAGACGAAGTTCCAGTAGATGTGGCGCGGCTCGGGAAAGGGTTCTCCGCCCACCATCATCAGATGGGCGCCGCTGCGCGCTTGCAGCACGATCTCGGCGCCGGGCTTGAAGACCACGAACTGCGCTTCGCCGAAGCTGCCCGTCTGGCCCGCGACTTCAATCTCGCCCGAGACGACAAACATCGCGCGCTCGATATGCTGGGCTGGGACCTGCAGGCGCGCGCCGGGCTTGAGCACGACATCGACATACATCAGGTCCGAATAAACCGGCACCGGCGAGCGTTCTCCGAAAGCTTCGCCCGCAACGATGGTGAGCGAGACTCCGTCCGCTTCGAGCGCAGGCAAGAAGTCTTCGGCATGATGGGAGAAACCCGGCTCCATCTCTTCCAGGGCCTTGGGCAGGGCGACCCAGATCTGCTGGCCGAACATCGCCCCGCCCTGCGTCTGGAATTTCGCAGGCGAACGCTCCGAATGGACGATGCCCCTGCCCGCCGTCATCCAGTTCACGTCGCCGGGCCGGATTGTCTCGACATTGCCGGCGCTGTCGCGATGAACCATCTCGCCCTCGAGTAGATAGCTCAGCGTCGAAAGGCCGATATGCGGATGCGGCCGGATCTCCGGGCCGGCCCCGGCGCGGAACACGATCGGTCCGAAATGGTCGAGGAAGATGAAGGGACCGACCGTCCGGCGCTGCGCAGACGGCAGCGCGCGACGAACCTTGAAGCCATCACCAAGATCCCGAACAGGTGGAAGCAGAACCTCTTCCACCGCTAGGTCGACCGTCGCACTCGAAATGGTCATTGCCGCCTCCTGTGCGTGGCGTGGGTCAGGCGGCTTTAGCGAGCGCCTGCATTGCACCCGAGAGCGCAGCCTCGCGCGCTTCAGGCCCGAAGCCGATCTTCTCGGCGTGGATGAAAGTGACATCGGTCAGCCCGATGAAGCCCAGAAGGGTCCGCAGATAGGGTTCCTGGAAATCCATCGCCTGAGCGGGACCTTCAGAGTAAAGACCGCCCCGAGACTCGATGACGAAGACGCGCTTGCCGGTCAGCAGCCCCTGCGGACCCGCCTCCGAATAGCTGAACGTCTCGCCAGCACGCAGAACGTAATCGAACCAGGCGCGCAGGCCGGTCGGGATGCTGAAATTGTACATCGGCGCGCCAATCACGACGGCGTCCGCGGAGCGGAGTTCGGCAATCAGTTCGTCCGAAAGAGCTCGGGCGGCGAGTTCCGTGTCGGTCGCGGGCTCGCCGCGGACACCCGCCACATCGGCGGTGGTAAGATGCGGAACCGGCACGGTACCAAGGTCGCGACGAATAACGGTTGCGCCGGGGCTGGCCTCCAGCAAGCGGTGAACAGCTTCCTCGACCAGAATTTTGGAAACGGACCCGTCGCCAAGAACACTGCTGTTGAGGACCAGAATACTTGCCATAACACTCTCCTTGGTACTGACCGATCCAAGATGCTGTTCAAAGGCGCGCGACGGTAGCCTCGCACAGCGCCAAGCTGTGTCGCGAAAACTGGAACGGCTGCGTCGGACGTAAACCTAGATCGAGGCGGCTGCGTATTCACCGCAGCGGCGTGCCGAAGGCTGCATGACTATGCCCGTATAGCCTCGCCTGCCTGTTGCTTCGGTATATCGAGCGCGGTCACCGCTCGCTTTCCGCTTCCCGCCCACGGCCATGATCACCCGCGTGCGGCGCCTCGTATGTCTCCCAACGGCATCGACTGCACTGAAGCCAAGAAGGCCAGAACCGGATCGCATGATCCGTCGTTTCGTCCGCGGCTTTTTACTTCCGCAGCGTATTCCACGGTGCATCGCTGGAGACATCGACCACCTCGTACCCTGTCGGTCTGACGGAGGGTCCGAGGATTGCGGCGATCTTCGCGGGCTGGTCGCCGGTATTGAACGAGGCGTGCACGACATCTGCCGGGATGAAGGCGGAATCGCCGGGACCGAGGATGCGCTTCTCACGATCGATCCACTGCTCGACCTGCCCGGCAAGGACAAGCACCACCTCTTCTTGGTCGGGATGCTTGTGGAAACTGTGTCCTTTGCCCGGATCGAAATTGACCTCGATCACCGTGAGTTGCTTGGCGCCCGTACTGGGCGGATCGCTGAGCCGCCGGGACGATCCAAAGTCATCGACCTTGAGCTGGGCTTCATTCGCGATAACGAATCTACCAGGCATCGGATTGCTCCCCACATTTGTTCTCTGATTTGGCAGCTCTTGAGTTTGACCGAATGCCGCATCAAACGGCAGAGCGGCGCTCAATGCTCCACGCGCGCTAAGCGCAAGGACGTCGCTTCTCGTCTCCGTCATTGCTGCTCCTCCGGTGGAAGCGAGGCGCTTAATGTTGATGGTATCGCTCCGACCGTGCGATGCGGTAGCCCTGCTGTTGGCCAAGCTGTGTCGCGAAACGCGGAACGCTAATGTTGGACCTTGAAGACCTACAAACGGGTGTCGACGGGGCGAGCTTAACAGGTCCTCGCCTTCGGCGCTGCATCACGCGTCGAACGGATATGTTTCGATGGGCCGGCGCAGCCGGAACGCGGAATTGTAAAACGCGGTAGCCTCTACGGCTCCGGCGATCGGCAGTTGATGCACCGCAGAGAACGCCGAAGCTCCGGTAAACATCAGCGAGCCGTCCCCGGACCAGATTTCCCCAGCGTAAAACTCCAGTGCCGACCGCACGAATTCGCACACGGCCAGGGGACCGCCGGGAACCGCCGAGCCGATGACCCGCAATCCGAACGCCTTGACGACCTGCGGATTGTCCGCACTGATTTCGCCGACCAATTGGCTGGGGCGGAAAATCCCTTGCGCCAGCACAACGTCGGCCGGTCGCGACAACCGGGCCGTGACCAGCCCGTACACATTGGACTGGTTCATGTCGAAATCGATCTCGCCCAGCAGCTTCGGATACCCCTCTCTCTCCCGCCCGGCGAGCATTCCTCGTTCGTTGGAAATGAAGATGTGCGGACAAATCCGACATTTTCGCCGCGGAAACGCGCGTGGATGATGTGGATGTATTCCCGGAACGGACCGACGCTGCTGAACCCGTAGGACAGGAACATCACCGACACTTTGGTGTCTTGTTCGATTTCCAGGTCGGGAGGCAGCAACGCCGCCGCCGCCTCCGCATTCGTCCGATAGCTGAACGTCACCTGGTTCACGCCCCTGAACGACGCGTTTGTGAAACTCAGAGGGTCTGCATGTACTGGCATCGTTTGTGCCAGGATCCCGAGTCAGTTTGCCACGCATTGTCACGTGGCTCCTTCCGCCAAGTTTCCGATCCCCAGGTCGAGCCTGCATCGAGAAGCGAGCCCCGGGGGCGTCATTCAGAGAGCCGAGGCTGCCTGCGAGGAGATCACTCGGTGGCGCCCGCAACTCGCCATCAGCAGCCAGTCATGGCGCATCTCGTCAGGGAAAACGCTGCGGCCTTGCGAGCTTCTGAGCCTCGGGCATGTACCACTTGATGACGTCCCGGACCGGGTCGGCGAGCGCCGACTTCCAATCGCGGAACAGCTCGGTGACTAGCGCGAGAGACGTATTCGGGACCGCACCGGCTGCCGTCAGGCGTTCGATCGCGGTGCGGTGGGCGAGCTGTGACATGCCGCCAACCGCGTCGACGACGAACATGGCTTCGTAGCCATCGTCCATTGCGTCGATGACCGGGAATGCCAGACAGATCTCGGTGTAGAGCGCGCCGAAGATCAGCCTCTTCTGCCCGTCTTTTCGACAGCGGCCCGGAATGCGGCATCTTCCCAGGCATCCATCGAGCTTCGGTCGATGACTTCGACGTCGGACAGTTCGTCCCTGATCGAAGCTCGGGTCGGACCGTTCACGCCCATCTCAACGCCGACCGTGCTCAGCACCACAGGGATATTGAAAGCTTTGGCGGCCCTGATCAGAAACCGGACGTTCAGATCGATCTCGTCCGGTGTCGTCTCGGACTTCACCTTCTCGAACATCTCTTTCTGATAGTCGATCAGGATGAGCGCGACCTGTTCCGCAGTCCAGACACCGTGGGCTTCACTCATAACGATTTCCTTTGTCTGGGCGTGAGTAGGACACGCGACCGGGTTTGCTGATGCCCGGTCGTCCCAAATCATCGGCTGGTTTGCTTCAATGCACGGGCTGGGTCCGGCGGGCATCCAGGCTTAACGAGCCCGCGCCGAAGGCAGCGACCTGAAGCAGACCACCGGCAATAGCGATGTTCTTGAGGAAATGGATCAGTTGGTTCTGGTCCGCGAGATCATGGTGAAACGCCAACGCGGCCGCCACGCTAAAGCCCGCCAGGACCAGGGCGATGATCCGTGTCTGATATCCAATCACGAGCAACACCCCGCCTCCGACCTCGACGATGATCGCGATCAGGTAGCCGAGAAGCGGTGCCGGAAGACCCGCCGAGGCGATATAGCCTTGTGTCATCGCGGGGGCCGCGATCTTGCCGAGGCCGCTCAGAAGAAACAGAACGGCGATCAGCACACGGCCGGCAGCCGCAAGTGTCGTGGTTTGATTTTGCATTCGTGATACCTGCGCTGTCTGAAAAGGGTGGTCAGAGGCCCATCGGCCTCCACCAATCCACACACATCGTTCCCGAAGGCGATGTGGTAGTGTTACATCAAGGCAAGCTGTGTCGCGAAAAGTGGAACGCTCATGTTGGACCTTGAGGACCTGCAAACATTTGTCGAAGTGGCCGATGCTGGCGGCGTCTCGCCGGCCGCCCGCCGGCTCGGGGTCTCCAAATCCATCGTCAGCCGGCGACTGTTCCGGCTGGAAGCGGAACTTGGTGTGCAGCTTCTCGCACGGACCACCCGGGGCGCCGCGCTGACCGAAGCCGGCGTCACGTTCCGCGACCACGCGGCCCGGGTCTGCGCCGAAATAGATGTCGCGCGGGAGACCATCCTGCCCGCTGGCGAGCTGCGCGGGCGCCTGCGGATCGCAGCGCCGCTCTCCTTCGGAACAACACATCTGGCGCCGGTGTTTGCAGAACTTGCGAAGCGCCACCCGCTGCTGAGCGTGCATGCGTCTTACAGTGATCGCTTCGTCGATCTTGTCGGAGAGGGTTTCGACTGCGCCATACGTGTCGGCTACCTTCCCGACTCCGACCTGATCGCGCGTCGCATAGGGCCGATCTATGGAAGGCTCGTCGCGAGTCCGGATTACATCAAGGAGCATGGAGCTCCAGAGACGCTTGACGACCTTCCGATGCACCAAGCCGTGTTGCAGGGTACGGAAGCTTGGCAACTTATCGACGCAGACAAGACTGTTACCGCTCACCCGCAGGGACGGTTCAAGGCGGACAACGGCGTCGCGCTCGTCGCCGCGGCAGTGGCGGGCCTAGGGATCGCCGCGCTGCCGGATTTCCTGACCGAGGACCATTTGGCTTCCGGCGCCTTGGTCCCGGTGATGACACGCTATCGGTTTCCTGAGGCCGGCATATATGTCGTCCGACCGCCGGGACAGCACCCGGCGCGGAAAATCCGGGTGCTCACCGAACTGATGATCCAACATTTCGGCTCGGCGCCGGGATAGGGTAAAGGCGAACCAAGGCGCACCCGTGAGCATCGAGATTGATCGCGGCCTCCACCGGCGCGCCGATTACAAGTCAGCTCCCGACAGTATCGCCGGCACTGCAACAGGCGTCTCCAGAGTGTTCAGGACGAAAAGCAGTTGCCGATCTTCCGCTTCATCTAAAGTTCTTGGATGGCAAGAGCTGTCAGGAATCGGGCGACATAGGGGCCAAACGCTACATTTCGCATCGCTCATGCGAGTCCAATGTCACGGCGATGCGGTGATGCCGCCGTAGACGTAGACGTAGAGCGTACGGCCGTTGATAAAACCTTCAGGCATCGGAGGCGAGGAAGACGCCGCCACCGCGCCCTTGCTGCGCGGGTCCTGACGACGCTTCGCTCAGGTCCGTACCCTAAGGGCTTGCTCCAGCCGATCGGCAATCTGTGTGACGATATAGGCAATAACCATATAGATCACGACGGCAATTACGAAGGCTTCGAGGTAGTAGAAGTTCAGCGCGGCGGTCAGCTGGGACTGGGCGAATATATCGACGACCTCGATGGCAAATCCGAGTGAAAGCGCCTTCATGATGACCATCATCGAGGTTGTCAGGTCGGGAATTGCGTGAGAGCCACCTGAGGAAACAGAATCCGTCGGAACATTTGGCCGACGATGGCAGATGCGGCTCCAATTGGTGGAACCTCCTAGTGAGAAATGGAGGTGCCGGATACTGGCCGCTCAAATTTCTATTGTAGCTAGCTTAACTTTAAGTATAGTTGATCATCTAAATTTCTCTGTAACGCCGGCAATTCTCGGATGGGGTTTATGCCTTCCATTCGAGGAAACGCGCGGGCCTTGTTTGCCGATCACGGCAACTCCGTGAGTGCCATCGATGAACTGATATTCCCAGTGCCAAAAAGCTTCTGTTTCTAGCGACGAATTTACTGTCAGGACGATAACATGCGGGTCGTTAGTGCCATTTGGATTTTGCTTCGTCGACTGCCACGGCCCTTGCTGTCCGTCACGCTGCTGGGCTGGGCTTTTATGGTCTGGTCAAAGATGGTTCCCACAACACCTGATCTTTGTTTAAGGGGAACATTCGCGCAGGCGCTTACGGCTAGGGCTGAAGCGGCGGTTGCAGGGGTGACCTGACGCTGGTCGCGTTATCGTGGTGCGCTATGCTGATGGGGATGATGGCCCCGCTGCTGGCGGCGCCGTTGGCCCATGTTTGGCAGCAGACCATTGGGCCTCCGCGGTAGCACGCAAGTTTGCTGTTCATGTTTCCCTACCTCTTGGTCTGGCTGGCAGTCGGCGTCGTCCTGATCCCGATTGTGGACCTGATCCAGGTGTCATTCTTGCCAGCGCTCTTCGGCGGGGCCATCGCTCTGATTCAAAGGCCGCAAGCGCCACATCATTACCGACACCGAGGGACACTTGGTCGGGCTGACGGTGCACACGGCTAACATCCAGGACAGGGATGGGGCAGTCGGCGTCAGCGCCTCCATTCGACGGCTTTATCCCTGGTTACGCCATCTGTTCGCCGACGGCGCCTATGCCGGAGAAAAACTGTCGCAGGCTCTGGCCAATCTCGGCACATGGACCATCGAAATTATCAAGCGCTCCGGCGCGGCCAAGGGCTTTGAGGTGGCTCTTCTCCGCTCGACGATGTGGAAAGGATAGGACTGGCATTCGCGTCGTGTAACTTAGACGTCCGCGCCTTAATGCGGCAAGACCGGTCGCATCTATGTTTGAGGGCATCGCGTTGAAACACCAAGAGCGCTAAGGGAGAACAAGCGGTGATTTTGGTGGGCGATCGCTATGATCGCTGCCCGGGTCGCCCGCAGTCAACTGTGCCGGCCATGGGAACGAGTTAGGAGCGCCAAATCCGGCTATTTAGTTGCGCGCGAGGAACATGAAAGCCGCGATCAGCCTTCGGTAGTTCCGGCCTGTCTGGAGCACCTATCAAATTGCTCTAGTCGACTGGAATCGCGCCAAATCACCAGTACATACATCGGCTACTTGAGCTTCGCCTCAAGCTTTTCGTCCCCAAAAGAATTACCTCCCAGGTGTGGCTCGATATCCGAAGCTTTATGATCCTATCCCACATCCGAGATATCCCCTCCGATCGATAATAGTGTTGCAGACGCGCCACTGCAATTGCTTACCGCGATCACTTCCGAGGATTGCTGATCCCGAGGACGTACATCAATAGGGCGTGGCGAGGATCGACTCGCCTCAGCCAATCGGACCGAGCGTACATCCGATCAGTGATCCTGAAGCGATCGCGCGCAGGAACTGCTGGAGAGAGCCATCCAATTCGTCGCTAATCCGGCGATGCGGCAGCGCGTTGAGCGGGATTTTCAGATAACGCAGGCCATTTTCCTCGACCTGAGGCAGCTCTCCTCCGCGAATATTGACCTGGAGGGCATGCAACATGAGCCTTGGCATCGGCAATGCCCTGTCTCGCGCCTCTCGAAGCCTGATGAACGCACTCCGAGATTGACCGGCGACGTGCTGGTTTTTCTCTTTCTGCTCCGCCACCGAACTCTCCCACAGAGCCTGGCGCCCTCCCGGCCTGTAGTCGTGACCGGTAAAGAGACGGGTCTCGCCGGGTAAGCTCAAAATGTCCTGGATGGACTGCCACAGATCAGCTGCGCTGCCGCCTGGAAAATCTGCACGGGCGGAGCCGCTATCGGGCATGAAAAGTGTGTCGTGAATGAACGCTGCATCGCCGATGACATAGCTTATCGACGCCAAGGTGTGTCCTGGCGAGTGCGTGACGCGCGCTTCCAGCTCGCCGATGTTGAAGGTCTCGCCGTCGCAAAACAGCCGATCCCATTGTGAGCCGTCACACGGGAGATCCGAGAAGTTATAGATCCGTTGCCAGATCCGCTGCACTTGCTTCACGCGCCCGCCGATCGCTGTCGGCACGCCGGTTTTTGCCTTGAGATAACCCGCGGCCGAAAAGTGATCGGCATGCGGATGGGTGTCCAGGATCCACTCGAGCTTCAAATTGTGGCTGTTGATGTAGTCGAGGATCGTGTCGCATTTGTCGTTGCCGTCGAGCCAGACTTTTCGTCGAAATCGAGCACTGGGTCGACGATGGCGCATCTTCGCGAACTCGGGCATGCAACGACATATTGGATGCTGCCCGTCCGTGCATCGTAGAAGCCGACGACTTCAGGCTGCTGCATGGGCGATGCCCTCGACTGCGGCTCGCGGGAAAAAGATCGCCCGGCCAGGGTCGAGGTCGTAGTCACGCTCGAAGTCCGTTGCGTCGGACGCAATCTGCGCCACGGCATCGAGTATGAACTGCACCTTCTCGTCCGGCAGCAGAACGCTGAAATTCAACCGGGTGAATCCCGGCTTTTTCATTTCGTCGCCGGAGAGAATGGCTTGCCTGATTTCCTCGGACTGCTCGTCGTCGATCGACAGCAGTCTGTGAACATACGGGCCGGCACAGGCGCAGCCACCGCGAGCCTGGATCCCGAATCGGTCGCTAAGCATGCGCGTGATCAACTGCTGGTGGACGTAGCCGCCCTTTCCGTTTTTGACCCTAAAGGAATAGATCGGAAGCCGGTCAGGACCCGACAGGCCGAGGAGCTCCAGCCGCGGCACGTCTTTCCATGCGCGAAAAGCACGACGCGCAAGCTCGCGATTGCGCGCTACCGTCGCATCAAGTCCGATCGCATCTTTGACGATGAAGGCCAGCGCGGCTCGTATGTCGCCGATCACGTTCGGCGTGCCGGCTTCCTCGCGTGATTCCAGGCTATCGCTGTAATCGTGTGTTTTGGGTGAGACGAACTTCACCGTCCCGCCACCTGGCCACGACGGCTTTGTCTCTGAAAGTCCATCGCGTCGAACGATCAAGATGCCGGAGGCACCGGGGCCCCCGAGGAACTTGTGAGGCGAAACGACTATCGCGTCGATCTCGGCATCAGGGGCGGGCGACATGGAAATCGGCAGATAAGGACCTGCGCCGGCATAGTCCCAGATCATCTTTGCGCCGGCGGCGTTCGCCATCGCGGTGACGGCCGCGACATCGCTCGTGATGCCCGTTACGTTCGAGGCCGCGGACATGGTGCATATCGTCAGAGTTGGCGACCGGTCCGCAAGCGCGTCCTTGAGGTGAGACAGGTCAGGCCCGCCGGACGGATCCTCGGCGATTTCCACGATTTCTGCTCCGCTCTCGCGCCAGGGCAGAATGTTGGAGTGATGCTCATAGGGACCGATAATGATCCGAGCGCGCTTGCCCGCTGCCACGGCTTCGGCGACGCCGAATAGCTTGACGAGGCGGTTGATCCCCGACGTAGCGCCGGAGCCGGTGAAGATCACAGCATGCCGTTCGGTGGCCCCGCAGAATTGACCGACCAGGGCGCGCGCTTCCCGACGCATGCGGGTCATGAAGCCTCCGCAATAGGAGGCTTCCGTGTGGCTGTTGGCGTAGTACGGCAGGACCTCCTCAAGCACAAAGCGCTCGATCTGACGGAGTGCGCGGCCTGACGCGACATAGTCGGCGTACACCAGGTCCTTTTGCCCGTAGGGACCCACGATTTTCGCCGTCGATCCCACAAGCCCATCCCGGAGGTCGGCGGTGACGTCAGCCTTTTTCTTCAGCCCCTGGCGGAACTTTGACAGAGGGGTCTCGGTCTGCCCTGTCGTCGGGCGAGCTGCTTGCACGGTCATTCTCCCCGGCTCGGATGTTGACTCGGATTGTAGCCTGCTCCACGGTCGAAAAAATTCACCTATTTTCTGCAATTTCTTGCAAAGAGCGTGTCAGATGATCGAAGATCGGGCGAAAATCGATGTATTTGATATGAAGATTTTGACGGCCATGCAGATCGATGCAAGCCTTTCGCAGCGAGATTTGGCGGAGAGGGTCGGCCTGTCCCAGAACGCGTGCTGGCGGCGGATCCAGCGCCTGCAGTCGCTAGGTCTTATCCGGGGGTCGCACAGCAATATCGATCTGCGAGCGCTGGGTCTCGACCTGACGGTTTTCGTAATGGTCCGCACTCGCCACCATTCCAAGGAGTGGAGTGAGGCGTTCCGTGCCCATGTTGAACGGTTGCCGGAGGTGATCGATTTCTATCGGATCGGAGGGGACTGGGACTATCTGATCAAGGTCGTGACGCAAGGCATGTCCGGCTACGATGCGTTCTACCAGAAACTGATCACGAACTTCGACCTGGCTACGGTGACAGGCTTCTTCTCGATGGAAGCGATCATCAACAATCGTCCAGTGGATCTGACCAATCTGCGATAATCCGGCGCGCAATTGGGACGCGCCGCTGGCCGTCGAGCAAGCCTTCGGCCGCAGGCCCCGCCAAGGTGTCTATTACAAGCCCACAGATCTGGCTGCGAGCTGGCCCCGCACGTCGGCTGTTTGCAGGCTCTCAACAGAGCCTTGAGTTCCTCCGCCTTGATGCGCGGGTTCCGACGACGCTTCGCTCAGGTCCGTACCCTAAGGGCTTGCTCCAGCCGATCGGCAATCTGGGTGACGATATAGGCAATCACCATGTAGATCACGACGGCAATCACGAAGGCTTCGAGATAGTAGTAGTTCAGCGCGGCGGTCAGCTGGGACTGGGCGAATATATCGACAACCTCGATGGCAAATCCGAGAGAAAGCGCCTTCATGATGACCATCATCGAGGTTGTCAGGTCGGGAATTGCCGTGAGAGCCACCTGGGGAAACAGAATCCGTCGGAACAATTGGCCGTTCGTATAGCCCAGCGAATAGGCCGCGTCTGACTGACCGGTGTCAAAGGCGTTCAGGGCTCCCTTGATAATCTCCGATTGGAACGCAGCGATACAGCCTGTCACCGCAATAATAAGGATAACCGAGTTGGGTGTTTCGTGGGCGTTGAAGTTGACCCCGAGCAACGAGAGCAGGAACTGGAATGCCGGGGGCAGACCGAAATAGGCGAGGAAAATCACGATGACCATCGGAACGCCCTTGAAGACGATCTTGTAAGCCATGATGAGCTCTCGCAGCACCGGGACTCGTCTATATTCGACGAGTGCGAAAATGCTGCCGACTAGCGTCGACAAGACGAAAATCGTCAGCGCCATTCCAAGCGTTACAGGTACGGCGCCCAGAATTTCCTGGGTGTCCTGGAGCAAAATTTCGGTATCGAACATGGTTTAATACCCTTTAGGTCAGACGCTGGCGATGGCCGCGTTCTTGATCTGAGCTGTTGTCGTGGCCTCAGGCGCCTGCATCGGCGAGCGAAGCTCGAACAAGTGCACGATGAACCAGGCAATCAGGCACATCAGCGCATAGATGACGGCCAGGACGAGGTATGTTTCGAACTGGTACTGGTTATAGTCGCGCTCCATGATCAAGTGCGCGGTCGCCATCACGTCGGCCGCCCCGATGTACATGACCAGCGCAACGTTATGGATCAGGTAGATGATGGAATTTCCATAGCCAGGCAATGCGAAGTGCACCGCTTGCGGGCCCACGATGCGGGTGATCTTCTGGCGAAAGGTATATCCTAGACTGTCGGCCGCATCATGCTGGCCGCGATCGACGGCCAGGTATGCGGGCCGAAGGACTTCCGACAGATAGCCGCCGTGGTAAAAGCTCAGTCCGACCATCGCAGCGATCGTCGGCGAGAAGAAATCTGCGGAGCCGAACAGGGCCACCAATAGGGGGAGCCCGTAGAACGCGACGAACAACTGGAGGACGACGGGAACGCTGCGGGCATAGGACACGTAGAGGTCGGTGAGGTGGCTGACCACTGGTATCCTGCGAATCCGCAATGTTGTCGCAACGAGCGCCAAGCAAAAGCCGACCAACATGGCGGTAAACGTGATAGCGAGCGTCAGCGGCAATGCCGAGAGCAACTCGGGAATCATAGCAGAAACATCCACTTTGAAACACTCCTTCTTGCAATTCAGCCTTGCCGCTGACGATATCTACTCAGATCGCATCATTTCATATACTTGACGATGCCTTCGCCAAACCACTTCTGCGAGAGCTTTTCGATCGTAGCGTCGTCTTTCAACTCCTTCAGAACTTTGTTCACGTCATTGACCAGAACCTTGTTTTCATCTGACTTGTGAATAAGCATATAAGTATTGTGGTGAAGACTGGTTCGGACGCCACGATGTCGAGCTTCTTTTCATCGATGACGGTCTGCTCACCAAGATTTGAAGGCAGGACCAGCGCGTCGAACTTGCCGTTCTGAACTTCGTCCAAACGGTTTGGATACGGGATTCCGGCGCTCGACGCCGTCACGTCAAGCTTGTATTGCGGATTTTCTTTTTGCCAGTTCATGATGAACTTATAGGTTCCGCCGCCAGCCGTGGTCGGAACGATCCTCTTGCCGACCAGATCTTTCATTTCTTTGATGCCGCTGCCCTTTTTGCTATAGATCTTCATCAGGCTGGCGCCCATGGGGTTTTCCGGAATGAAGAACTGCTTGGCGCGCTCGGGTGACTTGTAGTAACCACCGACCGCGATGTCGTACTTCCCGGTGGCAAGGCCGGTTTCCTGCGCGATGTCCGAGACACCTTCCATTTCGAATTTGTACTGCGGCAGCTTTGCGTTGATCGCTTTGAGGAGTTCGGGTTCATATCCTTGTGGTTCGACGCCGATCGCCCCCCACGCCAGCGGCTTGGATTCTGCCGACGTTGCGATCTTGATCGTGCGGACGCCCTCACCAAAGCTGGACCCCGCCCATACGAGGGCGATTGCCATGCCGCCCGCTACTGCTAGAGCGAGGCGACGGGAAGAACTGAATTTGATTGCAGACATTTGTTATGTTCCCTTCTTATTGGAGTGAGTGTTCAGAACTGAGAAACTGGGCAAGCCTTGGGCTGGACGGTGAATCGAAGATCTCAGCCGGGCTGCCATCGGCGGCAACGACGCCCCGATCCATGAAAACGATGCGGTTAGAGATGCTTTTTGCAAATTGCATCTCGTGGGTCACAAGGAGCGAAGTGATGCCAGACGACGTGACGTCTCTAATCACCTTCAGAACTTCGCCAACAAGTTCAGGATCCAGCGATGACGTCGGCTCGTCGAAGAGCATCACATCCGGCCGAACCGCCAGCGCACGTGCGATGCCTGTACGCTGCAACTGGCCGCCCGAGAGCTGGGATGGATAGCTGTCTCGCTTGGAGGAGAGGCCAACTCGTTCAAGCTCCCTGAGCGCGATTTCACGGGCTTCGTCCGTGGATTTGCGCTGCACGACGACTAGCGGATCCATGACGTTCTGGAGGACGGTCATGTTCTTGAAGACGTTGAATTGCTGAAAGACCATCGCTGTCCGGAGCCGGATCGCCTGGATAGCTGCCTTGTCAGCGCGCTGGTAATCCATCCGAATCTGATCGAATGCGATGGTTCCAGATGCCGGCTTAACCAGGTAGTTGATGCACTTCAGCAGGGTGGTCTTGCCGGTGCCGCTTGGGCCGATGATTGACACAACGTCGCCTCGCTTTACCGAGAGATTGACGCCATTCAGGACCTGCGTGCTTCCGTAGGACAGCTTTATATCTTTGAGTTCAAGCATTCTGGTTGGTGCCCTTCACAGTGTGGGACGGAGTGCCTTGACCGCATGCGACATCATCACCCGCTCTCCGCATGGCCGAGAACGTGCATCAGCCGGTTTGCCCAGCCGAAGATCGAGATGGCGTGGATAAGGTCGATGATCTCGGCATCATTCATGCCGACGGATCGCAGCGTGGCGATATCGTCTGCGGTCGCTTCCGAAGGCGCCGCCGACAGGCGGCGGGCAAAGCTGTAGATTGCAGCATCGCGGGGCCCAAGCGCTTCAGGTTTATCGAGATAAAGTGCGGTGACCACTTGGTCGCTCTTGGTCAGCTCTGCATGCCTGCGGGCGTGAACAACGGCACAGAATTTGCAGCCATTGACCATTGATGCGCCCAACGCGCCAAGTTCGCGATCGGGACGGGCGAGCCCGCCCTCGACATACATGATCGCGTTGAACAAAACGGTACGCGCAAGATAGCTCTCTGGGTCATGCGCAAGGGTTCGCACATATTCCGAAACTTTCTTGGCGGAGGGCGTAACCTTCATCGCATCGTGCTGTTCCGGCGTGGCCCCGGACAACTCGACCGGCGCGATGTATGGCTGCCAGTTCAGCGGCTTCAGGCGCACCGAGGAAATCATGCCGACCTCATCAATCGCAAGCCGGTCGCTACCCGCGTCTGGAAGTTGACGAAGGCAATCAGTTCGGAGAGCGCGACGATCTGAGGATTGTTCAATCCAGCCTGGGCGAGCAGGGCGATGTCGCTCGCCTCCGCCTTTTTTGGCGTCAACGTGACCAGGTCGGCGTGCCGGGCGATAGTCGCCAATGGTTCTTCCAGAGCCGTTTCGCCCTGGGCCACGGCCCGGAGATGCGACATTCCTCGGCCCCTTGCACGAATTCCGGCCGAAACCGACGCGCTCTGAAAAGCTCATCGTCCGGCGAAAGACCGGCGGCCTTGTCCATCGCGTCGATCACCACGCGGCCTCCTTCTGCAGCAAGGGTGTTGAATCGACCCATTCGTCGCCCAGAAGTTCGGGCGTGTCGTAAGCGATCAGATTGGCGAAGTGGGTTTCGACATCTTCGGCAAACAGCGATGCGGCAATGCCGCGGACGAGACGGTCGGCCCCGGCGCTGACGGCCGGGATGTCGCCGGAGACCTTGCCATGGGTCAGCATCGCGGCGTCGTTGAAGCAATGGATATGCGCCAGCATCGGGCAGGAGCCGGGGACGCGTTCGCGAAACTCGAAGGCCGGACCGAGATCCGGCGCGTCCGACATGCCTGCACGAGCCGGCCCCATATCCGGCCTATATCGGCCATCCGACCAGGTGCGGATATGTGGGGCGATCGCCGCAAATTCCGGGCGGCCGCTGAAGTCATTTGAAAAGCCGGTTGCCGCGATCAGGAAGTCGTAGCGTATCGGCCCCTGCGTGGTTTCCACCAGCAGGGTCCCTGCCTCTTCCCTCACCGCAACTATGACGCAGTCGAGAAGGAACCGAGCATTCGAGTGGCGAGACACGCGGAGTGTCGAGGAACGCGGCGGCGGTGTCTGGGTCGAGGCGGTATAATCGAAGAATTTCCACTTCCAGGCATCGGGCAAGTGATGCATGCCGAGTACAACACCCGGGCTGCCAATGCCGGTCAGCTTGTTGATGCGCGGCATTTCCTTGCACCGGATCAACATGTCAACAGAGCCGGCTCCCGCCTCGAGTGCCGTTGCGGCATTGTCCATGGACGAGGCACCAGCGCCAATAACCGCGACACGCTTGCCTTTCAGCGCGTCGAAATCGATGTCGTCGGCAGAATGGGCCCAATAGGCGCGATCGACGCCGCTGAGGAAATCGGGCACGGCAAAACCGCCCAACCCGGACCGACCGGTGGCCAGAACGAGGCGACGGGTGAGAACCCGGCCGGTTTCCGCGCCTTCGATATCGATCGCAATCAGATCTCCAAGGGGTGCCAGTCCGGTCATGCGCACGCTGTTGCGCACCGGCAGGCCAAGAACCTTGCGGTACCAGACAAGGTAGTCCATCCACTGGCCCTTGGGGATTTTGTCCAGCGACCGCCAAGCCTCAACGCCCCATTGCGCCGTGAACCAGGCGCGGAACGTCAATTGCGGCAGGCCGAGCGATGGACCGTGCAGTGTTTTCGGCGACCGGAGCGTTTGCATGCGGGCAAAGGTGACCCATGGTCCTTCGAGCCCGGCCGGAGCCGCATCATAGGCCACGACATTGGTTATCCCGGTCAGCACCAGCTTTGCCGTGGCAGCAAGTCCGCACATGCCGGCGCCGATCACCACGACGTCACGGACCGGCACGCCATCGTGCGAACGCGCGGGAACCCATGGCTTGGCGGGCAGTTCGAGAAAGTCGAGATCCTGCGCGAGCTGTGCTTCGAGCGCAGCAAGACCTGTCGGCGTTGGCGCGGCGGGGGTATGCTTCATATTCCTGTTCCGTGATTTGTGCCGGATGCAGGATCGTTCACCAATTGGCCAGCGAGGGTCGGATCCAGTTTTTTGAAGCCGACGATCGACCGTTCAGCCACCGCCTCGACCGCATCCATCAACGCCTGCGCGACTGGACGAAGGGGGCGTTTTTCGGCAGCCATAACGCCCCAATAAAAAAGAACGGTTGCGTCGATCGGGCGGATGACGACATCGGGCAGGGCGACGCCATAAGCGGTGAGGGGATCGATGACGGCCGCCGCACCAGTCTGACGCACGATCTGTAACGCGCCATATGCAGTATTCGTCCGGATCACTGGCCCTGTGTCGATGCCCCTGGCCGCCAAGGCCTTTGAGACATGCAACTGGAAACGTAGGGGGTTGAGCAGTGTGGCGACGCGGCGACCGGCAAAAGCGGAAAGCGGTATGACGTCAAGTTCAGCCAGCGGATCGTCCTCCCGCACGGCAGCAACATCAGGCGCTGAATAAAGCCGCAGGACATCCAGACCAGGCGTATCGAGCGGCAGGCTTGAAAACCCGATCTCGGCACGTCCGCTCCGCACCTCCTGGGCGACGATCGAGGGGAGAAACTGCCCGAGATGCGTCTCGTGCGGAAGTTCGACACCTTTGAGCTCGGCCATGGCCGTCGGGATCAAGCCAGTACCGATCGCGGAAGTGGTAACAATCTGCAGGATCCGCCGTCTGCCGGCGGCAATCATCTTGGCCCGCGCGGCAAGCTCGGTGAAGGACATCAGCAAACGCCGCGCTTCCTCCTCGAAGGCGGCACCTTCTTCAGACAACTGCACCCGCCGACCGACACGGTGCAGCAATTCGAAGCCGAGCTCTGCCTCGAGATCCTGAATGGTGCGTGTCACTGCAGGCTGGGAACACCCGAGCATCTCGGCAGCCTTGGTGATGCTGCCACTGGCGGCAACGGCAAGAAAGGCCTGGAGATCTCGTGTTTCCATTTACGCCTACATGCGTATTATGTATGAATAAGATCGTCTCATTCATTTTTGATATATGTCAAGCGGGAAACGAATATTCGCTGCGGCATGTTGCAATCGCGGGCTCAGGCCGGAATCCCATCGCCAGAAGCCGACGATGGCAGATGCGGCTCCGATTTGTGGAACCTCCTAGTGAGAAATGGAGGCTGCAATGCAACAGGAGGGAATTTATGCGCGTAAGCATTCTTGGCGCCGGAGCGATTGCTTACGGCCTTGCCGCCTATCTGGCCGAAGCGGGACATGACCCTATGCTTTGGTCGCCTTCCGGAGAACGCACCAAGGCGCTGGCCGCCGGTGGATTGCTGAAGGCTACCGGAGCTATCAAGGCAACGACTAAGGTGCGCATCGCCAAGGATTGCGAAGACGCCATTGCCGATGCCGACGTCGTCATAATCGCGTTGCCGGCTTACGGCCACAAGATGGTGATGGACGCTGCCACTCCTTATCTAAGCGACGGAACGCCGGTTATCATCAGCTCGCACAGTTCCTTTGGGGCACTGTATCTCTCCAAGCAGCTTGCGGACCGGAAGGTTAGCCTGCCGATCGTCGTCTGGGGTACCACGCTCGTGACTGGGCAACAGCGCGGGCCAGCCGAAATCGATGTTGCAACCGTTCGCCAGAAACTGGATGTCGCGACGCTGCCTTTCAGTGCTCAGGACCAAGGGTTCGAGCTTTGCACGAGCTTGTTCGGCGATCGTTTCGTCAAGCGCGACGGCATGCTTGCTATCGCGCTCAGCAACCTCAATCCGCAGAACCATCTTGGGATCGCTCTTCTTAATCTCACACGCATGGAGAAGGGAGAACAGTGGAGCCAGGCCGGAAACGTCACCCCGGCTGTCGGCCGCTTTATCGAGGCTCTGGACGCGGAACGATTGGCGATCGCCGCCCGTTTTGGAATTGCCGTGCGCACAGTTGAAGAGCATTTTTCATTGTCGTTTCACGTCCCCATGGCCACCGTTTCGGAAATGAACCAGGAGATGGATCGCCAAGGCCGCGGCGGCTTCGGCCCGTCAACCATCGAAAGCCGCTATATCCTCGAGGACGTTCCGTTCGGGCTGCTGCCGACCGTTTTGTTGGGGAAGATCAGCGGAAATTCAGCGATTCTCCATGAATCTGGAATTGCCATATTCTCGGCGGCTTACGGTCGCGATCTTAAGGGAGATAATGATATTCTTCCCGCGCTGGGCTTCGAGGGAATGGCAAAAGCGGACCTCGAAAACCTTTGCCGTAAGGGATTTTAACAAGTTTCCACAGTGGACTGGGACATAGGCCAAGTGCCCGAAAAACCACCGGGGCTGGTTGCCGGCGAGCACGACATGCAGGTTCCTCGGCGAGCGCCGGGAGATGTCTCCAGGAACTCAGCACGAGATCAAATGGTCCCGCCCGGCGGTGTGAGTGGGTCTGTAGCAGGGTCCGTCATCGAAACCCAGTGCGGCATGGTTCCATCAGTTGCCAGATGCCTGAACATTGCATCAACTGCGCAGGCGCTTCGCGCCTCCATCAAGATACCGGCCATGCAGGCGCCGACAGTCCGGAACAACGAGTGTCGTAGCCCGTTCAGGATAAGTGGTTCGTCCACAATCAGCTACGCGAGATAGACATGTTCCGATTTCTAACGTGGGCAGGGACCATCTTGGGTCTGACGATGTCACCGGCGCAGGCCGCCAGTGATGCGGATCAGGCTGTCGAACAATTTCACCGTACCTGTCTGGCCGAGGGTCCCAATTTCGAGCGCATGATAGAGACCGCGCACGAACGCAGGTGGACACTTATTGCCGAAGCAGGCTTCGCCGAACTCGCGCCAATCGCTAATCCAACCTCATTGGAGGCATGGCTGGTGGCCGAAGCGGAGGAAGGATTGCCAGCAGGAACCATCATCGGCACCACCAAGGCAACGATGAGCGGCAAACCGGTGCAGACGTGTACGCTGGCATTTCCCGATATCGATCAAGAGGCATTTCGGAAGAGTTTCTTCACCCGTACGGATGCCGAGAAGATTGCCGAAGATCGCGATACGGAGGAGTTCTCGCGTCTCTACATCCTCGTTGCCGGCGGACGTAAGCAATTTGTCCGGCTGGTGGTCCTGCCTTCAACGCCACCAGGAAACCCGCGCGTCGTTGCCAGTTCGATCATGGCCGACTGACATGTCATTCCTCCCGCCCCCGTGCTCCTCTGGAGGGCGAACACTGCGAAATGTCGCGAGCAGCAGAAGGTCGTAGATAATTTTCAGCCCACCGGCGATGATCAGGGGCCAGCCAAAGCTGGAGACGGCAAGGAGAGCCCCTGCGAGGACCGGACTGGCGGCCGCCGCGAGGCTGCGGGGGACGGCGGTGATGCTCGCCGCGGCAGCCCGCTCTTCGGGCGTCACCACGGCCATGACGTACGATGTGCGGGTCGGCACGTCCATCTGCGACAGCGCGCTTCTAATCAGCAGAAGAGCGATAGCCGGAGCGACGCTCGGCATGAACGGGATGAGCACCAGACAGAGGCTCGACGGAAGGTGCGTAAACACCATCGTGTTTATGAGTCCGATCTGCTGGGAAATTCGCACAGCGACCAAATAGGACGCAGCCGAAAGGACACCCGTCCAGAAGAAGATTGCGCCGGTCGCGGCCAGCGACAGGCCGAACCGTTGAAAGAGCCAGAGGGCCAACAACGATTGGACGATGAAGCCGCCTGCGAAAGCGTCGAGGCTGAAGAGCGCTGCGAGTGACAGAACGATGGAGCGAGACCTGCGCAATGGCTGTGCCGACACTTTGCCTGCATCAGGCGCGTCACTCGGCAGCCGCCGATAGAGGAGCACCGCCGCCAACCCAAGTGAGGCATAAAATAGAAAAGCTGCCTGGAGGGCCTGCTTCATTTCCAGGCCGATGGCGTCGCGGAGAAAGTCGGGCGCTCCTGCGGCCAGCGCTCCGACGGCGCCGGCGAGAGAGCCGATGAGGCTGTAGCGCGCAAAGAGCGCCGTGCGGTCGCGGTCGGTGACGCTCTGCGCAAGCTGCGCATGTTCGAGCGGTAGAAACACGCTGACGTCCCCTGAAGATGGGTTCAGCGTGCCGACGAACGCGATGAGAAGCAGCGGCCAGAAGTCGTGAACGACAGCGAAGACCACCCCCGTTGCTATCATCAGGACAGCCGCTGCGGTCAGCAGCGCTCGACGGGAGAAGCGGTGCGCGACGATCCCAACAGCCAGGGTGAGGACGGCTGAGCCCGCGAGCGTCGCCGTCGACAGGGTTCCGATCTCGAAGGCGTCGAAGCCGAGCGTGGCCAGATAGGCGGGAAGCAGGATGCTGACCAGACCGTCACCGAACGCCCGCAGTCCCCTTGATATCAGCAGGTTCGCAGCAGTCGGCTCAGCACCGGCAGGAAGGAGCCTGAAGCGCCGCTTCGAAATAGCTTTGCGCAAACCGTGCGCGAGCCACTGTAACGTCAACAATGCCTCCTCACCACTGGTAAGCGGCGCTGGCTGCACGGGTTAGATCGCTCCCGTTGCCATCCCGTAGAGCAGCCCGAGGATCGAACAGCCGACGAGCACCGGGAGCATGCCGATCTTGAAGCGAAACACCGCTAGCAGCGCACCCAATGTCAGGACGAGGGACGGGACGTTGACGGAGCTGAATGCGGGCACATCGACCGTCATGCCGAACCCTTTGACCTCGCGCAGTGCTCCAAACAGAACGTGAAGCGCGAACCACACCGCCAGGTTCAGGATCACGCCCACCACGGCTGCCGTTATGGTCGCCAGCGCGGCGGACAAGGCCTTGTTGCTGCGCAACGTTTCCACGAACGGCGCACCGACAAATATCCAGAGGAAGCAAGGTGTGAAGGTGACCCAGGTGGTGAGCAGGCCGCCCAACGTTCCAGCGAGCAGCGGATTAAGCGATCCCGGCGCTCGATACGCGCCCATGAACCCGACGAACTGCGTCACCATGATCAAGGGGCCAGGCGTCGTCTCCGCCATGCCGAGGCCGTCCAGCATCTCGCCTGGCTTCAGCCAGCCATATGTATCGACAGCCTGCTGCGCCACGTAAGCGAGGACGGCGTAGGCGCCTCCGAAGGTCACGACCGCCATCTTCGAGAAAAAGACCGCGATATCGGCGAAGACATTGCCGGACCCGAACAGCACGAAAAGGCCGAGGACAGGTGCCAGCCATAGCACCAGAAACACACCTCCGATCTTCAACGACCAGCTGACCGGCGGGCGAGCATGGGCAGGAATGCCTTCGCCGAGCGCCGATTCCGCGTCGGCGACCTGCTTGCCGCCGACCTTGCCATGGCCGTTGCCCGCCATGAACGCTGCCAGCCCGGCCCGCCCGCCGACGTACCCGATCACTCCGGCCGTCAGGACAATGAGCGGGAACGGGAGATGGAACAGGAAGAGCCCGATAAAGGCGGCGGCGGCGAGGCCTGTCATGACCTTGTTCTTGAGCGCTCGCTTGCCGACCCGGATAACCGCCTCGAGCACGATGGCGAGGACAGCGGCCTTCAGGCCGAAGAAAAGCGCCTGCACCGCGCCGACATTGCCTAAAATCGCATAGATCCAGCTCAGCGCCATGATGGCGATGACGCCCGGCAGTACGAACAGCGTGCCGGCCACGAGCCCGCCTCGGGTTTTATGCAGGAGCCACCCGATGTAGACGGCGAGCTGCTGGGCCTCCGGTCCTGGCAGCAGCATGCAGTAGTTCAGCGCATGCAGGAACCGCGTCTCGCCGATCCAGCGCTTCTCCTCAACGAGGATGCGATGCATTACCGCGATCTGGCCGGCCGGGCCACCAAAACTCAACGCAGCGACTCGCGCCCAGACCCGCACTGCTTCGCGGAAGGGGATGCAATGCGAAGGTTCATCCCCCAGCGCATTCGGATGGACGGCATGGACGCTGGTCATTGGTTCCCCTCACCCGCGCTTCTGGCGGAAATACTGGTAGAGATTGTCGAAGACCGGGCCGCCCTGCGCGATCCGCTGCTCGTCGCCCTTATTCGTCATGGCGATGCCCGCGATTAGGCTGGCAATGCCCGTCGTCTCGTCGCGCCCGAACTTGCCGTCCTTGAGGTCGATATCATGGACGATCTCGGCGATGGCCTGCAGCGCCGGGTCGTCAAGCCCGGCCCGGGTGAGCAGCACCTCGAAGCTGCAGCGGTCGCCCTCATGGGTGACCTCACCGTCAAACATATCAAAGCGCAGCTCTCTCGGCTTCGCCGCATAGCTCTTGCCCGGGACGAAGCGGATGACGGCGTCTGGATCAATGAAGCGGCGGATCAGCCAGCTGCAGGCAATCCGGTCGATATGCACGTCACGGCGTGTCACCCAGATCCGGCCCTTGAGGTCCGTGATCGGCTCAGCCGCCTTCGACTCCTCGGTCATGGGCTGGTCCTCCACGACATGCGTTTCGAGCTCGGCGAGCAACCCCTCAACCGCGAGGCGACCGGTAGCGCCGAAAAAATCGATCGTGTCCACTTCGGCGACCCGCTTGCGCATTCGGTTGAGCTGCGGCCGCGTCTCCACACGTTTCTCCGGCGCAGCGTTCGCGCCGATCTCGGCGGCGAGACCACGCGCTTCTTTGGCGATCTCCGCATAGTCGGCATCACGCGCCGCATCGAACAGCGCCTGGACCTGGGCATCCGACAGCCCGTCGACGAGACGCGCCTCGCACACCATCGCCTCGCCACCACCCGCGACGATCTCCTTCAGGAGCCACTCGAAATCCTCCTGCGTCTCGGCATTGGCCGGCAGTGCATAGACGGTGCTTTTCACCGCGACCGCGCCGATGCCTTGCAGCCGCCGCCAGATCTTCACCCGGAAATAGGCCGGCTTGCTCGGCAGCCGATGGATAAGGAGCAGCCAGCGCTGTTCCGTCGTTTCCCCCTCACTCATAAGTGAACCGTATCACGTGCACAAATAAATGCAACACTTGTATCATTTCACATTCGGGCGTAGCGTTGACCTCCTTATGGCAGTGGGCCGCCTGGGCTTGTTGCCAAATCAAGGGAGACAAGGCCGTGAAATGGGTTACCCGCGAACGTCCGGTCATCGACCGCATTGCCTGCCCCTGGCTGATCGCCCGCTTCATCGACAAGGAGTCCGAATTCCTGTTCGTGCCACCCGATCAGGTGATCCGGGTTGCACAGGAGACGGGCGCTACGCCGTATGACGTGCCCGGCGTCGAATTCACGCATGTCGGCGACGGCTGCAGTGTCGACACCTTCGTCTCGAAATACGGCCTCGAGCGCACCCGGCGATCGTGACCATTGCCGCGATCGTGCGCGGTGCCGACACCGACCGGCATGACCTGACGCCGCAATCGGCCGGGTTGCTGGCGATCTCCATGGGTCTGCGGGACCTGACGCCCGACGACCATGAGGTGCTGAACCACGGCTTCGTCATCTATGACGCGCTCTACGCGTGGGCTTCGGGCCGCAAAGCGGAAACGCACAGCTGGCCTCCCGCCACGAAGCCAGCAGCCGCATGACGAATTGGGCAATGGGGGCAGATCACAAGGAGAAACCCCATGCATGCAAAACTCGTGACCGGAGCAATGCTGATCGCGATGTCGGCGCTGCTCCAACCGGCATCGGCGGCACCCGATTGGCAAACAATCGCAAAGGCGCTCGGCAAATCCGGAGCAGAGACGCCTGATGGCGTCTATCGAGTGGGCTTGCCACGAACGGACCTGAAGGTGTCGCTCGACGGCGTGGCCCTGAAACCCGGCTTTGCGCTCGGAGGCTGGGTCGCGTTCGAACCCATGGGAAATCAGACTATGGTCATGGGCGACATCGTTCTGACGCAGGACGAGGTGAACCCGGTCATGAAGAAGTTGGAAGAAGGCGGGATCGAGATCACCGCGGTGCACAACCACCTGCTGCGCGCGGAGCCGATGACGCTCTACATGCACGTGTTCGGCCAGGGCGACCCGGTTACGCTCGCCACAGCGCTTCATGCCGGATTGGCGCTGAGCAAAACACCGATGGGAGGCGGCGCCCAGCCGCAAGCCGCTCCGCAGATCGACTTCGACGCAGCCGGTGTCGACCAAACCATCGGTTATAAGGGCAAAGCCAATGGCGCGATCTACCAGTTCACGATCCCGCGCGCTAAGCCGGTCGAGGAAAATGGAATGGAAGTGCCGGCGGCCATGGGCTCGGCAATAGCGATCAACTTCCAATCGACAGGTGGCGGCAAGGCGGCGATCACGGGAGATTTTGTGCTGACCGCAAAGGAGGTCAATCTGGTTATCAAAGCCATGCAGGACAACGGCATCGAGATCACCGCACTGCATAGCCACATGCTCGATGAGCAGCCGCGGCTCTTCTTCATGCATTTCTGGGCGAACGACGATGTGCAGAAGCTGGCGAAAGGCCTGCGCGCAGCCCTCGACAAGGTCGCCGTCAAGAAGAGCTAGATTGGTGGCCCGTCCAACGGCGGAGTTCGGCCGGCTCGGAGCGATCGCCGGCCTTCTTCCCGCCGCCTCGGGAATTGTTCTCTGGCAGGGCGTCTTTCTGCCACCAGCATTCCGCCGGAGATCGCCTTTCCACCGCACACGAGACTCAAAAGGCGGGCCGGGTTTTTGCGAACCGATGCGTTCGGAACGATCGGAGGCCCGCTTCGTTCTGATCCGATGGACTGGATTAGACTAGGCCTCCTGGCGTTGGCGGGGTTCCTCACCTGGACGCTGAACACCCTCTCGGCCGGAGGCGGAGGTCTATTGCTGATCCCCGCCGTGACTTTCATCACAGGGAGCGCGGCGGTTGCGCCGGTCATCACCTTGACCGAGCTCATCGGCAATCCCATCCGCGCCCTGGCCTTCCGGCGCGACATCGATTGGAGCCTCGTCCGTTGGTACCTGCCCGGCGCCATCGCCGGTGCCGCTGCGGGCTCCTGGCTCTTCGCCAACAGTCGGGCGGAATGGCTCCAGATACTCATAGGGATCTATCTGATCAGTGCAGTCTGGGAATTTCGCGGCGGGGCGCGCGAGCGGAGCTACCGAGCCCGCCGCTGGTGGTTCCTCCCGGCCGGCCTGATCGTCGCGCTGTTGTCGGCGCTGATGGGCACGGTGGGACCCGTCTTGAATTCGCTCTATCTGAACTACGGTTCGGAGAAGGAGACGTTGGTCGCCACGAAATCGGTGAACTCGTTTGTGACCGATGTCGTCAAGATCGCGGTATTCACCGGACTCGGCGCGCTCGGTGGTCAGGCGGCCATGTACGGCGCAGCCGCGGGTTTGGGCGCTGCGCTTGCCAATCTGCTGGCCAAGCGCTGGCTCGAACGCCTGAGTGGACGACAATTCCGCGGCCTTGTGGTCGCGCTCATGGCTGTGAGTGGAGCGCTGATGATCTGGAACCAGCACAGCTTCGTTATGCAGGCCTGGCGCGCGGCCACGGGAATGTCTTAACAATGTCGCTGTTGGCTGGAGCGCTGCGCCGTAGCTTGGTTGGCCGGTCCCGCGACGCGCAGCAGCTGGCGAAAGGACTGCGCGCGGCCCCTTGACAAGGTCGCCGTCAAGAAAGGCTAGGCTTCCCGACCGCCTGTATCAGACGTGGCTCTTGGGCTGGCTCCTTCGAACCAGTCGGGCCTAACCCGCTCAGGTTGGAGAAGCTTCGCGAGGTCAGATGACGCTCAGCGTCACGGCGGCAAGAACAAGATAACGGCCAACCTTGGCGGCAGTGACCAGCAAAAAAAGCTCGCGCAGGACACCGGCAATGACGGTCAGCCTCGCGAAACGCGTTGGGGGCAGAAACGCCATCTTTTCAGATAACCGGGCGGCGGCCGCTATCGGCCAGATGACAGGCTGCAACGCCGCCATGCGGCACCGATCGCAGCATCGGTTCCTCGACCCGGCAGACATCGATCGCCACCGGACAGCGCGTGTTGAACCGGCACCCCGGAGGCGGCGCGCTGGGACTTGGCGGATCGCCGGCGAGAATGATCCGGCGGCGCCCGGCTTCGATGCGAGGATCGGGAGAAGGAACAGCCGACAGCAGCGCTTGGCTGTAGGGATGGGCCGGCTCGCGAAATAATGGCCGGGTCACGCCAGCTTCCGAGATGCGGCCGAGATACATCACCGTCACGTCCGAGCAGACCTCGCGCACGATCGCCAGATCATGCGCGACAATGACAATGGTCAGACCAAGCTGCTTCTGCAGCGACGTGAACAGGTTAACGATCTGCGCCCGGATCGAAACGTCGAGCGCGCTGAGCGGTTCGTCGCAGACCAGTATGGACGGCTTCAGCGCAAGCGCGCGCGCAATCGAAACGCGCTGCCGCTGGCCACCCGAGAGCGACCTTGGCAAACGGTCGAGCACCGTCTCAGGCAGCGCAACCAGATCCAGAAGCTCGGCGATGCGGCGCCGGCGCTCGACTGATGAACCGAAGCGATGGATCTGCAGCGGCTCCTCCAGTGTCTGGTAGACGGACTGGCGGCGGCTCATCGACCCCAACGGGTCCTGGAAGACGAACTGGACTTCGCGGCTGAACGACTTCCTGTCCGATTTCAGCCATTCGGCGCGATTCCTTCCTCCAATCAGCACGGTGCCTTCGCTCTCCTTCTGCAAACCGACGATGGTACGGGCCAGCGTGGTCTTGCCGCAGCCGGACTCGCCGACGATGCCGTGGAACGCGCCACGCGCGACCGTCAGGTCTATGCCATCGACCGCCCGCACCGCGCCGGCACCCGAACGGTTGGCGAAATGCACCTTCAATCCCCTGACCTCGATCGCCGCGGCATCAGACATGGACGGCGATCCCCTCTCGTTTCAGCACGACCGGGCAAGCCACACGGTGCGGGCTCGTCGACGCGGATATCGTCTGCAGCGGCGGCCGGTGCTGCCGGCAACCGGCTTCGACCAGTTCGCAGCGCTCGGCAAACCGGCAACCCGGTTCCAGCCTGATCTGGTTTGGCGGCAGGCCAGGTATCTCGCGGGTCGCCGCGCGTTCGTCGGCGCGAAAATCCGGCACCGATGCGAGCAGCCCGCGCGTATAGGGATGGACTGGCCGGGTCAGCACATCCATCGCCGTCCCCTCCTCCGCCACCTGGCCGGCGTAAAGCACGATGACGCGATCGGCGACGGAAGCGACCACGCCGATATCGTGCGTGATCAGCACGACCGCGATGCCATCCTCGCGCTGGATCTGACGGATGAGCTCCAGGATTTGCGCCTGGACCGTGGCGTCCAGCGCCGTGGTCGGCTCGTCTGCGATCAGCACGCGCGGCCGGGCCGCCAGCGCCAGCGCGATCATCGCGCGTTGCAGCATGCCGCCCGACATTTCGTGTGGATAGCGGTTATAGCGATCCTCGGGGTCCGGGATGCCGGAGCGCGCCAGAAGCGAGACCGCTTCCTTGCGCGCTGCCTCATGCGACAGGCCAGCGAAACGGCGCGCTTGGCGTGCCAGCTGCGGGCCGATCTTCAGCATCGGGTTCAACGCGCTCATCGGGTCCTGGAAAATCACGCCGAAATAGCGCCCGCGCAGGTCCGACAATTGCCGGGAACCGATGCTGAGCAGTTCGCTTCCGTCGGCTCGCGCTGACCCTTTCATGTCCACGGTCACGCCCTCGGGCAGCAGGCCGAGCGGACCGAGCGTCATGACGGTCTTTCCCGAACCGCTTTCGCCGACGACCGCGACCGTTTCTCCGGGACGGACATTGAACGACACCCCGTCCACCGCCCGCACCGAGACGGTCGTGGCGTAGAGATCGATGACCAAATTTTCGATCGCATAGAGCGGCTGATTGTCACTCATGCTGAAGTCGTCCCGGTTTCGACGGCGTTGCGTTCCGTCTCTTCACGGGCGCGCGCCAGCTTTCTTTTACGCAGAGTTCTGCCGCGAACCGGCCGTGGCACCTTTTGCAGCGCGAAGGCTTCGCCCAGAAGATTGAAGCTGACCACGACAAGCGTCAGTGCCAGGCCGGGCAGCACGACGAGGCGCGGCACCTCCTCGATGTAGCTCATGCCGTCGACGAGCATCTGGCCCCATTCCGGTGTCGGCGGTGCGACGCCAAGTCCGAGAAAGCTGAGCGTCGCGATGGCCAGCACAAGGGCGCCGGCGTCGGCGCTTGCGTAGACGACGACGAGAGCGAGCACATGCGGCAGGATATGGCGGACAAATATCCACAGATGACCGGCGCCCATGACTCTCGCCGCCTCGATATAGGGCTGTTGCAGCTCGGCGGTGACGACGGCGCGGCTCATGCGGGCATAGTTCGCCCACCACGCCAGGGTGAGCGCCGTGATCATCGACCAATAGCCCGTGCCCAGAATGCCGATCAGCGCCAGCGCGATCACCAGGCTCGGAAGTGCCAGCGCAATGTCGATGATGCTGATCAGGACAAGCTCGACGCGACCGCCGACATAGCCGGCGAAGGAGCCGATCGTGACCCCGATCGCCAGCGCGGCGACAAGCACGATCACCATCGCCACCAGGGAAATGCGGGCGCCACCGACGATGCGGCTGAAGACGTCTCGGCCGAGATAGTCGGTGCCGAGCCAGTGGTTCCAGCTCATGCCCTCCAGTGTCGCCGAATAGTCCTGCCCACTTGGATTGTAAGGCATGATAGCAGGAGCGAAGATGCCGATCAGCACAAAGCCGATTACGGGGAGCAGCACCGGCCACGGCCAGTCCTTGATGTCCCTGATAGCGGAAATGTTCATCGCCTCATGCTCCCCGCGCCCGGCGCATTCGCGGATCCGCGACGATGCAAATCATGTCGACGATGAAATTGACCATGACGAAGAAGACGACAAACAGCAGCAGCACCGACTGCATGCCGATGAAGTCGCGGAAGCGGATCGCCTCGATGAAAAAGGCACCGACGCCGCGCAATGCAAATACCGTCTCGACGACGATCGACCCGATGATCATCAGCGTGAATTGCGCGCCGAATGTCGTCAGGAACGGAATGGCGATGTTGGGCAGCGCCTCGCGCAGCAGCACCTGCGTTCTGGTATAGCCCTTGGCGAAGCCGGTTGTCGCAAACGGCCGCGACATCGCTTCCTGGAGGTTGACCCGAACGACGCGGCTGAGAACGGAGGCCGGGAACAGCGCGATCGTCACCCACGGCAGAAGCCATGAGGTGAAGCCGCTGGTCCCGAAGGTGGGTACCCAGCCGAGCATCACCGAAAACACGATGACCAGCAGCGCCGCCACGAAGAAGTTCGGGGTCGACGCGCCGATCAGCGAAAATGCATGGAGGAACCTGTCCATGAAGCCGCCATTGCTGACGGCGCCGGCAATGCCGAGCGTGATCGAGAGAATGAAGGCGAGAATGCCGCCGCCGGCAAGCAGAGCCGCCGTCATCGGGATGCGGGCGGCAAACTCCGACGAGATCGGCTTTCCCGTTCGCAGTGAGATGCCGAAATCGCCGGCCAACGCGCCGGAAAGCCAGCGTCCGTAGCGGATCGGCAACGGGTCGTAGAGACCGAGCTCGTTGCCGATCTTGGCGATCATTTGCGCGTCAGCGCCGGGACCTGCCGCACGCTCGGCAATGAGCGCCGCAACATTGCCCGGAGCCGCCGCAACCAGGGCGAATGTCAGCGCGGATGCCGCCAGGATCAAAAGGCAGGCAAGCAGCATCCGTCGCAGGATCGTGCTTTTCATCGTCAGGCCTCGCTTGGGCTCGAAGTCTTCAGGCCTTCAGCGTTATCGCCTTGAACGGCAGGTCATAGTCGGTCGCCGGAAGCGAGAAATTCTCCGCGCGCGGATTGTGGGCCCACAGCCGCTGGCTGACGACGAGCGGACAGATGGCGGTGTTGTCGTAGAGCCAGTCGTAGAGGGCCTGCATCTTCAGGTCGCGTTCGGCGCCGCTCGCCTCGAGCGCAGCCTTGACCACGCCGTCGAGCGCGTCCGAGACATAGATCTTGCCGTCAGGCCCGCTGTCCGCCGTCGAGACGAAAGCATTGCCAAGGGTCCCGTGAGGGTCATAGGGAGCGCCATAGGTGGTGAAGAAAGCGAGATCATAGTCGAAGGCGGGGCGTCGTTCATGCATGGTGGCGTTGTCGACAGAAGACACCTGGACCTGGAAACCGACCTCGGACAACTGGCCTTGAATCATTTCGGCGATGCGCCGCGATCCCGGTAGGGACTCTTCGGAAACCAGAAAGTCGATGGTCAGAGGAGAGCCAGCCTTGGTCCAGGCACCGCCGCTGTCGACCCAGCCGCCATCGGCGAGGATCTTCTTGGCCGCCGCCACATCACGCACCGGCACGTCATGCCGCTTGCCCGACGAGGGCACATTCGCTGGGAACAGATCGGCGGCCGGGTCGGCAAAGCCCTCGAACAGGACCTTGGCGATCGCCGCCCGGTCGACCGATGCGTAGACGGCATCGCGAACGGCCTTGTCGGCGATGATCTTCGACTTCGGCGAATAGCCGAGCAGCATCGTCGCGGTGCCCGGCTCGGCAACAACCTTCATGCCGTCGCTTTCCAGCGCGCGAGCGCGGCGCGGCGACAGCGTCGCCACCCAGTCGCCGCCGATGACATCGAGGTCGCCTGAACGAAGGCCATTGGCGCGGGCGAGTTCATCTGGAACCACCTTCAATTCCATGCGGCTGAAGAGCGGCTTTTCGCCCCAGTATTTGTCGTTGCGAACGAGGCTGGTGCCGCTCGAATCATATTTTTCGACGATCCACGGACCGGTTCCGATCGGCGCGGTCTGCTTGCCATCCTTGTCGACTGCCTTGGGCGACAGGAAACGAACTGGGCGGACGATGGTGAGTTCAAGCAATGCGGCCGGCACCGGCCGCTTCAGCTTGACCGTCAGTTTGTTCGGCCCATCGGTGACGATGCTGTCGTACGCATCGGAGACGCCAATCCAGGAGAAGTCGCTCACCCCCATCCATCGCTTGAGGTTCCATTCGGCTGCGGTGGAATCGAACGATGTGCCGTCGCTGAAGGTCACGCCTTCACGCAGATCGAAGGCGATCGAAAGCTGATCGTCGGCAATGGTCCATTTGGTAGCAAGTCCCGGCTCAAGCGCGCCGTTCTGGCCGTAGTGGATCAGCGCATCGAAGACGATGGTGTAGGTGCTCAGCGTTGAAACATTCTGCAGCAGCTCGAGATCACCGGTCTCCGCGGCGATGGCAATCTTCAGCGTGTCGTTGGTTTCGGAAAAGGCGCTGCGCGGAAAGGCGGCAACGAAGGCAAGGCCAGCGGTGGAGGCCAGAAAATTGCGGCGGTCGAGAGTGATCATTTCAGTTCCCCTTTTTTGATTGTTGGTAGCGATTGTACACATGCATTCCCATTTGTATAGACATATGCGACGCAAATCCAAGTTGGCGCGCAGCGTTGCGGCCGGCAAAGGAAAGCGCCGTCTCGCGTAATGTCGCCGTGCCGGCGCGGGTCTCGACAAGCGCTAAATCCAGCTCAGCGTCATCGCCGCCAGCGCGAGGTAGCGGCCGACCTTCGCGATCGTGACGATCGCAAGGAAGCTCCAGAATGGCTCCCGCAGCGCTCCCGCCACAACCGTCAGCGGATCGCCGACGAGAGGCAACCAGCTCAACAGCAGCGACCATCGTCCATAGCGCTGATACCATCGCATCGCGCGCGTCAACGCGGAGGGCTTTACCGGGAACCATTTGCGGTCGCGAAAGCGATCGATCCCCCGGCCGAGCCACCAGTTGACGATCGAACCGAGCACATTGCCTGCGCTTGCGGAGGCGATGAGCAGAGCCGGAGCATAGCTTTCCGTCAGAAGCAGTCCCGCAAGGGCTGCTTCCGATTGCATCGGCAGAATGGTCGCCGCGGCAAACGCGGTCAGGAAAAGACCGCCATAGATGGCGAGCTCGCCAGGCATTTCGAGCTCTCAGCTTGCCCTGGGCCATTTCGGGTGCCGATCATCGACGACATAGCCATGCGAATGCTCATAGCCCGCTTCCGACCATACTGCGTCGCCGATATGCCGGTCGTCCTCAGGCAGATCGACATGCGTATGTACAAGCACGTCGGGATCGTGTTTCGGCCAGAGCCAGATCGCGGCAAGCAGGGCTGCGGCGCCAATGATGCCGAGCAGAATGAAGGTGAAGGGCAATCCCATCGCCGCACCGACGCGGCCGGCAATGGGATAGGTGATCAACCAGCAGGCATGCGAAAGCGCGAATTGGGCAGCAAACAGAGCGGGCCGGTCGACGGCATCGGCGGAACGCCTGATCAATCGGCCCGAAGGCGTCTGCGCTAGCGAATAGCCGAGCCCCAGCACGAACCAGAGCGGCAGCAGCAGATAGTAGCTGCCGGCGAGCGGTCCCACCAGCACGCCCGCGACCAGGATCGCGGCGCCCGAGAGCATCGCAACCCGGTCCGGGACGTTCTCCAGCAGCCGCGGCAGGGCAAGGGCTGCAATCATCGATCCGCCGCCGAAGGCTGCGAGCGCCAGCGCCGTGTCGCTTTGCGAGAGGCCGAACTGCGCCTGCACCAGGACGACCGTGTTGACGATCACCATCGCGCTTGCCGCCGCGACGGCAACGTTAAGGGCCAGCAGCCCGCGCAATCGCGGCGTCGCCAGATAGATGCGGATTCCGCGCGTCGTGCGCTCATAAATGCCGCGCGGCTCCGAGGCTTGCGGGCTGGGCAGCACCACGGAGACGACCAGCGCCGCGGACGCCAGGAAGCCGACAACCGTACCGGCGAACAGGCCGTGGAAGCTGATGACGGAAAGCAGCGCCGCCGCCAGCATGGGACTGACGACGCTTTCCAGGTCGTAGGCCAGTCGCGACAGCGACAGGGCCCGCGTGTAGTCCTTCTCCTCGGGCAGCACGTCAGGAATAGAGGCCTGGAAGGCCGGAGTGAAGCCTGCCGACGCCGACTGCAGGACGAAGATGAGAACATATACCTGCCAGACTTCGGTAACGAAGGGCAGGAACACCGCGACCGCAGCCCGGATGAGGTCGAGCGAAACCAGCATGGTGCGGCGCGGCAGGCGCTCGGCGAACGCAGCGGCGACAGGCGCCACGCCGACATAGGCGATCATCTTGATAGCGAGCGCCGTGCCGAGCACCGCGCCGGCATCGGCGCCGGCAAGATCATAGGCCAGCAGCCCGAGTGCTACGGTGGCAAGGCCAGTGCCGATCAGGGCGATGACCTGGGCCAGGAAGAGATGACGGTAGGTGCGATTGGCCAGGACCTGAAGCATATTTTGCGTTCTTGCAGCGGATTGGGGTTCGTCGAGCCAGGAACGTAGCGCAAACAGCCCGCCTGTCTCAGTGGTGGTGACCTTCGGGTTCGACCATCTTGAACGGCAGCACCTGCTCGCGACCCTTCGCGGCCAGGATCAACCTCGCCTGGAACTCATGCGGCTCGGCAGGGGCGACGGTGCTCTCAAGCCGATGATGGTTGTCAGCGGCGGGCTCGAGGCGAAGCGTCTCTGGCCCTTCGGGTCGGTCGATAACCACCGTCGCTGTCAAATCATCGGCGTGGCGATCGATGGTCAGCCGCATCCGCTCGCCAGCCGGTGTATCGACGATTTCCAATGTCCCTGCAGCCAGATCGCAGACTACCTTGAACGGCTCCGGTGCATGATGATGAGCATGAGAGGTTTCCCCCCGCTTGGCGGTCGAACCGGCTGAGCTTTCGAGGCGGACATTGGCTTCCGCCAACGCCGGCAAGTGGGCGAACAGCTCCTCCTTGAGGGCTTCGGTTACGCCCAGCACGTCCTTTGCCGTCGCCATCTCCGGAACACTGATGGCCACATCGGCATGCAGACGATGTCCGATCCAGCGTGCCTGAACGCTTTCAACGCGCCCGATGCCCGACACGTGTTCGGCAGCATGATGGATTTCATCGACGATGGCGGGCTCGACTCCGTCGAGCATGCGGGTCAACACGGCTTTCGACGACTGCCAGACGATGGCGAAGATCGCCACGGTGATCAGCAGCCCGACGATCGGATCGGCAAGCGGAAAGCCCAGCCACACGCCGATAGCGCCCAGGACAACCGCCAGGCTGGTAAAGCCGTCGGTGCGGGCATGGTAGCCGTCCGCGATCAGCGCCGCGCTGTTGATCTCTCGCCCGACGCGGATACGAAATACGGCGACCGCTTCATTGCCGATGAAGCCTATGAGGCCGGCGATGGCGACCCAGCCAAGAAACGTGATGGGACGCGGATTGATCAACCGGTCGATCGCCTCATAGCCGGCAACGACGGCGCTGAAGAGGATGATGAGAACGATGACGATTCCAGCCAGATCCTCGACCCGGCCCAGCCCGTAGGTGAACGTCTTGCTCGGCTTGCGGCGGGCCAGCACGAACGCGATCCACAGCGGAATGGCAGTGGCCGCGTCGCCGACATTGTGGATCGTATCGGCCAGCAGCGCCACGCTGCCGGAGAGGAACACAACCACAAGCTGGAGCGCTGCCGTGATAGCCAGAACGACGAACGACCATTTGATCGCCCAGATGCCGCGTGTCGTCGTGGCGATAGTAGGATCTATGACACCGTGTGTGTGGCCATGGCCGCCATCACCGTGATCATGTCCGTGGCCGCCCATGCCATGCGTCATCGAGCCAAACCCGAACCAGTCGCGAACTTTGTCCATCATGGCGCTTCTCACAGGTACTTGGTGATATCTTTGAACTCGTCGATCGAGCGGCGCTGCTCGCGCGCCAGCGGTCCGACGACGTCTTCAAGGCAATGGTTGAGATGATCCTGGATCAGAGTCTTCTTGGCTTGCGAAATGGCCTTCTCGACAGCATGAAGCTGCTGGGCGAGGTCGAGGCAGGGCCGGCCCGCTTCGATCATTTCGATGACACCCTTGAGATGTCCGCCAGCCCGTTTCAGGCGCTTGACGATATCGGGATGGGTTTCGTGGATGTGAGGTTGCTCGCTCATATGTTAATACTATCCTCCTGGAGGGGATATGCAAGTCTCAAAGAGGCCTCGATTCTGGTGCATGCAACAACCATTCCTTAGGATTTTGGAGAATAATCGCCGTTCATGCCGAATCGGATCCACAGCTCAGCCTTTTGTCTCGTCATCGCCTTGGCGATGACGTTCGGCATGCTGCGTCCTTTCGGCTATTCGGCCTCGCACGATCCGGTCGCACTTGCCGCCGCCACGATCGAGCGCCAAGTCGAAGCCGCCGCGCAGATCGAAAATCATGACCATGCAAATGATGACGGCGTCGCCGACGAGCAGAGCGCTGGCCATTTTCACGGGCACAATGCGGCCGACCACTCGCACGAAACGGCGAGTACGCCCGCCGACTTCGCGCCGACCGTTCCACAGATCGAGCGGGGCTGGCTAAAGTATCAGCCGACTTTCGTCGATCCGGACACGACATTCCGGCTTGATCGACCGCCGAGACCATTCCTCGCAGCATGATCGCGGCCGCTCACGCGGCCACCCTCAACGACGAAGATTGGAAATCTCATGCAAGGACCCTTCGATCGGGGTCGGTCACGCTCGCGCCGCGCGCGTTGGCGACCCGCCCTGCCCCTGCTTATTGCTCTTATGACCCTGCCGCTGTTGGCCGGAGCAGCCTTTGCCCATGCCGTCGCCGCCGGCGACAAGGGCTATATCCAGGAAATCTCGGGCATTAACGTGCTGCCCTTCATCTATCTCGGCGCCAAGCACATGGTGACCGGATATGACCACATCCTGTTCCTGTTCGGGGTAATCTTTTTCCTCTACCGGATGAAGCATATCGGCATCTATGTCAGCCTGTTCGCGCTCGGCCACTCCACGACCATGCTGCTTGGCGTCTATTTCAACGTCGGCATCAACAGCTACATAATCGACGCCATCATCGGGCTGTCCGTGGTCTACAAGTCGCTCGACAATATGGGCGCTTTCCAGAGATGGCTCGGCTTCCAGCCGAACACCAAGATCACGACGCTGGTCTTCGGCTTCTTCCATGGTTTCGGCCTGTCGACGAAGATCATCGAATACAACATCTCGCCGGACGGCCTGGTGCCCAACCTGCTCGCCTTCAATGTCGGCGTCGAGATCGGCCAGTTGATGGCCCTGGGCGCCATCCTGATCGTCATGGGCTACTGGCGCCGGACACGCAGCTTCTGGCGCCATGCCTACACGGCAAACGTCATCATGATGACGGCCGGATTCCTGCTGATCGGATATCAGCTCACTGGCCTGTTCGTCGCTGCATAAGGAACCGAAACCATGTACAACACCGATCTTCCCGGACGCGCCGATCTGCCGACTTCGGCGCAGCTGAAGCGCTCCACCTTCATTGCCGCGCTGACGGCGCTTGCCCTGCTCGTCACGATCGTCATGCCATCCGAGTATGCGATCGACCCGACCGGAGCAGGCAGATTGCTCGGCCTCACCAATATGGGTGAAATCAAGACGCAACTGGCGGCAGAGGCGGCAGCGGACGAAAAGGCCAGCGCGAAGGCTACGGCCGAGCAGATGACGCAAATAGTCCCTCCGGCCGAGTTGATGGCGCGCATGGACCGAATTGAAAACCTCCTCGTCGCCCTGACCGCCGAACGGCCTGCTTTGCAGCCGTCGCCAACTGGGGAGGCCGTATCCCAAGACAATGTGACAGTTGGAGAGATCGCTCCTGCCGAGGCTCCGGCCATTGCTATAACGCCTGCCGCCGAAGCAACCTCGGAAGCCCCGATCCAGCCAGATGGAAGGCAAGACGAGCTATCCTTCACGTTGGCGCCAGGCCAGGGTGCCGAAGTCAAGCTCGTGATGCGGCAGGGGGCCAAGGCAAACTTTTCCTGGACAGCTGACGGCGGCGTGGTGAACTTCGAGACGCACGGCGATGGCGGCGGTCAGTCCGTCAGCTATGAAAAGGGTCGCAGCGTTCCAGCTGACGAAGGTGCCATTGAAGCCGCCTTCGATGGAAATCATGGTTGGTTCTGGCGCAACCGCGGTGGCAGCGACGTGACCCTGACGATCCAGGCTGAAGGCGACTACATCGACATCAAGCGTATGATCTAGCGCATACAGGGTCGCCCGGCGCCACTTCGAGCCTCGGGCGTCACCTATCCGTCTGTTCCACCGACGAGCGCAGATGCGCGTCGAAGCTTTGCGCCGCGACGAAGACACGGCTGACCTTCAGGTAAACGGGTCTTGATCCATCGCTCGATCTGGTTCACGGCATTTCAGCCCGACGAGATTTGCCAAACGGCTACGCCGGCAAGCGCCAAGCCGGCAGCGCCCTCAATGGCTCGGGAAATGGCATCGAACAGGCGTGGCCGGCTATCGAAAAAATGCACCAGACGTTCACGAAACAGGATCGACAGCACCGCAACGCAAGACAGCGTCAGCGCCACGCCGGCCATCATTGTGATTGCGAAAAGAATGCCGGCGACCGGAACGCCTCTGGATATCGCAAAGGTCATCACGAAAAGCGTCAGCGGGCATGGGATCAGGCCGGCCATGACGCCGACGGCCTCGCCCTCATGCTTGTGGTGATGGCCGTGGCTCAATGCGCGCCAGAGCATCCAAATGCCGATCAGGCCAAGCAGGCCCCGACTGACGTCTTCCAGCAGTGGGGCTCGGCCAACACTGCCCAGGGCAATCGATACCAACGGCAACGAGAGCGCCGCGATCAGCACGGCAATCGTTACATGCGTGAAGGAGAGTGTCAGCGACACCAGAAGCCCACGCCGGACGCTGGCGTCCGATCCTGCCAGATAGGTGGCCAGGACAGCCTTGCTATGGCCCGGCGTCAGCGCATGCGCCGCACCGAACAGAATGCCCATGGGCAGAAAGGCCGTGAACGCCAGCCAACCGCCGCCAGCCGCAAGCAGTTTGATCTGCTCGGCCAACGCCAGGTAGATCGTGCGTTGGAACTCGACCAGCGTCTGGAACATGGCCATCGAACCGGCTCCGGGTCAGCCGCACGTCAATTCGAGGCGCGTCGCGAAAATCTTGCCGAGATCGGTCCCCGTCGGGTCACTGAAGAACGCGTCTGTCAGGCTCTTCTGGTTCTGCGCGATGGCCGTGTCCGGATCTGGACGGACGACGGAACGTGAGCAGCCTTGCGGCAGACCGGCCACCGCAAGCTTTTCGTCCTCGGTAAAATCGATTGCCGTGTAGAAGGTCGGATCGTAGACACCGATACTGACTTTTCCAGCAAGGGCCAACGGGTCCTTCGGCTGCGTTTCGAACTGGACGACGAGTTGATCGTTTTCATAGCTGACGCTGAACTTCGGCGGTGGCGCCATCGTCACGTCCTTGCCGTTCAAGGTCACCATCTGAAAGTAGTTGTACTCGGCCAACGACGCATGGACGGTGAGAGCGACTTCATCGAGTTCCTTCGCATCAAGGACAAGGTCGGAATTCTTGTCGAATTCCATCAGCACAGTGCTGGAAAAGAGGTCGTCGAAACGCCAGAGATGCCGAAGCGACTTGACCGTCCTGTCTGGACCGACGGTCAGGTCCAGCTTCGCTTCGGCAAAGACATGCGGATGGGCGTTCGCTGCCGCGGTGGAAGCGAGCAACAGCGCCGCGCCGGATACCATGCCTGTCAGTTGCATTCTTCGCTCACATTTCGCTCGTCGATTCCGCATCAGGCAGGACACCTGCCATTGCAAGCAGGCCGAAATGGGACGGGCCAAAGCCCATACCAACCTTGATCGATCAGGGCTGTGTTGCTTCATCTAAGGAGGCAGCTACCCAAGGTCGCCCTTCAGCCAATGTTTGAGCATGATCACCGCGATACCAGCAAGGATTGCCAGCACTATCATCCAGATGATCTTTTGCCGATCGCTCAATTTCCTGCTCCTGATCGATTCAGAGCATTCCTATCGCGAGTTCCTTGCAAACGCAAAAAGCCCCGCGTCCCGTGCTGATAACACCAGCTGATCCGCCCTAGTCGTCGGCGATCGAGCTTGCAATGACCGTGTTCGATGTGATCCGGACCTCGGGAACGTCAAATGGACAAGTGCTTGCGATTGCCGACTGTCAATATGCAGAGTTTGGAAACTTGCATTCCGTTTCTGTCCTCGCCGATTGTTTCGGCATCCGTCCGGGCGAAGAAACGCTCCTCGAATGGCGCGCCGTCGACATCGAATAGCTTTATGGAGCAAGGTTGCACGGACTTGCCATTCAAGTGGCTTTTGTCACCGCGATCATGGTTTTGGCCGGGAGGTCGTCACCGGTCGCCTCCCAGTCCTGGAAGGCGCCTACGTCACCGACGGGGGCAAGTGCTGCGTCGCCGGACAACGGAGTCCATCCGCGTCTCCTGGCCGCAGGACGGTTCGTTCGAAGTCAGGTCCATGGGCAAGACAAATACCGTGAAAAGCTTCCAACGCCAGATCGACATTATCGGCACGCACCAGCGGCGATCTCAGGCATATAGCAGCGAGCGCCGGGATAAAGAGGGGCTTCGACATCAGCACACCGCAGGGTCAAAAAATGGACCCTCTGGCACGTTAGTCAAGAGTGCCATTTAGCGGGCCCAGCGGCTGCGACGAGATCGACCTGCATCCGACTGTCGGCGGCTGCGCCGTCGCCCCGTAGTATCATTCGCCAGTTATTCTCCAACGCGGTCCGCATTGAAGACCCGCGATAGCCGTCGAACTTGTGTGTCCATCCCTCGGCCCTCGGGAGGCTTCTCCACCAGGGTGGGGATCAAAGGAGCGATGAACGCTGGCCGGCTGGTGCTGGCAGTTACTCGTTTACGCATGGAATCGTGTCTAGGTCGCAGGCATATATCCGCGCTCCACACGTCCCGACGTTGGTTAAGATCGGCAGCCAGACCGGCCAGCCACTCTGTGCGCCAGGCGGATAGAGGTGAGTGTCGATCGCGAATTGCAGAAACGGTTGCCAGCCGATAATTGCAAAGTCAGCGCGTCACGCGTACGGATCCATAAGCCCCAGCGCGCTTACATCCATAAGCACCCCAAACCCAATGATCTGCTCCAGCGCAACGTTGCGAGACAATGTTCCCAAACTTTTGGCCGGTTCGGACTTCATGCGGCTGACCAGGGCGTATCGATTGTAGACCGCCAAACCGACCATCGCGACGAATAGGCTGATCTTGAACAGGAGAATTCGACCGTAGCTGTTGCGCGGATCGGGGAACGAGCCAAGCATTAGCCAAGTGGTCATAGCGCCCGTAAAAAAAATGAGCGCAACCGCCACCATACCAAAGCGGGAGAAGCGCCACAGGACGGTTTCCACGCCTGCGACTTCGGATGGATGCCGCTGCGCTGCCGCGATTAGCAGGCCGAGGGGCAGGAGGCCACCTATCCACGCCCCGGCACTTGCAACATGGAGAGCTTGAGTCAGTGAGGCTAGAAGGCCCAACGCCGCCGCGTGGCCCTGCCAACCCTCACAGGTCAGTAGCAAGAAAGCCGGCCCGACGACCAATTCGGGCCGCCCCGAGAAGCTGATCACCAGGAGCAGGAGAACGAGCGAAAGGCGAACAAACCAAACAGTTCCGAAGTCGCTTTCCATGAGAACGCCGTGCAAGGTGTCAACCATACCCTCGCGTCCGGAGAGCCCGGCCGTAAAGCACAGCAGCCAAATTGCCGCGAAGATTGCGGCCGCAAGTGCGAGGGCAGGATTGATGTTACGGGGTAGAGGCGCAAGCGCGGGAGCCGCGGTTCTGTCTAGCGCATAGAAAGGGAAGAGTGCCGACCCGAATAGAATCATCACTGAGAGGAAGTAGACCCACCGGGCGAAGGCCAGAGTGCCATCAACGTCCATTTCTACGGTCTGACTTCAAATTTGAAATTGCCCTTCACCTTGTGCCCGTCTGCTGACAGCACGTGCCAATCAACTTGATAAACACCCGGCGCAAGGGACCTTGATACAGGTGCCACCATGTCCTTATCCTGCACCGCGATCTCCGTGGTGATCTTCGCACCATCCGGCCCCGACAGATCGATGCCCGAGAATCGAGCCTCAATGGGTTCGCTAAAGCGCAGTCGAATCTCAGTGGGCGGAGCGGCAATGGTGCTATTGATCTCTGGAGTAGCCTCGACCAATCGAGCATGCGCAAGCGCCTGGCCGGATAATGGCACGCTCCACAGCGCAACTGTGGCGATCATTCGGATAGTTCGGTTCAAGGCGAACTCCTCCCGCGACGACGGTCATCAAAGACTATGCACTTTCTGACGAGTATACGAATTTGTTCGTGTTGCAGGGCCGCCACCGTTCGAGCTGTCACGAAATTTTCCGTTTGCCGGAAAAGTGATGGGAGATCAGGCCAACACGTTACCGACCGCCGAGACTCTCGATTGAAGGTCACGGACGCCGCAAGCGTTTGTAATTATCAGGACAAGCGCGGGCCAAACAAGCGTTTGCGCCCGCGTGACTCCGTTTCAGCTACTTAACCGGGATCATGAGATGTGCGTATGGAGTGCCCGGCCACATCACATAGGGCTTGGATGTGTCAGGCTTGGGGTCCGTCGGATAGCCCTGCATCATGTCCATTGCGTTGACGATCATCACATGCGGGCCGGTCTCTATCCAATTGTTGCCTTCCTCGGGCTTCGTCGCATAGGGATCGGTGTTGCTGCCATCGGTACCGCCGGACAGCATGTACATGAAGCCGACCTTGCCCTTGGGCGGTTCCTTCTTTTCCATCCATGCCATCGCCCATTCCATCGCGTTGGCATCGCCGCACATTGGGTCCGGGCCGGGCGTGGACGGGCTGTCTGGCATGCACCAGAAGCCGTTCTTGCCCTCGCGCAGGGTGCGCATGGCGCCCTTTTCATCCGCGGCGTAGACCGCAGCGCCGCTTGCCACGGCAGGGGGTGCAGCAGATTCAGCGCTCTTGATCATCGCAGCGTCGTCGGCGGCTGCGCCTTGCATCGTAACCAAACTGCCTGCCGCCAAAAGGGCAGCGACCGTCAGAAGCCGTTTCATGGCCGTTCTCCGGTTTGAGTTGATCTTGTGCATGACGTCCGACGCACGGCTTTCCAGAGCCGTTTGTCGGTGATCAAACAGTAGCAGATTACATGCCTCCGGACAATTTACGTTTTAGCGCTGTCTAATGTCTTTGCAGGGGGCGTGCTATTAAACCTTCAAATCGGTCACGAAACTCCTGAGGGTTCACTAACCAAGATGGTGCTGTTCAGCGGCCAAATTTGCGCGGTTTCCCAGCAACCTTGCTTGCGTCGTCAAATCGCCACCTGCCCTAACCCTAGATTAGCCCGCGCATCGTCAGTTCAGCCTTCAGATAGGCATAATAGATCGGCGCGGCGACAAGACCCGGCATACCGAACCAGGCTTCCATGAAAACCATCGCCAGAAGAAGCTCCCAGGCACGCGCATTGATCCGCGAACCGATGATCTTGGCGTTTACGAAGTATTCGAGCTTGTGAATGATGATGAGAAAAGCAAGCGAGCCGAGCGCTGCAAGGAAGGAGATGCTGAGGCTGACAACCACGATCACCGTGTTGGAGATCAGATTGCCGATGACCGGCAGAAGGCCGGCGACGAAAGTCAGCGCTATCATTGTCCTGATGAATGGCAGATCGATGCCGAAGGACGGCAGAACAGCGACGAGATAGACCGCCGTCAGAAACGTATTCAACGCCGAAATCCGGATTTGCGAGAACACGATGTTGCGAAAGGCCTTGCTCAGAATGTTGACACGATCCGCCAGCGCGACCGCCAGGGGGCCGGGCTCGCGCGATGGCGCCGCCGAGCTCACCGCGATCAAGCCGCCGATCACCATGCCGACGACAATGTGGACCACCAGGACGCCAACATCCCGCCCAACGAGTTGAAGCTGGCCGGCATGTTCGCGGAGCCACCGGGCCGCGAAGACTTCCAGTTCCTCGATGTTTGATGGAAAATAGGCCATCGCCCAGGTCGGGAGATGGACGCGCGCGGTATCGATGATCTCGGCCATCTTCTTGAGGAGCGTCACGACGTTCTCCGAACCGCCAGTCAATTGCGACATGCCGCTAAAGATAGCGGCGGCTATCAGGAGCGTGAAGATCAATGCCACCAAGGTCAGCGCAAGGCTTTTCGTCAGGCTGTTGGAGACGCCGATTCGATGGAGCATCGGTGCGGCGAAATGAACGATGTTGAACACGAGAAGGCCCGAAAGCAGTGCCGGAAGCAGTCCGAGTTCGAGAACGGCGACGAGCGCTATAAGCGCAAGCAGGCACGACGCGAGATAGAACCATGAGAAAGTCAGCACTTTTCACCTGCAGAAGCAGCCAAGTCCTCTCCGGGTTTCATTAGCTTTGATACCCGGTGATGCGCAAGCGAACACGCGTTCAACACGTGTGTAAGGCTAACCGCCTCGCAGATCCCATGCTTGCGCGCCAGGTCGCCCGTTTTTGCCCCGCCTCATGCTCACGCAGGACCGCGATGATCAGCTCTTCCGTAAACCGCATTCTCTTCATCAGTCCGCCCTTCAATCGAGGCCGGACTTTAATCTCAGATGGAGGAAATTGCCCGTGGCAGGTCAGCCGCTCGAGGATGTTTATGCCGTTGGCAAGAATGATCCTCTTCGTGGTGAAGCCGAAGTTCATTCCGCCGCGAAGACCATCAGATCCTCGAAGGGGAACTCGACATAGTATTGGCCGGACGGAAGGGCGTCCCGGGAATAGGTCCGGATGGTCAGGTCATTGCTTTCGAAAATGACTTCATGCCGATCGCCAAGGAAAAGGCTCTCGACGCAGGTCATGGCGATACGTCCAGGGCCGTCCTCCCCGGACCACGTCACCCGCTCAAGCCGGACGAGTGCGGTGACTTTGGCGCCGACGGTCAGCTCCTGCTGGGCGCTGCCCACAAGATGGATGCCGTTGGCGACAATTTCCGCACGGTTGCCGTTGATGGCGGTGACCACGCCGTCAAGGCGATTGCTGGCACCCATGAACTCTGCTGCAAACAGGCTCTCCGGCTTGTTGTAGATTTGCTTGGGTGTTCCGTCCTGTTCGATCTGGCCGCCGTTGAGCAGCAGGATGCGGTCGGCGAGCGCCATCGCTTCCACCTGATCATGGGTGACGCACAGCGCCGATAGCCCGAGATTGGTGATGAGGCGGCGCAGCCAGATCCGCGCTTCTTCGCGTAGCTTGGCGTCCAGATTTGAGAGCGGCTCATCGAGCAGAATCACGTTCGGCTCGTAGACCAGCGCACGGGCCAACGCCACGCGCTGCTGCTGTCCGCCGGAGAGCTGATGCGGATAGCGCTCGCCCAGTTTGCCGAGGCCGATGCTGTCCAAAGCCTTCTGGACGCGGCTCGCAACATCTGCCTGGGATACTTTGCGCAGCTTCAGGGGATAACCCACATTCTCGGACACCGTCCGATGCGGCCACAGCGCATAGGACTGGAATACCAGCCCGAGACCGCGCGTTTCCGGCGCCAGATTGATGTTCTGCCCGGCATCGAAAAGCGGCTTGTCACCGAGCAGTATCTTGCCGCTGTTGGGTGTCTCCAGACCGGCGACCGCTCGCAAGAGCGTCGTCTTGCCGGACCCGGACGCGCCGAGCAAGGCGACGATCTGACCCGGTTCGACCGAGAAGGACACACCTTTCAGGATTTCAAGGTTGCCGTAACTGAGGCGCAGGCCGTCTATGACGATGTCAGTCATTGAGGCGGACTCCAAAGCGCATCGCGAGGGCAAGACCGGTCACGATGATGACGGTGTTGATGACGGCGAGAGCCGAGACCAGATCGATCGCGCCGGTGCCCCAAAGGGAAACCATGAGCGAGCCGATCACTTCGGTTCCCGGTCCGAGCAGATAGACGCCCGTCGAATATTCACGGGCGAAGATCAGGAAGATCAACAGCCAGGCCGAGAACATGCCGCCGCGGATGAGCGGCAGGGTGATGTCCCTGGCAACCTGGCCCTCGCTGGCACCAACTGACCGGCCGGCTTCCTCGAGCTCCTTGCCGATCTGCAGGAGCGTTCCGGAAATCAGCCGCATGCCATAGGCGAACCAGACAATGGTATAGGCGAGCCATACCGAGATCATCGTGGCGCGCAGGGGTGCGATCGGCTTGAAGAACAGAAATATCCACAGCATGGCGAGGCCAGCCACAATGCCCGGCATCGCCCGCGGTATCATGGCCACGTAGTCGACGACTTTGGTCAGGGGTGCGCTCGAGCGATGACCGGCGAGTGCCACGGCAGTATAGGCCGCGATCGAAGCCGCGCCGCCGACCACCGCGACGCCGACCGTGTTGACAATGGCGCTGACGACATTCGGATAGTCAGCGAGATCGCGATAGTGATCCAACGTCAGCACCTGGAAGATATTCACCCCGACGCCCCAGCTTGTCACCAGTGAACGAATTGCGACGCCGCCCACCGGTATGATCACGGTGGCCGCGAACCAGGCCACCACAAGCGCGAAGGCCGGCCAGCGAAGAGCGCCCAGCCGGATGGGGTTGTGCCGACTGCCCTTGCCTTTGACGGACACATAGCGGCTGGCGTTGCGCAGCATGTAGCGCTGCAGCACCACCAGCGGCAGCGCGATCATGATGATCGCCACCACCACTACGGCCATCAACTGATAGGAAGGAACACCGAGCTTGTTGGTGAGCTTGTAGAGATAGGTGGCGAGAACCAGCACGCCTTCCGGATCGCCAAGCACCAGCGGTAGGCCGAAAAGTTCGAAACCGAGGAAGAACACCAGAACCGCCGCATAGAGCACCACCGGCATCACCATGGGCAGCGACACACTGGCGGCGACGCGCCAAGGGCCAGCGCCGGCGGTGCGTGCCGCCTCTTCGAGGTCGGCGCCAACGTTGCGGAGCGCCGCCGATGCATAGAGATAGACATGTGGGACATGGGTGAGCCCGGCAATGATCGCGATCGATGTCACCGAATAGACATTCCAGGGCACGTAGCCGATCATCGACTTGACCGCCAGCGAGACGAAGCCGACTGGTCCCAGTGTCATCACATAGCCGAAGGCCAGCACCACCGCCGACATGAAAACCGGGATCAGGATGATCGGCTCCAGCCAGCGCTTGCCCGGCACGTCGGTGCGCACGATGATGAACGCCAGCAGGATTCCCACCGGAACTGCGATCACCGTCATGCCCACCGCGAGCTTGAGCGAAGTCGTCAGCGCTAGCCAGAAATCCGCGTCCGCGAGGATGAAGCTGTAGGCGTTCAGCGACAGATGCGCGGTTTTCTGGAAGAAAGGCGCGGACAGAAAACTCTGATAAATGATCAGGGTGACCGGTGCCAGCACCACCAGGATGGCGAGGAGGTTGGTGCTGACACGAAAGACACGGAAGGGCATGATCGCCTCGAACAAAGCCGGGGGCCGTCCGCTAGCAAGAGCGCAAGCGCGCCGTTCCGATGGTTCTCAATAGCAAGAAGGGTGAGAGAGCCGACTGTGGAGGCACTCCCGATCAAGCGATTACTCGCCCTTCATGGCTTTCTGCCACTCGTTGAGGAACGCCAGCCGTGTCGTCTCGTCGAGACCTTCGAGCAGCTCGTCGTCGAGCGCGATCGGGTGAACGTTTTCACCGGCGGCGGCCTTTATGGACGCCAGCGTGGTTGCCCCTTCAACGTCATCACGAACGGCATAGAGCTTGATGTCGTCGGCGATCAGCTTCTGCGCGCGCGCCGACAGCAGATAGTCTACGAATAGCTTCGCAGCATTGGGATCCTGGGCTTCCGCCGGAATGACGGTGGCGCGGGTGGTCACCAGGACATAGTCCTTCGGGATTATCACACCGAGGTTCTCGTCCTTGGCCTGCTTGGCGAGGCCATATGAGCCGAAGATGCCATAGGCGATGGAATGTTCGCCAGACGTGACCTTCTCGATCATCGAGCCGGCGGAGCTGTAGAGCTTGATATGGGCCTTGCCAAAAGCCTTGTTAAGCGCCCAGGAATCGGTCCAGTTCTTGGCGTCCTGGTTGTAGAAATAGAAGCCGACACCGGATTTTTCCGGATCGTAGGACGCGATCTTGCCATCATATTCTGCGGTTTTCCCGGTCATCAGCTTGAGAAGATCGGCGTGGGTTGCGGGAACATCGCCTTCAGGCACGAGACGCTTGTTGTAGACGAAAGTCACCGGGTCGGCGGTGGTACCATAGACCATGTCCTTGTAGGACGCCCAGGCCGGAAGGTGGGCCGCCTCCACGGATTTGTATTCCTGCGCATAGCCGTCTGAGGCAAGTTTGATCTGCAGATCCGGAGCCGAAGACCATGCGACATCTGCCGTGCCTTGGCCCGAAGCGGTTTCGGCAATGACGCGATTGTAGAGTTCGGTGGAATTGAGGTCGGAATATTCGACGGCGATGCCGGGGAACGCTGCTTCGAAGTCCTTGAGCAAGGGCTGGACCAGCGCCGCATCGGTCGTTGAATAGATGCTTAGGTGTCCTTCCGCGGTGGCGGCGGCCACCAGATCCTTGTAGTCGTCCGGATACCCGGCGGGGATCTCGGCAGCGGCGGCAAGCGTCGCGAAAGCGGCTGACAGCGAAAACGCGGCCATCATCGTCGCAAGACGATTTTTCATTAGGGTCTCCTCCAAGTTCGCCTAAATCGTACTCCTCCAGGCACAAAGGCGAGTATCATCCTGACCTGTCACCAACCTGTCACGGCGATGTCGAGGTTTGCTCAGCCGACTAGGCCCGATGGGTCGTGATCAGATTGTCGACGACAGCCGGATCGGCCACATCGACGTATTGCCGAATTTTTGAAATCTTGGGACGGCATCCTACGCGTCACGGTCGCTGGCCCTGCGCATCGATCATGGACTTGCTCCAATCCTCGATGAAGCGGCGGCGCAACGCCTCGTCCTGTACGGCAAGTAACGCAGGGCCGATGCGTATGGCGCGCGCGATACCAGACTCCCCAAGTTTTTCCGGGCCGTCCGCTCCCTCAGGCAATTGCCCGTTCTCGGCAAAGAAGAAGGCGCTATCCCTGGCAACCTTCTGTCCTCGGGCTGACAGAAGGTAGTCGAGAAATCGTTTGGCAACGCCCATATTCGGCGCCGTCTTCGGAATGAGCGCGCCACGACTGAGTATCAGCGCATAGTCCCGCGGGACAACGACCCTCAAATCGGAATTGCCCCTGGCCGCGGCGTAGGCATATGACCCGATCATATTGTAGCCTATATACAGGCTCCCGTTTGCAACGTCCTGAAGGGTCTCCGCGGTGCAACAACGCACCACAGTTTCCGCTCGGCTCATGCTTTCCAGAAGCCGACCGTAGACCGCCGTCGTCTGCCGCGCATCACTGAACGCCAATAGGTAGCCGATGCCCGAAAGTCGGATGTCGAACGTTCCGACCCGTCCGCGATAAAAATCGATCCGCCGCCTGAGAAGATCGGCGAGTTCGATGTGGGTGCGCGGTACGTCGCCGGACGGCACGAGGCGGGCATTATAGACGAAGACGGCCGGTTCGTAGGTAAAGCCGAATACCTCGTCGCGCCAGTTTGCCCAATTGGCGACATGCGCGGTTTCGGCCGACACGTGCGGCGCCGCGCAGCCGTCATTGGCGAGCTTCACGAGTTGGTCGACCGACGGAGACAACAAGATGTCGCCCAGCACCGCGTCCGTCCGACAGGCTTCACTGGCACTCCTTTGCAAGTCGTTGGTGACATATTCAACATACTCGACGGCCACGTTGGGGAAAACGGACTGAAAATCCCGGATCAGTGGTTCCATAGCCGCCAGATCGGTCGCGGCGTGGATCGACAGTCGGTCCTTCTCCGGCTGAGACGAAGGGAAAAATGCGCTGCTTCCTTCAGCAGCTCTTGCCGCGTGACCGATGCATAGGAGGACGGCAGCCATCAAACCGAATGTCGGCAATGTTCCCGTTATCATCCGGTCTTCTCCGTGGCGATGGGCAACGTCAAGGTGACGGTGAACCCTTGCGTGCCCTTCCCGCCATCCTTGCTTGTCTCGCGAAAGGTCAGCGCGCCACCGTGAGCCGCCGCAACCTCCGACGCGATGGCGAAACCAAGACCTGCGCTGCCGTCATGAGATTTGGACGTTTCGAAGCGCTGCGTGACCCGCTCCCACTCGCCCGGCGGAATGCCCGGTCCGTCATCTTCGACCTCGAGATGGGCACGCGTACCGTCCCTGCGTACTCTGACCTCAAGGCGCGACACCACTCCATGACGCAAGGCATTGTCGATGATATTGACGATCGCTTCGCGAAGGCTGACGGCGTCCGCAAGCACGACCGGCTCGTCGTCAGGCGCCTCGAAGGAGACGATAATGTCCGGATCGATAGTTATCGGAACCGCCGCACGGAAAGCGCGCCGTGCGACATCTGCCAGACCGTGCGGCTGAAGCTGCACGGAATCGGCACGATGGATGACCATGGCGTGGCTGAGCAACTGGTTGGTCAGGCGCGCAAGTTCGCTGGCGCGCTGCTGTACGCGATCGAGATGCTGGCGGCTCGACTTGTCCAGCTTGGCTTGACTCAACAGATCGAGCTGCGCCGTTAGCGCTGTCAGCGGCGTTCTGATCTGGTGCGCCGCGTCGGCGATGAAGCGCTGCAGGAGTTTCACGCGCTCGTCGAGCCGACTCATGAAATAATTGATGGAAGTAACGAAGGGCCGCAATTCTCTCGGTACGACGACCGTTACCGGCGTCAGGTCTTGTGGATCGCGACGGCGGAGCGTCGCTCCGAGATGCTTGACCGGTTGCAGAGAATAGCGAATAGCAATCATCGCTCCAGCCAATGCCAATATGCTCATGACCGCCAGGAGGACGGTCGCCCTGAGAGTCAATTCACCCGCGAGCGCGCGGCGGGCTTCCGTGGTCTGCCCAACGATGACATGCGCCCAACCGGATACGGCTGGATCGGACAGTGCGCGCGCCACCACCGCAATCCGAACCGGTTCGCCGCGATAATGCGCCGATTCCAATACCGGGACATCGTGTATTGCGGCCAGATCAACTTCTGTTTGCAGATCGGCATAACCTGTCAGCGTCGCGCCGGAAGGGCCGATCACGCGATAGAAGATGCGATCGCGGCTGGCGAGGCCCAGAAGTTCAAAAGCTGATACCGGCAGGTTGATGATGAGCGAACCGGATTCAACCGTAAGGCTGTCTGCCATCTGGATGGCCGCACCAAGCAGAAGCCGGTCATAGGCGTCATCGGCGGCGGTACGTGCGTAGTACGACGCCGCACTCACCAGAAGAGCCGCACCCAGGCCCAGCACCAGCGAGATGCGGACCGCCAGGCGCGTGAAAAGGGAAGGCTCAGCCGGTATCATCGGAAGCCAGCTGATATCCCACGCCCCGCACGGTAACGATCTGCGCCTTGGCGCCTTCCAGCTTCTTGCGCAGCCGCCCGACATAAAGTTCGATCGCGTTCTGATTGGCCGGCTCGTCAAACCCGAAAAGCTGATCGATAAGTTCATCTTTGCTGAAGACGCGGCCTGGCCGCGACGCCAGTATCTCAAGCAACGTCATCTCGCGTCGTTTCAATTGCACCTCGCGCCTGCCTACTCGCACTGAGCGGCTGCCGCGGTCGAGCACGACATCGCCACACTGTACGATGTTGGTCGCCTCGCCGCTTTTCCGCCGGAGCAGAACACGGGCGCGCGCTTCCAATTCCCGGAAATCGAACGGTTTGACCAGATAGTCGTCGGCGCCGAGATCAAGCGCGCCAACGCGGTCCTCTATCTCGGAACGGGCCGTCAACATCAGAACCGGGGTCGTATTCCTTGCCTGCCGGAGCCGTCGAACGATTTCGAACCCGTCGAGGCTGGGCAGCATGACGTCGAGGATGACGAGATCGTAGCAGGTGAAATCGAGGATCTCTGCGGCAGCACGGCCGTCCGTCTCCCAATCGACTGCGTGGCCGATCGTTTCGAAGCGGCGGCTGATAGCCTCGCCAACGTCGCGCGTGTCTTCGACGAGGAGAATTCGCATGCCGGAGCATTTGCACGGAAGCAGCCGCCTATCAAGCGTCACCTCTTTGCGGAGAGGCGCTTGACATCATCTGCAGATCACGCGTTGGCTTCAGCCCTGTTACCGTCAGCAGTTCAAGCTATCCAATCATTTGAGCTTTATCGACGGGCTGCGTGATGGCGTCTGCCTTCATGTGATCTGCGCATCCACGCCAAGAACGCGGCGCGTCGGTACATGACCCGCGCTGCAAGCCACGGCTGGACCACGCACTTTGCCGCATTCAACGTATTCGACCGCACCGTGATCAGTCGCTAGTAGATGCACCACCATCGCCATCAGGGGATTATGCTTCTGGCGATCGTGATGCTGACAGCGATTGCGCAATGCCATCATTTGCGCTTCAGAGACGTATCCAATTGCGTCATTAAGAGGATATCATGCCGACAGGCGATGGCAGTTTGAGCGACATTCTTGGTATCTTATCGGTTCTCCTACTCGTGGCCGCAAACGGCTTCTTTGTCGCCGCCGAGTTTTCCCTGGTCGCCGTGCGCCGAAGCCGAGTTGCCGAACTCGCTGCGGCTGGGCGGCTGAACGCGGCAGCGCTCCAGCGGGCCGTCGACAATCTCGATGCCAATCTGGCGGCGACCCAGCTCGGCATCACCATTTCATCGCTCGCGCTCGGCTGGATCGGCGAACCTGCTCTCGCGCATCTCGTCGAGCCTCTCTTGATCGGGCTGCTCGGGTCGTTGGCGACTGCGGGCTCACACACTGTCGCCGTCGCGATCGCTTTCATCATCATCACCGCGCTTCACATCGTGCTTGGCGAGCTCGCACCAAAGAGTCTGGCGCTCCAGCGCAGCGAAGACACTGCGCTCTGGGTCGTGCGTCCGCTCGGTCTGTTCCTCTTTCTGCTCAGGCCGGCGATTCTAATGCTGAATGGTCTCGGCAACCTCGTTCTGCGACTCTGCGGCCTGCGCCCGGGAACCGGTGAGGATTCATTGCACTCGCCAGACGAGCTGAAGCTTCTGATCTCGGCCAGTCAGGAAGGCGGGCTGTTGCAGCAGGCGCAGCGGGAGATGGTCGAGCGGGTCTTCAATATCGGCGAGCGCCGCATCAGTGACATCATGACGCCTCGGCCGGATATCGACTGGATCGACGTGAATGATGACCGAACCGAGATTCTTCGTACGATCCGCGATTGCCGCCATGAGCAGCTCCTTGTCGGCAAGGGCGGTATCGATGAACTGCTCGGCATGGTTCTGAAGAAGGACATGCTCGACCAGGTTCTTGACGGGCAGGTTCTCGATCCGATGGCGATCATCCGTGAGCCGCTCGTCGTTCATGAATCAACGCCGATTTTCAAAGTGCTGGAGCAGTTCAGGAAGGCGCCCGTCCGCATAGCAATGGTCCTCGACGAGTACGGAAGTCTGGAAGGAATTGTTACCCAGACCGATTTGCTCGAAGCCATCGCCGGCGACCTGCCCAACATCGAAGGCGAAGAGCCGGATATCGTCGAGCGTGAAGACGGCTCCCTTCTCGTGGATGGTATGATGTCGGCCCAGGACGCGTTCGATCGCCTTGGTTTTCGAGCACGGCCAACTGAAGGCGACTTCCATACGATCGCAGGATTTGCCCTGTTTCGACTAGGGCATCTGCCTGAGATCGGGGAACATTTTGATTATGGCGGCTGGCACTTCGAGATCGTGGACATGGATGGCCGGCGGATCGACAAACTGCTCGCACGAAGGAACTCTCCCACGGGGCGGCAAGAAACATCGGAGTAAGAATGCCCGGATTCCTGCAAGACAGGCGTCGTCATTTTCATTTTTGCGTGGTTGCTCGGCGGGGCCCTTCCTTTATCCCGCAAACCCGGCAGTCGTGGTGGTGATTCTGCCGTTAGTCATGATGACGCGACAGTTGGTTGCCTGCGTGGCTCCCTTCCCTGATGGCCTTTGGAACGGCTTGGGCTACCGGACGGATGGGTTTCGCCTGTATTAAAAAAACTCGCCAACTTGTCCAAAGTGTCAACGGAGCATTGCCCTTGCCTTATCGCCGCTTGGAGTGTGATCGGCAATCGTGGTATCGCAATGCCGGGAGGCGACGATGCGTGTCATTTTCCGATGTGATCCAATGTTGGTCGAGCATTTGCCACGCCCGATCCTCGCGCGCGGCGCGTTGCCGGATTGGCTGCGCACAATGCCCGCTACTTCCTTTTCGGCGATCCACGGCCGCGACATTCGCACGCTCAAGCAGTGCCCGCCCGTTATCGATGCGATGACCTATGGCTTCATGATCCTCCTGCCGTGCGACGTCATCGCCGACAAAGGGACCTTTTCCTAGGACTGGCAGATTCCGGACCCGGTCACCGGGAACCACCCCCGAGCGCCTTTGAGCTTCCACACGCCGGGGCAACTCGCAGGCAGCCCGTTTGCCACTCCCGGTCAGGCCGCCCTCAAATTCAACAGCTTCTGGACCATACAGGTCGAGGACGGCTGGTCGCTGTTCGCGACGCATCCGGTCAATCGCGACGATCTGCCCTTCAGGCTGGTGACGGGCCTGGTGGATTCCGACCGGTTCAACGATGGAGGCATTAATTTCCCGGCGGTCTGGACTGAGCCCGAGTTTTCTGGCTTGCTCAGGAAAGGAACCCCGGTCGCGCAGTGCTTTGCGGTTCCACGGGTTGAGCCGCAGCTGGAATACGAGGTGTTCGATGAAAAGCGGCAGGCATCGTATGCGCAGACGGTCGCCGATGTCCTGTCAACGCCCGGTGTGTACCGCAAGCGGTTTCGCGCCAGGCGGGGACGCTCCACCAGCGAGTGAGCGACGCAGCGCTTCCTCATCAAGCCATAGCCGGCCGCTGGACGCCGATGTGAGTGCCATGGCGATGACGCCGAACGTGGATGGGCGCAGACTGTAGGCAATCGAATACGCAGCCATGGCCCCGTCGAGGTCGCCGACTTCCTGCAGGACGACACCCAGATTGACGGCAGCTTCCGGGGCGTCCGGGCTCATCTTCAGCACCCGCCGATAGGCTTGAGCGGCGCTGCCGAACTTGCGCATGTCCTGACGCACCAGCCCGAGGTCAAACCACGCAGCCGGATGCCCACCGCCGGCGACAGCGCGTTCGAGGAAGCCCTCCGCTTCGGCAGGCGCACCGCGTTGCCAGGCAAGGCGCCCGAGGCGCGCCGCTGCCTCCTAGGATTTCGGATCCCGCTGCAAGACAAGTGTCCAGCATTCGCGCGCGGCCGGGGCGTCGCCTGCCTGATCAAGGGTACGTGCTCGCTCGATGAGGATTTCCGCCTGCAATGATAGCTTGGCTGCGCGATCCAGCTGTTGCAACGCCGCTTCAAACCTGCCTTCGGCCCGGGCAATCCTGCATGCCAGAATCAAGGCAGGCACATTGTCCGGGCGAACGGCAAGGCTCGCTTCGATGCGCGCGCACGAGCCCCCGGCATGTCTGCCCTTGCGAACAGGAACGCCGCCAGAAGATGGCAAAGCGCTGGATCGCCCGGGTGCTGCCCCAGGCCCAATGCGCACAGATGCATCGCTTGGTCGTGATTACCGGAATTGAAAGCAGCCACCGCCCGGCGGATCAGATCGCCACTATCGCTTTGATTGTGCGCGTTGTTGCTCGGACGCTCACTGGCAGTCATGTCCTCAAGCGCCCGATGTCGATTCCAATCATGTTTGGCGGGGCCGCTTGCCATGAATCGAGCAGAGTAGCCGATTTGGAGCCTCGCTTGTCATCACGCTTAACCGCTTCCAAAGGCAAGAAGGCCACAATCCGCCCCAACTGCTGCTCCCGTGCCCTTGGGCACACACGCTCTAGTGACGACCATTCTATGAGCGCGCTTGTAAATATTGGCTACTCGCAAGGGATGTCCATAGGCGTTCGTCAAATTCCAGCAAAAGCGGTCTCATGTTGACCAGCTTTTCCGGTGTAAATCTGGTCAGCGGTCCAGAAACAGCCAGCGCTCCGGCCAAGCCCTCGCTGCCTGAAAAAACCGGTACGGCCATCGTCGCTGTTTCAGAATCTCCCTCCCCGAGCGATACAAACGGAATCTTCGCCATAAGAGCTATTCGCATTCTAGGCTTAGCGAGACTAAACCGAGCAAGCACTTGGCCAGCTGCATGATGGTCAAGCGAAAGCACATCGCCCTCTCGGATTTGATCCCGGATCAAATGGCGACAGTCTGCACGAAACAGGCAAATGCTGCGATTTCCCTCCTTTCGAAAAAACGATGCGCTTTCATTCGCCCGTTCAACAAGGCTCAAAAGGAGAGGCCGAACGAAGGCCTCCATCTTAAAACGACGACGGTAGAATGAGCCCAATATCATCGGCGTAGGGCCGGCAGCAAAGCGCTTGTCCGCCATGCGAACAATGTAGCCACTCCGGACAAGGGATTCCGTTAACCGAAGGATCGTGCTTTTGTAGAGGCCTGGTCTAGAAGAAATCTCGGCCAAGCTTAAACCTTCGTCGCGCTCTGTGAAGCACCCGAGGATCGAAAGCGCGCGATCGACAGCTTCAACCCCTCCCGCTCTTGTGTCTGCTTGGAGCCTGCCGGACATAATGTAGGGAGCACAACACTGGCGCGTCGGTTGCGGCAGGCTGCGTTACAGCTTCGCTAGGCATCCAGGTTTGGCCGGTATCCGGATTCAGGAAGGATGATCGCAGAACGCGGATCTCCAGATGTCAAACCCCGATGGTCCCCGGCGCGGATCGTGAACAGCGGAGTTTCCGCCACATCCTCGGCTGCCGCTACTGTCAAAACAATGCTTGCGGGCGCCACTGCGCTCATGGCAACAAACGGGCTAATCTTTGTTGACATTTCTCGTCATCGATGCCTGCCATTATAGCCACGACCGTTCAGGACGGAATCGATGCGGCGCAAGATCGCCTTGGAATATCGAGGTAGGCGATAGCGAACCTCGGTCGTCTGAGTATTTTGGCGGGCTGAACTAGGAGGCTTGAGGTGTGTAACACGCGTTGGGCCATTGGTCGCTCGACAGCGGCCGAAATCATGGAGCTGAGGTTTGATGAATAAGATTGCCTTACTTCCTCTGGTGACGTATCCGGAAGCGAATTCCACCAAAATCGCCTTAAACGCAATCGCGGTGGTCAAGCACATTGGCGCGGCGCTTCACGCATTAACGATCAATGTCGATATCCCGGGTATTTCCAACCCGGTGTCGAGATACTTGATCAACCTTCCCGAAATGATCCGGGAGACAGAAGCGACCAGCCGCAAGCACGGGCTCGATTTGCTGGAGGCATTGAAAGCTGAAGCGGCACGTGTCGGATCGTCCCTGACAACCGAGGAGATTGCTGTTCAGCCGGCATCTGTCAGCGATGTTGCGGCAGTGAAGTCACGCTATTTCGATTTTGCTTTGATTGGGTTGGAGCCAAATAACCAGACTGCGCGCATGACCGTTGACGCGGTTCTGTTTGGTTCGGGCCGACCGACCATAATTCTGCCGGAAAGCGCAAATGTTGGTGCAATCGATCATGTTATCATCGCTTGGGATGGGAGTCGCGTTGCGGCCCGGGCCGTTGCCGACGCGTATGAGTTTCTGCAATGTGCGGCAAAGATAACCGTACTGACGGTGACAATCGAAAAGCCGCTGCGCGATATTGGCGAAAGCCTTGCTTTAAGCCTGAGAATGCGTGGCCTTCCCGCTGAGGGAGTCTCAATCGATACGGAAGATCGCCCCATTGGCGTTACGCTTCAGGAGCGCGCTGTCGGCATGGGCGCCGATCTGCTTGTCATGGGTGCGTACGGCCATTCCCGGATGAGAGATTTTGTCGTGGGTGGCGCAACCAAGGGCGTTCTGGGCGATCTGCGCCTGCCTGTCCTTTTGTCGCACTAGAAATCTGCAAATCTGGCCTCGAGTAGCGGCGGCAAGTTGGCTCCTACGGTTGCGCCAGCGGCATCAAAGGAACCAGCTACGAGTTCAAGACGAAACCGTGCCTAATTCTCTTGAGTTGCGGATTGTTTCGCCTTCGAAATTCGAATTCGAACTGAACTGGGGAGCATACCCGTTCGCGCCGCCTACGATTGATTCCTGCCCTTGCCAGAGGCAGACAATGACGGTCCGCCTTTGGTGCCCATCAAATCCACGCCTGCAGCCATTTGAGGCCGAAGGCGCCGGGAGCCAGAATACCTGTGGCCCAGACGAAGGCTGAGGTGATGTTGGCAATCTGAAACGTCAAGGCGGGCATCTTACAGATGCCCGCCGCCAATGGCACGGATGCGCGCAAAGGACCGAAGAAGCGCCCAAAGAACACCCCGGCCACCCCCCATCGCTCGAAGAACAGGTGACCGCGCGGAATGAGGTTTGGATAACGTGACAGGGGCCAATAGTGCGAAACCCCGTTTCCCAACCGCGTGCCGATCCAGAAGGACAGCCAGTCCCCCAATGCCGCCCCAATGGCGGCGGCAAGCCACAGGGGCCAGAATGCGATACCGCTTTCGCCGATGAGAAAACCGACACCGATCAGGATCACGGTTGCAGGCAACAACAGAGAGATGAACGCCAGCGATTCCCCAAAGGCCAGCACGAGCACCAGCGGAACACCCCATGCTTCATGCGTCCGGATAAACGCGATCGTCGCTTGCGTGACCTCATCGAGGCTCATTCATCACTTTCCAATTCGCACCAAGCGTGACCGACGGTTGACATCTCACCATATCGGTCCCTCTGGCAAAGACCTGCCGCGCAGGAAACCGAAATCGTGCAGACGTGTAGCGGCCGAGCAACGCACACGGCGCAAGTAACCATTCAGAAGGATCTTCCTCCCGCTCTGATTGACAGAACCCACGGGATCGACCTTAACTCATTCTTAACAAAGGTGGTTGGGCGGGTCGGATGAGTTCCTCACGAGTGCGGTTGTGCGCACGGTTGGGCGGCGGTGCGGTCGTTGCAATCATTGCGATAATGTCCACGTGGTCGGCGGCGACGGCTTCACAGTCGATGCCGATCGGTGGCTTTACCTCGCAGCCGATCGGTCACTACGATTTCTGCAAATCCCATCGGGCCGAATGTGAGATCCGCTCACGCGACAATGGTCCGGAGCACATGACCGGAAAACTCTGGCGGCAGATTACGAGCGTTAACCTGACGGTCAACAACAACGTCAAGCCGATGAGCGATCTCGACCAGTACGGACAGGACGAATTCTGGGCTTATCCGGACAGTGGTTTCGGCGATTGCGAAGACTATGCGCTGGAAAAGCGTCGCCGTCTGATAAACCGCGGCATTCCTGTGTCGGATCTGCTGATGACGGTTGTTCGCAAGCCCGACGGCGAGGGTCATGCAGTGCTGACTGTTCGTACCGACACGGGCGACTTCATCCTCGACAACCTCACCGACACGGTGCGCCGCTGGGACCAGACCGGCTACCGCTTCCTGAAGAGGCAAACCGGCACCGACACGGGGCGCTGGGTCTCCCTCGATGGCGACAACCCGCTGGTCAGCGCAATCAAGTGACGGTAGTGTAACAGTTCACCCCAAAGTTGACGCCTTGCCGAAAGAGATCTCTGTGGCTGATGCGCAGCCTGCTCTTCGTCTTAGGTCGGAGTGTTCGTCGTTGTTAAGGCTTTGTGTCCGGCTTCGCCTGATTGCTGCTCGCCCCCTTCGACGAGCACACTCAATGGTGCTGTCGCCTCCGGGCAGCCGCTCTGAATTTTTTTCCATGACGAAATGTTGAGAACCATGTCGCATTGCGCGAGTTCCGGTCCAGACGGCAATTGCAGACAGGCGAATTCACCGTGATGGAACGTCCGGCCGTTGGCGAGGCACTGACATTCTGCCCGCGCGGGCGTTGCAACAAGCGCCACGAAAACCAGGATGCAAGAGGCATGGAACGTCCTCATGCGAAATCATAGCACGATCCGGAGCGGGCGCCAGATCGCCCAGCATGAGCTACAGCGCCGTGATGATGACCAACGCAATCGCGACCGCGGTGGCATGGGAACCGGCGTTGGCGAGCGAGCCCGGGAGGCCACTCAGCAGAGGCTCGATCAGATGCACAGATCAGCACCCGTCGCCGGCCGCTCCGGCGCCCGTGAGCAGTAGCGCCATTAGTGCGGCGAGAACTCGGACGCTCCGCCTCGCCCAATTTCGACCCTCTCACGCCCTCGGCAACGCAACCCTGGATGAGGACCGGGTCATTCCACACGCAAATAACCGGTCAGGCCGCTCTTCTGATGTTCAATGACGTGGCAATGGAATGCCCAATTACCCGGATTGTCAGCGACCAACGCCACTTCCATCACTTCTTGCGATTTAAGAAGGGCCGTATCTGTTACAAGCGACGCAATTTTGCGCTTGTCGGAGCGTAGCAGACGGAAAGACATACCGTGCAAATGGATCGGATGATCGTTCGGCGTTTCGTTGCGAAGGCGCAGAACATAGCTTTTGCCTCGTTTTAGAGCCGCGAGCGGATCAACTGGCCCCGGCGCGTCCCCTCGCCAGGCGACGCGGTTGATCGACCAGAAGGTGTAGCCGAGCGTGCCGCAAACACCCGGCGCCGGCGCATCACCATTGGGCGACCAGCCAAAGACGAAGTCCATTGTCTCGGGATCGGCAAGATCCGGCTCCGGTACGCGATTCGGCCGCAGCGGCTTGAGTTCGCCAAGCGTCCGCCCCGCGCTGGCGCCGATAGGCCGGAATCGGACGAGAACGCGAGGTCCCTTGGCTGTTCTGAGATTCAGGCTGACGATCTCGTCTTCGCCATCAGGCACGCGGAGGGCGACATCGGCGCGCTGGCCGGGCGCGATGACAATGCCCCGAGGCGCAACAGGCTGCGGCAGCGGGTTGGCATCAAGAGCGATCACTTTGGCCGTTCCGCCATCGAGGTCATAAGTGCCGATACGGGTGACATCCGTGACTGCCAAACGCAGGCGCACAAGGCTGCCCGCTGGCAGATCGTAAATCGGGGTGACTTCCCAATTTACCGTCGAGACCGTACCCAGCGTGCCGCCGCGCGCAGCGTTGCGTGCCTTGAACAATTCGATGAACTGGCCGTCTTCGCCGAGACGGAAGTCGCGTATATTGAGCGGCAAATCCTGGTCGAAACCGGCATCTTCGTCATCTTCGACAACAAGCATGCCTGTCAGACCGCGGGCCATCTGATCGAGCGTGTTGCAATGCGGATGATACCAATAGGTGCCGGCATCCGGCGGTGTCAGAGTGTAACGGAAGCTTTCGCCCGCCGCGATGGGACGCTGGGTGAGATAAGGCACGCCGTCCATGGCATTGGCGATGCGCAATCCATGCCAGTGCACACTCGTCGCTTCATCGAGATCATTGACCACGTCTATGGAAAACGGCCTACCTCGCAATAAACGCAGAGTGGGCGGCGGCCCGCCCGCACCGAAACTCATCATCCCTTTGGTGACGGTGCCGGGCAAAATCGACCGACTGATCGCTGAAACCCGCAAGGTCAGATCGGCTGCTACGGCCCTGCCGGCAATCAGCCCGCCTGCAGCGCCGACAGCTACTGCTGCCGTGCCGCCCAGCAAGAATCCCCTGCGCGACATTCCCGACATGAAGCAGCCCTTTCAGTGGAGTATAGCGGACGTGGTGTTGTTGTCTCTTCGTTCACGAATTTCGAACCCTGGCAATGATTCAAGGTCAAGGTGGCGTAGTCTCCGAAGGACTTCAACTGAAGTTGGAGTTTCACTTGCTTTTTGATGATTGCCACACAACGTCGCACTGAGCCGCGAGGCGTCTACGTGGCAGCTCTCGCCGAACGGCGTGTTGTGGGTGTAGCGTGCCCGATTGGCAGGAGTTACGACGCAAGCTATCCCCTTGCCGGAAATGGGCTCGCCTGAAATAGCACATTTGAAGCGGCCACCGTCTCTTAAACGCCCATAAACGCAAACGCCCATAGACGCTCATCACTCGTCAGCGCTCTATCTCGGCCCATTTCTGCTCGCCGCAGGATCGGTGCAAATACGGTCATCCAATTTCAATAACGGAACCCTGTAATGCTGCCGTCACATACGGTGGCTAGGCGGATGCAGGGCGCCCTGCCCGTCCAACCTCTGGAGACAACCATGCGCGCTTTGCCGACTGTCATGGCGCTTGCGGCCCTGCTGGGCACGCAGCCCGCTTTCGCCGAATTCGTCACAGCTTTCGATTTTCCGCAGCCGAAAGACACCAGCGAATTTTACACGGTTATCGAGATTCCGGCGGGAAGCATCACCAAATATGAGATCGATGCCGAGACAGGCCATGTCGTCGTCGATCGATATCAGTCCATGCCGGTCGTCTATCCGGCCAACTATGGTTCCGTTACCAGTTCGTTGGGCGGCGACGGCGACCCGTTGGATGCGCTTGTCTTCACCCGGGAACCCGTTGTGCCCGGTGCTCTGATCAAAGTCCGCGCCATCGGCGTGCTCAACATGGTCGACGGCGGCGAAGCGGATGACAAGATCATCGCTGTGCCGGCTACGGATATCGATCCGCAATATGACGGGGTCAAGACCATCGATGATCTTCCGGCCATCGAACGACAGCGCATCGAGGCATTCTTTCGAGTTTACAAGCAGCTACCTGAAGGCCGCAAGGCCGTTGAGCTGAACGGCTTTGGTGGCGCCAACGTCGCCATCGACATGGTTGGCAAAGCCATTGAAAGCTACCGGAACAAGAAGGACTGACAGGAAAGCAGAATCTCAACAGGAAGCTCATCCATAGGGCTGGTTCCTAGCGGTGTTGGAACACCGCTAGGGTATGCGTTGGGCTTGCGTCGCACTGTTGGATGCGCGCAAACTGCGCTTCGCTTTAGCTCCGGGCGTTTGCTGTTGATAAAGCCAAATCGTTGGCTTTATCTCCGCCTTCGCCTGGTTTCTGCTCGTCCCCTTTGACAGGCAAGCCAAACGGCGCCGTCGCCTCGGGGCATCCATCCTGAATTTTTTTCCATGACGAAATGTTGAGAACCATGTCGCACTGCGCGAGTTCAGGACCTGACGGCAATTGCAGACAAGCGATTTCGCCGTGATGGAAAATGTGGCCGTTGGCGAGGCACTGGCATTCGGCCCGCGCGGGCGTTGCAGCGAGCGCCGCGAAAACCAGAATGTAAGAGGCCGGGATCGTCCTCATGCGCAAGATCATAGCACGATCCGGAACTGTCGCTAGTGTGAACGCTTCACAAGTAACTCGGCGGAGAACTCGTACCGCGGGCGCTCACGATCCTCAATCGTCGTTCGCGTCGGGTTTTGCCCTGTTGTCCGTATTTTGTGGCCCGAATCAAAGGCACGGCCAAGCGACCAAAATGACCAGCAAATCCATCGGCATGCCGCGCCCAACGACACCTGCCAAACTGCCGGCATGCATGACGAGCAGCGTTGTTCGAACCGACGGCCGCGATGATGCGCGACACGTTCAGGTTGAGGGAATGCGCGGGTCCTGAACGAGATAGAGCCGCGCAGTCGGCGTGAAATCAGTCACCAGGAATGAGAACGAAACCGTGCTCAGCGGATCGACCTCGCCTTTCCGGAACAGAAGATGGTCATAAGGTTCGAATTCACGACTGAATTCGGCGAAACTATCGGACCGAATTGCATCCGTTTCGCGGCGCGCCTGGTCGAACGAAAGCCCGTCGCTGGAATCGCTTGGCTGGTTGAGAATCTCCTGCAACTCGAACTCGAATTCGACCCAGGCGTGACCGCTGTTGTTGAGGGCAACGATCCTTAGGGAAATGAACCCGGTGGCATAGTTGCCGGAGGCACCGAATGGCTGAACCGGCCGGATGGCGCGTATGGTGAGGGTTACCGGGCTTGCCGACTCGAGTTCCTCGGTGATCACGACGGGATCGGCCCTTGTTCCGGCTCCCGAAGCGGCAATGATCCGGAATCCGCCGAGTTCGTCGGAAAAGGAGTAGGCGCCTGCTTCAAATATTCTGGGCCTTGTGCCATCGGCTCCAGCGAGGAGTCCGCTTGCTGCGAGCACGGTTGCGAATATCCCTACCAGACGTGCGCCTGATATTCGGGTTGACGAGTGGTGCCACATGGCTCGAAGTATGAACGACATTCCCGCGGCCGCATACTGGAATGGCTCAGGCGAGAGGCTATGATGGTTGGATTTGGCGCCGTAGGTCGAGGCATTCAACCGGATCGGTCGCCACAAACCAGCGGAGAGGTTGTCGCTGCCGGCGATTGCGCGAGAGGACGTACCGATGTTCGGACTTGGCATGACCCACCTGTTGGTTATCTTCGTGGTGGCGCTGGTTGTTTTCGGCCCGGAGGAGCTTCCAAAAGTCATGCGATCGGCGGGGGCAATGATGAAGACATTCAATCGGATTGCGGGCGATTTTCGAAAGCAGTTTGACGACGCCGTACGTCAAGCCGAGAAGGAACTCGACCTGCAGGAAACCCGCTCGATGCTTCAGAATGCGATGGAGGACGTGCCGCGAAGCGCTGACAAGGCCATAGTAGGGAAGGACAGCAATCTCGATCCGGCCGCTGAGCGGGGCGCAGAATCTGAACTGACATCGGTCACGGCCAAGGATGCGAGGTTTAATGCCGAAACGTCATCAAACCAGTGATCGGGCAGAAGAGCAGTCGCCCATCGGAACCATCGCGAGGCTCCCAGCCGCTCCACCTTCACCGTTTCGGTTTCGCCGACTGCGCGCCGGGACTCAAAACCTCATCTCGGGCATTCCCCTCGCTGTAAAATCCCTTCACAGGTTACCATTGTTCCACCACTGCCGTGCTGCAGCCGTGCTCTGTTTGACAATCGCGTTGCTGACTGCGGCGGTCACCGACGTCGGCTCCGCTTCAGCGCATCGCAACGCGCTCTGGCAGGTTGTGCAGACCTGCGCTCTTGCCGCAGCGCATCTTGGCAGCGCTTTCCCCTGCGAGGAAGTGATCCTGCCCAGGCAGGGCGTGCCTGGATCAGCTCTCATTAAATCACCCCGATACCGGACCGAGTTTCTGTTGACGCCACTTACGGCTGTTGCCGGCCTTGAAAGCCCGTCTGTCCGTTGGCAGGGCAGTTCCCAACTCTGGAATCGGGCATGGAAAGCACGAAGCAAGGTCTCGGCGAGCCTCGGACGTCACCTTCCACGAACGGCCATCGCCATGGCTGTGAATTCCAGGACTGAGCGATCCCAGGATCAGTTCCACATCCATATCGATTGCGTTGCGGTGTCGGTGGAAAAGAAACTTGTCCTGAAGGGGCCGAAGGTGGAAGGTCCGTGGCAGCTTCTCCCTTTGGCTCTGATGGGGAAACGCTATTGGATCAAGGCAGTCGACAAGCCGGATTTGGAAACGACCAACGTAGTCGGCATCATCGCTTCCGGCCTGCCGCAGGCCCGGGGCGCCATGCATCACGTAAATGTCGTCGTCGTTGGCGCCGAACTCGCCGGCGCAAGACCGGGATTTTACATCCTGACCAATTGGGAAAGCTCAGCGGCCGAGCGCCTTTTGGATCACGACTGCACCTCGCGTTGAGCGCCCACGAGGCAACGGGCGAAGCAATGGCCGCACCCGGACACTCGACGGAAGTCTCAAAGCAGTCTTCGCGGAATGGTATCCGGGCATGGCAAACGACAATCCAAGACCCGATCAGCGCAGCAAAGCTGCGTGACCGCCCCACAGTTCCTCATGCTCTCCTATCTGCAGGCCCGCACCGGCTAACGTCGGCTCTTCGACGATCCGATGAAGCGACAGCCCGAGACGAGCTGCGCACCACGCAAAGGAAGTGCAATTGGCTGAAATCGGGTGGAGCGAGGCGGCGATCCTAGGAGTGGTTCAAGGACTGACGGAATTTCTTCCGATCTCCTCAAGCGCGCATTTGCGGATCGTTGGTGAATTCCTGCCACCGGCCGGCGATCCCGGCGCCGCATTTACCGCCATTACGCAGATCGGGACCGAGATCGCGGCCCTGATCTATTTCCGCCATGACATCATCTGCATCATCGCCACATGGCTGCGTTCCCTGGCCGGCCGCCGTGAACGGCTGGACCCGGATGCCCGCATGGGATGGCTGGTGATCATAGGGACCCTGCCGATCGGCATCCTAGGACTATTGCTGAAGAACCTGATCGAAGGTCCGGCCCGCAACCTCTATCTCACGGCAACCATGTTGATCGTCTTCGCGCTGGTTCTCGCGGCCGCCGACCGGCTGGGCGCCAAGCGCAAGGCTTTGCGCGATCTGGGCTGGCGGGACGGCCTTCTGTTCGGCGCCGCCCAGGCGATGGCCCTCATCCCGGGCGTTTCGCGATCGGGAGACACTATAAGCGCCGGACTGCTGATGGCTTACACGCGAGAGGCCGCCGCCAGGTATTCGTTCCTGCTGGCGATACTTGCCGTGCTCGCCTCAGGCTTCTTCCAGCTCTATGCGAGTTGGGGGGCAGACAGTCCGGTCGGCGCCGGTCCGACCGCGCTGGCCACCCTGCTGTCCTTCGCGGTCGGCTATGTCGCGATCGTGGGTTTTCTGAAGCTAGTCTCGACGCGCAGCTACATACCCTTCGTCTATTATCGGATCGGGCTCGGCGCCTCGATATTTCTGCTTCTTGGCGCCGGTCTCCTGTCAGCGTCCTGAGATTATTTCGTGCCGCTGACGAGAATGTTCTGTTGGGATTCGATCGCTTCCCAATGGCCGGAGTTGGATCGCGACTGGCGCTTCAGGTAGGTATATCCGGTGTCCGACCACAGCAGGACCTTCGGCTCCAGATTGTCGAGAATGAAGTCACCGGCGGTCGTGTTGACGCTCAGCATCGCGTGCCCCTCGCCGCTCGACTGCCTGACCACCGTTATCCAAAAGGTTTTGCGGGGGCACGCCCTGTCTCATCAGTTCGCGACGTTTTTCCAGCACGATGTCGTCGCAGTCGCCAAATCCCTTATAGGGATACTCCCATTTCTCATCGACACCGGGTATCTATGTCCGTCATGGCCATGATCGTCGTGTTGGCCCTGTTGTTGATTTCGATCAGCGTCTCACACAAGGAGCGGGTCAGTTCGACGGGCTTCGGGTCGCGCGTGACGATCGAGCAATCATCGCGATAGTTCCGACAGTATTCGTAATGACCGATCGCTGCGTTGTCCGTCCGTTTGTTCGCATGAATGTGAGCTGCCCTGCATTCGCCGAGCATGACCGATGACTTTTGCGATCGCTCGTAGGCGTCAACGTATCCGTAAACCACCGCGTCAAGCCAGTGAGCGACATGGAACACAATGGAGTTCCAGAATATTGGTCCTATCCTGACGATAATCTGGGTGATTGCGAGGATTATGCACTGGAAAATCGGCGAACGCTGATGCGAAAGGCCTTCGCGTCTCCAGTCTGCTCTTGACGGCAGTGCGCAAGTCCGATGGCGAAGGGCACGCTGTATTGGCGGTTCGAACCGACAAGGGCGATTTCATTCTCGATAATCTGACCAATAGGGTTCGTCCCTGGTACGAGACGAACTATCACTACCTGAAGCGCCAAGCGGAATACAACACGAGACGGTGGGTTTCCATCTTAAGCGAAGACAATCTTCTCGTCGGCGCGCTTAGGTAACGCGATGCCGAACATTTTTTCCAGCGTCCTTGCATCCGAACACCTTGCCGGCTCGCAAAACCTCCGCCTCTCTGTTATAGGCTCGAAAGCACACTGCCATGACCATATGACGGCACACCCTGCATCCCTTCACGGAGCCGGAGGCTGCCAACGGAGCCTCATGCCAACAGCCAAGCTGCAGCCCTTTTTGATGACGGTGACGATCGTTGCACCTTGTGTCGGAACGGCCCCAGCCGTGGCGCAGACTGTCACAGTCGTCCCGACGGGCAATCGTCTTGCCGAGCAACCGGTGATCCCAAGAGCGTCCGCGCTTCGTTCCAAGGCATTCAACACGACGTACGAGGAGAAGTATCGGGCCATAACCGCCTTGATACGGGACGACCGCAAGCTCGTCGGCAAGATCAGGAAGGCGGCGCTCGCCTATGGCATCGATCCGATCCACATCGTCGCGGCTCTCGTCGGAGAGCACACCTACAATATCAGCGTGGTCGACTCGGTTCAGACCTATTACGTCAAGGCGCTCGCCTATGCCGATCTGAAGTTCTCCTTCAGCTACAGGGGCACTCCGGTCCAGTCATTCGTCCAGCGGCCCGAATTCGCATCCTGCGCTTCTCTCGAAAGCAGCGCGCTGATTTGGAGCTGCCGTGACCAGGTCTGGGAAGAGACATTCCGGGGTCGCAAGGTCGATGGCGTCGACTACGAACCCATCACGTTCCAGCGGGCCTTCTTCCAACCCTTCTATGCGGGGCAGACCTTCGGCCTGGGACAGATAAGCCCGCTTGCAGCCCTGCAGGTCACAGACATGGTCAGCCGGGTCAGCAAGCTTCCCCGATTGTCGCCCGATCGCCCGCAGGCGATCTATCGCGACGTCATGGATCCTGATCGCAGTCTTGTTTACATCGCCGCGATCATCCGGGATTCGATCGATGCCTATCGGGAACAGGGGTTCGATATATCCGGTAATCCCGGAATCACCGCCACGCTCTACAATGTTGGCCAGCCGCGCAGACGTGCACGTGAGTTGAGGCAAGCCGTGACCGACAAGACCGGCCGCACCCTGCCCGTCGAGAACTATTACGGCTGGCTCATCAACGACAGGCTCGAAGAACTCAAGGCGCTTCTCACCGATGGCACGAAATGATCGTGGTTGGTGGCCGGACACTCGCGAACCTGCGTCGGATGGCAGGACAGATTTATGCCGGAAAAGCTGGCTGTCATGAGACCAATTCCGCTTGCATTTGGCGAACATCTATCGACATCAGATGGAAGCAAACAGTGCACTCAAGCGAACTCATAAAGCGCGCCGGAATTGCCGGTCGCGTGCAAGATGGCCAAGCGAGGTATCGTGTGTCGATTACCATGCGGCTCCAAACTGAGAATGGCTTACCCAGCGCGACGTTCTGAAAATCACATATTTGAAAGACAAGGTGGCGTTTGGCATGCGCCTCTACGGCTTGACTGACTGAGGGGGTGACATCGCCATGCTTGATCCGATCGTGAATTTCTTCACCCGGATTTTCCAGTGGATCGGCCGCGGCATCGGCTTAGCCATCGGCGTCATCCTGTGGCCGTTCGTGTGGGCCGGGCGTTGGTATACGCAGCGCGGCTGGATCCTGAAGGCAGTGGTCGGCCTGGCGCTGCTGATGCTGATCGGCCTCTACGCCAATTTCTTCTACGCCACCCAGTGGTGGAACAATTTCAACCCGAACTATCCCGACACCTATATATTCGAGAAGCGCAACCTGTCGGCCGGCGAGCAGGTCGCCGCCGGTGCCAGCACCGACGCCGCCAGGACCTGTGGCAATTCGGCGATCGCCCAGTTGGCGGCCGACCTGACCGACTTCAACGTCAACCAGAATGCCTGGGTGTCGTCGATGATCCTCTACAAGCTCGGCCTGTTCGGCATCGACTGGGACCACACGCCGTTCATGGACAACAAGGCGTCGTTCCAGCGCGGCATCAACCAGGCGGTGCGGCGCACGGCGACCGAGCTTGCCGACAATCTCGGCCGCGTGCGCACCACCTCGCAGATCGACGCCGACCTGCAGGACGCGCGCGGCAATCTGCAGTTCGATGAGGAAACCTGGTATTTCGGCCTGAACCCGTTCGGGCCGAAGACGCCGACGCCGAGCTACTATCGCGACGCGGTGCGCAAGCTGCGCGCCTTCAACGCCCGGCTGGAAACCTGCCAGACGGTGTTCGATGCCCGCGCTGACAATCTCAAGCAGTATATCGACCGCATCTCGTCCGACATCGGTTCGACCTCGGCGATCCTCAAGGAGCGCGCTGAGCACTACAACAATGGCTGGTTCGATTTCCGCGCCGACGATCGCTTCTGGTTCGCCTATGGCCAGCTCTATGCCTATTACGGGCTGATGAAAGGCGCCGAGGCCGATTTCGAGGACGTGATCAACGAAAAGCACCTGCAGAGCCTGTGGGACACGATGGACTCGCAGTTCGTCTCGGCGCTGCGCATCCAGCCCTTCATCATCGCCAATGGCCGCGAGGATGGCTGGCTGTTGCCGAATCACCTAACGACAATTGGCTTCTACATGTTGCGCGTGCGCTCGAACCTGGTCGAGATCAGCAACGTTCTTGCGCAGTAACTCGGTGGATGAAGCGCTCGAGGGCATCGAGGCATTGGGACCGGTAACTTCTCTGGGGTGAGCGCGGCCACGATTTGTTAGCGCCGACTGGGCCATCACCGTTACTTTGTTTAAGGCGGCGGCGATGGCGGTGGAATGGACGATCACGATCGAGAGCAGGAACGAATTCGGCGATGTCGAAACGAGGTCCGGATCGACAAAAGCGATGAGCGTCCGCGTGGCGGAGACCTTGACCTGTCGATCAAAGATGGCAAGAAGATCATGGCCGCCCTGCAAACAGTGGTCGCGACCTAGGAGGCGAAAACCTACACCCTGTTTCGACGGGTCTGTCCGGATTGCCACAATTTTCGGCCGGTCAAGGACTATACGACGCGTCGAATTCAAACGGTGTTCGGCACAGTGGAGGTTCGCAATCCCCGCTGGGTGTTGTGCCGGGATTGCCATCCAGGGATGGACGCCGCATCCAATGGTATCGAGGTTCCCGACCTGTTGAGGGAAGTGCATGAATGGACCGGCTTTGCGGATACCTTCACGCATGTTCGCACCGGCGACGTCCCAAGAGATGTCTCGGCCATGCTGGCCGGCGTACTGGCGGATGCGACCAACCTTGGTCCGAAACGGATGGCCAGCGCGTCCAAAGGCATCAGCGCTCACCAGATCAGTTGGATGAGAACCTTCCATGCACGGTCGGAGACCTACCGCGCGGCGCAGGCCTGCGTGACGGACGCCCACACCCGCCATCCGCATTCTCGCCTTTGGGGCAATGGCACGACGTCATCATCTGACGGCCAATTCTTCCGCGCGAGCGACCGAGCCGCAAAGCGCGGCGACATCAATCTGCATTACGGCAGCGAACCCGGCTCAAAGTTCTACAGCCACCTTTCCGATCAGTACGGCTACTTTGTAAGCGTCACGAGCACCGCACGACTGTCCTTGCTTGACAGAGGCAGGATTCAGATGCGGGCCGCTTTGACCCGCTTGGGCATGAAGTACGAGCGGATGGCGACGACCGCCTTTGCAACGGCTGCGACGCCCGCGTCGTCGAGACGGGAGTTCAGCCCCGTTGTATCCCGGATCGGGGCGATGATGTCGCCGGTCTTGGCATGGCCGTGGAGAACGGGGCGCCAGAGCCTTGTGGCGTAGCCGGTGGCAAGCAGGAAGGCGGTCGACCATTCGAAGGCGTCGAATGTGCCGTCCTGCTGTCGCGCAAGGCGCGGACGCCAGGTCTCCGGCGTTTCGCCGAGCCCGACCGAGATCCGGTTATAGTTGGCAACCAGCGTCTGAACGGCGAGCGCCTCGGTTGTACCTTCGAGCGCCATCAACGCTTGCTCGCCTGCAAACAAAGGAATCCATTGGCGCGGGTCGATAAAGCGCGGACCGATGATGAGCGCAGTCAGATAGCCGTCGAGCCCATCCATGCCGAAGACCGGCGGATGCGGCCGCTGCTTGTGCAGGAACGTCTCGAAGGCCGCATCGTCCAGCATCGGGCGCGAAGGCGCAATCGAGGACGCCGCAGCGGGCCGAGCGGCGACGGGCCCCCTTGACCGACGAGCGATCATGCCGCCACACGCTCCAGTTGGCCCCGTGCTTCCCGGTCCGCCTTCCAATTCCACGGCAAGAGCTCGTCGAGCCGATTGACCGGAATGAAACCCGAGACGATCTGCTCGAGCACGTCGGCGAGCCAGGTTTCGGGATCGAGACCATTGAGCCGTGCCGAGTTGACCAGTGATGCCAGCACCGCCCATGTCTCGCCACCGCGAGCGGATCCGGCAAAGAGGCTATTCTTCCTCGTCAGGCAAACTGGTTTGAGCGAACGCTCGACAACGTTGCTGTCGACTTCGATCCGGCCGTCCTCGAGGAAGGCGATCAGCCCATGCCAATGCGCCAGCGTGTAGGCAATGGCCTTGCCGAGCGACGACTTGGCCGAGACCTCATCGATCAGCATCTCCAACTGCTCCTTCAGTGCCGCCATGAGCGGAGCGCTCTCGGCCTTGCGCACCGACAGGCGCTGCTCGGCGCTCATGCCGCGGATGCATTCCTCGATCCGGTAGATCTCGGCAATAGCGGCGACCACCGCCAGCGCCTCGCTCGAGCCCGTCGTCTTGACCACCTCGACGAACTTGCGCCGAGCATGGGCCAGACAAAAGGCAAGCTGCAAGGGTGCGATATTGCTCTTGCGCCGCCGCTTCGCCAGGCTCTTGTAGGCCGCATAGCCATCGACCTGCAGAATGCCGTCGAATGTTGAAAGCTGTGCCTCGATCTCTCCGGTTCCCCGGCTTTCTGCAAACACATAGCCGACTGCCGGCGGTGCCGGTCCCTGCCAGGGACGATCATCGACGGCCTGCGCCCACAACTGGCAGACTTTCGTCCGCTTGCGTCCCGGATCAAGTCGCGGCAGAGGCGTTTCGTCACAAAACACCCGCGGCTGCGAGCGGATGAAGGCAAGCAGGCGATCGTAAAGCGGCCTCAGCCACCAGGCGGCCCGTCCGACCCAGCCGCCGAGCGTGCCACGGTCGAGATTGATGCCGTAACCCGAGAAGATCTGCGACTGGCGATAGAGAGGAAGATGCCAGGCGAACTTGGAGACGACCACATGCGCCATCAGCGCCGTCGTCGCCATGCCCCCGTCCATTACTCGCGCTCGCGCCGGCGCCTGGACGACATGGGCCTCACAGGCCCGGCAGGCGTATTTGGGCCGGATCGTGCGGATCACGCGTAGCAGTGCCGGAACGATATCGAGGGCCTCACTGACATCCTCGCCGATGCGATGGAGGGGAAGTTCGCAACACGAGCAGACCGCGCTCTGCGGCTCGATCACTTCCTCGCAGCGCGGCAGATGCTTCGGCAGGGCACCCATGTTGCGCGACGCCGACCGGTGCTTGCGTCGCGGCCGATCCTTGTCTTCGACGGCATCGTCGTTGGCCGCGGCCGGCACCTCGCAGAGGTCACCGAGATCGAGCGCGATCTGCACCGGATCGAGCACGGCCAGCTTCTCCGATTTTACCCCGAAGATCATCTGCCGAAGCAGATCGGCATAGACGCGCAGCTCCGCGTTCTCGGCTTTAAGAGCCAGAACCATTCTCTGCAATTCGGCAGGATCCGATGGCAACGAATCAGGGCGGGGCGACATGATCAACCCTACCAGGCGACCCCGAATCTTCAAGCAAATCCAGTCACTTCACGCCGCTCTGACCGGTCTTTTGACGTGTTTCTTCGCCACCCTCGTCCAGTCGAGGCCAGCCACCAGAAGGGCGAACTCCTCGCGCGTCAGCCGGACCTGGCCGTCGCGGATCGGCGGCCAGGTGAAGCGCCCCGATTCGAGCCATTTCGAGGCCAGAACCATGCCGCTTCCGTCCCAAAAAAGAAGGCGCAATCTGTCGCCGCGCTTGGGGCGGAAGACAAAGACGTCACCGCAATAGGGATCGGCTGCAAGAGCCGAGGCGACCAGGGCAACAAGGCCATTGATGCCGCGGCGGAAGTCGACCGGCTGCGTCGCCACCACCACCTTCACGTCGCCGGCTAGCGCAATCACTGCGGCACACGCAAGGCACCCACGATGGCGGCCGCCAGGGCCGGATCGACCGAACCCGTCAGGACGAGGCGGCTTTCACCGATCTCGAGCTCGATCCGACCGGTCGACCTGGGCGCCTCCTTATTCCGTGCGTCACTATGCTCGAGCTGTCGCTCCTCGCCCGCGATCGTAATTGGCACAAACTGCAGGGCTGGCGTCGTCTCCGCAGCCGCTTTCGCCTGCACCAGCCCCACGTGCCGTCGCCAGACCGAAAGAAGACCTCGATTGATCCCCCAACGCCGCGCGACAGCCGAGATGTTGGCGCCCGGCTCCGCGCTTTCCGCAACAATCCGCGCCTTCTCCGCCGGCGTCCAGCTGCGCCGTTTCCGCCGGCCTGTGATCACCTCGACCCGGCGATAGTGACCCTCTTCATGCCTGCCTTGATGACTGTCTTGATGACTGGCATCAGGGTCCTCCCACTCCATGCGCCTGCGCTCCTCGCTGCCGCAAATCAGGCGGCAAATCTCCCCAGTGCATAGCCCTCAGGCAAGATGGGGTGCTCGTCACGCTCACGCTACTTTAGCATTCTGCCCATCAGTCCGACCGAAAGTGAGGCTGCTTATGTGCTCGATGGGCTATTCGATCAGGACACGGTCCTCGACATCCAGGAACACTTTACCGATAGGGGTGGCGCGAGTGATCACATCTTCGGTCTGTTCGCCCTCATAGGCAAACGCTTCGCGCCGCGACTGCGCAACCTCAAGGACCGGAAGTTCCACACGTTCGAGAAAGGCGATGCATACCCGGCGCTGTCGAACCACATCGGGGCGCCGATCAACACCACCCTGATCCTCGAGCACTGGGATGATCTCCTCCATCTGGCGGCGTCGATCACCACGCGATCCGTAGTGCCGGCCACGATCCTGAAGAAACTATCCGCATCTCCGAAGGAAAGCCAACTCGCACGAGCGCTACGGGACTCGGCCGGGTCGAGCGATCGCTGTTCATGATCGAATGGTACTCAAGTTCGGCGGCGTTGCCAGGCCGGCCTCAACAAGGGTGAGGCTGCGCATAAGCTGAAGCGCGCCGTTTTCTTCCACGAGCGTGGTGAAATCCGTGACCGGTCCTTCGAAAGCCAGGCGTTCCGCGCCTCCGGCCTCAACCTCGTCGTCAGTGCGATCGTAGGAATGCGGTCTATATCGAACGGGCCCTTACCTACTTACGCAAAACGCATCGCGAGATTCCGGATCATCTGCTCAAGCACGTATCGCGGCTGAGTTGGGAGCACATCAACCTGACCGGCATCTACACCTGGGATGCAGAACATCAGATGCCTGAAGGATTCCGTTCGCTCAGACTTCCGGCTCGGTTACGCCACGCCGCATGACGTTCATGCTCCGTTCGACGTTAGCGTGTCGCTGGGAACGGTTCTTGTTCCGACCCCCTACTCGCTGGGTTACACAAGCAGCCAACTGTTCCGACGGGTCCTATTTCCCCAGGTGGCCCTCACGGCAATTCCCGAGCTGACCACCTCGATGATGGTCATCATGAAGGCGCTTTCACTCGGATTCGCCATCGAGGTCGTCGATATCTTCGCGCAGTCCCAACTGATCGCCGCGCTGAACTTCTACTACCTCGAAGCCTTTGTGATTGCCGTCGTGATCTACATGGTGATCGCCTATGTCGTCATACAGATCGCCGACAGGCTGGAGCAATCCCTCCGGGTGTGGACGTGAGGCATGCATGTGGGACAGGATCGCCAAGCTTCGGGATTACTCTCGTCACGGTAGGGGCCGCCGACCGTCGCGCGCGCTGGGCGCGCTATTTCTCATCGCCGTTGGCCTCTATGTCGGATACCATGGCTGGACAGGACTATCCGCCGCGGGGGCCTGATGCGCTCATGCTTCAACTCAAGACCGCAATCCGAGATAGCGAGCCAATCATGAAATCCGAGACAGCAGCCACCGAAAGCGTTGAGCCGGCGCCTAAGACGGTTCCATCGGGTTGGCGAGTGTTGATGACGCGCGAACGCTGGACCGAAGTCGCGCGCATCATTTTTACCGGCTTGATGGCGTTGCTGTATTGGCAGCAGCTCATTCCAATACAAGCCTTGTGGGTGGCGGTTGCCATCGGCTTGTATCCGCTTGTCAAAACCGGCGCCGTTGATCTCGTAAAAGAGCGCAAGATCGGTACCGAAATATTCGTCACCATTGCCACGGTGGTGGCGCTGAGCGGAGGCGAGACCGTCGCCGGCGCGGTCCTCATGGTGATCATTTTGATCGCGGAGTTCATCGCCGATCTGAATATGGAACGAGCGCGAGCCTCGATCAAAGACCTGATCGGCTCAGTGCCGCAGGTGGCGCTTGTGCGGGACGCAGGTGGCGAACGCATGGTCCCGATCGAGAATTTGCGCGCGGGCGACGTTGTCTTGGTGCGGGCCGGCGAGAAGATCCCGGTCGACGGCACCGTCGTCGGTGGAGCGGCTTCGGTCAACGAAGCATCGATCACAGGAGAGAGCATTCCCAAGGACAAGAGCGATGGCGCCGATGTCTTTGCCGGAACCATCGTCGAATCCGGCGCCCTCGACATCGAGACCGAGAAGGTTGGTGCCGACACCACCTTTGCCCGCATCATCAGTCTGGTCGAGAATGCCGAAGCGGAAAAGGCACCCGTCCAGAAACTGGCGGATAAGGTCGCGTCATGGCTGATCCCGGTCGTGCTGATCTTCCTCGTTGCGGTTTATACCCGCGACGTTCGGATGATCGTCACTCTGCTGATTTTCACATCACCTGCCGAACTCGGATTGGCGACTCCTCTGGTGATTATCGCAGCCATTGCGCGAGCCGCACGCAGTGGAATTCTGGTCAAGGGGGGCGTCTATCTGGAGTCTTTGGCCAAGGTCGACGTCCTGGTGTTCGACAAGACAGGCACCCTGACGGCGAACAAGCCCGAGGTTGTCGGCGTGGAGATGCAGGACGGCACGCTTTCGGAAGCTGATCTGATCAGCCTTGCCGCCGCCGCCGATCGGCGCTCCGCTCACCCCTTGGCGAAAGCGGTCGTCAACTATGCCGCCCGGATGAAAATCGATGTCCCGGAACCGGAGCAGTACGAGCAGTTGCAGGCGCGCGGTGTGAAGGCGACGGTCTCCGGACGCACCGTGCTGGTCGGGAATGCATTGTTGTTGCGCGAGGCCGGCGTGCCGCTTTCCGATGCGATCGAAAAGGGCGGACAGACGCCGGTTCACGTCGCGGTCGATGGGAAATTCGCTGGCGTGATTTTTATTGCCGACACATTGCGACCAGGTGCGCGCGAAGCGCTGGCAAAGCTCCGTGCAACCGGGGTCAAGCGCATGGTGATGGTGACGGGTGACAATGAGGCCACAGCGCGGACCATCGCCAACGAGCTCGGCGTGGATGAAGTGCGTGCCAATCTGATGCCGCAGGACAAGGTCGCCGCCATCGCCGAATTGCAAAAGCAGGGCCATCGCGTGGCGATGGTCGGCGACGGGATCAACGACGCGCCGGCGCTGGCACGCGCCGATGTCGGCATTGCGATGGGGGGCGGCGGCACGCAGGCAGCGCTGGAAGCCGCCGACATCGCATTGATGAAGGATGACCTGGCAAGAATTGTCAGCGCCCGCGCGATTGCGCGACGCGCTTACCGGACAATTCAGGAGAATATCTTCGTCGGCGTTGGTGTTGTGCATGTTTTGGGCATTACCGCAGCGCTGATGGGCTGGATCGGTCCTATCCAGGCAGCGATTTTGCACTTGGGGCCAGATGTCCTGGTGTTCCTGAATTCGGCAAAACTGCTGCGCGTTCGAATCCAAGATGTTTAAGCGCATCTCTTTGAAGCCTAAGGCTTCGAACCGAACTAGCCAAAGCGGTCATTCGATTCGTCCGATCGGATGACTGCTACTGGCGCATGTGGTCGGTTGGCGCGTTCATAGATCAGATTGCCTGATGAGGCTCGGGAAGGTCCGGCCGGGGGTGGAAAACCGCCGTTCAGCGCCCTATGCGAGCACGAAATTCGGCAGTCGAATTGGTGCGTGGAAACGGTTCGGAAGGCAACTGTACATCGAGAAAGGCACAAAGCGGCTCCCATCCTTCGGAGACTTGATACGTGAGAAGGCGTTCAGGCGGCAGCGTTGATTTCACGGAAGCGTTATGTGCTTCATAGACAGCGATTGCGTGATCACGGTTATCAAATCGACCGCCAAAGACAGCGTTTCCAACCACCGCCACACCAAAGGACTGTGGATCATTGGTAGCAGCATCCATCGTGAGCCCTATTGTTTGCGCCATGCTGTCATACCAGGCTTCCGGGTCACGAACTGTCAGGATAACCTTTGCATGAGGGTAGTGGTCACTCACTTGGCGCCAAAAATGCGCCGTTGGCCAATCGACCGCGGAAAGATAGCCGGCATATGCCGCATCCCAGGTCGGGAGTTGTCCCTGGCCGGCGGCGCGCCACAGCGCCTTCTGCTCGGGATTGGCGTGGACATCTGCCATGTGATGACACGGCCCGAACCCAAGATGCTCCAACGCGAGCTTCAGCGAATATGTGCCAGTGCGACCCATGCCTGCACCAATGACATCTAGAGCCATGAGCACCCCAAGGAGATTTCAATCGGTCAAAATACCGCTGTTTTCTTTAATTCGCTATATCTTTGAAGGTCAGCTCCGAATCGCGTCAAGCCGTAGCGCGCGAAGGTCAGTATTGGAGAAGCGCCGGGAATGGTGGCTCCTGGCGCCGCTGTGGCGAAGACGCGTGGATCGACACCACTATCCGCTGACGCAGCGCTTGCTCCGGTCGATGACGTGGATGCCCATCAAAGGATGGGAGACAACCGACAGCGAGTTTCCGCCGGGAACGTGATCGCGGTCCACCAAAGCCATCTTGAACGGCAAGGCCGTGCAGACCTGCTCCATCAGGCTGCTCGACGTATACCGCGCGACATTCGAGCAGCGTGGACACAAGCTGGCAAGGCACGGGTTAGGCGCCGCGCTGTTGCAAGACACCGTTCTGCGCACGCGTTACGCCGCGACGACCTCGGGATTCGCGGCCTTCTTGTTCATGCCATATCGGACGAAGCGAAAGCCTTCTACGAGCACTACGGCTTTGCGGCTTCCCCGAAAAATCCGATGACCCTTGCGCTCTCGCTAAGGCGCGTTGAAAGAGCGGGCCGAAACGTCTTGTTGTGCACAAGTTGGTAATCGCCTCGTAATCAACCAGCCGGAAAAAGCTTCCAGCGCCGCGGCCTAAAAGCCACTCGAGTTTTCTGCGCCGCCGGATGGTCGACGGGCAATTCGATCTCGACCCGCTGGCGTTCGCCGCCGATTTCGAGCTCGACCCGCCTGGTGCCGGCGACGCGGCGGCTGGCGGCGACCGTGCCGGCGATGCAGCCGTTGCATTCGTCCACCAGTTCGACATCGTGCGGGCGAAAGAACAATGTCGCTTCGCCTTGCGGTGCGTGCGGCGCGGAGAGCCCGATCGGGCGGTCGGCGATCCAGACCTGGCCGTCCTCGACCTTGACCGGGATCGAGCTCGATTCGCCGATAAAGCCATAAACGAAGGGCGAGTTCGGGGTATCGTAGATCTCGTCGGCGGTGCCGACCTGCTCGATGCGGCCCTGGCTTATCACCACGACGCGGTCGGCAAGCTCCAGCGCCTCTTCCTGGTCATGGGTGACAAAGACCGTGGTATGGCCGGTGGCGTCGTGGATGTCGCGCAGCCAGCGGCGCAGTTCGCGGCGCACCTGGGCATCGAGCGCGCCGAACGGCTCGTCGAGCAAAAGCACGGCCGGTTCGATCGCCATGGCGCGGGCCAGCGCCACGCGCTGGCGCTGGCCCCCCGAAAGCTGCGCCGGATAGCGTTTTTCCAGACCGGAAAGCTGGACGAGGTTGAGAAGTTCCAAGGCGCGGCGGCGGATTTCCTTCGCCGACGGGCGTGACGGCCCGTGCCGGACCTTGAGTCCGAAGCCGATATTGTCGGCGACCGTCATATGGCGAAACAGCGCGTAGTGCTGGAAGACGAAGCCGACATTGCGCTCCTGAATCGACTTTTGAGAGGCATCCTCTTCGCCGAAGAAGATCTTTCCGCGGGTCGGCCGCTCCAAGCCGGCAATCAGCCTGAGCAGCGTCGTCTTGCCGGAACCGGAAGGTCCCAGCAGGGCGATCAGTTCTCCCGACTTGATGTCGAGCGAAACGTCGCGGAGGGCCGGAAACCGCTCAAACTCCTTGCGCACGTTGGCAACGCGAACTTCCATGCAAATCCCTTTTGTAGTTGATGCATGCCGTTATCCCAAAACCGGTTCCCACTTTTGGGCGACATCAAATCTTTGTTTTATGCATGTCGTTGTCCAAAAACCGCTACACACTTTTGGGCGACATGCATTTGTCAGTGTCCGCGCGTCGCGGCGATCTCGGCGCCGTAGCGCATCTCGAGAAGTGTTTTCAAGACCAGCGTGACGAGCGCCAGGCCGGCAAGCAGCGAAGCGACGGCAAAGGCGGCGGCGGCATTGTACTCGTTATAAAGGATTTCAACATGCAGCGGCATGGTGTTGGTTAGCCCGCGTATGTGGCCCGACACGACCGAGATGGCGCGATGACGATCAGAAGCGGCGCGATCTCGGATTTGAACGGCAGGTTGCCGGCGATGAAGATGACGGAACCGTACTCGCCGACGCCGCGCGCGAAGGCCAGCGCGAAACCGGTGACGATGGCCGGCGCCAGTCCGGGAAGCAGAACGCGGCTGATGATCTGGAAGCGATTGGCGCCGAGCGTTGCGGCCACTTCCTCCACCTCCTTGTCGATCTCCTCCATGATCGGCTGCACGGTACGAACGACGAAAGGCAGGCCGATAAAGATCAACGCGATGACGATGCCAAGCGGCGTATACGCGACCTTGATGCCGAGCGGCATCAGCAGGCTTCCGATCCAGCCGTTCGGTGCGTAAAGCGTGGTCAGTGCGATGCCGGCCACCGCTGTCGGCAGCGCGAAGGGCAGGTCGACCATGGCATCGGCGATGCGGCGGCCTGGAAAGCTGTAGCGCACCAGCACCCACGCGACGATCGTGCCGAAGACGACGTTGACAGCGGCGGCAATGAAGGCGGTGCCGAAGCTGATTTCAAGCGCGTTGATGGTGCGGCGATCGGTGACGATCGCCCAGAAGTCGGTCCAGCCGAGCGCCGCCGAGCGCCAGATCAGCCCGGACAGCGGAATGAGGAGGGTGAGGAAGGCAAGCGAGAAGCCGAGCGTCAATCCGAAACCCGGAATGACGCTCGGCTGTCTGAACCGCCACCCCGCCTTGGCGGGCGTGCTGTGGTCATGTCGTCCTGATCTAAATGCTATTGGGCCGGCTTATAGATCTGGTCAAATATACCACCGTCGCCGAAATGGTAAGGCTGCGCCTTCATCCATCCGCCGAAAATTGGATCGTCGATGCTGATCCGCTTGATTTCCGGCAGTTTGGCGAGATCCTCCGCAGGCACCAGGTCGGGCTTCGCCGGACGGTAGTGGTTCTTGGCGATGATCGTCTGGCCTTCCTTGGAATAGAGATAGCCCAGATAGGCTTCGGCAACTTTCCGTGTGCCCTTGGCATCGACATTGGCGTCGACAACGGCGACCGGCGGCTCGGCCAGGATCGAGGTCGGCGGGATGACGATTTCGAACTGATCGGCGCCGAACTCGTCCAGCGCCAGATAGGCCTCGTTTTCCCAGGCGATCAGCACGTCGCCCAGGCCCTTTTGCGCGAAGGTCACGGTCGAGCCACGCGCGCCGGTGTCAAGCACCGGAACATGGGAATAGAGGTTGCCGACGAATTCCTTGGTCTTGGCTTCATCGCCGCCATCGTTGGTGTTGGCCCAGGCCCAGGCCGCGAGGTAGGCCCACCGGCCACCACCGGAGGTCTTGGGATTGGACGTGATCACCTGGACGCTGTCCTTTGTGAGATCGCCAAAATCGTGAATGCCCTTGGGGTTGCCTTTGCGGACGAGGAGGACAATGGTCGAGGTATAAGGCGCCGAATTGTTCTCGAACTTCGTCCGCCAGTCGGGATTGATCTTCTTCGTTTTCGAGACGATCGCGTCGATGTCGCCTTGCAGCCCCAGCGTCACCACGTCGGCGTCGAGGCCGTCGATTACCGCGCGAGCCTGAGCGCCCGATCCCCCATGCGACTGCTGGACGGCGACGGTCTCGCCGGTCTCGGACTTCCAGTGGGCGGTGAAAGCCTCATCGAATTGCTTGTAGAGCTCACGCGTCGGGTCATAGGACACGTTGAGAATGGTGGTATCGGCAAACGCGAAACCGAGCGTGCCGAACTGGACAGATGTGGCGACCAGTGCGCCGAGCAGTTTCATGAAATGAGGTTTGGTCATTTCCGCCTCCGTTGAACTCGCGTCAAATCTACCGAATTGATAGAATTTAGATCAATGTTGCCTTTTTTGGCCTAGTGAAGCAATTTCTCGCCTATTTCACCCTAAATGAGGAATGTTTTTCCTCACATAACGTGACTCGGGATCCTGGGCTCCCGGACGCGATAACTAGAAACCGCCAGCCCTTCGGCAATACGCAAGTGGCGATCAGGCGCGTGTAGGGCGTCAGGAAGAGCAGGAGCGACGCCGCAAGCGCAAGCGGAATTGCCAGAAAGGCGATTGCTGGGACCATGCCGATCTGGCCGCTTGCCAGAGGGCGAAAGCGGGTCCGCTCAACGTGGCCGTCGAACCTGCGATCGGCAATGTCATTGATCGTGGACCCGGCGCTTCTCATCAGAAACGCGCCAAGGGTGAATAGCGCCAATTGCTGAACGGCGGGGATACCATGTGCCGCTTGGATCAATGCGGCCCAACAGGGAACAACGTCAGCCATATGCCCACTGGCCGATCCAGCCGCGCGAGCCGCGTGTAGGGCCGCCATGCACGCGGCAGCCGGCGATCCACCCAGTCACCTCTATGAATATCACTCAGGTCCGGTCGGCTCGAAGTCGCCATGAAGTAATCTTAATCCCGCGCAGAGAAAGGCATTTTCCTGTTCGGTTGAAGTGCCAAATTCGCAGCGTTGCGTATGCGCGCAATGGCAGCCTCGGGGTGGCAAGCGGAAGTCCAGCGTGAACGCGCGGAATAGTTGCTTTGCGGACCTGAGCCGGCATTAGGTTGCGCAAGCTGTAGCGGCTGATCTTGGCACGACCGAGACCAACGGCGGCGCTCACGCGCAGGACCGGCTCTTGAAGCCAGTGCCCAGCGGGCTCTACGCCAATAATGGGCGCTTTCCAGAATGACCGGAACCGCACGGCAATCGCTGAGCAAACCCTTCTAACCTTGGCCAGCGGAGCAATCACCTTTACGATTCGACCAGGATCACCAAGGACTCTGGCACCACTCCATCGAAGGCCATCGCATCCGCGGCTTCCTTGCTCTGCATAGCTTTCATCATGGCGTCCATGTCCGGAACGTCCATAAGAACGGCCACCCGGGTCGGATTTTGTGGATCTACAAATGTTCGTATGTTGGTCACGCCGAGCGGACCAAAAAGCTCTTTGCGCTTCGGCGAGTCGAGCCAGTGCTTCGCTCCTTTTGTGATGTTATGGTGGCCAATGACTGTCGGCATTGCATCCTCCCTATCGTGACGGCGAAGTCCGGCATCGCCAAGAGTGCCAAGATCCATCCCCGTCGAACCACGGAGCGCCGTTTTGGTTGGACTGTCAATTATTTCGTTAAGGACGCGGAAGAACGATTCGGAGAGGGCGTTTCTTCCGGACGGTTCGACCTCAATGAACCAGGATCGCGGTCACGCGGCTGTGGCTATTGACATGTGACATGCGCAAACAGCCGGACAACAACTGCAAGGGCCCGCGTGGCAGATATGGGGATCCAGCGCGGGGGTCGGAAAGGGCAGTTGCGGGAGTAGGGCTGCCATTCATGACCCGGCGGGCCAAGGTCGTCTTCGGGTCGACTCCGGCCGTAGAGCGAAGGTCCGCTGTTGAGAGCGGCGGTGAGGGTCCGGTAATGGCGCTACTTACTCGTTCAGGTGGCCGCTACAGTTGATTGCTAGAGTTAGTCTAGCGTGTCCAAGCGCCATGAAGCGAGCTTACAGCCAAAAGGAAAGTCGGCGGCCCATTTTTCAATGAGCGTTGCCCGAACCCGCCGACCTGCGGATTGCCATTGGCCCCGCGATTCGCAGCTTTGCCGGAACGGAGGCGTGCCGTCTAGCAATGTAAGCGTGTACCATTTCAGCTGCGGAAGTTTTCAAGATCTCTGCCTTAAATCTTTCGGCCATCGCTCGCGCAATCTGTGCTGCCTATAAAGTCGCGCAGCACGAGGTGATCTAGGTTGCAGGGTTGGCGCGGCAAGCGTTCCTCGGCCAGGAATCAGGCGCCAGCGCTGAACAACGCAGCCGGGACGAGTTTCCGGATTCGTTACCGCCATCGGCGATTTGCTCACGGGCTTCGCAAGTCCACGGTGCACTCGTGAGACTCCTAATTGCGCTCCGCCGCGCCGAATGATTACGGAGTACTAGCCTGCCCAATCCCAGCGCGCCCAGAGTTCTGGCTCGCGTGTGAACCATTAGGCCGGCGGGACGTTGCTCTGCGGATCCAACAGCTGACGGCACGACCGTGGAGGAATCCAAGCATCATTCTACGCCTCAGAAACAAGACACGCCCGGTGCCTTGGCGAACTTTCCTTATGACCGAATGACCGTCGAGCGATTTCGGGGGCGTTTCCGCGAGCGAGGTGGAACGACGAGCGCAGGAGCTGGTTTGTGCCGGGAAAGACGGCGCCGCTACCTCTTTGGCGACCTCTATTCGACCCGCGGGAGCATCATCAACCCCAAGAGGTGATGTCACATAAACGGAGATGGGCTGTCGTTGTGACTTTTGGGAATGATTTCAGGCGATCACGCCGGCAGCAGCTTTCCATTGCGCCATGGCATTCAAGCGGTGAAGATGGATTTGAAAGGCGGAGCGTTTTGAACGGGGCGGGACGAAGAGATTGCGGACTGCAGAGAACGTCGAGACGAAACGCTGGAGGCTCCCCGGTGATCGAAAATCTTGTATCATCCGCTCTCGTTTTCGCAGTGGCACATGCGAATTCTCCGCTCTGTTGTTCAAGCCCTTGTGCGACCGGTGCTCGATGTCCGTCATGACTAGACGCCGCGCTGCTCCATAGGAGCCGAGCTTGTCGGTGATCATGCGCTTCGGCACCTGGCCCTGCTTCTTCAACAGCCGTGTCAGCACGCGCTTGGCGGCCTTAGTGTTGCGCCGGGTCTAGCCGATCTCGTCGAGCACATAGCCGTCCTGGTTGACGGCCCGCCATAACCAATGCTTCTTGCCGGCGATCATGATGGCGACTTCGTCGAGGTGCCAGATATCATTTCGACTGGGCTGCTTGCGGCGCAGGCGCCGGGCGTAGTCCAGCCCGAACTTCTTTCCCCACCGACGGATCGTCTCGTAGGAAACGACAATGCCGCGCTCCAGCAGCATTTCTTCGACACGACGCAGGCTCAGCGGAAATCGATAATCCAGCCACACCGCGTGGGCGATGATCTCGGGTGGGAACCGATGCCGTTTGTAGCTGATCTGCGAAGTGTTCGTCCCCAGCATCTATCGCAGCGATCCCTGACACGCGGTTACCGTGACAACGCCCCTGGGAGCGCCTGGACCAAATCGGGTGCCCAGTTCTAATATGTGGCGGGTGGTACGACGGGATCGCTCTACCGTCATCTCAGGAATGCATGGTGGGAAGACTCCCGAGGGCGACCTTGCGCATGTTCGAAGGTGGCCATCTATTTCTCTGGCAGGATAGCTCCGCGTTCGCCGAGATCGTCCGGTTTCTTGCAAACGAGGAAGCCGGCTAAAGGGCGAACACGAATTTGCGCCGTGCGAGGCTGCGTGAGGCCATGGACGTCCGCGCCTTACTGAGGCAAGACCGGTCGCGTCTATGTTTAGGCGGCGAGCCACATTGCCTATGCCTCGCTCGATAGCATATTGCGGGCGGCATAGAGTTCGCCAATGAAGTCGGTGATCAAGGTCGAATTGATGCCGTCCGGCGGGCGCAGGAGTAGCGCGCGGAAATTGACGGCCGGCTCGAATGGCCTGGCCAAAATACCGCCGATCATGCCGTCCGCAATGACGGAGGGATTGACCAAGCCGATTCCCATGCCCTTCGCTGCAAGGATAGCGATGGTCAGGCCGTAGGGCGTTTCGATCAGGATGCGCGGCCGTACCCCATGCGCGGCCAGGATCTTGTCCATCGCGAGCCGAGCCGTATCTTCCGGCGACAATGCCAGGAAGGCCTCGTCGGCGAGATCGGCCGGCGTGATTATCTGCTTCCGCGCCAGCCGGTGGTTCTTCGGCATTACACAGACGGCGCGCGGCGTGGTGAAGATGCTGTGCAGCACGCCGCTGGTATCGACCTCGTCGGCCGCGAGCCCGATATCGAAACTGCCAGAGGCGACCAGGTCGCGCACGATATTGGAGGTGCGGACCTGATAGCTGATTCGCACCTGCGGATGCCGGTGCGAGAACGCTACGATGGCGCGCGGCACCAGCCCATGCCCGAGTGCCGACAGGGAGGCGACGCGGATGGTACCGGTGCCGACCTCCTTGATCTGGGCCGCCCGCAGCTTGAGCCGGTCGAGCCCGACCAGGTTGGCTTTCACCTCGGCATGGAACAACTCCCCTTCGCGTGTCGGCACCAGCCTGCCACGAATGCGGTCGAAAAGCCTGAAGCCGAGTTCGGCCTCTAGCTTGGCTAGCGAACGGCTGATGGCCGGCTGCGAGGTATCCAGCAGCGCGGCCGCCGCGCCGGCGCCGCGCGTGATCATGATCGCGTTGAAGACATCGATGTCGCGCAGGTTCATAGTCAGCCCATATCAAAAGCGAATTAACTTTATCGCTGCGGTCATAGATGGCAATGGATGAGCCCGCTAAGTTTCGCCCATGAACCGACGCGACGACACTTCACATGTCCATCCTCCCAAGCGCTCCGAGGAACCGTTTCAGGCGGTGGCGATGCCGGTCGAGCGAGCCTCGACCGTGGTCTTTGACGATCTGGAATCGTTCGAGCGTCGCGTCGAGCGTCTGTACGACGGGTTCAGCTACGGACTTTACGGCACACCGACCAGCCGGCAGCTCGAGGATCATATCGCCGTGCTGGAAGGCGGATTGCGGGCCCTCGTCGTCCCGTCGGGCATGGCGGCCATGACGCTGGCGACCATGGCTGTCTGCCGTGGCGGCGAAAGGGTTCTGATCCCGGAGACGCTCTATGGCCCGGCGCGCGACATGGCAGAGCGTTTTCTTGGCCCCCTCGGGATCGAGGCGGTTTCCTACAATGCAAGGCTGGACGCAAGCATCGCGGCCATGATCGACGGCAGAACGCGGCTGGTTTGGGTAGAATCGCCTGGCTCGGCCACCTTCGAAGTCCAGGATGTGCCCGCCATCACAGCCGCGGCCCACAAGGCCGGCGTGCTCGTCGCGGCCGACAACACCTGGGCCTCGCATCTGCTGTTCAAGCCGCTCGCTCATGGCGTCGACATCTCCATGCAGGCGCTTTCCAAGCACGCCGGCGGCCATGGCGATCTCCTGATGGGTTCAGTCTCAGTGCGCGACGAGGCGCTGTTCCGACGCCTGAAGGACACGGCGCGCTTCCTCGGCTACGGGGTCTCGCCGGAGGATTGCGCGCTGTGCGAGCGTGGCCTGATGACCATGCCGGTGCGCGTGCGTCATGCCGACGCCACCGCGCGCAAGATCCTCGCCTGGCTATCGGAACGCCCGGAAGTCGCGCAGATCTTGCATCCCGCGGAGCCTGGCCATCCCGGCCACGCGGTCTGGAAGCGTGACTTCGCCGGATCGGCGGGCGTGTTCTCCTTCGTGCTGCGGCCGGAACTGGCGCCACTGCAATCCGATGTCCTGCGCAGCCTGCGGCTGTTCAGGCTCGGCGCAAGCTGGGGCGGCGTGCATTCGCTGATTGCCGTCAGCGATCCGCGCAAAGGGCGCGCCAGCCTCGATTGGCTGAAGCCCGGCCCGGTCTGGCGCCTGTCGATCGGCCTTGAGGCGCTCGAAGATCTTCTGGCCGACCTTTCCCAGGCCTTCGAACTCTTTGATGAAGCCCGGCGCAACGGAACCGCAGCAGCCGACGCCAAGGCCGCCGAATGATTAGAACCTCAACGAGAAGGGGAATGACTATGAAACATCAAGTTCTGAAATGGCTCACGGGTCTGGCGATAGGATTGGCCAGCCTGACTTCGGGCGCCGTGGACGCCAGCGCGCAGGCGGTTATCAACAAGATCAAGGAACGCGGCTATGTCAGCTGCGGCGCCAGCCAGGGCGTGCCTGGTCTCTCCCGGCCCGACGAGAAGGGGTATTATCGCGGCTTCGATTCCGATATCTGCCGCACTTTCGCGGTCGCCATCCTCGGCGACAAGGAGAAGATCCGTTACGTGCCGCTTAACGCAGGCCAACGTTTTCCTGCGCTGCAGACCGGAGAGATCGACGTTCTGTCGCGCACATCCACCATCACCTACAGTCGCGATACGGTTGTCCGCTTCGTCTGGATCAATCTCTACGACACGGACGGCATGCTCGTGCGCAAGGCCGACAATATTACCGAGCCCAAACTGCTGGACGGAAAGACCGTCTGCCTGCAAGGCGGTGGTAGCCTGACCGAGAAAGCGATCGAGGAAACCGAGGAAGAGTTCGGGATCGCGATGGAGAAAGTCTATTACGACTCGACCATTCAGGCGCGCGACGCCTTCTTTGGCGGCCGCTGCGATTCCTACGTCACCGACGGCACCGCGGCAGCAGGACAGCGTGCCGCGGTGGCCAAGAACCCGGACGACTACGACATCATCAAGGTCGGCAAAGCCGCCGAACCCAATGGCGTCGCGGTCGCCCGCGGCGACGATCAACTCTTCGACGTCGTGCGTTGGACATTGAATGCCCTGTTCTGGGCCGAGGCCAACGGCATCACCTCGCAAAACGTCGATGAAAAGCTTGCCTCGGGCAGTCCGGAAGTCAAAGGCGTGCTGGGTGAGGAGCCCGGTTTCGGCAAGCCGCTCGGATTGGACGACAAGTGGGCCTACAACGTCATCAAACAAATGGGCAACTACGCCGAGATCTGGGATCGCAATCTCGGCAAGGACAGCCCGCTGAAGGTCGAGCGCGGCCTGAACGCGTTGTGGAAGGACGGCGGCCTCAACTATCCTTTCCCTTGGGATTGAGCTGCACATGAAGGGGACGCGCCCGCCGTTCCCTTTCCCTGCCAACGCCGCGAACCGTCGAGGTCGAAATGCTGAGCGATGCCAAGACCAGATCGATCATCATCCAGTGTGCCCTGGTGGCCGTGGCTGCCGCCTTCGCTGCCCTGCTCGTCAGCACGACTTTCGCCAATCTCAGGGCACGCGGCATCCCGATCGGCTTCGATTTCCTGACGATGCCGTCAAGGATCGTCATCTCCGAAGCAATCCTCACTTACAAGTCGCGGGACCCCTATTACTGGGCGATCGCGACCGGGCTCGCCAATACGGTCTTCATCTCCGCGGTCGTCATCGTCTTTTCATCCGCGCTCGGCCTCGTCGTCGGCATCACCCGGCTGAGCAGCAATCCCCTGGCGGCGGGCACCTGCCGCGTATGGGTGGAGGTTGCACGCAATTCACCGCCGATCGTGCTTCTGATCTTTCTCTACTCGCTGTGGTGGAAGGTGCTGCCGCCGGTCGGCGAAGCGCTCAATCCCCTGCCCGGTGTTTACGCCTCCATGCGCGGCTTTGTGGTGCCGGCCGTCAGCATGGACGTCGCCACCCAGGGATTGCTCGTCATTGCTCTCGCCCTGGCACTGGCGGCCGCCGGCGGGGGGGCGGCGCGACGAGGATGGTTGCCGCCGCTGGCCGCGCCGGCGATCCTCACGGTGGGCGTTGCCGGACTATGGCTTGCCGACGCGAAGTTCTCCGTCGACTGGCCGACCTTCACCGGGTCGAATTTCAAGGGTGGCCGGGAACTGACGCCCGAACTCAGTACCATCCTCATCGGGCTGACCATCTACACCACCGGCTTCGTCGCCGAGATCGTGCGCGGCGGCGTGCTTTCGGTCGGCCGCGGTCAGTGGGACGCAGGTCATTCGCTCGGCCTGCCGCGCGGCAAAATATTGCGCCTGATCATCATCCCGCAGATGCTGCGGGTGATCGTCCCGCCGCTCAACAGCCAATACATCAACGTCGTCAAGAATTCGACGCTGGCGATCGCGGTCGGCTATCCGGACTTCCTTGCGGTGATGAACACCATCATCAGCAAGTCCAGCCATTCGATCGAGGGCGTCTTCATCATCCTCGGCGTCTATCTCGCCCTCAACCTGAGCCTGTCAAGCGCGGCCAATTGGTACAACCGTCGCATCGCCATCGTGGAGCGCTGAACTATGAAGGCCGTGTCTCTTTCCCTTCCGGCCGAGCCAATGCCAGGACAGATCCGCTTCGGCGCCTTGCGGCGGTCAGCCAAGCTCCTGTTCGGCACGCCGCTCAATGCCGCCCTGACGCTGTTGTTCGGCGTTCTGCTCGTCGCCACGGTACCGCCGATGCTGCGCTGGCTAATAATCGACGCCGTGCTGTTCGACCCCAATCCAGGCGCCTGCCGGGTTGCCACCGGAGCCTGCTGGAGCTTCATCTACGCCAAGTCCGGGCAGTTGCTGTTCGGCATCTATCCGCTCGACGAACGCTGGCGCCCGGCGATCGTCTGCCTGCTCATCCTGGCGCTGCTTGCCTGGTCGGTGCGGCCCGCCAGTTGGGCCCTGCGGCTGCTGGCGCTCTGGGTGGCAGCGTTCGTGCTGATCTTCTGGCTGATGGGCGGCGGCATCGGCCTGACCGAGGTTCCGACCTCGTCCTGGGGCGGCCTGCCGGTGACGCTCATCCTCACCGTCGTTGCCATCGGCGTCGCCTTCCCGGTCGGCATTCTCTTGGCGCTGGCCAGGCGCTCGACCATGCCAGCGATACGCATCGGCGCCGTGGTCCTGATAGAATCGGTGCGCGGACTACCGCTGCTGTCCATCCTGTTCGTGGCGTCGATCATGATGCCGCTGTTCCTGCCCGAGGCCCTGTTGCCCGACAAATTCGTGCGCGCGCTGGTCGCGCTCACCATCTTCGCCGCGGCTTATCTCGCCGAGGTGATCCGCGGCGGCCTGCAGGCCATACCGAATGGCCAGTACGAGGCTGCGGCAGCGCTCGGCCTGCCCTTCTGGCGCACGCAATATCTCGTCATCCTGCCGCAGGCGATCCGGGTGGCGATCCCGGCGCTGGCCAACACCATCATCGTCATGATCAAGAACACCAGCCTTGTCCTGGTGGTCGGCCTGTTCGACCTGATCAGCTCCGGTAAAGCGGCGCTGGCTGACCCGGACTGGCCGTCGCCGGCGGCCGAGACATTCCTGTTCATCGGCGCGATCTTCTTCGCGCTCTCCTTCTCGTTCGCCCGCTTCGCCGACTTCCTGGAGCGGCGCGGCCCGACCGCTCACTAGGAAATGCCTTGATGTTATCGTCCGCCCCAACGCGCGCTCCGTCCATGACCGATCCCAGCGCTCCGCCCGCTATCCAAATGACCGGCATGAATAAGTGGTACGGAAACTTCCATGTGCTGAAGAATATCAACCTGACCGTCCATCGCGGCGAGAAGCTGGTGATCTGCGGTCCGTCCGGCTCGGGCAAGTCGACGATGATCCGCTGCATCAACCGGCTGGAGGAGCATCAGCAGGGGCAGATCGTCGTCGAAGGCGTCGAACTCAGCAACGATTTGAAGCAGATCGACGTAATCCGCAGTGACATCGGCATGGTGTTCCAGCACTTCAACCTGTTCCCGCATTTGACCATTCTGGAAAACCTGACACTGGCGCCGATCTGGGTGCGCAGGATGCGGCGCGGGCAAGCCGAGCAGACCGCCATGCACTATCTGGAGCGGGTGAAGATCCCGGACCAGGCGCATAAATATCCCGGCCAGTTGTCCGGCGGCCAGCAGCAGCGCGTCGCCATCGCCCGTGCGCTCTGTATGAGCCCGAAGATCATGCTCTTTGACGAACCGACCTCCGCCCTCGATCCTGAAATGGTCAAGGAAGTGCTCGACACCATGGTCGCGCTGGCCGACGATGGCATGACGATGCTGTGCGTCACGCACGAGATGGGATTTGCCCGCCAGGTCGCCGACCGCGTCGTCTTCATGGACCAGGGCGAGATCGTCGAGATGAACACGCCCTCCGAATTCTTCTCGCATCCGCGTCACCAGCGCAGCAAACTGTTTCTTGCCCAGATCCTGAACTAGCGAACCTCTCCCGCCAGCCCATGCGCCGGCCGGATGGGCAGACGCAAATCAGAAATCCATCCGGGGCCTGGTCAGCGCGCAGCGACCTGCCAGACCGCGACGCCGGCCCAGGATCAGGCCGGCGACGCCTTCGATGCTGCGCGAGATAATGTCGAACAAGCGCGGCCGACTCTCGAAGGAATACACCAGGCGTTCGCGAAACAGGATCGACAGCGCCGCGAGTTCCGGCCATTGGTAGATGTTCGGCCCACAACTTCTGCACGTCGACGATCCGGGCGCCTGGCGGTGGGCGCTCCGGTCCTGTTTCGACGATAATGCGCCGCCGGCCGGCGCAGGCACAGCTGCCACGTATTGCAGCAGACGGCAGAGGACGAGAACGTCGTCCACAACGCAACTCTCGACTCGAAGTCGTAGCTGCATCATATGGCCTGTTCACCAAGCGGGCTTTGGGGGCTAGCACGAAGTCGGGCACCCACTTTGGCACCTCCACTTGCGCGAGCAGTAGTCCGCTTTCCTTCGCAAATGCCATGTGGCAAGACGGATGGATGGCGGCGGACAGCGAACATAAAAGCATCTCTGCGAGAGCGTTGGGCATCGCATTATCAGCTGCTGCCCTCGTGCCGCATTTCACAACCCCAGCCTTTGCCCATGCTTCCGAGCGCGGCTATGTCATGCTCCTGCCGACCGGATATTATGTCGTGGGCGGGGCGGTGGCCGTAGCCGCGAGTTTTCTGGTTCTGGCTGTCCTCCCGCCCAGGCTGCTCGAACGCATTTCGGCATCCCGCCTGCCAATTGGTCAATTCGGCGACGCCGCGCGCATTTGGATCAGCACGCTCGCCTTCGCGGTTCTCGCCATACTCGTGGCGGCGGGAATTCTCGGCAGCCGAGATCCGCTGTCGAATCCACTTCCGCTAACGGTGTGGACGCTGGTCTGGGTCGGACTGACATTGCTTCAGGGCGTATTCGGCAATGTTTGGTCGTGGACAAACCCGTGGTACGGGCCGTGGCGCATTTTCTCCAGCGTCTTCCCGGCATTCCGCGATCGCACAATGCCACAAGGACTGGCTTACTGGCCGGCGTTGATTTTGTTTGCAAGCTTCGCCTGGTTCGAGCTGATCTATCCGGCGCCCGAAGATCCGGCGCGGCTTGCGTTCGCTCTCATGGCCTACTGGCTCTCGACCTTCGTCTGCATGATCATCTTCGGCTACGAAGGCTGGAGCCGGCGCGGCGAGTTTCTGTCCGCGTTCTTCCGCATGGTGTCACGCTTCGCCATCGTCGAAACGACGCCGGACCACCCAAGCGGGGGGCGTGGCCTGGAGCGAAATTGTGGAGCGCGCAAGCCTTGCCGGCGAGCGGTATGCTCTTTCTGTTGCTGACGTTGAGCTCGGTGTCCTTCGACGGTCTGTCGAAGACCTTCTCTTGGCTGGGCGCGAATGGTGTCAATCCGCTCGAATTTCCGGGGCGCTCGGCATTAGTCGGAATCAACAGCGCCGGTCTTGTGCTGATGTTTATCGCACTTGTCGCCGTGTTCTTCGCCGCAGTGTTTGTCGGTGAGCGGTTGGCCGGGAGCATCTCTTTCGGAAAAGCGGTCGGGCTCCTTGTCTGGTCGATCGTCCCGATCGCGCTCGCCTATCATTTTTCCCACTATCTGACGGCCCTCCTGGTGAACGGCCAGAATGCGCTCGTCGCTATTTCGGATCCGTTTGATCGGGGATGGAACCTATTCGGCACGGCGCACATGAATGTCGGGGCGGGAGTGATCATGGGCTCCGATGCAGCGTGGATCATCTGGAACTTTCAGGCGGCGGCGATCATCGGCGGCCATATACTTGCCGTTCTGGTCGCGCATGGGCTGGCGTTCCGTTTGCATCCGGCGCGCAGCCGCGCGGCGCTCAGCCAATTTCCGCTGACCGTTTTTATGGTCGGATATACGGTTTTCGGGCTGTGGCTGCTGTCCACGCCGACGGCCGTCTGACGGCCGCAAGCCACGTATCGGAGGCGTTGGTCGACAGACCTCACGGCGGTGTATCGCGACCTCAAGGACATGCGTCGAACAAAGCCGGTGGTTGGTGAATTGGCAACGCCGGCACTGCAACTGACTGCTTCACAGTTCTTCGGCCTGATATCTAAGCCGACGGGACGCCCTCGGTGGCCAGACGCCGGAAGATCTGGTCGACTTGTTGCGGCGGCAATTTGGCGCCGCCGTCGAGCCACCAGATCAGCACCGACAGAAAGGCACCCACGACGAACTGGACGATCAGTTCGTTCGGCACGACATCGGGGAGCTTCCTGTCCTTCTTTGCGGCAAGCTCCGCGCGCACGAGATCGCATAGAATCTCGCGGATGCTGCCGAGCACAATAGTCCCACCGCGGCCCCCGGCCAGAGCTCGGTAGAGATCTATATGTTCACGCGCGTGCTCGAACATACCGAGCACGAACCCCAAGCTGCGATCTTTCAGCTCGCCTGGCGCTGCAAGCGCATGCCGCTGGCGTTCGACCAGCATGGCGCGCAGATGATCGTCCAGGCCGCTGCGCTTGAGGTCGTCCTTGCTGGTGAAGTGCGCGTAAAAGGTCGATCGGCCGATGTTTGCCTCATTGCAGATGTCCTCGACGGTAATTGCTTCATATCCCTTTCTCAGGATCAAAGTGATCAGCGCATGGTGAAGAGTCGACCGGGTCCGGGCGACACGGCGGTCTATCGTCTTTTCCGTTACCATGAGCTTTTCCGGTCAGATGGCAGAGGACCGTGCGGTACCGGACATTCTGCCGCGAATGGTCGTTGACGCGTTCCCGGATATCATGTCAGTTTCCGAACATGATGTCCATCAACCGGCGAGAGTGGCCAAGGAGTCTCTGATGAGAAAACATGGGCATAACAACAGCGGAGCCGGCGCGCCCGGCCGCATCATACATTGGGCAGCACGCTACGATCTGATGACTTGGCTGTTCACCTTAGGCCGCGAACGCGCCTTTCGCGAAAAGATCCTCCGGTTGACGCAGCTCGAACCTGGAGAGTCCGTCCTCGATATAGGGTGCGGGACGGGAACGCTCGCTATACTTGCCAAGCAGCAGGTCGGGCCGACGGGCACCGTGCACGGGATCGATGCGTCACCGGAAATGATCACCAGGGCGGGTGCGAAGGCTCGAAGAGTCGGTCTGAAGGTCACCTTTGAAAAGGCCGCCGCCCAGGCATTACCGTTCCGGGATGCCGAATTCGATGTCGTAACGACGACGCTGATGCTCCATCATCTTTCTGCCGATGGACGTAATCAGATGGCTCATGAGATACACAGAGTCCTGAAGCCATCCGGTCGCGTACTCGCCGTCGACTTCGTGCAAGCGCCACAGGATGGAGGCTTCATCGATCGCTTCCACCATCACGGCGTCAGCACAGTCGACGACATCATAACGGAATTCCGGGACTCGGGTCTCAACATCGTCGCTAGCGGCGCGGTTGGCACGAAGAACCTGCAGTTCGTGCTAGCCACGGCGGCCGCCGACGTTGCCCGTATTCGCGATAGGTTTGTCGCTCTCGGCACGGAAGAACCCTCAGGCCCGGCACGGCCTGCAGCCATGAGCCACCTGCACACCATAGGCCTGGTGCTAGGCATCGTCGCGCTGATCGCCATGCACGCAGGCGCGCCCTGGTGGCTATCGTGGCGCGGTCTAAGCGACGCCTCAAATCCGATCTCTTACACAGTGATTGCACTCGTGGCCCTTTTCGTAATCTTCAAGATCGGATTGCTCGGTGGCCTGCATCGGTGGAGCAGAGGCCGCCGCCAGCGTTGAGGCCGCTTGCTATTACGACATCGCGTCTCGCTACGGCTTGTTGGACACGCAGGAGTTCACCTTTCACACCCGGACGCGAATCGCGCGTCCGCTCCGGTCTCCCCGCCTTGCGAGGGTGGTGGTAGGCCAATCTAATCCCGTCGCAGCGAGATCAGACGCTGGCAGACGGCGCTTAACGTTATTCTCGGAAGACCAACTGCCATTCGTTGTCAGATCACCGGGCGGTGATCACTCTCAGCCAGATGGCAGGCGGCGACGCCGCCATGAGGAACGGGACGCAGTTGGGGCTCGTCCAGCCGGCAGATATCCATCGCCACCGGACAGCGCGTGTTGAACCGGCAGCCCGGCGGTGGATTGCTCGGGCTCGGCGGGTCGCCTGCGAGGATGATGCGGCGGCGGTCGGCCTCAATGCGCTTTCCCAGCGATAGAGGGTCGAACGCGGCACTCCGACGGCCCGCGCTGCCTGCCCGGCATCCAGTCCGTCCCGCATCGCGCGCCGCCATCGCGCCACCGCGTCGCGTCTTCTCTCTGCTTCGATAGTTGGGGTCTTCGCGCCGAGAAGCCGCGACGCCCGGCCGGCGTTGCGTATAATATACCGGGCAGGCCAAAAACCTGCATGGGGTTCTCCTATGATTCGAGCTTCGCAACCCGAGTTACGGAGAACCCCTCCTCAACTGCAAGAATCTCATATCTGTCTGAGCGCGGTCACCAGTTTGACCTGCCAACCATGTCTCACGAGCAATGGCAGGCACTTAAGCCAACGCTACAAGAAGCGGAATAATAACCGGCAAGAGGTTCCTCTCGGCCCGCCTGAGTAACCAGGGCTGCCGACAGAGCGCTTTCCCACTCACTGCCGGCCCGGTACCGGAAGGAAGGAGCGCAAATCTCTGCTTCGCCACCAGAATGCGCAACGCATCAGGTCCCGCACGCTCAGCTAGATCTGACGTTTAATCATGCGGCCGAGACCCGCTTCGCGAATAGGTCGCCGGCGAACCTGCACGCCGCCTTGTGCATTGAGCTTACTTCTTGCGACACAGGCTCAGCCTCCGCACAAGCTTCCACTGAAAGGGGACACCGCGTCCTGAAGAAACAGCCGGAGGGCGGATTCGTCGGACTTGGGATTTCGCCCGTGATCAACGGAGGGTTGCGCCGACGTTCGGTGGCAGGATCAGCCTCGGGGACAGACGCGAGAAGGAGTTGGGTGTAGGGATGGCTCGGATTCCGGTAGACCTCTTCCGAGCTACCGCTTTCCACCACCTTGCCGAGATACATCACGTAGACCCGGCTCGCCGCCTGCCGGACAAGCGCGAGGTCATGCGCGATGAAGAGGCAGGACACGCCGAGCTTCTCTCTGAGGTCGAGGAATAGGTTCATGACCTGCGCCCGTATAGACAAGTCTAGCGCGCTGACCGGTTCGTCGCAGATTAAAACCCGCGGCTCTACGGCCAGCGAGCGCGCGATCGCGATGCGTTGCCTCTGGCCGCCTGAGAGTTCACGGGTGAATCTGTCCCGGACCGTCGTCGCCAGACCGACTTGGTTGAGGAGCTCAGCGATCCTCCCCTCGCGTTCCGTTTGCGAACGCAAACCTGCAATTATGAGGGCTTCGTTTATGGCTTCGCCCACAGTTTGGCGATCATTCAGCGATGCATAGGGGTCCTGGAACACGTACTGAACTGCCCGACGCGCTTCCCGCAGACGGCGTCCACTCAAGGAGCCGAGGTCGATGCCATCAAAAACGACACGTCCGGATTGGGGTTTTTCCAAGCCGACGATCGAACGGCCGAGCGTGGACTTGCCGCAGCCAGACTCCCCCACCAAGCCGACGATCTCGCCTTGATTGAGGTGGATTGAGACGTCGTTTACCGCTTTGATCGTTTGGCCACGTTTGGCGCTTGGAAAGCTGGTGACCAGATGCTCGACTTCGAGTACCGCGCTCATTATGCGCACTCCTTCGCCCGAATATTCAGAACGGGACAGGCGGCTGACACACCCGGAACTGCCGTCGGCAAGAACGGCGGTCGCCGCTCGCCGCAGGCATCCACAGCGTATCCGCAGCGGGGCATGAAAGCGCACCCTGTGATCGGCGCGCCAAGGATGGGCGGAACGCCCGGCAATCCACGGAAACGCGATCCGATTGCGTCCTGTTTCCTCGGAATTGCGTCGATGAGGCCCATCGTATAGGGATGCTGCGGCTGGGAGAGTACACGCTCGGTCGGTCCGGTTTCGACGTGGCGCCCCGCGTACATCACCATTACGCGGTCGGCCGAGCCCGCCACGACACCCATGTCATGCGTGATCAAGATCATGGCCATGTCCATTCTGGACTGGATTTCCTTCAGCAGTCGGAGGATTTGCGCCTGGACCGTCACGTCGAGCGCGGTGGTCGGCTCGTCGGCTACGAGAAGTGTCGGCTCGGCGGCAATGGCGATTGCGATCATGACACGCTGTCGGAGACCGCCCGAAAGCTCATGGGGATACTGCTTGAGGCGTATTTCGGGGTCGGACATCCCGACCATCTTGATAAGTTCAAGCGCCCGGGTTTCCGCAGCTCTTGCGGTCATGCCGAGGTGAAGCTCGGCTACTTCGGCTATCTGCCGTCCGACCCGGCGGGCGGGATTGAGCGCGCTCATCGGGTCCTGGAAAATGAAGCCAATGGATTTTCCGCGCAGGCTGCGAAGCGTTTCATTGTCCGATCCGACGAGCTGGCGGCTGTCGAACAAAATGGTGCCCGATATATCCGCCTGGACGCCCACGGGCATCAGGCCGAGAGGCGCAAAGCAGGTGACCGTTTTGCCGCTACCGCTTTCTCCCACAATCGCGAGGGTCTCTCGGCGGCTCAGTTCATAGGCTACTCCGTCGACTGGGCGGACCACGGTATGCGCCGTCAGCAGGTCTATGGTCAGATCTTTGACGCGGAGTATCGGTTCAGAACTCATGGCCGTGCCTCCTTGGCCCAGAATGCGGTTACCCGGCGGCGGGCCGCGAGCATCCGGGAGGTCAGCGGCTTCGGAACTCTGTTGAGGGCGACCGCTTCACCGAGGATGTTGAATCCGATGACAGCTAAAGTCAGGGTCAGTCCCGGCAGGATGACCTGGCGCGGATCGGACTCGAGATATGGAAGCGCGTCGACCAACATCTGTCCCCATTCAGGCGTCGGCGGCTGGATGCCCAGCCCGAGGAAGCTCAACGTTGCGATTGCGAGCGCGACTGCTCCGGCGTCGGCCGTGGCATATACGAGCACCGCCCCGATCGTCGTGGGAAGAAGATGGACAAAGTAAATGCGAACGGGACTTGCGCCCAATACTCTTAGGGCCTCCATGTGGGGCTTGTTCATGGTGTTGACAGCCACGGCCCGGCTAATGCGGGCGCTACCCGGCCACCAGGCGAGCGCGAGCGCGAGGATCATGTTCCAGTAGCTGACTCCGGCAATGCCGATCACCGCAAGTGAGACGATGAGGCTGGGGATTGCCTGGCCGACGTCAACGATGCGCATCAGCAGTTCGTCCGTCCAGCCCCGCCGGTATCCGGCAATCGTGCCGATGGCGATGCCGATGGCGTGCGCGCACACAAGGACGAGACAGACTCCGACCAGCGACGTCCGAGCCGCCACAATCAACCTGCTCAATGTATCGCGCCCGAGATGGTCGACTCCGAAGGGATGGGCGAGCGTCGGGCCCTGGCCAGCGATCAGCAGGTCTTGCGCATTGGGATCATGTGGCGCGATGTAGGGTGCGAGCAGTCCCAACAGAACGAACGCGCCGATAGTAAATACCGCCGAGCGCGGGAAGGCGCCAATGGCCTTCAGGAGTGGTCTGACTGGCTGCATGTTCAGCTCCTTTGAAGTCTAAGGCGCGGATCGGTCAGCGTAATGCAGATGTCGACCACGACGTTCAGGATGATGAAGAACGTGATGAAGACCAGAAGGCAGGCCTGCACGACCATGAAGTCGCGGAATCTCACCCCGGTCAGGAAGAGGTCGCCGATGCCCTGCCAAGCGAACAGAGGTTCGACAACGACCGCGCCCACGACCATCGTCCCGATCTGCGTTCCCAAGGCGTTCAAGTACGTCGGCGCGATGTTCGGGATCGCGTCGCGAACCAGAATACTCGTCCTTGACAGTCCTTTGCTCATGGCCGTTAGGACATAGGGTTTGGCCATCGCCTCCTCGAAGCCAACTCGGACGACGCGGCTCAGAACTGCTGCGGGAAGAAATCCCAGAGTGAGCCATGGAAGCACCCAACTGACGGGTCCGGCAAACCCGAAGGTCGGAAAGACGTGCCACGTGACCGAAAAGGCGTAGACCAGCAGTGCTCCGACGAAGAAGGACGGAGTCGAAGCGCCCAGAAGAGCGCTCCCTCGGGTGACCACGTCTGGCGCCCTATGTGCCCAGAGCGCGCCTACGAAGCCGACGAACAGGCTCAGCAAGAAAGCCACGACCGCTCCGCCCGCAACGAGGGTGGCGGTCGCGGCAAGGCGGCTCTTGAGGGACGCGCCGACCGCCTCGCCCGTCTTGTAGGAAATGCCGAAGTCGCCGTGGATCGCTCCGTTCAGCCAGAAGCCGTAGCGTTCGAGAAGCGGCTTGTTGAGCCCCAATTCCTCCTCGACCTTGGCGATATCGGCTTTGGTGGCCGTCGGCGTCCGCAGCTCGGCGATGAGTATCGCCACGTTGCCCGGAGCGGATACCACGAGCGCGAAGCATAGAACGGACGCCAGAAACAGCAACAAGACTGCGTTGCGGGCCCTTTTAGCGATGAAGGCGAACACGGCCGTATCCTACTCCGCCAGTGTGATATTCTCGTAGGGCATGTCGTACTCGGTCGCGGGGCTCTGGAAGCCCTTCACCCGAGCGGCATGCGCCCATATGCCCGGAACGAAGAGCAGCGGCGCGATGGCGTCGTTGTCGTGCAGCCAGTCATAGACCTTCTGCAGAGCTGCTTCCATCTCGCCTTCGGGCGCTGACATCGCGGCGAGCACCAACGGATCGAGGTGCTCGGGGTCGATGAAGAGCTTGCCGTCCACGCCGTTGTCATAGGTGGATAGGAACAGGCCCACCACAGTCCCGAAAGGTTCGTATGGCGCGCCGAACGTCTGGAAGAAAGCGAGATCGAACTTGCGCTCCGGAATGTCGCTGTGCCGCGACGCATGATCCACCGAGCGGATCGTGAGCGTGACGCCAATCTCCTGGAGCTCGGACTGGATCACTTCCGCGACGGATCGGGACCCCGGTACTTGCTCCTCGCTAACGACCAGTTCAATGGCAAGGTCCTTGCCGTCCTTCTGCCTGACAGGCCCCCCGACCCAGCCTGCCTCCTCGAGCAGCGACTTTGCGGTCTCGGTATCCCGCCTAGGCACATCGAAGCGCTTCCCCGAATACGGAACGGTTTCGGAGAACAGGTTGCCAGTGGAGGTCGCCAGACCGCGGTAAAGCACTTGCGAGATCGCAGCCCGGTCGATGCCGAGGTTGATCGCCTTGCGGACTTTCGGGTCCCTCAGCGCTTCGACGCGGGAAGTGTTGAAGGCCATAATCATTGTGGTGGTGCCGGGATCGATGACGACATCGATGCCCGCTCCCTTCAGCGTCTCTGCTTCCGTTGCGGTCAAAGGCGACACAAACGCTCCGCCGATCAGATCCACGTCGCCCGCGCGCAACGCTGCCATGCGGCCGCGCGAGTCCGGAAGGACTTTTACCTCAAGATATTTGAAAGAGGGCTTGTCACCCCAGTAGGCGTCGAAGCGCTCGAAGGCACTGCCCTCATTCCCGGCAGTCGCTTGATGCCACGGTCCCGTGCCGACGGGTGCCTTATAGCTACCGTCCCCAGAGACCGACTTGGGGCTGAGGAGCCTGACTGGCCGGACGTAAGCGAACTCCTGGAGCAGGCCGAGGACCGGTTCCTTGAACCGGACGTTGACGTGATCATCGTCGACGATGTCCGTTCCGGCGTAAAGCCGGGACGAATTCATCCAGTTGTTCGCTTCGAGTCCGATCCACCTCTTCAGGTTCCATTCCACCGCCGCGGCGTCGAACGGAGTGCCGTCGTGGAAAGTCACGCCCTTGCGCAAGGTGAGCTTAAGCAGCCTGCCCCCGTCTTCGACCGACCATTCGGTCGCCAGCCCTGGCTCGATCTTACCGTCATGGCCGTATTTAACCAGCGGCTCGAAAACGACGTCCTGAACGCCCCACAGGCCGGTGTATTTGTGAGGATTGATATCCCCGGCGGGCTTGGCGATCGCGATGCGAAGCGTGTCCTTAACCTCTGATGCCGCAACGATTGACGGCAGGATGGAGGATATCGCCGAAACTCCCAGCAGTTTTGAGACGCCCGCCAGGAAGGAGCGCCTGTCTAAATTCGTTGTTGTTGTTCATTGTCATTCCCCTTTTTGTGTTCACTCACAGCATTGATTGCCGGATGTTTTCTTTGCCGAACCGCTCGTCGTCGATCCGTGCTTGGATTTGGGCCAACATTTTCTCGAGATCGGCCATGAGATCGTCGTGCGATTCCAACCCCACGCTGAACCGCAGAAGGAGGTCCTGCCCACTCCAAGTCGTCGCGGAGCGGTTGCTCTTCACGGGCATGGGGGCAACGAGGCTGCGTGTCCCACCCCACGAGGCGCCGATGGCGAACGTCTCTAGCGTATTGAGCGCCTCCGGCACGTGCGGCAGTGCTTCGGGAACCAATTCCACGCTGAACACTCCGCTCGCGCCGAGGAAGTCGCGCTTCCAGAATTCGTGCCCGGGAGAAGACGGCAGGGCGGGGTAGAGCACACGCTCGACGGCTGGGTGGCCGCGGAACCAGTTGATCATCGCCGTCGCGCCGTCGTGCGCGTGTTTCATTCGCACGCCAAGAGTCTCCATGCCCCGCAACACCAAAGAGGCGTCGTCGGGGGAAACACCGATCCCGGCGCGCCCCATAGTCGCCTTGAGCGCGTTGAAAAGCTGCTCGGAAGCCACCGTGATCGATCCCATCAGCACGTCGGAATGGCCCGAGATATATTTGGTGAGCGCTTCGGTCACGATGTCGGCCCCATGTACGAGGGGCTTGAAGTTAAGAGGGGTCGCCCAGGTGTTGTCGAATCCGACGAGCGCGCCGTGCCGATGCGCGATCTCGGCAATCCGCGGCAGATCCTGGACTTCCATGGTCGCCGGGGGACTCGCACCACACCAGTTTCGTGTTCCCGTCGATCCGACGTTCGAGCCCCTCGGGCGAAGTGGGATCGTAGTACTCCGCTCGGACGCCAAACTTTGCCAGATCGGTGTTCACAAAATCACGGACCGGGGGATAGGCCGTGTCCGCCACCAGTACCTTGTTTCCGGCATTGAGGACGGCGAGCATTGCGATTGCGTTTGCGGCCTGGCCCGATGGCGCGAGAAGCGTCCGGTGACCCTGCTCGAGCTGAGTGATCTTTTGCTCCAGTGTACGCGTCGTCGGGGTGCCGTAGAGGCCGTAGGAATAGCCGTCAGGCCCTCGCTGGCCGCGAGTGGCGTAGGCTGCGGCATCCGCGAATACGATCGTCGAAGCCCGATGGACGGCTGCACCCAGAGCCTCGAAGCCGTCTGTTTTGACTTTGGGGGTCACAACGCATTGAGTGAGATCGTTCATGCTTGCTCCTCATGTGTTGGAGACAGTTACAGCATGACAAAACCTATTCCGTCCAATATCAAGATCGGGATGTGCTATTCTCTCAGGTTATAGGTGCGCCATGAATCTTCGCCAGATCGAGGTCTTCCACGCCGTGATGACGATTGGAACCGCCTCACGCGCCGCGGAGATACTACGCATCTCACAACCTGCGGTGAGCAAGGCCGTCCAAGAACTGGAGCGCGACATCGGTTTCGCGCTCTTCCACCGCATCAAAGGACGGATGTCGCCGACGGCAGAAGGCAACCTGTTTTTCAGGGAAGTGGAGACCTCATTCTCCGGCCTCATCCATTTGAAAGGGGCCGCGGCGCGGATTCGCGACTTCGGTTCGGGGGAAATCCGGATCGCAAGTCTCTCCGCATTAAGTACGAATGTAATGCCAAAGGCATTAAAGGCATTTCAACACCGTCACCCTGACGTTGCGATCACCTTTCAGGCAAGGCTATCCTCGGAAGTCAAAGAACTCGTCGCCTCCGGCCAGTTCGACGTCGGCCTGGCGGCGGACGAGATCGATCTTGCGGGCGTCGAAGCCCACCCATTCCGGAACTACCGGGTCGCGATCGCCATGCCCAGGGGCCATCCGCTAGAGGGGAGGGAAGTGATCCGTCCCGCCGATCTCCATGGGCAGGCCTTCATCGCGTTGGCTCCGGAGGACACTACGAGACGGGAAGCAGAGGCCATCTTCGCTGATCACGGCATCAAGCCCAAAGTGGTTCTAGAAACCCCCTATTCCACCACCATCTGCTCGATGGTCAATGCGGGGCTTGGATGCGGAATGGTCAATCCTTTAACTGCCCTTCCCTATCTCAACGGAAACCTCAGCCTCCGTCCATTTCTCCCGGGAATCTCCTTCCGAACTCTTCTGTTGTTGCCACCCAACCGACGTCCATCGAGAGTAGTTAGCGACTTTATCGAGCAGCTGATGCGTATCGCATTGGAAATTGATGGGGCTGTCCAAACTTGACTTCACTTTCGTGAACGTCGGCTTCTGGGCCCCATGCCGTCACCCGCCAGGCCGCAATTAGGATAGCGCGCCTCGCTCAGCCGCAGCAGCGAAATTGTAACTGGGAGTTCGATGAGTGTGGGGAAGGCGGTAGCGCTCTCCCGCTACCATCACTGCAGCGCTAGGCGCTGTTCCTGGTTTACGATTTGGCAGGTTGAGAAGCTCCGCCAGCGCACCGCGAACTTTCAGCTCAACCTGTCCCCTACCCTCCGTCGGAATGATCTCGATCCCCGTGACCAGTGAGCGGATGATCCTCGCCGCCTGGTGCCGCTCACACTCGTCGGATTGCAACGCGTCCTGGAGCTCGGATACTTGCCGACGGTAAACCGTTACCGCAGCCGGATGAAACTCCGCAATGCTTTCCGCGGCCGCCATCGCCTGTAGCTCTCGGGCTAGATTCTCCTTTTCGCGCTCGAGGTCCAGTAGCTTCGATTTCATGCTGGTCGTCGCGACACCGTCAGCGATGGCATCGACGACGTTAGCGATCTGCCTGTCGATGCCGGCATGCCGCCTTTCGACTTCCCTTTGCCGCTCGCGGTTCATGGCGTTCAGTCGCTTATGCTCAGCATGATATTCAGCAAGGAAGCCCGCAATGGCATCTGGCGCCAGCAAGCGCCGCTGGATGCCTTCCAGCACACGCTTCTCAAGCTCGCCAACACGGATCGTTCTGTTATTGGTACAAGTGCCTTTCTCACGGTGCGCGGCACAAGCAAGCTGGTTCCTGTTCTTCACCGTATAGGAAGCGCCACAGCAGCCGCACCGCACGAGCCCCGAGAACATGTGCTTCGGCCGTCGGCGGTGATGGAGTTTCATGCCTCCATAAAGCTTCTTGCGGGCTTGCACTGCATCCCATAGCTCATCGTCGATGATACGCAGATGCGGCACTTCAACGACCTGCCAGGTTTCCGGCAGATTCGGCCGCGAGATGCGCTTCCCAGTCTCGGGATCCTTGCGCATTTGAAGACGATTGAAGACGAGCAGCCCGATTTAGGCTTCGTTGTAGAGAAAGCCGCTTCTCCGCTTGAGATTGCCATTGATGGTCGAGGCGCCCCACGCACCCCCAAAGGGTGATGGGATACCTTCCCTGTTGAGGCCTGCAGCTATCGTACGCGCCGATTGACCAGCCGCGAATTCCCGAAAAATCCGACGCACGACCTCGGCTTGATCCTCATCGATCTCGCGCAGACGGCGGATCGGTTCGCCGCGTTCATCGAGTTTTTTGACCACGCGATAGCCGTAAGAGAGGCCGCCGGCGTTGTAGCCGTTCAATATGCGGCCGCTTTGGCCCCGCCTGATCTTGGCGGCTAGGTCGCGCAGGAACAACGCGTTCATCGTTCCTTTCAGGCCCACGTGCAGTTCGTCCACGGCGCCCTCAGAGAGAGTGACGATCCTGACACCGGCAAAGCGCAGTCGCTTAAAGAGGCCGGCTACGTCCTCCTGGTCGCGTGACAAGCGATCGAGTGCCTCGGCTAGAACGATCTCAAATTGCCCGCTTTGAGCATCGGCGAGAAGCCGCTGGATGTCTGGTCGACGGATGACGCTTGAGCCGGATATCGCGGCATCGACATAGGTTTCAACGACAGTCCACCTCTCCCTGGCCGCGAGCTCTCGGCAAAGCCGCAGCTGATCCTCGATAGAGGCTTCGCGCTGGTTGTCGGATGAGTAACGAGCATACAGCGCGACACGGGTCATGAACCGCTCCTCTTCCTCTCTTTGTTAATGGCCGCCGCCGTCCCCACCCTCCCCTTCTGACGGTGTTTTTTCAAGAGGATGAACTTTGTTGTCGTTGGCCCCCTGCAATTCCTCGAAATGCTCCCGAGCAACCCGCCGACCCAACAAACGGGCGATCGACAGGACGGCTCGTTCAGCCATGTCTCGTGCCGACATCTCAGCCCTGTAGTCATGGCTTGCGCTGTCGCTCCCAGGTTTGGCCTCGTCCACCATGGCATGCCCGCTCTTCTGTGTAGATCAAGGGCATTGAGCGGCGTGATGATCAGCAAGACAAGTTCAGTTGCGGCGCGGTCGTACGGTGGCGTGCAAATACTTGCGCGCTGCGATTTGGGAATTCCGAAACCAAGCCAAACTGCCAAAGCTCGAGCCTCTTGCAATATCGCACGCAATATCCAATATGCTTGCGTGAGACTGCTTCTCGATACGGCGACCATGGTGGCGGCGATCCGAAGCGATGCCGGCGCTTCGCGCCAACTGTTGGTGGCAGCTTTGGAGCGCCGGCTGACGCTGATCGCTTCGGTGCCGTTGATGATCGAGTACCAGGCGGTCATGACAAGGCCTGAGCACCTTGAGGCTTCCTGCCTGTCGGCTGGGGATGTGAACGCGTTGCTCGATGCGGTGGCGGCCGTCGCCGAGCCGGTTCGCCTTGTCTTCCTTTGGCGACCCGCCGTTCGCGACCCGGACGACGACATGGTGCTGGAAGCTGCGGTAAACGGACTGGCGGATGCTATAGTGACGTTCAACCTACGCGACTTCGGCAAAGTGGCCGAGCGCTTCGGTATCTTGGTCCTGTCGCCGGGCGAGGCGCTGAGACGATTGGAGAGAAAGACATGAGGAGAAGCAATTTCGCACTGCGGCTTCAGCTCTCGCTTCTGGATGAGGCGCGCAAGGTGGCGGAGAGCGAAGGCGTGCCGCTCAACCAGTTCATTAACGTGGCAGTCGCTGAGAAGCTTTCGGCGCTGCGCACGGAAAGTTACTTTCAGGAACGCGCTGCCCGTGCCGACCTTCCCAAGGCGCTGCATATCCTGAAACGGGCCGGCAAAGGGAAGGCGCCGATCAAGGGCGACGAATTGCCGGAGTAATGTACCCCGAGGGGTAGAGCGGTACGGCTCGTACCGGAGTTTTGCCTGCGTCCAAAGCGGCCGCCGGGCCGAAGACTGCCGGTCAAGGCTGGCGCAGCACGCGCCACAGCGATGCGGCTCTGGCCTTGACGGGCTGACTTCGGTCCGGCGTTCTCTCGACAAGCGGGCAGTTCTCTTGCCGGACATAATCTCCCCATCTATCGGGAAGAGTCTGGACGAGCCTTGCCGGACGCTGCTTCCGCCACGGCATTGGGCGAACCCGCTTGAAGAGGGCGAATACCCGAAACCAGAATCGATACTCCTGTGTCCGCCCGTCGCAATACGCCGACACGGCGCACCAGGCGATTGCGGTTGCGGCTGGCTTTCCCCACAGGGCTGTCGCTGCCTCTGCAGCTTCAGGCACGGTCCATTTCTGCACGGCGGCATCGCGGTTGAAGGCATCCAGCAGATCGGGATCGCTCACCGCCGGATGGTGAGATGCCGCAAGAGTGCTCTGCGCTGGCAATTCCATGGCGGTTGAAGGGTGACGTGAGGCAGACGCTTCGCCGCAAGTTGAGGGGTTCTCGGCTGACGCCGGAAGTTGGGTTGGATGGGCTTCATAGCTCGCCTCCTTCTTCGTCTTTCAGGCGCGGAAACAGCAGCCAGCCCGCCGCTTGCCGAGCTTGCGACGCTGCTCGCCGCGAATGAACTGTTCCGGCATCGTCTGCTCGGCGATGAGCACCAGATCGCTGAGCGCCGAGCGGATTTGCGGCCAGGGGAACACGGAGCATTCCTCCCAGGCTTCGCCCTCGCGCAACACGGCATCGAGCTTGCCCGCCACACCGGCGAGAGTCGTAGCGGGGGTCGTTGAGAACGCTTCCAGCAGATCCTGTGCCCGGTCGCCAGCCTCGCACTCGGCCTTGAGCGCGGCGGTGTAACCAGCCTCCTCGGCAGCTGCATCCCAGCGAGCCTGATGTGCCGCAAAATCAGCTTCGGCCTTCTCGCGGAGAGCTGCCATATCCGGCCCCTCGCCGAGCACTTCATTGAGCGCCTCGATCGAGTGGACCGCCACGTCCTCACCCTCGGGCACGCAGACGGTCGCACAAGGAAAGCCGACGCCGATATTGAAAAAGCGGCTATGGATCAACAAGAATCGTATCACGGTTACGAAATGAATGCAGTTCAGTGCAAAATGGCACGTGTCGCGTTGGGCTGGGGAACTCGAGAGTTAGCCCTAAACGCAAACGTATTTCCCGATACCATCGCGCGGTTGGAAAGAGGCGAACAGCTAAAGAATTCAACCCTCGCCGAAATTCGTGCAGTCTTCGAAGCGTCCGGGATCGAATTCATTCCAGAGAAGGTGGCGGCGCTGGTGTTCGCTTGTCACAGCGTTCCGCTGGCGCATGACAATCGGCTTTTTTGAGCCGCCGCACATGTGCGGCTAGCGGCCCAAATGGGCGCTTCAGCGCCAACAGGCGAACCAACACGTACGTCCGCAATGGGCCTGATCCCGGACCTTCGCACCGAGCTCTCACATGTCCGCTCGCGTGCTGGGTACCCTAGCGGCGGACGGTCTGCTCGGCCCCATTTCTGCCGCCTCGGACCGCGTGGGTAGTGGGAGAAATACGGCCCGATTCCATTCATCCGCTCCCGGCTGTCGCAAAAGTTGTATAGCGCAAACGATGACATAGGGGTTCTCAGTTTCATCCTGTCGGGCGCAGCATTGCCGCAGTTCGCTTGCCGACAACTATTCCTGCTGGAATTGACAGGGCCAATCTTCAGGCCTCGTCAAGCCAGAAGGCAACTCGGTCCGGGCGTCTCCGCAAGCCATGTTGAGCTGCCACTGGGACAGACCCACCGAATTGGAAAGGTCGACGCCCTCGATACGGGTCAGAAAGAAAAAGGCGCGGTCAAAGTCTATCGGCGCGGTGAACGTCGCTCCCCGGAAGTCCGCCCGTGCGAGATTGGCAAACGAGAAGCGGCTGCCGCTGATATCGGCGTCATGGAACTGGGCACGCCCCAATTCTGCCTTTGTGAAATCAACATTGGTCAGATTGGCGCCCTGGAAATTCGAGCGCTGTATTTCTGCGCTCGCAAACACAGCGCCCTGCGCGTCCATACGGCTGAAGTCGGTCCTGTAGGCCTCGATTCTGTCGAACCGGGCGCCTTTGGCGGTCGAGTCGGCCAGGGAAGCACGCACAAGCGTTGCCTTCTCAAGATTTGCCGCAAGGAGATTGCTGTTCCTGAGGTCGGTCGAAGTGAAATCAACACCGAACAGGTTCGCCCCGCTCAGGTCCTGTCCTTCTAGGATGAGAAGCTTCTTGTCACACTCGTGCCAATTGACGCCAGGCGTCGCGGCTGCGTCGCAATTTTGAGCGGCAGTGGCGTTCTGCCAAGCAAACACAGTGCAAACCGCTAGAACCAAGCCGGACGCGCCGTGAGCTCTGGTTCGTCTCAAAGTCATTGTTGCTGGACCTCTGCCACTCGCCGACACTCAACCTTACCACATCTGCTGACACTCGAGCCACGGTGACCACCGCCGTCACAGTTGGCGCATTTCTCATATTCAAGCTTTGATGTTAATCAACCGATCAACCCGCGCGTAGGGCGCGATTTGCGAGCGCCTCCCCATATCATCGGCGGTCCAGCAGAGATTCATTTGTCACAGGCCAGGCGCTTCATTCCGCAGGTATGCTTGACTAAGCCGAGGAGAGCGGTCGTTCAGGATGGCGCGGTCGCGTGCCAAGATTGGCCTCCGCTCTGGACGTTTGTCTCGCTAATGAGGAGCCTGCTCGGGTGCTGATCGCCACCGCCGGCGTCCGCTGCCGACAAGCGTGAATCCGCTTGGTTCCGCACCGGTCGGTACTTCCCGACGGCGAGGTTGACCCGGCACGGGGTGCTCGTCGCGTATCCTGATTCCGCTGTCGCATGAACCCCACGACTTCGCTTAGCGAGGCCGAAGTTGATCTCTGCCATCTACCAGGTCCAACCATCGACCCCGCATATTTGTGTCGTAAGCTGACGTGCCGCGAATACCCGTTTTCGGTAGGCGGGCTTTATGGCGGGCGCCCAACCTATTCTTGTATTTTTATTGATCTAAACAATGACTTATGGCGGTGAGGGAGGATTCGAACTCCGCGCTTGGAAGAGCGTCCTTCTCGTCCTCACCGTGCAGGCCGGTTACTCTGGGCGGCAGAGTGCCCTTCCGCGCTTCGTTTCCGATATCAGCGCCGGCAACTGACCAAGGCATAGCGGGCTCGTAACGATAAGGACGGTTCTCGCCATTTGAGGACCGCAACGGGTTGGCGAGTCTAGTCTGAGCGATCAAGCCCGCGCTCTGGACGAGGTCCCATCCTCACAGAATGTTCGCCCACCGGGCCAAACGTGACGCAACGGAACGGATGGTTCACCCGTAAGGTCTTGGGGAGATTGCGAAAGGAGACCAGCATATGACCTGCGAACGAGACGTCGGCACGTTCGAAGAGCCCGTGACCGTTTTGCTGTCCTCGGGCAAAGTCAGTGTTTCGAGCACCCGCGAAGCCGCCGAAATGCTGCTTTACCGCTGGCCCATTGGAGAAACCGGGCGCCGCATCCAGGCTCGCATGGCGTGCATGAAGGTGCTCGGCGGCGGCAGCGCACCGGAGGTAGCGCGCGTGGCATTTCTCAACGCCGCCAAGGAAGCGAAAATCCTGACTGCTTGACATCTCGTCAACGCGTGCCCCACCACTGTCCATCGTGCATCACTCTTGCAGCGGCCATTACATTTGTGCAAACATCGTGCGTCGATCTCGCAAGGCATGATCGCTTCCGGTGTGGTGGTTTACGTGTCGTGCCAGCCGGTCGACTTCCGCAAGGGCGCGGCAGCTTTGATGGCGCTGGTCAGGGATGGTGGCCTGGACCCGTTCTCGGGGGCGCTTCACGTATTCCGTTCGAAGCGTGCGGACCGGGTTCGCATCGTGTGGTGGGACGGCAGCGGGGTTTGTCTTTATTCGAAGACTCTGGAAGATCACAGCTTCTGCTGGTCTGCGATATCGGCCGCGCGCATGCGTCTCGACCACGCCCAGCTGATGGCGCTTCTGGCCGGGTTAGACTGGAAAAAGATCCGTCCGGCCAGGATCAGGCGGCCGTTATCGACGGGCTGAAACCGGCCTGCGGCAAGATGAATCATGCGGCTGGAACGGTTGGGAAAGCGGCTGTTTTTGTGCTTTGCTGCCTGCCATGGTTCTACCGGGTCTTGCCCTTCCCGACGACGTTGATGCGCTGAAGGCGATGATCCTTTCCATGGCTCGCGAGCAGGCTGCGAGCGAGGCCCGGATCGTAGTCGCCGAAGCTCGGATCGCAGCCTCCGAGGCGGAGGTCGCCCGGCTGAAGGCCGTCGAGAAGAGCGCCAACGAGCGGATTGCCAATCTCACGTCGATCCTGAAGGTTTTGCAGCGCACGCAACATGGCACGCGTTCCGAGCGGCTACGCCTGGCCATCGACGACGAGCAGGCCTCCTTTGCCTTCGAAGAGGTCGAGACCGGCCTTTCTGCGATCCGCAGCGAACTCGATCACGCAGTCAAGGGCAAGCCAAAGCGCGCAGCGCGTCCACGCAAGGGTTTTGCAGCTCATCTCGAACGCATCGAGGAAGTTATCGAGCCGGAAATCCCGGGCGACTGCGAGGGGCTGGAAAAGGTTCTGATCCGCGAGGATCGATCCGAGCGGTTGGACGTCGTGCCGCCGAAGTTCCGGGTCATCGTCACGCGCCGTCCCAAATACGCTTTCCGGGGCCGTGACGGCGTGGTCCAGGCTCTGGCGTCGGCGCACATCGTTGAAAGCGGCCTGCCGACGGAGCGGCTGCTCGCCTATATCGCCGTGTCGAAATACGCCGACGGCCTTCCGCTTTACCGGCAGGAGACGATCTATCTGCGCGATGGCGTTGAACTCAGCCGGTCGTTGATGGCGCAGTGGATGGGGCACCTGGGCTTCGAGTTGCAGATGCTCGCCGATTACATCCTTGAGCGCGTCAAGGAGGGCGAAAGGGTCTTCGCCGACGAGACGACCTTGCCCACCCTTGCCCCCGGAGCGGGGAAAACCACGAAAGCCTGGCTATGGGCCTACGCACGGGATGATCGACCCTATGGCGGAACCAGTCCGCCAATGGTTGCCTATCGTTTTGAAGACAGCAGAGGCGCGGATTGCGTGGCGCGCCACCTCGCCGGATTCAGCGGCATCCTGCAAGTGGATGGCTACTCGGCCTATACCAACCTGGTCAAGGCACGGGCCAAAGCCGGCAGCAATGAAACAATCCGGCTCGCCGGCTGCTGGGCTCACCTGCGGCGCAAATTCTACGACCTGCACATCAGCGGGATCTCGCAGGCCGCGACGGATTCGATCATCGCCATGACCGAATTGTGGAAGGTCGAGGACGAGGTTCGCGGCAAGGATGCCGGAAGCCGCGCCGCGCTCCGTCAGGAAAAGTCCGTGGCCATTGTCGCGAGCCTCTTCGATCTATGGGAAGCGGAACTGGGCAAGGTCTCCGGAAAATCCAAGACCGCCGAGGCGATCCGCTACGCGCTCACCCGGCGGGAGGCGCTGGAACGCTTTCTGATGGACGGTCGCATCGAAATCGACTCCAATATCGTCGAGCGTGCAATCAGGCCCCAGACGATCACGCGAAAGAATAGTCTATTCGCCGGCGGCCAAGGCGGTGGACGAACCTGGGCTACGGTAGCCACCTTGCTGCAATCCTGCAAAATGAACAGCGTCGATCCGCTCGACTGGCTCTCCCAGACCTTGACCCGCATCGCTCAAGGCTGGCCGGCATCCGAGATCGAAATGCTCATGCCTTGGAACTTTAGGCCTGACGTTATCGGCTGACCGCTTACGCGCGATCAGCCTATCACGTACGATTTGGCTTTGCAGGCGATGCGGCTGGCCCGCGGCTGCTGACTAGAAGCGATCGGCCGAACCAAAGAAGAGGCGCTCCCTTGTTTCGCGCCGTATCCCCATCTAGCCTGCACTATTGTCAGTTGAGGTGACGGGTATGAAACAGAATCAGGTTGGCATTCAGCGATCATTCGCAAGCAACGCATTGGCCATCGGGCTTTTGATATCGAGCATATCTCTGGCAGGGTGCACTACAGTCTCAAATAGCGGTGCGGATGGTCGACGCCGCCGTCCGGCACCTATACGGATATTGTCGTTGTGACGGTCACCTTTTGAGATAGGCGCATGGAGCCGGCGCTTGCTGGGGATTGCCCAGGCCCGGCACGATGCTCCGCCCGACCCCCTACTCGTGCCGGGCACACTCCTCCGGCTCGTTAGTCACTGCTCTCAAGCGGCTCCCCTATCTCGAAGACGCTCCCGCGTGCTGAGCAGGCGGTTGATCAATTGACAAGCAGCGTGTGATCGTAAGGTTTCGCCAGCAGTGGTCCTCCATCGCACCAGCCTCCCGCATCGGCTGCGGCGTCCGATACCCTGACGTGAGGATCACCTTCACGCAAGGAGATCGGTGGGCGTATCCGGGCGGGCGCGTTGCGCAAGTCTATTTCGCGCCAAAAGGGGCGAGGGATGTCCTAGATTAGACTGGACCAGCCGCATAAGCGTCGGAGGCGTACCCGTCGAAAACGAACTCGTGTTTGAGGTTCCGGTCCGCGGAACAGCAGTTATCCAGAAATGGAACTGACTTTGAACTGTTTCGCTTGCCCGGTTGACAATCGAGGGGTCCCGTTCGGCGATCACCAAGCCTTTAAACTGCACGAGCTGTAAGCCCGTCCGTAAAGCACCCTTACCTTTAGTCGTAATACACGACACGGTCCCGTCCTTCCGACTTGGCGCGGAAGAGCGCCAGATCGGCCGCCTTGATGAGGTCATTTGGCGTGTGGTTCTCATCAGGCACCATGGTTGCAACACCGACGCTGATTGTCACCCGCTCAGAACCGTGTGGAATGCTCAAGGCTCGCACGCTCTGCACGAGCCGCTCGGCCATAGCGCCCGACTGCGCCTGCAAAATATCGACCACCACCACGACGAACTCTTCGCCGCCGTAGCGCGCCGCGAGATCGGTCGAGCGGTTGCAACTGCTTTGGATTACACTGGCGACCTGCTTCAGCACCTCGTCGCCTGCCATGTGGCCATAGGTGTCGTTGTAGCGCTTGAAGTGATCGGCATCGATCATAAACAACGACAGCGGGCTCTTCGTGCGGACCGCGCGCTTCCATTCCGCCGCGAGATATTCATCGAAGTAGCGCCGGTTTCCCAGACCTGTGAGACCGTCAATCCGTGTGAGACGTTCCAGCTCGAGATTCGCGCGCATTAATTGCCGCTGGCTTTCTCGCAGGGCCCTGTATGCCTCCTCTCGCTGAACGTGGTCAAGATAGGCCCGGGAGTGATAACGGACACGAGCGACCAACTCGATACGGTCCGGCAGTTTGACCAAATAGTCGTTCGCTCCGGCCTCGAATGCCTCGCCCTTGATGGCCGGATCTTCTTTACTTGACAGCACGATGACGGGGACAGAATGCGTCGAGGAATTCTTTCGGTATTGCCGTACCAAGTCCAGCCCATCAACGCCCGGCATGACAAGATCCTGCAGGATGACCGTTGGCTTCACTTCGTCGGCAACTGTAGTCGCTTTGAGCGGATCGGTGCAGAAGTGGAAATCTATGTCCGGCTGGTTTGCGAGCGCGCGCCGGACCGCTTCACAGATCATTATCTGGTCGTCCACCAGCAGAACCATTGACGAGTAATTGTCTGCCAGGGGTGAGACGAGATTGGATTTGCCCGTCATAGAATAACCTTTCAGCAAGATGGGCCGCACGCCTCGATTAGGCGCGGGGCGATTGAGTCAAGCGGTAGGATCTCGACAGCGGCACCGATGGCAGCGGCGGCTTTGGGCATCCCATAGACCGCACTCGACGCGCTGTCTTGAGCGATTGTCAAATGCCCTTTGTCGCGTAGCAGCTTGAGCCCTTGGGCACCATCTCTACCCATGCCCGTGAGCAAGACACCGATCACGACACCCGGCCACCACTGCGCGGCGCTCTCAAGGAATACATCTACGGAGGGACGGTAGACGTTGTCGTGCGGCTTCGGGGTATAGCCGAGCTTGTGGGCTGACTTGAAGACGAGATGATCAGCCGTGGCCGCAATTAGAACGGTGCCGGCCTCGGGCTCATCTCCTTCGCGTGCCGGACGGATTGGAAGTGCCGCATGCTGGCCGAGCCAGTTTGCAAAACCGGGTACGAACTGCGCATCGAGATGCTGTACGAGAACTATTGCGGCCGTGAAATTGCTCGGAAATGCGCCGAGGATCGCGGCAACAGCTGCGGGCCCGCCCGCAGACGCGCCGATGGCAATAAGGTGCTGTGCCGATGACACAGACGGGGGCAATGTCCGTGTGCCCCAATTTGAAGACGGCGCATCACGTACGAGTTTGCTGATCGTCGTTATCTTCTTGATGAGAAGCTGTGCGGACCGTCCGGACCCCGGGCCGTCAGAGCCGATCGAGGGGATGTCGACCGCGTCAAGCGCGCCATACCCCATTGCTTCATAGACACCAGGAATGTTGGCCTCAATGCTCGCCGTGACCAGCAGAATCAGGCATGGCGTCTTCGCCATGATCCTGCGCGTAGCCTCGACGCCATCCATTTCCGGCATCACCAGGTCCATGAGGATCAGGTCCGGGAGGTCTCGTTGGCAGGCCTCTACTGCCTCACGCCCGTTAACGGCGATCCAGGCCACCTGATGTTCCGGGGTTGATACAACCAATCGCCGCAGAAGCTCGACCGCAAGAGGCATATCGTTGACGATAGCGATCCTCATTGATGGATACACACGCTGCGCCTCATTCTGTCGCCTGGCCGATCAGGTCGACGACTGCATGGAGCAGTGTCTCGTCGTGGAAACTCCCTTTAGTCAGGTAGTAGTCCGCGCCGGCGTCCAGACCTCGCCTGCGATCGTCTTCGCGATCTTTGTACGACACGATCATGATCGGGGTGTTCCCGAGCCGGCTGTCCTTCTTCATCAAGGTCACCAGTTCGATGCCGTCCATGCGCGGCATATCAACATCGGTGATAACAAGATCGAATGGTTCAGACCGTATGGCGTTCCATCCATCCATACCATCAATCGCCACCTCGACCTCATAGCCGTTATTGTCCAGCAGCTTGCGTTCGAGCTCACGTACCGTCAAAGAATCGTCGACCACCAGAACGCGCTTGCGCCGCCTAAGATCGGGGCTGGTAGTACCACGCCGCAAGGTGCGTAGGCCGCCGGATGACGCGAGCTTGTCTACTGATCGGATCAGATCGTCGACATCAACGATAAGCACGGGCGAACCATCTTCCATCAACGCCGCCGCGCTGATGTCCTTGACCTTGGCAAAGCGAGGATCTAGCGGCCGGACCACCAACTCGCGCTCGCCCAGGAAGCGGTCGACAATCAACCCGTGGGTTTCACCGTGATCACCATTAATCAGAACGACTGAAAGTTCATCGGCGTCTGCTTGCGGCTCAGCGCGGTCAAGAACCTCGTGCGCGGTGACTAGTCCGATCTGTCGATCCTCGAAGCGGAAATGCGGCCGGCCTTCGAGCAGTTCGATGCGCGTGCGCGGCAACTTTATCGTGCTGGCGATGCCTGCGAGCGGGAAGGCGTATGGCTCTCCGTCAATGTCGACGAGCAGCGTGCGGAGCACCGACAAGGTCAACGGCAGCTGTAGTTGAAATCGGGTTCCGAAGCCGAACTCTGAGGAGACGGTTGCGAGGCCTCGGACCTGCTTGGTCATCGCCTGTACGGCATCGAGCCCCACGCCGCGTCCGGAGATGTTGCTAACCGTCGCTTTCATCGAAAAGCCTGGCAGAAACAGAAATTCGAGCAATTCCGCTTCGGCAAGTCTGCCGACGGTCTCCTCTGTCGTCAGGCCGCGCGCCACGACCGTCTCGCGCAGCTTGTTCAGATCGATTCCCCTTCCGTCGTCCGCGACGATTATCTGCAGCAGGCCCGCATTGTGCCGTGCTTCGAGCCTGATGACACCTTCTTCAGATTTGCCGGCTGCTATACGTTCGTCGGTCGTTTCGAGCCCATGGTCGACAGCATTGCGGAGGAGATGGCCGAGTGGTGCCTCGAGTTGGTCCAGGATGTCGCGATCGATGCCAGTTGAGCCCCCGACGATGTCTAACCGCACGTTCTTCCCCAAGGTTCGGCCAAGGTCGCGCACCGTCCTTGAGTAGTGCCGGACGCCATCCTCGAAGGGGCGCATGCGACTCGCCAGCGTTTCGTCATAGAGTCGGTTCGCAAGGTCAGTGGCTCTGCGGTCAATCGAGTCCAATTCGTCAAGGCGCTCTGCGAGGAACGTCTGGCTCAGCCGAAGTTTTTGCAGCGCCTCTGCCAGTGCTTGCACCGCCCGATCGTCCTTAGGAATCTCGGCCAGTGCGTCGCCTAGCACGTCGAAGGCAATGGCCAGATCCGACTGAATCCGTTTCAGTCGAAGTAGGCCGCCCGTAAACGGCCTGAGGCGACGAGCCTCCATCAGGGACTCACCGGCAAGCCCTAGTAAGCGGTTTAGACTATCGGCCGTTACCCGCACCATACGGTCGGAACCGACGCCGCCATAAGGTTGAAGAAGTGGTTCCGATCGAGCGAGGACGCTCGTCTCCTTCGCCGAAGAGGCCCACGGCGCCTCCTGCGGGGCAGCATTTGAGCCGGCGAGCTCCGTCTCTGATGCTGTCGATGGGGAGGATGCCTGCTCAAGCGCCAGCAGAAAACCGGCTATTTCCAGTTTGGCGCTCTCATCGGCCGAGGCAGGCTCACTCGCTATGGATCCGAGGAGATCGACGCCTTTCAAAAGTGTATCGATGTGCTCGCGACTCAGGCTGAGACGCCCCCGCTGTGCGGCGACCAGGCACTCTTCCATCGCGTGCGCAACTTCCACCGCCGGCGTCAGATCGACGATCCGGGCCGCCCCCTTCAGCGAATGGGCAGCCCGCATGCAAGCGTCGAGACTCTGGGCGGACACGGGATCGCGTTCGAGCGCTAGCAGACCGGACGTCAGGGCCTGCGACTGCGTCTCCAATTCGGCCCGAAAGAGGTCGAGCATCGAAAATTGGCTGTAGTCCGCGCCGCTCATGCGATAGCTCGATCGAGCATGGCCAGCAGCAGCGCCTCGTCCAGACAACCGACCGCGCCCCTTCGCCACGAGACCATGGCTGCCGTCATGGTCGAGGACGCCTTGCCAACGGTAGCAGGCAAGGCAAGCTTGTCGCTCTGTTTGAATCGATAAATGCCGTGCATTTCGTCCACAGCAAAAGCAACGCGCTTGTCGCTGTTGCCGACGACGATAAGACGCGGAAATGCCTTGGTCCGCGTGTCCTGTACCCGCGTTTTGCGGTCGTCTACTCCGAGCAGTTTGGCCAACGAAATGCAAACCAGCAATTCGCCTCGAACATTGACAATGCCGAGAACCGCACTGTTCCTGCGGTGTGGCAGCGAATGAATGCTACGCAGCTCGGCCACTTCTTGGAAGCAGCCAACCGGAAGCGCCAGCCATTCCTCGCCGAGACGAAAGACAACGACCGTCTGAAATGCACTGCTCTCGGCATTCCCGACTGCTTCATCGGTCCTTGCCTGGGCAAAATGTCGGGCCCACTCGTCCCGATAGCCGGGCGGCAGCGGACGGTTCAGGAGGTTCCGTGCGATTTCCTTATAGGTCGGGCAGTTCCGGCAGTGGAGATGTTGCTCCAGTTCAGGGCACGATCTGTCACCACGAACGCCTATTTGCCGCCAGCAGTCGCCGATGGCAATGTCCGGCACCGATGATGCGCTACCGGGCTCAGCTGACGTCAAGTGCCGCTCCTTTTCCCAATCCGACCGAGCCGCCCGGTGAGTGCCTCGGCACCGGCGATGTCACCCTGCTTGCGAAGCAGCAGCGCAAGATGCGCGAGGGCTTCTTGATGGCGGGGTTCGAGATAGAGGGCCTTGCGATAGTTCTGGATCGCCTCGGAACGCGCATCTTCTGCATCCTGAGCTAGCCCGAGCAGATAGAAGATTTCCGGCGAAGGACCGTATTCCCCGAGATGCGTCAGCGCGAGTTCCTTTGCTTCCGCAACTCGTCCGGCATTGGCGGTGCGTTCTACAGAAGCGAGGCTTTGGGCCGCCCGCTCGGAAGGGTGGAAGGAGCGCTCCACTTTCGCTGCATTACTGGAGGCCGGCCGGATCGGGCTCAGCACTTTGCTGACGTCAGAGATAGGAGCAGGGGTGGCCGGACCGAAGCGCGACTTGGAGGGGGCAACCGTCCGGGGCGCCTTAGCCGGCTCCACGTTCGTGAACGCAAATGCCATCGGTAATCGCGCTGAAGCAAAGCCGTGCAGAATCGGAAGGCCTGATTCCGCTGGACCGACGAGCAGCAGGCCATCTGGCGCGAGGAGGGTCTTCAGACAAACCAGCGCGCGGTCTTGCAGGTTTCGGTTGAAATAGATCAGCAGGTTGCGGCAAAAAATAATGTCGTACGGTGCCGGCCCATACGAGGCCGCAGGATCAAACAGGTTGCCAAGCCTGAACCGGACTTGCTTCAGGACCCGCACCTCAGGCCGTAGTCCGCCTTCGGCCGCTTCGAGATAGCGCCCTCTGAATTCGAGAAAATCGCCGCGAAATGAGTTGCGCCCGTAGACCGCGCGCTCCGCGGCCGCGAGATTGCCCGTGCTCACGTCGACTGCGTCAATCTTGAAATCCTGTGCTCCGAAACCAGCATCGAACATGGCCATCGCCATCGAATAGGGCTCTTCGCCTGTCGAACATGGTAGGCTCAAGAGCATTATGGGTTGACCCGGCCGCATGCGCGCCCGTGCATGACGCGTCATTGCAGTGAAAGCTTCACGATCTCGGAAGAACCATGTCTCCGGTACGACAACCGCGTTGATCAGTTCCTGGAGCTCGGATGGGGAGCCAGCCAGCAACTGCCAATAATCTTGAAGCCCGCTGATCCGGCAGGCTGACATCCGCTCCCGGAGCGCGTGACGGATCACCGACAGACCGACAGTGCCGCTGTCCAGTCCAATCTTTTCCCTCAATAGCTGTTCGACCGCACCAAACATCATGAACTCATCGCGACCTGACGGAACAACGTTTTGCGAATGTCGTCCGATAGCAGCGCTTCGGCCCTGACCCACTGGACAAGTCCTCTATCGTCGGACGCCACGGGGCCCAAGTAGGGCGGAGTTCCCGCCTCCATCCCGGACGGCGCGAAGTCAGAAGGATCCCGCTCGAGCATATCGGTCGCTCGTTCAGCAACAAGCGCAAGCAGGTGGTTCTCACCATCCTTGGTTGGATAGCGTATCAGAACGATTCGTGTGCTCAGCACCAGCGCCGAGGGGCGGCCAAGCGCAAGCAGGCTGAGATCGATCATGGGAACGGGTAAGCCCCGGCAGTTGATTAGGCCTACTACGCCGTTCGGCGCGCCCGGCAGCGTTCTCACGCCAATGTAAGGCAGGACCTCTTCAACCTGCTCCATGTCCAGCACATACCGGTCGCCACCTATACAGAACCCGAGGAATAGCATAGTCGTCCTAGCTCGCAGGCACCTCTCGTAGCGCCCGCAGTTTGAAACGGGAAATGCTGCTGCGTAACCCGCCCGAAACCTGATTGAGTTCGTCGATCGCGAGCGTGGATTGCTGGAGGGATTCAACCGTTTGCTGAGCGGCTTCGCTCAATTGTATCAGCGTCTCACTGATCTGCGCTGCGCCCGTTGCCTGGGCCTGCATTCCTTCATTGGCGACTTCGAAGCGTGGCACCAAGCCCTGGACCTGCTGAATAATCTCGTAGAGTTGGCCGCCGACCTGCTGCACATCTTGCATGCCACGTCGGACCTCCTCGGAGAATTTGTCCATGCCCATGACGCCGGCTGCGACGGCGGATTGAATTTCCTTGACCATCTGCTCGATGTCGTATGTCGAGACGGCGGTTTGGTCGGCAAGCCGCCGGATCTCCGTTGCCACGACCGCAAAGCCTCGCCCATATTGGCCCGCCTTTTCAGCCTCGATTGCGGCGTTTAGCGAAAGAAGGTTGGTCTGGTCGGCAACCTTGGTGATCGTGGTCACCACCTGATTGATATTGCCGGCCTTCTCGCTCAGGATCGCAAGTTTGGAATTAATCGCGGTGGCGGCTTCCATGACGTGCTGCATGGTTGCCTCCATGCGTGCCAGCCCTGCTTGTCCGCCGGTGGCGAGCGTGGCGGTTTGCTCGGCGACCGCAGAAACTTCGCTCATCGTTCGTACGAGCTCATTGGAGGTTGCCGAGATTTCCTTCGCGGTCGCTCGGATTTCGGTCGTAGTGGCCGCGATCTCATTTGCGGTTGCCTGCTGTTCCTTTGAGGTGGCGGCCACCTCGGTTATCGATGTGTTGACTTGAATGCTGGATTTCTGAACCTGGCCTATCAGCGTGGTGAGATCATCGGCCATGGTGTTGAAGCCCTCAGCCAGCGTGTCAAACTCGTCCTTGCGCTTCAAATCGAGGCGCCCGCTGAAGTCGCCCAGGCGCATTACACGGACGAGATCGACCAATCGGCCAAGCGGGACACTAACGGCACGGAATAGAAGATAGCCGCACAAAAGGGCCAAACCGAGTGCTACGAGGAACCCGGCAATCAGGCCCAACTTCGCTGTGCGGACGATCGAACCTATCTTTTGGGTCGAGCTGTTTGCCTCTCCTCTATGGTCCTCGACCATGGCTTGCAGAGCCGATTGCAATTTCCGAAAGATCGGCTCCACATTGTTCTTGATGGCCGGGCGCTCGTTGGGGATCTCTCCCTTCGCCAACGCGGCACGACTGGCATCCAGTACGGCGGCTTCGGCTTGGCGGAATTGATCGGCGAGGTCCTTGACGACAGCGTAGTTCTGCTTGTCCAAATCGGACTCAATGGTCTCTTCATACTCGTCCATCGACCGTTGCAGGGCGTCGCGGTTCGCCTTGATGGTAGTCTCGAAAGCCCGCTTGTCGGCAGGATTGTCCTGAAGAGCATATTCCTGGAGAAGACTATGGGCATCCATCTGTCCCATCATGATCTGGGTGCTGTGATAGAGGTCCGGAAGAGTTTCCTTTTCCACGCTGGTCGCTTCTTGCTCCGTCTGGAGAAACCAAACGTATGTAATGATGGCCATAACCGACATGACAACCAGAACGGCCGCGAAACTGGCGAGTATGCGGCGGCGTATCGTCAAGCTGTTCATCGGGCTCAGTTCCGCCAGGGCGCTAATTGATTTGTTGGCACGACTAGCCCAGCACCGCGTTGCGACTATGCCGAACAGGCGAGATTCATTCGAATCGCGGAATCTAATATTGGAAACGTTTCTTTTCCGTTCACGTCGCGCCCACAAGCCGCCTGCGAACGGCATGTACGCGTCCAAACCAATGGCCGATCGCATCGGCCGCAACTGGAAAGTATCTCCCACATCGAGCGTGGCAACCAACTCCCCTCCATTGAAACGCTCGTGAGTCGCGCGTGTTCTCAGCGACGGATTGCTTCGAAGGCCTGGCAAGGGGGCGCGCTGTTTCGCGCGAGAGCGCACATAGCTCGAGGTGGAACTCCTGGAAGCGCCGTGCAATTGGCGCCTAGGGTTGTCAAAGTGGAGCGCGTGCAGGTGAGGCCTGCTTGCCGTGCACGCTTTGCGCTGGCGCAAATCTGATTTCATTTGTCGCGGCTATGGCCGTTAGCCTACCCACGAGGGCGAAACACTCGCAAAGTCAATCATCGAGACTGGAAACGCTAACCCGATACGCGACTGGCGCCGCCGGTTGAAGAGAGGGCCAGCGACCAGCAGCGTGCTCGCCGAGTGCGGCCGCGGGAACTTGTGCCGGCCGCGCCAAGGAGCGGATATATCAAATGGAGCGCAATTCTTAGCCATTCCTTCATCCATCTTTCGTTAAATACCCCATGGAAATGGGGCGCCCCATATCGAGGCGGTTGGTTCGGTGTTTGCGACGAGGCGTCGGGACGAGCGGCAACGTTGCTACTATTTTTGCCCTATCTTTGCCGATTGTCGTCGGCGCAGCGGGTCTCGGTATCGAGACCTCCTACTGGTACTTTAGCAGCCTGAAATTACAGGCGGTGGCGGATGCGGCAGCCTATGCTGGCGCTTTGGAAAAGGTTTCGGGATCTGACAAGCCAACGATAGTCGCCGCCGCGACACTGTCAGCGACGACGAACGGCTGGGACCCGTCAACAGGCACAATCGAAATCTTCACTCCCCCGTCCTCTGGCCCGAATGTCGCCCAAAAGGCCGTCGAGGTCATCGTTCATCAGACCCTCGATCGGTTTTTCACATCGATATTCACGCAAAACGCGATCGGCGCACGGGCAAGAGCGGTGGCTTTTATCACTGACGCCTCAAAGGCCTGCGCTTTGTCGCTCAATCGTTCCGCCCCGAGAGCGGCGCTGTTTTCCGGCAGTTCGACCATAAAAATGACGGGCTGCTCCGTCATGTCCAATTCCATTGCCGCCGATGCGATCAAGCTTCAGGGATCGGCAAACCTTCAGGCCGACTGCCTGATATCGGCCGGCGGTGTTTCGTTGAACAACCCCGTGACGACTGTTTGCGCCAGCCCGATAACCCAGGCCTTACCCGCTGGTGATCCCTTTGCCGACCTGCTGGCGCCACCAGCCACAACCCCCTGTCAAAACTCGAAATTGTCGACCCTGAACCCCGGGACATACTGCAGCGGGCTGAGCTTGAGCGGCAATGTTGCGCTCGCGCCCGGCGTGTACGTCATTCAAGGCGGTGATTTCAAGGCGAACGCGAACGCCAATATTTCCGGCGACGGAGTCATCATCTATCTGGCCGGCACATCGAGCGTCAGCATGAACGGCAACGCCACCGTCAAGCTTAGCGCACCGACGTCGGGCACGTATTCCGGTGTGCTGTTTTACGGCAACAGAGGCAACCTGGCGGGATCGAACACGTTCAATGGCACGGCGGACTCGCTTTTGACCGGCGCTTTGTATTTTCCAACCCAGGATGTCAATTTTCTGGGCAATTTCTCTGGCAAAGGTGGTTGCACGCAGGTCGTCGCCGGTACCTTGCAGTGGTCCGGCAACACGAGCATCAGCCAGGATTGCACGAGCCTCGGAATGCGCGACATTCCGGCGACGCAATCCGTTCGGCTTGTGGAGTAATCTTCGTGGAACGGCGATCCGTCCGGATGTTCCGGAGCGATTCGGGTGTTGCTGCGGTAGAGTTTGCGCTGATTGTGCCGATCCTTTGCCTGGTACTTCTTGGCGTTATTAACGGCTGGTCTTTCGTATCAAGCGCGTTGTCGATGCGTGCAGGCGTCAAAACGGCGGCGAACCTCGTGATGCAAGGCGCGGCCGACGACGCGGCTACCCAAGCCGTCGCCCTTTCGAGCTGGGAAAATCATCCCGATGACGCGCAGGTGACGCTGAGCCGGAAATATATGTGCGGGATCACCGTGGTCGATCCATCTGTCCTGTGCGACAGTTTGAAAGCTCCCGCGGTTTTCGTCGAAATCCAGGCGACAGCCACCTGGTTCCCGCCCTTCAGTTTTGGCGATTTTTCCCTCTCGCGCGGGATCAGCCACAAACAGGTGATTCGTGTCCGCTAAAGCGGGAGCCTTCATACGTGGGGTATCAGGCGGAGCCGCATTGGAGTTCGCGCTGATCGCGCCTATTCTGATAATGCTTTTGATCGGCATCTTCGCATTCGGCTGGGCTCTGAATGCCATGTCGAGTGTTCGCTATACTCTGGAAACGTCCTCACGAGCGCTGCAAATGAAGAACTCGCTGACCGAAGCCGAGATAAAAGCGATAGCCACGGCAAAATTGCTGAGTTTGGGATTAAGCGATGTCAACATAACAATAGCAATCGACGCCCCCAGCGGCGGCTTTCGAATGGCCCATCTGACCGCCAAATATGCGTTCGTGATTGAATTCCCGTATTTCGACCGGTATCCGATTAATTATGCGACAACCGTCACGGTTCCGTTGATTGGAACATAAGGCTCATTCTAGTCGGACGCCGCAGCTAGTTCTCCATCAAAAAACCTGCAGCGAAGCTCTTCCTTGCCGCAAGGTGCTTCACGCGGGCTTTGATCCCCGGCTTGACCCATTGTGGGGTCGCCGGCGGCCTTGGCAAGCCCTTTGGTAGGAGGCCGGCATGCTCCTGAAACGTACTTCCACAACCGATCCCGCATGTCACGCCGCCTCTGACGATAACGCTATGTTCATCAGCCAAGCTCAATTATCTGGCAGACCAAAAACTACACGAAGCGACAGACGCCGGGAATTAGGCGAAATGGCTGAAGACGAACAGAGGCGCCAACGCAGGCAGCGCGTCTTCAAGGGCGCAACAATCCTGACCGGCATGACCCATTCCGAGGTCACGTGCACGGTGCGCAACATGCATGCCGGCGGCGCCGAACTGAAGGCCTCGATCGACGCTCGCGTCCCCGACGAATTCCTGCTCTATGTGCCGACCGACGGCATCGCCTACAAGGCGGTGGTTCGTTGGCGTCGCGAAGACCGCATCGGCGTCATGTTCACCGGCACCGAGCCAAAGCCGCACTGGCACTACGGCTAAATCCCCTGAACCACACCTCGTAGCCGTATGCTGGGCGGTGATTGACCCCGTCCTTTGGACGCCTTGTTCCTCCTCCAGAATTTCTTCGACTTAGGTGGCCGACAACCATTCTGGCGCCGACTGACTGCTCGCTTCCATTATCGGTTTGCCGACCATCGTTGGAGATTTCAGAATAGCTACTGCTCTCGCCCTCTCCACCGTCCTGATGGTTTAAACAGTGCCCGTGCATTTCGAGACGGTCCGAGTCGTCGCGAGGATGCGGCGCTGGTGGGGTCGGTCTGCTCGTGTGGAACTGCTCGCATTCATCACGCCTGCGTTGGTCGCGCACCTGCTCGGTATTGGGCAGGGGTAATAAAAGGCGCTGTTCCCCCACAAGCAGAAAACCGGCCTCCCCCTTGCTTCGGCCTGCGGCCTGCAGCACCGACAAGGCACCCGCTAGCGGGTGCCGCCGTCCATCTTTTCATGCCGTCGCGAATCGTCACGTGATCGGTCCGAAAGGTGATGGTTTTGGTCCGTCGAGACGACAGCGACATTCGCCTGACTGGGAACGACAGGGTCAGAGTGCCTGTCATATCAGGGAACGTCGTGCAATTTGTCGACCAGCCCACAAAGTTCCAAAAAAACGGACCGTTCGCTTTGAGGTTGAGTTGCGCCTTAGTGCTTCCCTTGTGATCTTCCTCAGCGTCCGCTGTTTTGACAGGGAGCGCATTGGTCATTCGGCCCATCGCGCTTTTCTGCGGCCCGCCGTTTCGCCCGACATCATGGAACGATATCGCCCCCCATGTATTAGAAACCCATGGACACTATGGAACCCCACGGCCACGGGATGGCGGCCGATCTTTTGACATCGGAAGTTGCCAATGCCAGGCAGCGCATCCACCGGACCGAGCTCGCACTTCAACGCACTGAAGAAATGCTGGCCGAAAATCTTGCGCTGTGCAGCAGGATACGAACTGCGGTCGAGGCCGCAGACCGCTTGGTGAAGATCGATCCCCCGAGCTTTGAAGGACGTCGCGCGGGTTGAACTGGGCCGGCGGTTGATTCGTCGCGACCTTCAGGCCACCGGCACCACTCGCGCTCAAGCACGGCGGCAACCAGGTCGACAGACGGCGAGCGCAGCTCATGGTGCGCGGCCTGGTGCTCGCGAGGAACCTGTCATCGGGCATGCGCTCCACTGCCTCGAAATGCCATCGCGCGCGCGGCGCCAAGACGTGGGGCCTGAGGCCCCACACCCCCATTCCGTTCCGCTTCGCGGACGGACATGCTCGCTCCCTCGCTCATGCGGCACTATCCGGTGTTGAGCCATATTGCTTTTGAGAGTGAAGGATGCGGCTGATCGCCGTCGCATAGCGGCTGATCTCGGCGTCGATCTGGCTTGGGGTAAAGCCTCGGCGTTCGAGCTTCTTCCGCTCCGGTGCAACATGCAGCGACCAGTAGCGCTGTCCGGCTTGGTAGGTGCGAGCGTTCAGCGCGGTTGGTATGCTGCGAAGACGTAACCTTGCAGCTCGACTAAGGCGATCGGTCCCTTGGGAATAGTGCCGTCGGTATGGAAGATCGCATCGGCACTGTCCTTCCAGCCCTGATTGAAGAGGCCCGTATCCGCTGCCCTGCTGTAGGTAACGAACCCCTCCCCGTTGCGGGCTCCGACCTCTTCCATCCAAGCCGTGGCAGCACCCAGTGATTCCCAAATGCGATCGACAAAGTCCTCATCTCCGGTCCTGTCGGCGTAGGACGAAGCCAGATAGATGTGCAGCGGAGTGGTGTCGACGCCATCATAGTAACGGCCGAACGGCAACTCGCGAAGCACGGCCATCTTGCCCTTGCGCATTTCGTGCATGATCTTGCCTGGCTCCGCGTCTCCGAAGACGGAAGTCTCGGTCGATTGGTAGCGGGCGAGAAACGCCAGCACGCCACGGGCAAGCTCGGGATTGAGCCAGAGCATCTGCAAGGCGGAAATGACTCCGTCGCGACCAAAGGCGGTTGAGAACCATGGAATGCCGGCATACGGGTATGGTCCCGTCTCGAGGTCGGTTGTCAGGAGCGCGATGTCGGTACGTATGCGGGCCAGCCAGTCATTGAACACGCGTCCGGAACTGAAAACGGTGGCGCCTTGCCGGCGCTTTGAGCGAATCGCACATCGCGCTCGCGCAGCGGCGGCACGAAACCGGTCACTGGACGGAATCTCTTCGCCGTGACCGACCATCCAGATGGAGGATCCTGCGGTCACGGCTCGGCACGACAATGCGGAACTCGGCGTAACTGGAATGCACCTGATCCGGCTCCGCAATGACCGACTGGCGCGCTACATTATCAAGCCCTTCGTACCGAAATGTGACGCTTGCCTCACCAATCAGCGCGTCAGGGGCACGACCGCGACGGCTACGCGTGGTGCCGCGCACCTCGAACATGTCTCGGAAATCGGCATCGAAGTCGAGACGGACCGGCAACGCAATCTCGCGCGAGAAGTAGTTGGTGAAGGTAATGCGCTCGAGCAACGGGGGGTCTTCGCGCGAGCCAGTTATCCGGTCTCCCGCTCAGAAATTTCTACCAAATATTCCGACCTCCTGATGGAACCCATTCGTTGCGGGCGAGTTGCGGCTCATTGGGACGGACTTCCCGAACATGACAACGAGCAACAAAGCAGACCATCAGTCTGTCTCCGGAGCGTTTCGGAAACTGATCCGTTCCGAAGGCTATCGTCATCACGTACAAACGTTCTTAAATCTGGAGGTCGAACCAGAACTGCCGCCCACCCTACAGTCATTACTTGCGGCTATTGATCGGGCCAAACAGGGCCCGACGGAAGAAGGTCCCTAGCCGGCTGGCTGGGCGTCAGGTCAAAGAGTATAGAGGCTCGCTTCGTGGCTTGTCCCCCTGATTCCCACTCAGAAGTCTATCAAACATTCTTCTTGATTTTTCCCGACAGAGGATCATGAATGTTCCCCTTGGGTTCTCGCTGAGGTGGGAGGCCTTGTATGAACGTTTGGACGAACTGCCGACCCGACAAAGTGACTGCCAAACACCTTGTTCACGAGCTGATCCTACAAGCCCGTCGCGGCCAAATCATCTCCGTCAAAGAGACTATCGCAGCGGTGCGCCGAGACGGGCCACATCTGGTGGAAAGTGACTGCGAGCTGGTGGAGCTTATCGTCGACCTTGCCCCAGCCTTTGGCATGTTCGTTGCGTTCGACATTCGCGAATAGCCTCGTAGCACCCCATTGGTTCTCCCCTGCGGTGTACGTCAGGACAGACCGACCTGGGATTGTGGGAGAAAGGCGGCTCGAGGCGCGTCAATAGGATCGAGGAGGAACATGGGGGTCTTCGCGAGCCGGTGTCCGATCCCCACCACAGAAATTCTACAAACATTCCTGACTGTGGCGGCCCAGCGCCGTACCAATTTGTACAATTCGTACATGGCCTTGATGCCGCTCAGGTAGGGAGTAGAGTCACCCTTCGGCGTGTCCCTGGGGAGGGCTGGATGAGCGTCGCGCGAAGGGTCGGTCCGTTTCTAGAACAAGCAATTACTGTACTCCTCAACAGGGCGGACCGTCGCGACACGGTCTCGATCAAAGCGGCACTACGCGAAGCTCGGGAGACTGCGCCTTATTTGGTGGCCTCCGACGAAGAACTAACCGAGGCAATCGTCGAGGCAGCAACTGCCATGGGCCTCTGCGTGGCTTTCGACGCCCAGGAGTAGCTGTCAGCCAACTTCGCTTGTCGTGACCTGGCAATGGCGACCGTGTGCTGCCATTCATTCTCGACATTCCGGCCTTGGCGTGACAGCCCTCACATTAACGCTCTCGCCGAGGACGAATAAGCATCGGATGCCGCAGATTTCCGAATGGTCCTTTGAGGCGATCGCCGCAATGGCTAGACCGACTACAAGCGAAATGACTAGGGCGACACCCACCGGAAGATGATGCATACCGGCTTCGTACCGACCGCTCGGATAAACGTCGATGAACGTTTGGAAACACCCGTCACGGACTCAGACCATCCCTAACAAATGGTTAGCCGTCCTCGTCGCTGAGCCGGTTCATAGAGAGGAAACCCGCTAGCCGCCCTAAGGCCCCTTCATGGCTCGCCACTGGTTCAACCCTCCGGTCCCCGTCAAGACCGAGCGTCCCGGGATCATCCGCAACGTCAACAACGCCGAGGCAGCCGGCGAGGAGCTGATGAAGTGGACCAAGCGTGGCCCTTGGTGGGACCTCGCGGTGCGCGTTTGCATGGCCTGCATTGCCGACGAGATGGAACCTGAGGAGGCACGGAAGGCATTCCTGGCCGCTGCAAAAGAGGAGGGGACATTACTCCCCCCAATGACAACCAGCTAACTTGAACTGCGGTAAAGGTTCTCTGACCAACACCGCCTTCGCGAAAGGAGCCCGCCGCCCGTGAGAGAAAGGCGACGGACCCCCACAGCGGCTGCACATCCAAGAAGGACCGCTGCGAGTTCTAAACCCGCGAGGGCCTACATCGTTCCTTAGCTGCGGCTAAAGCGGGGTTGGTCAGCGGGCTCTTGGCGCTCTAAGTTCCCCCTTATGGGTCCCCTCTGGTTCGCTCCCCCGGTCTACGTGAAGACGAAACGTCCGGGCATTCGCAATGGGGTCAGCCACGTCGAGGGAGCCGCCGAGGAACTCATGGGGTGGGACACAAAGGGCCCGAAGTGGACCAAGGCGGTCCAATCCTGCGTCGATGCGTTCCAGGGCAGCGCCTCCCCCCAAGAGGTGCGTGAAGCCTTTGAGGCGGCTGCCAAGGAGGCCAACGTGTATCTCTCCCCTGAGTAGGAGGTATCATGGCGCCCATCTGGTTCGTCCCTCCGGTGTTCGTGAAGACTGAAACCGGTGTCAGGCATGGCTGCAACAATGCGAAGGAAGCCCTTGAGCAGCTCAAGATGTGGACCCGGCGAGGGCCTCGCTGGCATAAGGCGGTGACCCTCTGCCTCCAAGCTCGAGGCTTTTCCCTTCACCCGCTACGGACCGCGGCCGAGGCGGCGAGAAAAGAGCGGCTTCGGCAACTCAACGAGACAATGCGCTCAGACAACGGGCCGGACGGCTGGATGTCACGATGAAAGGAGAGCCCTCCACCGTGAGGCAGTGGGCGAAAACCTTGCATTTCATCACGTTTGCACCTCCCTCGACTTGAGCCATCACAAATGCTCTGATCCTCCTTCCTTGGGAGGGGGCAACCATGTTTCGACTCGTCGCCGCTGCGGCGATTGCCGGCATTCTGATGCTGACGGCGCCGATCGTCATGCGCCCGGATCCGCAATACCCTGGTCGACAATCCCGGTCGAGGGCTGCTGCAAGACGTGCTCCGCCGGCAAGGCGTGCGGCGATAGCTGCATCTCGAGGGAGAAGAACTGCCACAAGGCGCATTGGTGCGCGTGTGAAGATCACTAACAGCCCTGATACCGGCTGTGGACACGCCATTGTGCGAGCAGTGGGAGCGGACCCTATCAGCGCATGAAGGGACTAGGATACGCATGACGACGCTTCAATCCGCCATGTAAGTGCTTGTCCGCCGCCAGGGTGAACAGAATAAGGAACACCAGCGTGTTCTTGAGGAATTGTCGTTGAAGGCGGAAAGGAACTGCGTCCAGAAGAGAGGCGCATAGCGCCGTGACGTCATCAGATGGCTAGTCGTATGGCCGTTCGTGGCGATTTCCATTGGGGCGGCTTCCATTGGGCAAGACCGTTGAAGATCGTGGCCGTATCGATCAGCGGTCTTGCGCGGTTTGAGCTTCTTGTACTGGGAACCCGGTTAGACTTCGTTACTGCGGCTCAAATCGATCAGCGGCTTTTGGGGTGGGGTCTTCTAGCCGGTTCATGAAGCGGCTTGCGCCATGAAATTGATGGCGCCGTCATTATCGAAGCGGGCGAAATTGGCATGGTGAATGTTTGCAGGCGCTTGAACCCTTGGGAGCATAGCTGTTGGAGGTCATCGATATTGTCTTTTGGTTTCAGGGTGAGATTGCGCCGGCGTTTGTCTGTCTCCAGGCCGGATACAATCAAGCGGTCTTGCGACGGTCCGGACGAACGCAGCGTCAGCGCTGCTCCGCAGCAGCGCGCTGCAGACGGCGGTCGCCAGCCAGCTTGAGGCGCAGTTGCCGCAACCACTCGCCATCCTCTCCGAGCGGATCGCAGGACAGCTACGCGATTCTGAGCACTGCCAAATCGGCCTAATTTTCCGCTGCCGAATGGACGATGAGACGCGTAAGCGAGTTTCCGGACCGGAAGCTATGCGTTGGGTTGCCCAAACGATGCAGAGGCGCTGCTGTGTTGGCGCGACACGCTCGACCGCAGGTGCGGACGGCATAAGAATTTTGGAGAGGCCCGTGGTGACTGGGGATTGCGCCGGTATTGGCGACGCGCGAAGACTGGGTCGATATCTGGGCGAAGGCAGCCCCTGCGACGCAGCTTCATACCGGAGAATGCGCTGCGAGGTTGTTGCCTCGGCTACCAACTCAAAGTGATTGTCCGGGAGAGTTCGGCGATGTCGCCATAGATCATCGAACCTGTGACGAGAAAACATTCATCACCGAGGACTTCGAAGGGTGAGCTTGACGCGGTACAAACCGGCAGGTTCTTCGAATTGGCGTACGTGCCGAGCGTCGCGGTTTCGACCTTACGGTCCTTGGCTTCGGCACAGCCGACACTGATCGCGAGGATTGCGATAGCAATGAGAGTCGTCTTGCTCATATTTTGCCCCTGGAGCCAGCTCTTGTCGGGTAAGTCGCGCGATGCATCAAAATAGCACCGGCCCACGATCGGCTTCATCCATCGATTGGAGGAAGCAGGCTCATCCATAATTAGCAATATCTTGAGTAAGGCACCGAGCGCACCAGACTCATGGAACGGCGCGCGGAATTTCCATTCGTGACGAGGTGGCGATCCCGGCCGCCTTCGCAAACGGGTCATTCAGCACTGCGTAAACGTCTCGATTCCGAGCTATAGCTTTCCGCATTCGATCATCGATCATACCAAGGTGAAGAAGGGGCAGCAGATCGAGCTTACCGGAGAGATCACGCGCGTAGACGAGGAAGGCGGCAGGGTGACCGTCGATCTGGGACCACTGGTGACGATCGACATCGACAAGGTCAGGCTGGTCGAGAAGTACAGGACGCCAAAGCGCAAGAAGCCGCTGCGCGACATGGTGGATTAGCTCGCGGACCGCCACTTATCCACGCGACATCGGTACCACTCAAACGAATGGCAATTTTCCGTCTGAATGCGTTTAGGGTCCATGCTCGGAGACCACGCATGGGTATCGCGCGGGAGACAGTGACTCCCCGTTTCAAGGCGTCGAGATGCTACGAGCACCGAAAAGTCAGTTCCTTAGACCTAAAGATCGGGCGATCTGCCAGCGGGTTGTCGACCAGGTAACCGCCGACGCCAAATGGTACAGC
>NZ_JAMYVG010000011.1:0-193662 GCF_040323855.1 Mesorhizobium sp. M0028
CGTCAAATCCCCCGCAAACAAGCGAACAACCGCCGCAACCCCGCCGCCGCAAGCTTTTGCTCATGACTGCGCAACAGGTCCACAAGGGGAGAAGGAAAGGGCGCTGCCGCTACGTGCCCCTCAAGCCCCAGCGCTATACGCCGCGATCGCCGCCATATTGACGATGTCCGAATCCTTGGCATTCAGCGAGACGATCTGAACCGGCTTGTTCAGGCCGACCAGCAGCGGGCCGATGACGGTCGAGCCGCCGAGTTCCTGCAGCATCTTGGTCGAGATCGAGGCCGAGTGGAAAGCCGGCATGATCAGCACATTGGCCGGACCGGTGAGGCGGATGAACGGATATTGCGCCATGGCACGGGCGTTGAGCGCCACGTCGGCGGCCATTTCGCCGTCATACTCGAAATCGACGCGCCGCTTGTCGAGGATGCGCACCGCTTCCTGGACGCGCTCGGAGCGCTCGCCTTGCGGATGGCCGAAGGTCGAATAGGCGAGCATGGCGAGCCTCGGCTCGTAGCCCATGCGGCGGGCGAAGCCGGCGGCCTCCTCGGCGATGTCGGCGATCTGTTCAGCGTTCGGCATGTCGTGCACGGCGGTGTCGGCGACAAGCACGGTGCGACCCCGCGCCAGCACGATCGACACGCCGATGACGCAATGGCCGGGCCTTGCGTCGATGACGCGGCGGATGTCGTCGAGCGCCGTCGAATAGTTGCGGGTAACGCCGGTGACGATGCCGTCGGCATCGCCCAGCGCCACCATGCAGGCGGCGAAATGGTTGCGGTCGTTGTTGATCAGCCGCTGGCAGTCGCGGAACAGGAAGCCTTTGCGCTGCATGCGCTCGTAGAGATAATCGGTGTAGACGGAGTTGCGCCGCGACAGCCGCGCATTGATGATCTCGATGCCTTGCTTGCCGAGGTCGATGCCGGCATTCCGGGCGTTTTCCTTGATGATGTCGTCGCGGCCGAGCAGGATGGCGGTGCCGAGCCGCTGGTTCACATAGGAGACGGCGGCGCGCATCACCTGCTCCTCCTCGCCCTCGGCAAAGACGATGCGCTTGGGCTGGCGGCGCACGCGGTCGTAGATGCGCTGCAGCGTCGAGGCGATCGGGTCGCGGCGGGCGGAAAGCTCCTGCGCGTAGCGGTCGAGATCGAGGATCGGCTTGCGCGCGACGCCGGAGTCCATCGCCGCCTTGGCGACCGCGATCGGGATCGCCGAGATCAGCCGCGGGTCGAACGGCACCGGGATGATGTAGTTGGGGCCGAATTTCGGCCGGTTGCCCTGATAGGCGGCGGCGACGTCGTCGGGCACGTCCTGGCGCGCCAGCTCCGCCAGCGCCCGGGCGGCGGCGATCTTCATGTCGTCGTTGATGGTGGTCGCCCGCACATCGAGCGCGCCGCGGAAAATGTAGGGGAAGCCAAGCACGTTGTTGACCTGGTTGGGATAGTCGGACCGTCCGGTCGCCATGATGGCGTCGGTGCGGATCTCGGCGACCTCCTCCGGTGTGATCTCGGGGTCGGGATTGGCCATGGCGAAGATGATCGGGTTCTTGGCCATCGACTGCACCATCCTGGTGGTCAGCGTGCCCTTGGCCGAGAGGCCGAGGAACACGTCGGCGCCGTCCAGCGCCTCGGCCAGCGAGCGCGCGCCGGTTTTGACGGCATGCGCCGATTTCCACTGGTTCATGCCTTCGGTGCGGCCCTGGAAGACGACGCCTTTGGTGTCGCAAAGGATGATATTCTCAGGCGCAAAGCCCATCGCCTTCATCAATTCGATGCAGGCGATGCCGGCAGCACCGGCGCCGTTGCAGACCATTTTCGTGGTCTTCATGTCGCGGCCGGTGATTTCCAGCGCGTTAATCAGCCCGGCGGCCGAGATGATGGCGGTGCCGTGCTGGTCGTCATGGAACACCGGTATGTCCATCAATTCGCGCAGCCGCTGCTCGATGATGAAGCATTCCGGTGCCTTGATGTCCTCGAGGTTGATGCCGCCGAAGGAGGGGCCGAGAAAGCGCACGCAGTTGATGAATTCGTCGGCATCCTCGGTGTCGACCTCGAGGTCGATGGAATCGACATCGGCGAAGCGCTTGAACAGCACCGCCTTGCCTTCCATCACCGGCTTCGAGGCCAGCGCGCCGAGATTGCCGAGGCCGAGGATAGCGGTGCCGTTGGAGATGACGGCGACCATGTTGCCGCGAACCGTGTAGTCGAAGGCGCGGCTCGGGTCCTCGGCGATGGCGAGAACCGGCACCGCGACGCCCGGCGAATAGGCGAGGCTGAGATCGCGCTGCGTCGCCATCGGTTTTGTGGCGACGATCTCCAGCTTGCCCGGACGGCCCATGGCGTGGAATTCCAGCGCCTCCTGGGCGCTGACTGAGGGCCCGTTGCTTTCGGTTTTCTTGGCCATGGTACTCTTGGTTTCCTCGCCCGTACGGCACCGCTTGAGATGGGTGCGCATGCTTTCTTTTGTGGAAGGTTCGGGATTAAGGCTACACTTCGCCGCTGTAAACCGCCAAGCATGGCTTGGAAAATTTTGGAAGCAGCTTTTTGAACGACGAGACGCCCATTCGAAGCGACAACGCCACGCCGGCCTTCGCGCCGGCGACGCCGATGATGGAGCAGTACATCGAGATCAAGGCGGCGAACCCGGATTCGCTGCTGTTCTACCGCATGGGCGATTTCTACGAGCTGTTCTTCGACGATGCCGAGAAGGCAAGCCGGGCGCTCGGCATCGTGCTGACCAAGCGCGGCAAGCACCAGGGGCTCGACATCCCGATGTGCGGCGTGCCGGTGCACGCCGCCGACGATTATTTGCAGAAGCTGATCGGCCAGGGGTTCCGCGTCGCCGTCTGCGAGCAGATCGAGGATCCAGCCGAGGCCAGGAAGCGCGGCGGCAAATCGGTGGTGCGCCGCGATGTTGTGCGGCTGGTGACGCCAGGCACCATCACCGAGGACAAACTGCTGGCGCCGTCGGAATCGAGTTTTCTGATGGCGCTGGGACGGGTCAAGGGCGGCGCCGAGCATTCCTTCGCGTTGGCCTGGATCGAGATCTCGACCGGTGTCTTCCGCGTCGCTGAAACCACCGCCGACCGGCTGCTCGCCGACGTCTTCCGTGTCGATCCGCGCGAGCTGATCGTCGCCGAACCGGTGTTTTACGACCCGGAGCTGAAACCGGTGTTCGACGTGCTCGGCCGCGTCGCCAGCCCGCAGCCGCCGTCGCTGTTCGATTCGGCTTCGGCCGCCGGCCGCATCGCCCGCTTCTTCGAGGTGGCGACGCCTGACAGTTTCGGCTCGTTTTCGCGCGCCGAGCTGTCGGCGATCTCAGGCGTCATCGCGTATGTCGAGAAGACGCAGAAAGCGGAGCGGCCGCCGCTGTCGCGGCCGGAGCGCGAGGAGCAGGGATCGACACTGTTCATCGACCCGGCGACGCGCGCCAATCTGGAGCTGCTGCGCACGCTGTCCGGCAGCCGCGAGGGGTCGCTGTTCAAGGCGATCGACCGCACGGTGACCGGTGGCGGCGCAAGGCTGCTCGCTGACCGGCTGATGGCGCCGCTGACCGACCCGGCGGCAATCGCTGCAAGGCTGGATTCGGTGTCGTTCTTCCGCTCCGAGACGCGCCTCTGCCAGGCGGTGCGGGCCAGCCTGAAGAGCGTCGCCGACATGCCGCGCGCGCTGTCCAGGCTGGCGCTCAACCGCGGGGGTCCGCGCGATCTCGGCGCGCTGCGCGCCGGTTTCGAAGCGGCCGGCGCCATCGCCGGACTGTTCGGGCAAACCGCCTTGCCCGCCGAACTGGCGGCGGCGCTAGCGGCCATCAAGGCACTGCCCGGCGCGCTGGCGACGCATCTGGCACAGGCGCTCAGCGACGAGCTGCCGCTGCTCAAGCGCGACGGCGGCTTCGTCCGTTCCGGTTACCACGCCGAACTCGATGAGATGCGGGCACTGCGCGACGAGTCGCGAAAAGTGATCGCCGGGCTGGAGCGCTCGCTGATCGACGAGACCGGCATCCGCTCGCTGAAGATCAGGCACAACAATGTGCTGGGATACTACATCGAAGTCACCGCCAACCACCATGCGCTGATGACCGGCAGCGACGGCGCCAAGGCGCGCTTCATCCACCGCCAGACCATGGCCAACGCCATGCGCTTCACCACCACGGAACTCGCCGAGCTGGAATCGAAGATCGCCAATGCCGCCGACCGGGCGCTGGCGATCGAGCTTGCCGCTTTCGAGGCGCTGACGGCGGAAGTCGTCGGCCAGGCCGACAGGATCCGCGCCGGCGCCGAAGCGCTCGCCGCGCTCGACGTTTCGGCAGCCCTTGCCTTGCTTTCCGAAAGCGAGGCCTGGTGCCGGCCGCTGGTCGATGCGAGCCTTGCCTTCGAGATTTCGGGCGGACGCCATCCGGTGGTCGAACAGGCACTGCGGCGTTCCGGCGAAGGCCCGTTCGTCGCCAATGATTGCGATCTGTCGCCGCAAGGCGATGCCAAGGCCGGCGCGATCTGGCTGCTGACCGGCCCCAATATGGGCGGCAAGTCGACCTTTCTCAGGCAAAACGCGCTGATCGCCATCCTTGCCCAGACCGGCTCCTTCGTGCCGGCGGCATCAGCCCATATCGGCGTCGTCGACCGGCTGTTTTCGCGGGTCGGCGCCTCCGACGATCTGGCGCGCGGCCGCTCGACCTTCATGGTCGAGATGGTCGAGACAGCGGCGATCCTCAACCAGGCCGGCGAACGCGCACTGGTCATCCTCGACGAGATCGGCCGCGGCACCGCCACTTTCGACGGCCTCTCGATCGCCTGGGCGGCGGTCGAATATTTGCACGAGAAGAACCGCTGCCGGGCGATCTTCGCCACGCATTTCCACGAGATGACGGCGCTCGCCGGAAAACTGCCGCGGCTCTCCAACGTCACCATGCGGGTCAAGGAATGGGAGGGCGACGTGGTCTTCCTGCACGAGGTCGGCAAGGGTGCCGCCGACCGTTCCTACGGCGTCCAGGTAGCGCGGCTTGCCGGCTTGCCGGAAGCCGTCGTCGGCCGGGCCAAAGAAGTGCTGCACCAGCTTGAAGCCGGCGAGGTCTCGGGCAAGGCCAACCGTCTGGTCGACGACCTGCCGCTGTTTTCCGTGGCGGCGAAGCGGGAAGCGTCGAAGCCGGCCAGGAGTGATGGGCTGGGTGAAGCGCTAGCGGAGATCAATCCCGACGAGATGACGCCACGCGAGGCGCTGGAAGCGCTGTACCGGCTGAAGGGGCTTGTGGGGAAGTAGTGCTCGTCCGATAGCGCTCTACGGCGCCCCCCTCTGTCCTGCCGGACATCTCCCCCTCAAGGGGGGAGATTGGCAGTTTCGCTGACAGCGCTTTTTCCTTCGACGTTCGAAGTTGGCGAAAGCCGATGCGAGATCCAATCTCCCCCTCAGTGGGGGAGATGTCCGGCAGGACAGAGGGGGGTGTGACGGAACGCTGCTTTGGCTTGCCTTCCGCCCCACCCCCTCAAATCATCGCCAGGCCCGACTTCCGCCTCGGCGGTGGGAAGGCGCGGTCAATTTCGGCGAAATCTTCGCTCGTGAGCTCGATGTCCAACGCCGCGACATTCTGCCGGACATGCTCCGGGCGGCTAGCTTTGGGAATGGCGATCACCCCGTCCTGCGCCATCACCCAGGCAAGCGCGATCTGCGCCGGCGTCGCACCGTGGCGAGCGGCGATGGCATCTAACCTGGCATTGCGCGCCAATACCCCCTGATCGACCGGCGAATAGGCCATCAGCGGCATACCGCGTTGCCGGCTCCACGGGGCGAGGTCGAACTCGACGCCGCGCTGCGACAGATTGTAGAGCACCTGATTGGTCTGGACGTTGCCGCCGGCCGGCAATCGGACCAGCTCTTCCATCTCGCCGGTATCGAAATTGCTGACGCCCCAATGGCGGATCTTGCCGGCTGCCTTCAACGCTTCGAATGCCTCGACCGTTTCCGTCAAGGGCACGCTGCCCGGCCAATGCAGCAGATAAAGATCGATGCGGTCGGTGGCGAGATGCCTCAGGCTGTTCTCGCAGGCCCGTTTCACGCCGGCGCGCGAGGCATTGGACGGCAGCACCTTGGAGACCAGGAAAACCTCGTCGCGGCGACCAGCGATGGCCTCCGCCACCACCTCCTCGGCACCGCCGCTGGCATACATTTCGGCGGTGTCGATCAGCGTCATGCCGAGATCCAGCCCGAGCTTCAGGGCATTGGCCTCGTCGGTACGGCGGCGGCCGTCTTCGCCCATCTTCCAGGTGCCCTGGCCGAGCACCGGCACGGCTTCGCCGCAGGGCAGGGTGGTCGTTCGTATCGTCGATGGCATGGCATGCTCCAGTCCGAGGCCCGGATAGCACCATAGCCGCCAAGGGAAATCCAGGTGAAGCAGAAATCCAGGTGAAGCCTCTCGCCTGGATTCCCCGACAGCGTGACGCCTACTTCACCGGATGGGCGGCGAGCCAGTCCTGCATCTGCTTGATCTCGGCTTGCTGCGCGGCGATCACCGCTTCGGCCAGCTTGCGGATTTCCGGATCCTTGCCATTGGCGAGCTCGACCTTGGCCATGTCGATGGCAGCCTGGTGATGCGGGATCATGCCGCGGGCGAAATCGACATCGGCATTGCCGGAATATTCGATCGCCATCATGTCGGTATGCATCTTGTCCATCGCCGCCTTGTAGCCCTCGGTCGAGGGGCTCTGCGCGCCCATGGCGCCCATGTCGTGCTTCATCTCCTCGGCTTGTGCAGGAACGCTTTCGAGGAAAACAGCAAGCAGCATTCCCGCCGCCATCATCAGCAGCACGATCTTCTTGGCCAAGGTCATTCATCGTCTCCTTTTTTGAACAGGGTGTATCTGGAAGTTTTACTCAGAGTTTCAATGTCCTGAGCCGCAATGCGTTGGCGATGACCGAAACCGAAGACAGGCTCATCGCCGCCGCCGCAATCATCGGCGACAACAGCGTGCCGGTGAGCGGATAAAGCACGCCGGCAGCCACCGGCACGCCAAGCACATTGTAGAGAAAAGCGAAAAACAGGTTCTGGCGGATGTTGCGGATCGTCGCGCGGGCCAGCGTCCTGGCCCTGACGATACCGTTGAGATCGCCCTTGACCAGCGTAATCCCCGCACTTTCGACCGCAACATCGGCGCCGGTGCCCATGGCGATGCCGACATCGGCGGCGGCAAGTGCCGGCGCATCGTTGACGCCATCGCCGGCCATGGCGACGCCGGCACCGCCGGCGCGCAACTCCTCGACCAGCGCGTTCTTCTGTTCGGGCAAAAGCCCGGCATGCACCGCGTCGATGCCGAGCTTGGCGGCGATGGCCTTGGCGGTGCGCTCATTGTCGCCGGTCGCCATGACGATCTTCAGCCCGCTGTCATGCAGCGCCTTGATCGCCTCGGCGGTGGTCGCCTTGATCGGGTCGGCGACGGCGACGAGGCCGGCGAGCTTGCTTGCGACAGCGACGAACATCGCGGTCTTGCCGTCGGACTGCAGCGCCTCGGCACTGGCCAGGACCGAAGCCGTATCGATGCCGAGATCGGCCATCATCGCGGCATTGCCAAGCGCCACCTTCTGTCCCGAAACCGTGCCGGAAACACCCTTGCCGGTGACAGCCTCGAAACCGCTCGCGTCGGGGACCTTCACCCCGCGTCCGCGGGCGCCGTCAACGATCGCCTCGGCCAGCGGATGCTCCGAGCCTTTTTCCAGCCCGGCGGCGAGCGCCAGCAACTCGTCTTGCGCCATGCCTTCGACGGCAACGACGTCGGTCAGTCGCGGCCGGCCTTCGGTCAGCGTTCCCGTCTTGTCGACGATCAGCGTATCGACCGAGGCAAAGCGCTCGAGCGCCGCCGCTTCCTTGATCAGCACGCCGGCATGCGCGCCGCGCCCGGTGGCGGTCATGATCGACATTGGCGTCGCAAGGCCGAGTGCACACGGACAGGCGATGATCAGAACCGAGACCGCCGAGACGATGGCAAACACCAGGCTGGGTTCCGGTCCGACGATCGCCCAGGCTACAAACGCAATGATCGCAACGAGAACAACGGCCGGGACGAAGTAGAACGAGACGCGGTCGGCCAACCCCTGGATCGGCGCGCGCGACCGCTGCGCCTTGGCGACCAGTTCGACGATGCGCGCCAGTGTCGTCTCGGCGCCGATCTTTTCGGCGCGCATGATCAGTGAGCCATTCTTGTTGAGCGTGCCGCCGGTGAGGTTGTCGCCTTCGGTCTTTTCGACCGGCAGCGGCTCGCCCGTGATCATCGATTCGTCGACGGAAGAGCGCCCTTCAAGCACAATGCCGTCGACCGGTACAGCGTCACCTGGGCGGATGCGCAGGCGGTCGCCGGCCTTGACAATATCGAGCGGCACGTCGTTTTCGGAACCGTCCGCGCCGATCAGCCGCGCCGTCTTCGGCGCCAGGTCGAGCAGCGCACGGATCGCCGAGCCGGTTTTCTCGCGGGCACGCAATTCCAGCACCTGGCCGAGGAACACCAGCGCGACGATTACCGCCGCCGCCTCGAAATAGACCGGCACGGTGCCGTCATGGCCGCGGAACTGGTGCGGAAAGAGGCCTGGAAACAGTGTGGCGACGACACTGTAGAGATAGGCGGCACCGACGCCGAGCGAAATCAGCGTCCACATATTGGGGCTGCGATTGAGGATCGAATCCCAGCCGCGGTGGAAGAACGGGAATGCCGCCCACAGCACCACGGGGCTCGCCAGCGCCAGCTCCAGCCAGACCTTCGCGCGGTCGTCGATGAAGGCCTGGAATGTCAGGCCGAGCATCGGTGCCATGGCGATGACCAGCAACGGCACGGACAGCACCGCGCTCACCCAGAAGCGCCTGGTGAAATCGACCAGTTCGGGGTTAGGCCCCTCGTCGCCGGTCGGCACGCCCATCGGCTCCAGCGCCATGCCGCAGATCGGGCAGGAGCCGGGCTTGTCGCGGATGATTTCGGGATGCATCGGGCAGGTGTATTGCGTGCCCTTGGGCATCGCCTGCGGCGCCGGCTTGTCGCCGAGATATTTTGCCGGCTCGGCCTCGAACTTCGCCTTGCAGCCGGCGGAGCAGAAATAGAAGCCTTGGCCCTCGTGGCGCAAAAAGTGCTTGGCCGTGGCGCGATCGACGCTCATGCCGCAGACGGGATCGGTTGCGGTCAGATATTTTTCAGGTTCGGCGACGAATTTCGAACGGCAGCTTTCGCTGCAGAAATGATAGCGATGGCCGTCATGCCCGGCGGTCGGCTTGCCGGCGGCCGGATCGACGGTCATGCCGCAGACCGGATCCCGGACGACGGCGTCCGCGGCAGGCGAGGCGCTCTTTGCCGAGCAGCAGCTGCCATGGCTGTGATGATCGTGGTCGGAATGCGTCATGCCGAAAGCCCCTGTATTTCGATGTTGCAGCGGAGGTAGTGCTTCCAGTAACTGGAAGGTCAAGGGGCCGATTTTCGATTTTTCGCGGCCAGGCCCAAACCGAACCGGCTGCGGGCACGAGACGATCGTCCCGTCGGCGGCCGCGGAGAACGCGTCCGTCCGCCCCATACCCAGCGCCGCGAAAACGCGCTATAGACGCCGCCGAAACGGCGAGGCCGAACGGCATTTATGGCAAGAATATCCCTGAAGCTCGAGGAACTGATCGACGGCGAAGCCTTGCGCCGCGAGATGACCGAACTGACCGCGGCCACGGCAGGCGACGGTTCGGGCAAGGCCGCGCGCGGCGGCGTCCTCAAGCTGCTCAAAAGCCGGCTCGCCGACGGGCGCACTGTCGCCGAACGCATGCTGATGGACGACGGCAGCGGCACCGCCTGCGCCGCCCGGCTGTCGCATCTGATGGATGAGATCATCCGTGCGCTCTACGATTTCGCTGCCACCCATGTCTACCGCGTGAAAAACCCATCGTCGGCCGAGCGCATGGCGGTCGTTGCCGTCGGCGGCTATGGCCGCGGCACGCTGGCGCCGGGCTCCGACATCGACCTGCTGTTCCTGCTGCCCTACAAGCAGACGCCATGGGGCGAGCAGATCGTCGAATATATGCTCTACATGCTGTGGGACCTCGGGCTGAAGGTCGGCCACGCGACGCGCAACATCGACGAGTGCCTCAGGCTGTCGCGCACCGACATCACCATCCGCACCTCGATCCTGGAGGCGCGGTTCCTGTGGGGCGAGCAAAAGCTCTATGACGAGCTTCTGCAGCGCTTCGACCACGAGGTGGTGCGCACCACCGGCCCCGAATATGTCCAGGCCAAGCTTGCCGAACGCGACGAGCGTCACGCCAAGGCCGGCGAGAGCCGTTACCTGGTCGAACCTAACGTCAAGGACGGCAAGGGCGGCCTGCGCGACCTGCAGACGCTGTTCTGGATCGCCAAATATTTCTACCGGGTGCGCACCGGCGAGGAACTGGTCGACAAGGGCGTCTTTACCGACGCCGAATACAGGGAATTCCAGAAGGCCGAGGACTTCCTGTGGGCGGTGCGCTGCCACATGCATTTCCTCACCGGCAAGGCGGAGGAGCGGCTGCATTTCGACATCCAGCGCGACATCGCTGAGCGGCTCGGCTACACCACCCATCCCGGCCTGTCGGCGGTCGAGCGCTTCATGAAGCACTACTTCCTCGTCGCCAAGGATGTCGGCGACCTGACCCGCATTTTCTGCGCCGCGCTCGAGGAGGAGCAGGCCAAGCATGTGCCGGGCTTCAACCGCATCTTCCTCACCTTCTCGCGGCGCAAGCGCAAGCTCGCCGGCACGGCCGATTTCATCGTCGACAACCACCGCATCAACATTGCCGACGACGAGGTGTTCGAGCGCGATCCGGTCAACCTGCTCAGGCTGTTCTGGTTTGCCGACAAGCACGGCCTGGAATTCCACCCCGATGCGCTGAAGCTTTTGACCCGCTCTCTCGGCCTCGTCGGCAAGGCGCTCAGGCGCGACGAGGAGGCCAACCGGCTGTTCCTCGACATCTTGACCTCGGACCGCAACGCCGAGCTCAATCTGCGGCGAATGAACGAGGCCGGACTGCTTGCCAAGCTGATCCCGGACTTCGGCAAGATCGTCGCCATGATGCAGTTCTCGATGTATCACCACTACACCGTGGACGAGCATTTGATCCGCTGCATCGGCGTGCTGGCCGAGATCGAGCGCGGCGACGGCGAAAAGGTGCATCCGCTTTCCCACGCGCTGATGCCGGGGCTGAAGAAGAGCCGCGAGGCGCTCTATGTCGCCGTGCTGCTGCACGACATCGCCAAGGGCAGGCCTGAGGACCATTCGCAAGCCGGCGCCAGAATCGCGCGGCGCATCTGCCCGCATATGGGGCTCTCGCCGGCCGACACCGAAACGGTCGCCTGGCTGGTCGAGAACCACCTCGTCATGTCGATGACGGCGCAGACCCGCGATCTCAACGACCGCAAGACGATCGAGGATTTTGCCGCCATCGTGCAGTCGGTCGAACGGCTGAAGATGCTTTTGGTGCTTACCGTCTGCGATATCCGTGGCGTCGGGCCGGGGGTCTGGAACGGTTGGAAAGGCCAGCTGCTGCGTACGCTCTACTACGAGACCGAGCTTTTGTTGACCGGCGGGTTTTCGGAGGTGTCGCGCGCCAAGCGGACTGCGGCGGCGCGCGAACAACTGGCCGAGGCACTTGCCGACTGGCCGGAAAAGGCCCGCAAGCGTTATGTCGGCCAGCACTACGAGAACTATCTGCTGGCGGTCGATCTTCCCGACCAGCTGCGCCATGCCGAATTCATCCGCGAGGCCGATCACGCCGGCAAGAAGCTCGCCACCATGGTCAAGACCCACCAGTTCGAGGCGGTGACCGAGATCACGGTGCTGGCGCAGGACCATCCGCGCCTGCTCTCGGTGATTGCCGGCGCCTGTGCTGCGGCCGGCGGCAACATCGTCGACGCGCAGATATTCACCACTTCGGACGGCCGCGCGCTCGACACCATCCTGATCTCGAGGGAGTTCGACCGCGACGAGGACGAGCGTCGCCGTGCCGAGCGCGTCGGCCGGCTGATCGAGGACGTGCTGTCGGGCAAGAGCTGGCTGCCCGAAATGATCGAGAAGCGCACCAAGCCACGGCGCGGCGCCAAGGTCTTCCGCATCCCGCCACGCGCCGAGATCCGCAACACCCTGTCGAACCGGTTCTCGGTGATCGAGGTCGAAGGACTGGACAGGCCGGGCCTTCTGTCGGAGATCACCGGCATGTTGTCGGACCTGTCGCTCGACATAGCCTCGGCCCACATCACCACCTTCGGCGAAAAGGTCATCGACACGTTCTACGTCACCGATCTCACCGGCCAGAAGATCGACAGCCCGTCGCGTACGGCGACCATCCGCAACAGGCTGATCGCGGTGCTCGAGGGCACGGCGTCCGAGCGCGGCAAGACCAAAACGGCCGCCGAGTGACTGTTACCTTCCATTTGCCCCAATCCCACAGGCAGTCTTCAAGCGCATGAGCCTTGTCAAGAAATTCGCCACGGTCGCTTCCGGCACGCTGATGAGCCGCGCCCTCGGCTTTGGCCGCGAGATGCTGATGGCTGCCGCACTCGGCACCGGGCCGATCGCCGACGCCTTCAACGCCGCCTTCCAGTTTCCCAACACCTTTCGCCGGCTGTTCGCCGAAGGCGCCTTCAACGCCGCCTTCGTGCCGCTGTTCGCCAAAGAGATCGAGACGCACGGCACCGACGGCGCCAAGCGTTTTTCCGAAGAGGTGTTCGGCGTCTTGTTCACCGCGCTTCTGGCGCTGACCATCGCCATGGAACTGGCGATGCCGCTGATCGTGCGCTACCTGGTGGCGCCGGGCTTTGCCGACACGCCCGGAAAATTCGAGATGACGGTGGCACTGGCGACCGTCATGTTCCCTTACCTGATCTGCATGTCGCTCGGCGCCATGATGGCCGGCATGCTGAATTCGCTGCGCCGCTATTTCGCCGCCGCGGTGGCGCCGGTGTTCCTCAACATCATCCTCATCGCCGTGCTTGCCTATGCCTGGTACAAGGGTTCGGACGCCCGCACCGTCGGTTTCGGGCTGGCCTGGGGCGTACTGGCGGCCGGCTTGGTGCAGCTGGCGATCGTCTGGGCGGCGGTGCGCCATGCCGGCATTTCGATCGGCTTCCGCCGGCCGAAGATGACGCCCAGCGTCAAGCGGCTGCTGATCCTGGCACTGCCGGCGGCGATCACCGGCGGCATCACCCAGATCAACCAGCTGATTGGCACGGCGATCGCGTCGGCGCAGGACAGCGCGGTGTCGTCGCTGGCCTATGCCGACCGCGTTTACCAGCTGCCGCTGGGCGTTGTCGGCGTCGCCGTCGCCATCGTGCTTTTGCCGGAACTGTCGCGGGCGCTGAAGTCAGGCAATCTGGTCGAGGCGGCCAATCTGCAGAACCGCTCGGTCGAGTTCACCCTGTTCATGACCTTGCCGGCGGCGGCCGCCCTGCTGGTCATGTCCGAGCCGATCGTGCGGCTGGTCTATGAGCGCGGCGCCTTCGCCGCCAACAATTCGACGCCGACGGTCGCGGCAATCCTGGCGATCTTCGGCCTCGGTCTGCCGGCCTTCGTGCTGATCAAGGCCTTCACCCCAGGCTATTTCGCCCGCGAGGACACGCGCACGCCGATGATTTTCGCCGCCATCTCGGTGGCGGTTAACATTACGACGGCACTGACGCTGTTTCCGACGATGGGCGCGCCCGGCATTGCCGTTGCCTCCGCCGTCGCCGGCTGGGTCAATGCGGCGATGCTGCTGGCCGTGCTGATCCGGCGCGGCCACTGGGGCCGCGACTTGCCGCTCATGAAACGCATCCCGCGGCTGGTGCTGTCGGCGGCGGTGATGGCGGCGGCGCTCTATTTTGCCGAGCACTGGTTCGCCGCAAGTCTCGGCTCGGGCTCGCCGCTGGTGATCAAGGCGGTAACGCTGCTTGCGCTCGTCGCCGGCGGGGCGCTGCTTTACTTCGTCACTGCGTTTGCCACCGGGGGTGCGGATTTCGGCATGATCCGCCGCAATATCGGGCGTAAAGGCTCCCAGCCGGTCAAGGAGCAATCTCCGGATTCGTGAGGCGGAAAATTCGTCAGGTCCAATTTTGTTCTTGCTTTGTGCCTGCAGCTATGCTACTAATTTGCGTATGGTGCTGATTCGCACCGACGACCCCGCCGCAAGGCGGGTTTTTGATTCTGGTCGGCGCCATCCCCTTCAAACAGCCTTCTGTGGCGTCTTGCTCGGCCACGGTCAAAGCCCCGCGCGGCCTAGCCAACACCCCTCTTGATCGTCTCCTCGCTCTCGTCCATAAGCGCGCCGTCGCAAGACTTTCGCCGCGCGCGAAACGGCCCTCCACAAGCCAGGGATACACCATGACCGGCCTCAACCAGCCCGCCTTCAAGCCACTCGTCTTTTCCGGCGTCCAGCCAACCGGCAATCTGCATCTCGGCAATTATCTCGGCGCCATCAAGAAATTCGTCGCCCTGCAGGACACCTCCGACTGCATCTACTGCGTCGTCGACCTGCATTCGCTGACCGCGCAGCTCGTCTATGAGGATCTTCAGGACCAGACGCGTTCGATCACCGCGGCGTTTCTCGCCTCCGGCATCGATCCGACCAAGCACATCGTCTTCAACCAGTCGCGGGTGATGCAGCACGCCGAGCTTGCCTGGATCTTCAACTGCGTGGCGCGCATTGGCTGGATGAACAGGATGACGCAGTTCAAGGACAAGGCCGGCAAGGACCGCGAGAACGCCTCGCTCGGCCTGCTCGCCTACCCCTCCCTGATGGCCGCCGATATCCTCGTCTACCGCGCCACCCATGTGCCGGTCGGCGACGACCAGAAGCAGCATCTGGAGCTGACCCGCGACATTGCGCAGAAATTCAACAACGATTTTTCGGACCGTATCGCGGCGCTTGGTGTCGGCGTCGAGATGCAGGTGGGCGAAGAGACGGTGAACGGCTATTTTCCGCTGACCGAGCCGGTCATCGGCGGCCCGGCGGCGCGCATCATGTCGCTGCGCGACGGTTCGAAAAAGATGTCGAAGTCCGACCCGTCGGACCTGTCGCGCATCAACCTGACCGACGATGCCGACGCCATCTCGAAGAAGATCCGCAAGGCCAAGACGGACCCGGAGGCTTTGCCCGGCGAACTGGACGGGCTTGCCGGCCGGCCGGAAGCGGAAAACCTCGTCGGCATCTATGCCGGCCTCGCCGAAATATCGAAAGAGGCGGTGCTGAAGGAATTCGGCGGCCAGCAGTTTTCGGTGTTCAAGCCGGCGCTGGCCGATCTCGCGGTGGAAAAGCTGGCGCCGATCGCCGGCGAGATGCGCCGCATCTCCGGCGACCGCGCCTATGTCGACGCGGTGCTGCGGGATGGCGGCGAGCGTGCCGGCACATTGGCCGAAGCGACGATGAAGACCGTGCGCGACATTATCGGCCTGCTGCAAGGCTAATTTATGTCGCGCAAAAGTGTGCAGCGGTTTTGCGATAACGACATGCATAAAACAAGAACCTGAAGCGCGTCGCATGAGGCCGGTCGAACGCGACGCGCTTTAAGCTGCACCAACATCGCCACAGCCGCCGGTCGCTTGCGGGCGGGCTGTGGCGGTGGCAGATTGCGGCCGAAAACCATCGAGCAGGGTGAATATGGTCTCCAAACGCCTCAGCCGCGAAGCCGGTCATCGCCGCAAGTTCCTGGCGATCATCGACGACACGCCGGAATGCGAGCGCGCCGTCGCCTACGCCTCGAAGCGGGCGCAAAGCACGGGCGGCGTGCTGGTGCTGCTCTATGTCATCGAGCCGGATGATTTCCAGCACTGGCTGGGCGTCGAGAAGATCATGCGCGAGGAGGCGACCGCCACGGCGCGCGCCGCGCTCGACAGCTACGCCAACAAGGTGCGCCAGAAGCTCGGCATCGAGCCGGAACTGGTGGTGCGCGAAGGCAAGCCGACCGAAGAGATCCACAAGCTGATCGAGGAAGACCAGGACATCGCCATCCTGGTGCTGGCGGCAGGCGCTGGCAAGGAAGGGCCTGGGCCGCTGGTCGGCGCGGTTGCCGGCAAGGGCGCCGCCTTTCCGATTCCAGTGACTGTGGTGCCGCAGAACCTGTCGGACGAGGAGATCGACAGCCTCGCCTGAGATGTGCCGATATTCAGGTGAGGCCGGCCTACAAATGGCGGCTTCCTGCGCTTCCGGTGCTCACGTACCAAAAGTACGCTCCGCTCCGGTTCTCGGAAACCATCATTTTCGGCTCGGCCTGACCTGAATCTCAACACATCTCCAATTGTTTCAGCGAGCTAGCAAAACATTCCACCAGCCAGCCGTTCCCCGCGATGCCTTTCGCTTGAATGTCGGGCGGATAAAGCCTAATTAGAATTATTCCAAACTAGCTGCCCGAAACGGGCACGGAGATGGCCATGTTCATCCAGACCGAGTCGACGCCAAACCCGGCGACGCTGAAATTCCTGCCCGGCAAGGAAGTGCTGCAAGAAGGCACCGCCGATTTCCGTGATGCCGACAGCGCCGCGACGGCTTCGCCGCTGGCCGGCCGTCTGTTCGAGATCCCCGGCGTCACCGGCGTCTTCTTCGGCTATGATTTCATCACCGTGACCAAGGACGGTCCCGACTGGCAGCATCTGAAGCCGGCTATCCTCGGCGCCATCATGGAGCATTTCATGTCCGGCGCCCCGGTGATGGCCAAGGCCGGCCCCGCCGCCGAGACCAGCCAGACCGGCGAATTCTACGACAAGGCCGACGAGGAGCTGGTCGTCACCATCAAGGAGCTGCTCGACACGCGGGTGCGCCCGGCGGTGGCCCAGGATGGCGGCGACATTACCTTCCGCGGCTTCGAGAACGGCACCGTATTCCTGCACATGAAGGGCGCCTGCGCCGGTTGCCCGTCCTCGACGGCGACGCTGAAGCACGGCATCCAGAACCTGCTCCGGCACTTTGTGCCGGAAGTGCAGCACGTCGAACAGGTCTCCTGACGCGCCGTTCCATCGTCAACGTCGATAGACAACAAAAAACCGGGCCAAAGTGCCCGGTTTTCTGTTTGCGACGTCTGTGTGTTGCCTAGACGGTCCGCGTATAAAGCTCTTCTTGTTTGACCATGATCTTGTCCGAAAACCGGGTCCCGCTTTTCGGGATCATGGTCTTACAGCACAATGACCTTGGCGCCGACCGAGGTGCGGTCGTAGAGGTCGATAATGTCCTGGTTCATCAGCCGGATGCAGCCCGACGACATCGCCTTGCCGATCGAATTCCATTCCGGGCTGCCATGCAGGCGGTAGCCCATGTCGCCGCCCTTGTTGAACAGGTACATGGCGCGCGCGCCGAGCGGGTTCTTCAACCCCGGCTCCATGCCGCCGGCAAACTTGGCCAGCTCCGGCTGTCGCCTGATCATCTGCGAAGGCGGCGTCCAGGTCGGCCATTCGCGCTTTAGTGCGATACGGGCGGTGCCGTGCCATTCGAAACCTTCACGGCCGACGCCGATGCCGTAGCGCATCGCTTCGCCGTCGCCCATGACGAAATAGAGGAACTTGTTCTGCGTATCGACGATGATGGTGCCCGGCTTTTCCCTGGTGTCGTAGTCGACGATCTGCCGGCGGTATTTGAACGGCACCTTTTCGATCGGGATGCGCGGCAGATGATAGCCGGCATCGGTCACCGCGCCATAGTTGTTGGTGAAGATCTGAGAGCCGATGGTGCTGCAACCGGCGACAGCCGTCGACAGCGCCAGGGCCGCGACGATTGCAAGTGACTTCATGCGCATGAAAAGGTCCGATGCCTGCCCAAACAACAGCGGCTCGAGTCGGCCGCTTTTTTCATCTTCATTCATGCTGGCATTTGCTTTGCTTGCCAAGCGGGCGATGCCTATATCCTTGGGCTTGCGTGCTGGTAAACCTGCGACTATGGCATTTCGGCAACAGCCCCCGCAGGATTATGCTGCAAAATCAATGGGCCAAGAACAAGAACCCCGAGACGGGGAATCACCATGAATGTCGGTGACGCTGGCTGGCGCTCTGGCCGGCCAGCCAAGGCCATCCGTTACTACGAGGAGATCGGCCTGATCTCGCCTGAGACGCGGCCGCTGCAGGAGATAATCCTGACAAGCCTGGTTCAATAGGCCGGTTCAATAAAGAACGCCGCGAAGCACCGTCCAAGCCAGAAGCCCGAACGTGCCGATCACCACCACTGCACCAAGGACCGTGCCGATCTTTTCAGGCAGTCCATCGGGGCGACCAGGATCGTCGGCCATTCAACTATCGATCATGACGTAGGCGGCACCAAACACGGCAACGATGATTGCCCCAAGCACCGCCCATCCTCTAACGGCCGTGCGGATTTCCTCCGGTGTCGCCGATTTGCGTCCGTCATCGTCCGTCATCTAATGCTCCTCGTAAAAATCCCGTGGCCGACATTGAAAGCGCAAGCTGCCGGCGCTGCCAAGAGGGTGCAGCGGACTCTTTTGCGCAAAAGTTTAGGAGCGTGCGCCGTTCGATAGCAAGCGTTACCTAGCCTTCGACACTCCGCAAAGCACGGGCGGCCGTCACGATCCCGGTGGGCGATACCGGATCGACTTCGCCCTGCCAAGCGCTTCCATCGTCTCTTCGACACTTAGCAGCACGGTGGTCTCGTAGGAGCTGAGCGCGCCTCCCGCACCAATGGCAAGCATGACCGATGCCATGGAGACGTTGTCCGGCGCCTCCCACAGATTCCAGCCGTCGTGTTCTCCGAAGGCATACCAGAACCCGTGCAGCTTTCCGCCCACCGACTCGATGTAGGAGCGGGCAGCCTCGCGTCTGTCCTCGGGGTTGTCCATCAAGCGCGCCCACGTTTCGGGCCTGTAGCTGAATCGCGTGAGATACATCGGCATGGTTCGTCTCCTCCCAGAGCTACCCCCACGAATGTAGTAAAGCGCCCCAATCCGGGAGAACGCGAGTCGTTTCCGAGGCGTAGTACCGCTGGCTTAGTTGCGGGACCGCTAATGGACCTGCTTCAATGCCTTTCCTAAGGGGAGTAAGGTCAATGGCAGCCTATCTTATTGCCGATGTCGACATAACCGACGCCGCCGTTTTCGAGGAATACCGCCGGGACGTGCCTGCAACCGAAGCCCGCTACGGGGGAAGGTACATCGCTCGTGGCGGAGCCACCAAAGTGCTGGAAGGCGATTGGGAGCCTCATCGCCTTGTCATCGTCGAATTTCCCGACATGGCCTCGCTCCTCGCATGGTACGACTCTCCGGAATACGGCCGCCTCAAAGCCATCCGCGAACGCTGTGCAAAGACGAGGATCATTGCTCTGGAGGGCATGATGCCGGTTAGTTAGAGGGGGTTGTCAACCAGATAATCGCCGCCCAGAAGGCGGCTATATATTTGACAAACCCGGATGACCGCTGACCAAAGCTCCGCTACAAATCAGCCGTGACGCCCGCGCCTATTAGTAGTTTCATTGGAGCCATGATCCTCAGTTTGGTTGGGGTTCTAGCCTACCGCTGGTTTGGCCCTATCGCGCTGGTTATTGTCGGAGGCATTGGTCTTCCAGCGGTGCTCGCCTGTTCCTTATACCGATTTGATTTGAAAAACCGGAAGGCGCGTGAGTGGCTTAATCCGACAGACAAGAGCTCCTAGACCAGCACTGGCCCCAGCACAAAGGCGATTATCTGGTTGGCAACCCGCCTTGGCAGCGGCGACAAAACATGATTCAAATGCGGTTGTGTTGGGGGAAAACATGATCCGCATAGCCATCGTTATAGCCATTGCCGTCAGTGCATCGGCATGCACTAGCCAGGCGAACGTTCCTTATGACACGAGTAAAAAAACCTGTAGAATCTATGTTGAGCCGGGGTCAGGCCACAAGCGTGAACTTTGTCTTCCGGACACTCCAAATAAATACTGTGTGCGTGCTTATTATATAAACACACCAGGTGGAGAAAGGGTAATGTGCGGCCCACTAACCCGCAAGGCAACCACTGCCGAGGGTCGTGCCAGACAGCTTGCAGGCAGTAAATACCCGTAGGAAAACACCCACGGTGGGCCGCTTGCGCTTCAGGGTTCTGCACCGGCGGTGTCCCGTTCTGGTTGGGTTTGTCAACCGGATAATCGCCCCAAAAACCGGGTTCAAACCGTGAACAAAATCTGACATGGTGCGGCCATGCCTATCATCTCACCTCTACCCCTCAACCCCCTTCTCGACGGTCGCCAGTCGGAGCGTGCCATGCTGGTCAGGCGTGGCGTGCAGCGGCTGCTCAAGCAGATGGGCGCGCATGTCTTGCCCGAACTGTCGCTGGCCACCGGGCGCCGCGCCGATCTCGTAGCGCTGACCCGCCAGGGCGATATCTGGATCATCGAGATCAAATCCTCGATCGAGGATTTCAGGGTCGACCGCAAATGGCCGGACTACCGGCTGCATTCCGACCGCTTCTTCTTCGCCACCCATCCCGGCGTGCCCGCGGAGATCTTTCCGGAAGAGTGCGGCTTCATTCTCTCCGACGGCTATGGTGCCGAGGTCCTGCGCGATGCGCCCGAGCACCGGATGGCGGCGGCGACGCGCAAGGCGCTGATGCTGAGGATCGCGCGCGCCGGTGCCGCGCGGTTGCTGGCGGCGGAGCTTGCCGGGGTGTCGGTGCCGGCGCTGGAGGGTGAGAGTGAGTAGGGGGTTTCCCTCTCCGTAGTCATGGAGGCTTGCGCTGCCCCGGCTGCCGCCACCTTGCATAAGAGACGATGTATGACTGCGGTGTTCCGCAAGGAACGCCAACAGCCGGCTGTAGCCTTCGTCTTCCCAGTGCAGGTCGAGATTGGAAATGAAACCCGGCACGAAGACGAGATCGAGCGATCCCTGGCCGACCACCTGATAGGCGATCCGCACGTCGCCGCTGAGCGCGTAGCGAGTTTCGATCGGCCTCACGAGGTTTGTCCGCCCGACCCGACGATTTCTTATCGCCGGATCATAGCAGAGCCGCGAGACTTGCGGCAGATGAAACCTTAGAGGGTGTGAATGTAGGCCCGCGGCGCCTACTTCTGTGACGCAGCCGTAGTCTCGGTGCTCGCTCCGCCGACGCTAAAACCTGCGCCCTCCGGCGCGCCCGGCCGCTTGATGTGTGGGGCGGCCGCGACGACAAGCTCGTTGAAGCCTTCGCCGCCGCTGTCGAGCATCTCGAACAATTGCCGGCGCATCCTCGGCTCCCAGAACTTGTTGATGTGCTCGGCGACGCCGGCAATGCCTTGCTCGCGCGGCTTGGAGTGGAAAAAGGCAGCGATCTGGTTGGCCATGCGAACCAGCTTTTCGCTGGTGCTCATGAGGTGGCCTTCGTCATGCGACATGCTTGGCAACTCCGGAAACCACGCGGTCAGGATGGGTGAAAATATCGAAATCATCGCCGCGCACCAGCGCCACCAGCGTCATGCCGGCGTCGTCTGCGGTGCGGATGGCAAGTGCCGTCGGCGCCGAGACGGCGATGATGAAGGCAGCACCGATCGCCGCGGTCTTCTGCACCATCTCGACCGAAACGCGCGACGTCACGACGACGGCCCCCGACCTGCCGTCGATACCGGCTTTGGCCAGCGCGCCGGCCAGCTTGTCCAGCGCATTGTGACGGCCGACATCCTCGCGCGCCATGACGATGCCCTTGCCGGGGAGGTAAAAACCGGCGGCGTGGACCGCGCCGGTCTCGGCGTGCAGCGGCTGCACCTTCGACAAAAGCTTGACCGAGCGGACGATGTCATCGGCCTGAAGTGTAAGTTTCGACGCACCGACCGGATCGACCGAGCGCATCGCTTCCTCGATCGATTCGATGCCGCACAGCCCGCAGCCGACCGGGCCGGCGAGCCGTCTGCGACGCGCCTCGAAACGGGTGTTGGCCTGGTCCTTCAGCCGGATCTGGATATCGATGCCGGCGCCGTGATCCTCGACCTCGATGGCTTCGATTTCGTCTGGCGAGGCAATGATGCCTTCGGTCAGCGAGAAGCCGAGCGCGAAATCCTCGAAATCGGCCGGGCTTGCCATCATCACCGCATGCGTGGTGCCGGCAAAGGAGAATGCTACCGGCGTCTCTTCCGGCACCATGCGGTTGGCGGCCGCGGTGCCGCCGGCGCGGCGCGCGAGGCGGCTGATCTGGGTGACAGCACGACGTTTGGGCATCACGCGGCACCCCCCTCTGGCCTACCGGCCATCTCCCCCTCAAGGGGGGAGATTGGCAGTTCAGACGTAAGGCACCCTTCGACGCTGGTGATTGGCGAAAGCCGAGATGACATCCAATCTCCTCCCTTGAGGGGGAGATGGCCGGTAGGCCAGAGGGGGGTGCTCCGGCACGACGCCAAAACGCTACTCCGCTGCTTGCAGCGAGGCGATGCGGCGGCTTTGCTTTGCCTGCTCGTCATAGTCGCGCTGCCATTCCGACGGGCCGTTGGATGCACCCACCTGCACCGCGGTCACCTTGTATTCCGGGCAGTTGGTCGCCCAGTCGGAGAAGTCGGTGGTGATGACGTTGGCCTGGGTGTCGGGATGGTGGAAGGTCGTATAGACGACGCCCGGCGACACCCGGTCGGTGATCAGCGCGCGCAGCGTCGTCTCGCCCGAGCGGCTGGTCAGCCGCACCCAGTCGCCATCGCGCAGGCCGCGATTTTCGGCATCATGCGGATGGATCTCCAGCCGATCCTCGCTGTGCCACACGACGTTGTCGGTGCGCCTGGTCTGCGCGCCGACATTATACTGCGACAGGATGCGGCCGGTGGTCAGCAGCAGCGGGAAGCGCGGCCCGGTCCTCTCGTCGGTCGCGACATATTCGGTGCGGATGAACTTGCCCTTGCCGCGCACGAAGCCGCCAATATGCATGATCGGCGTGCCTTCCGGCGACTTCTCGTTGCAGGGCCACTGCACCGAGCCCACCCGGTCGAGAAGGTCGAAGGAAACGCCGGAGAAGCTCGGCGTCGTCTTGGCGATCTCGTCCATGATCTCGGAGGGATGCGTGTAGTTCCAGCCGAGGCCGAGCGCCTTGGCGAGCTCCTGCGTCGTCTCCCAGTCGGCATAGCCGCATTTCGGCTCCATCACCTTGCGCACCATGTTGATGCGGCGCTCGGCATTGGTGAAGGTGCCGTCCTTCTCGAGGAAGGTCGAGCCGGGCAGGAACACATGCGCGTAGTTGGCCGTCTCGTTGAGGAAGAGGTCGTGCACGACGACACATTCCATCGCGGCGAGACCCGCGGCGACATGCTTGGTGTCGGGGTCCGACTGCAGGATGTCCTCGCCCTGTACATAGAGCCCCTTGAACGAGCCGTCGACGGCCGCGTCCAGCATATTGGGGATGCGCAGGCCGGGCTCGTCGTCGAGCTTGACGCCCCACAGGCTCTCATAGATGGCGCGCACCGCGTCGCCCGAAATGTGGCGGTAGCCGGGAAGTTCGTGCGGGAACGAACCCATGTCGCAGGAGCCCTGCACATTGTTCTGGCCGCGCAGCGGATTCACGCCGACGCCCGGCCGGCCGATATTGCCGGTCGCCATGGCGAGGTTGGCAATGGCGATGACGGTGGTCGAGCCCTGGCTGTGCTCGGTCACGCCGAGGCCGTAATAGATCGCGCCGTTGCCGCCGCGCGCATAGAGCCGCGCCGCGCCGCGTATGTCGTCGGGATCGACATTGGCGAGCTGACCGACGACCTCCGGGCTGTTTTCCGGCAGTGCCACGAACGATGCCCAGTCCTGGAACTCGTCCCAGTCGCAGCGCTCGCGGATGAACGCCTCGTCGAACAGGCCTTCGGTGACGATGACATGGGCAAGTGCGGTCAGCATGGCGACGTTGGTGCCCGGCTTCAGCGGCAGATGGAACTGCGCTTCGACATGGGCCGAGCGCACGATATCGGTGCGGCGCGGATCGAGCACGATCAGCTTGGCGCCCTGGCGCATGCGCTTTTTCATACGCGAGGCGAACACCGGATGCGCATCGGTCGGATTGGCGCCGATCAGCAGGATGACGTCCGTCTGCTCGATCGAATCGAAATCCTGCGTGCCGGCGGAGGTACCGAAGGTCTGGCCCAGGCCATAGCCGGTCGGCGAATGGCAGACGCGGGCGCAGGTATCGACATTGTTGTTGCGGAAGCCCTGCCGGACCAGCTTCTGGACGAGGTAGGTCTCCTCGTTGGTGCAGCGCGACGAGGTGATGCCGCCGATCGACGTGCGGCCGTACTGGTACTGGATGCGGCGGAATTCATTCGCCGTATGGGTGAGCGCCTCTTCCCACGACACTTCGCGCCACGGATCGCTGACCCGCTCGCGGATCATCGGCTTCAGGATACGGTCCTTGTGTGTCGCATAGCCATAGGCGAAGCGGCCCTTGACGCAGGAGTGGCCGTGGTTGGCCTTGCCTGCCTTGTAGGGCATCATGCGAATGACCTCGTCGCCCTTGACCTCGGCCTTGAATGAGCAGCCGACGCCGCAATAGGCGCAGGTGGTGACGGTCGAGCGCTCGGGCAGGCCTTTCGCAAGCACGGTTTTCTCCCTCAGCGCATCGGTCGGGCAGGCCTGCACGCAGGCCCCGCACGACACGCATTCGGAATCGACGAACGCCTCGTGCATGCCGGCCGAGACCCTGGATTCGAAGCCGCGGCCCTCGATGGTCAGCGCGAACGTGCCTTGCACCTCTTCGCAGGCGCGCACGCAGCGCGAGCAGACGATGCATTGCGCCGGATCATAGGTGAAATAGGGGTTCGATTCATCGCGGGCGATGTAGTCGATGGTCAGCGAGCCATGGCCGGGCGCCACGCCGTTTTCTTGCTCGACGTGGTTGCGGCCGTCCACGCCATAGCGGTTCTCGGTCAGGCCGACCGTCCTGACGACCTTGTCGAACTCGCTGGCGCCGGTGCCGGCCGTCTCGCCCCACGCAGCCGGATGGTCAGAGACATAGAGCTCCATCACGCCGCGACGAATGGCGTTCAGCCGGTCGCTCTGGGTATGCACGACCATGCCTTCGCCAACCGGCGTCGTGCACGAGGCCGGCGTGCCGCCGCGCCCGTCGATCTCGACGAGGCAGACCCGGCAGGAGCCGAACGAGTCCAGCATGTCGGTGGCGCAGAGTTTCGGGATTTCAACGCCCGCTTCCATCGAAGCGCGCATGATCGAGGTACCCGCCGGCACCGTCACCGGCTTGCCATCGACGGTCAGCGTCACCTGCTGTTCCGCTTCGGAGGCGGGTGTGCCGTAGTCGATTTCCTGGACCAGCGATTTGATGTCGAATGCCGCGTTCATGCCTGTCCGCTCCTATTCCGCTGCTTCGGCGACCGGCGTCGGCCGAAAGTCGTCCGGGAAATGGTTGAGTGCACTCATCACCGGATATGGGGTGAAGCCGCCGAGAGCGCAAAGCGAGCCGAACTTCATCGTGTTGCAAAGGTCGGTGACCAGCGCGATCTGCTTTTCCGGTTCGATGTTCTCAGCGAGCCGGTCCAGCACCTCGACGCCGCGCGTCGAGCCGATGCGGCAGGGCGTGCACTTGCCGCAGCTCTCGATGGCGCAGAATTCCATGGCGAAGCGCGCCTGCTTCAGCATGTCGGCGCTGTCGTCGAAAACGACGATGCCGGCGTGGCCGATCAGCCCGTCCTTGGCCGCGAACGCCTCGTAGTCGAACGGCGTGTCGAACAGGGCGCGCGGGAAATAGGCGCCGAGTGGGCCACCGACCTGCACCGCTTTGACTGGGCGACCCGTTGCCGTGCCGCCACCGATATCGTCGACGATCTCGCCCAGAGTCATGCCGAACGCCGCCTCGTAGAGACCAGCATATTTGACGTTGCCGGCGATCTGGATCGGGATGGTGCCGCGCGAACGGCCCATGCCGAAATCCTTGTAGAAGGCGGCACCCTTGTCCATGATCACCGGTACCGAGGCCAGCGAAATGACGTTGTTGATCACCGTCGGCTTGCCGAACAGGCCCTTATGCGCCGGCAGCGGCGGCTTGGCCCGCACCTGTCCGCGCTTGCCTTCGAGGCTGTCGAGCAGGGCGGTCTCCTCGCCGCAGACATAGGCGCCGGCGCCGACGCGCACTTCCATGTCGAATGAATTGGGTGACCCGAGCACATTGACGCCGAGCACGCCGGCCCTGCGGGCGATCTCGACGGCCTTCTGCATCACCGCCACCGCATGCGGATATTCCGAGCGGATATAGATGAAGCCCTTGGTCGCGCCGGTGGCGATGCCGGCGATCGCCATGCCTTCGATCAGCACGAAGGGGTCGCCTTCCATGATCATGCGGTCGGCGAACGTACCGGAATCGCCTTCATCGGCATTGCAGACGATGTATTTGCGGTCGGCCGACGTATCGAGGACCGTCTTCCATTTGATGCCGGTCGGGAAGCCGGCGCCGCCACGACCGCGCAGCCCGGACTCGGTCACCTGCTTGACGATGTCGGCCGGTGTCATCGCCACCGCATTCTGCAGGCCGTTCAGCCCGCCATGCGCCTTGTAGTGATCGAGCGACAGCGGATCGGTGACGCCGCAACGTGCAAAGGTCAGCCGCGTCTGTTTGGCCAGGAACGGGATCTTGTCCGGTGCGCCCAGCCAGCGCTTGTGATGGCCGCCGGTGAGGAAGCCGCAGTCGAACAGGCTTTTGACGTCGGATGGCTTGACCGGCCCATAGGCGACGCGGCCATTGGCCGTCGCCACTTCGACCATCGGCTCGAGGAAATAGGCGCCGCGCGAGCCGTTGCGCACGATCTTGGCCTCGATGCCGCGCTCGGCCAACTCCGCCCGAACCGCCTTGGCGACCTTTTCCGCACCCAGCGCCAGCGCGCCGGAATCGCCGGGAATATAGATGCGCGGGATCATGAGCGCACCTCGGCAACGATTTCATTGAGCTTTTCGTCGTCGAGCCGCCCGATCACCTCGCCGTCCAGCATCGCCGATGGCGAGCAAGCGCAAAGGCCAAGGCAATAGACCGGCTCCAGCGTCACCGAACCGTCGCGGGTTGTCTCGTGGAAACCGATGCCCAGCATTGATTTGAGCTTGGCGGCAATCGCATCCGAGCCCATCGACTGGCAGGCTTCCGCCTGGCAAAGCTTCAGCACATGGCGGCCGGCGGGCTGGCTGCGGTAATCGTGATAGAAGGTGACGACGCCATGCACCTCGGCCCTGGAGATGTTCAGCGCCTCGGCAATGACCGGCAGCGCGTCCCGCGGCACATAGCCGAACTCTTCCTGTATGCCGTGCAGGATCGGCAACAGCGGGCCTTCGAGGCCTTTCAGCTCGTGGATGATCGCCGCCGTGCGCGATGCGATCTCGGTACTTGCAGGCTGCATCGTCATGCAGCGCCCTCCCTGGTCGTGGCGGTCTTCCGCTAAGTGCTTAGGAAATCAGAGGAAACCCGCTAAATCAATAAAGCCGATCCGTTGCTCGATAGAAATTTTCTATCGATCTCGATCACCAGCATTATCTAGCCTAGCGGCGGGCGCGGAAATCGTCCGCCAGCGCCATTGCCTCGTCCAACAGCGCCGAGACCAGCGGCGTGTGCGGTTCGCGCGGCGCCGCCACCAGCCCGACGGTGTGGCTGGCATCCGGCTCGACGATCGGGATAGCCCGGATCGGCTCGGAAAAGCCGAACGTTTCCGCAAGGTTAAGCGGCATGATGGACGACCATTTGCCGGTGCGGATATGCGAGAACAGCACGATCATCGAGTTGGATTCCAGTGTCGGCCGCACCTGCACGCCGGCTTCGGCCAGATGCTGGTCGATGATGCGGCGGTTCTGCATGTCCGGCGTCAGCAGGCAGAGCGGCAGCTGGGAGAGTTCCGCCCATGTCACTTTGTCGCGGTCGAAATAGGGGTTCCCGACAGCGGTGATCAACTGGTAGCGCTCGTCGTAGAGCGGCACGCTGGTGACGCGTCCGAGCGGCTCGTTGTCGAGATAGGTGATGCCGGCGTCGATGTCGAAATTGCCGAGCAGCGACAGCACCTCGATCGATGTCCGCGACAGCACCGAGAAGGTGACGCCGGGATGCTTTGCCCGAAACGGCGTCGTCAATCGCGCCACCATGGCGAGGGCCGTCGGGATCGCGGCGATGCGGATGCGTCCTGACAGGCCGTGGCGTGCCGCCCGCATCTCCTCGCGCATGGTCCTGCTATCGCCGACGATGCGGCGCGCCCACACCAGCACCTGCTTGCCTTCCGGCGTCAGCCCCTGGAAGCGCGAGCCGCGCAGCACCAGCATCACGCCGAGCTGGCCCTCCAGCTGCTTGATGCCGGCCGAAAGCGTCGGTTGGGTGACGCCGCACACCTCCGCCGCGCGGCCGAAATGTTCTTCCCTGGCGAGTGCTATGAAGAATTCCAGCTTGTCGATCATGCCGTCGGGAGCCTGTCACGGACGCTATGTCCGATCTTAGCGCGCAAGGTCGGGGAAATCGCCTTCGGCCGCAAGCCGCCTGTGCAAATCGCCCGCATCCACATCTTTCAGCCGGCTTACTGTTTCCCGCGATGGAACGCGGCGCTATGTGGATGGGACGGGGTCGTGGACTGGACACGACGGGAGACCGAAACATGCTGGGCTGGTTCCGCAAGCTTTTGCCGCGCGAAGATCGCTTCTTCGACCTGTTCGAGCGGCATTCCCGCACTGTGGTCGGCGGCGCTGAGGCACTGCAGCAGCTTTTGCAGGGCAACGACATCGACCGCTGGTGTCAGACGATCATCGATCTCGAGGACGAAGCCGATCAGATCACCGCGGAAGTTCTGCTGGCCGTGCGCCGCTCCTTCATCACGCCCTTCGATCGCGGCGACATCAAGGACCTGATCCAGTCGATGGATGATGCCATCGACATGATGCACAAGACCGTCAAGACGGTAAGGTTGTTCGAAAAGAAGGAATTCGACCCGCTGATGCAGGAAATGGGGGCCGTCATCGTCGAGGCCGCCAAGTTGGTGGCCGAGGCGATCCCACTGCTCGGCAAGGTCGGGGCGCATACGGTGCGCCTCAACGCCATCGCCGAGGAGGTCATGCGCGCCGAAGGCCGGGCCGACGACCTGCACGAACAGGGCCTGAAGGACCTGTTCAAGCGGCACGGCCGCAGCGATCCGATGGCCTATCTGATCGGCAGCGAGATCTACGGCCAGCTGGAAAAGGTGGTCGACCGCTTCGAGGACGTCGCCAACGAAATCAGCGGCATCGTCATCGAGAACGTATAGTGGAAGCCGCGATAGCCTTTCCGGTGCTGGTCGGCCTTGTCGCCGTCGCACTGTTCTTCGATTTCCTCAACGGCCTGCACGATGCCGCCAACTCCATCGCGACAATCGTCTCCACCCGCGTGCTGAGGCCGCATTATGCGGTGTTCTGGGCGGCTTTCTTCAATTTCATCGCCTTCATGTTCTTCGGTCTTCACGTGGCGGAGACGCTGGGAACCGGCATCATCGACGCCAGCATCGTCACGCCGGCAGTGATCTTCGCAGCACTTGTCGGCGCCATCGTCTGGAATATCGTCACCTGGCTCGTCGGTATCCCGTCCAGCAGCTCGCACGCGCTGATCGGCGGTTTGGTCGGCGCCGGCGTTGCCAAGGCCGGCACCGGCGCCATCGTCTGGGCCGGATTGGGCAAGACGACGGCGGCCATCGTGCTGTCGCCGGCGGCAGGCTTTCTGCTGGCGCTCGTCTTGATCCTCGCGGTCTCCTGGCTGTTCGTGCGGCAGACGCCGTTCGCCGTCGACAGCACCTTCCGCGTCATGCAGTTCTTTTCCGCCTCGCTCTATTCGCTCGGCCATGGCGGCAACGACGCGCAGAAGACCATGGGCATCATCGCCGTGCTGCTTTATTCGCAAGGCATGCTCGGCGCGAATTTTTACGTGCCGCTGTGGGTCGTCATCACCTGTCAGTCGGCGCTGGCGCTGGGCACGTTGCTCGGCGGCTGGCGCATCGTCCACACAATGGGATCGAAGATCACCCGGCTGAACCCGATGCAGGGTTTCTGCGCCGAGACCGGCGGTGCGATCACCCTGTTCGCCGCCACCTGGCTCGGTATTCCGGTATCGACCACACACACGATCACCGGCGCCATCATTGGCGTCGGCGCCGCCCGCCGCGTCTCAGCCGTTCGCTGGGGCATTGCCGGCAACATCGTGGTTGCCTGGATTATCACCCTGCCGGCAACCGCGGTGATTGCGGCCCTCACCTACCTCGCGGTCGGCCTGGCAAGGTGAGAGCACCGCAGCACTGCGCGGCGGCGGTGCGTGAACGCCGTATCTACCTGTCCACAAGGTTCAGGATGTTGCCGTCCGGATCCTTGAACCATGCGACCTTCATGCCCTGACCCACATGAACGTCACCCTCCAGCGTCAGGCCGGGCATGTCGTAATGCTCGAAGGCCACGCCCTTCGATTTCAACGCCTCAACGATTTTGCCGAGCTCGTCGCCGACCGTCCAGGTCACAGCCGTCGCCTTGTTGGTCCCAGCGAAATTCGAACGGTACACGTTGATGCTGGTATCGCCGCTTTTATAGACGATCAGTTCGCCACCTTCATTGTGCACCTCTTTCAGGCCGAGCGTCCCTTCGTAGAAAGCCCTGGCCTTGGCCAGGTCCTTCACTGCGAGATTGGCCGTTGCGTTGCTGTTTGCGAGCATGATCGTCTCCTTCCCTTGATGTCGTGCTCATGCTGCTCCTTCAGATAGGTCGTAGCGGATGGTTGGCGACCGTCGATCAGGCAAATCTGACAGCGTCGGTCCGTTTTCCGGGGCACACCAGGCCGGCTGTTGCTCCACGACTTGGTTCTCTCCGGAAACTGCACTATCTCAGGCGCGAGCTTGCATAAGGAAGATCTGATGTCCGTCACCAAGGAAATCGTCATCGAACGCCTGAAGACGGTCAACGGGCCGGATTTCACCGGCAATATCGTCGACCTCGGCATGGTTTCCGAGATTTTCATTGCCGATGCCAAGGTGTTCTTCTCGATCACCGTTCCCGCCGCCCGTGCCCAGGAGATGGAGCCGCTGCGTGCGGCCGCCGAGCGTGTCGTCAAGGCGATCCCCGGTGTCGCCGGCGCCGTGGTCGCGCTGACGGCGGAAAAGAAGGGCGGCGGCATGGAGGCGCCGGTTCCGCAAAGACCGGCTCAGAGGCCCGCTCCGCCGGCCGCACCTGCTCGTCCCGCGCCGCAGGCGCCCGCCTCGCACAGCCATGGCAAGCGCGGCGTACCAGGCATCGACGCCATCATCGCTGTTGCTTCCGGCAAGGGCGGCGTCGGCAAGTCGACCACCGCCGTCAATATCGCCCTTGGCCTGGCCGCCAACGGGTTGCGGGTCGGCGTGCTCGATGCCGATATTTATGGCCCGTCCATGCCACGTCTGCTCAACATTCATGGCCGGCCGCAGACCGTCGACGGCAAGATCCTGAAGCCGATGCAGAACTATGGCCTCAAGGTCATGTCGATGGGCTTCCTCGTCGATGAGGAGACGCCGATGATCTGGCGCGGGCCGATGGTGATGTCGGCATTGACGCAAATGCTGCGCGAGGTCGAATGGGGACCGCTCGACGTGCTCGTCGTCGACATGCCGCCCGGCACCGGCGACGCCCAGCTGACCATGGCCCAACAGGTGCCGCTGGCCGGCGCCGTCATCGTCTCGACGCCACAGGACCTGGCCCTGATCGATGCGCGCAAAGGCCTCAACATGTTCAGAAAGGTCGACGTGCCGCTTTTGGGCATCGTCGAAAACATGAGCTATTTTCTCGCCCCCGATACGGGGAAACGCTACGACATCTTCGGCCATGGCGGCGCGCGCCGTGAGGCAGAGCGCCTCGGCGTCACCTTCCTTGGCGAAGTGCCGCTCGAGATGGGCATCCGCGAAAGCTCCGATGCCGGCACGCCGGTGGTGGTCTCCAAGCCCGATAGCGCCGAGGCGAAAATCTATCGCGACATCGCCGCCAAGGTCTGGCACCGCGTCAATGAAGAGCGCGGCGCGGCCGAGGCTGCAGTGCCGAGCATCGTGTTCGAGTGATGCGGATATCCCTCCCCTTTGAGCGGAGGGTGGCCCGAAGGACCGGGCGGGGTCCGCGGCGACACGCTCCAACTTTTCCGGGATAGCGGACTGACAAACCACGATCCCGTCTAGCGCGGAGGCAGATGTGTGTCTATCGCACCAAAGTGCGGATTCGGATGGCGCGTGCCCCTTGCCTGCTCCCGCGCGTTGTCATATCGATTTGTCATACAAATACGGAGACCACGATGGCAGGCGCCCCCACCAGCAAGAAAAAATTTCGCTCGCAAGAGTGGTTCGACAATCCCGACAATCCGGGCATGACAGCACTTTATCTGGAGCGCTACCTGAATTACGGGCTGACGCGGGCCGAACTGATGTCCGGCAAGCCGCTGATCGGCATCGCCCAGACCGGCTCGGACCTGTCGCCCTGCAACCGCCATCACATCGAACTGGCCAAGCGCGTGCGCGAGGGCATCGTCTCGATGGGCGGCATTCCTTTCGAGTTTCCTTGCCACCCGATCCAGGAAACCGGCAAGCGGCCGACAGCTGCGCTCGACCGCAACCTTGCCTATCTCAGCCTGGTCGAGGTGCTCTACGGCTATCCGCTCGACGGCGTGGTGCTCACCATCGGCTGCGACAAGACGACGCCGGCCATGCTGATGGCCGCGGCTACCGTCAACATTCCGGCTATCGCGCTTTCGGTCGGCCCGATGCTCAACGGCTGGCACAAGGGCAAGCGCACCGGCTCCGGCACCATCGTCTGGGAATCGCGCCAGCGCCTGTCGGCCGGCGAGATCGGCTATGACGAGTTCATGGACATCGTCGCCTCCTCGGCGCCGTCGACCGGCTATTGCAACACGATGGGCACCGCTACCACGATGAATTCGCTGGCCGAGGCGCTCGGCATGCAATTGCCGGGCTCGGCCGCAATCCCCGCCCCCTATCGCGAACGCGGCCAGATCGCCTATGAGACTGGAAAGCGCATCGTCGACATGGTGCATGAGGATCTGAAGCCCTCCGACATCATGACCCGCAAGGCCTTCGAGAACGCCATCGTCGTCAATTCGGCGATCGGCGGGTCGACCAATGCGCCGATCCACCTCAACGCCATCGCCCGCCACCTCGGCGTGCCGCTCGACAACAACGATTGGCAGAAGGTTGGCCTCAACATTCCGCTCATCGTCAATCTGCAGCCGACCGGCGAATATCTCGGCGAGGACTATCACCATGCCGGCGGCGTGCCGGCTGTGATCGCCGAACTGATGAAGGGCGGCATGCTGCCCTATCCGGAAGCCATGACCGCTAACGGCAAGACCATCGGCGACAATTGCGGCGGCGCCGTGAACGAGAACCTCGACGTCATCCGCACGGTTGCCGAGCCGCTGAAAGCCAATGCCGGCTTCATCAACCTCAAGGGCAATCTGTTCGATTCGGCGATCATGAAGACCAGCGGCATCTCGCCTGAATTCCGCGAACGCTATCTGTCGAACCCGAAGGACCCGGAAGCGTTCGAGGGCAACGCCATGGTCTTCGACGGCCCCGAGGATTATCACGCCCGTATCGACGACCCGGCACAGGGCATCGACGAGCACACCATCCTGTTCATGCGCGGCGCCGGCCCGATCGGCTATCCCGGCGGCGCCGAAGTCGTCAACATGCAGCCGCCTGCCTATCTGATCAAAAAGGGCATCCACGCGCTGGCCTGTATCGGCGACGGGCGTCAGTCAGGCACGTCGGGCTCGCCGTCGATCCTCAACGCCTCGCCGGAAGCCGCCATCGGCGGCGGCTTGGCGCTGCTGAAGACCGGCGATCGCGTCCGCATCGACCTGCGCAAGGGTACCGCCGACATCCTCGTCAGCGACGACGAGATCACGCGGCGCCGCGCCGAGCTGCAGAACAATGGCGGCTATCATTATCCGAAGCACCAGACGCCGTGGCAGGAAATCCAGCGCGGCATGGTCGACCAGTTTTCCGAAGGCATGGTGCTGAAGCCGGCGGTGAAGTACCAGGATGTGGCTCATACAAGCGGCGTGCCGAGGGACAATCACTGACCAGGGTCCGTCGCACGAGCCGTCAGGTCGCCAGCGTTACGGTCACCTCATTTCTCCCCGTTAACAGCCCGCTAACGGGGAGAAATGCCCGCCACAGAGTTGGACGCGGTCATTTGTCAAAAGCGATTGCTCCCGCGAGAACGGGAATGCTTGACAAGCGGGCGTGACAAATCCACGATCATCGTAAGGGGTGCATCGCGACGACCCCGTGAGGCGTCAGCCCAACGTTCGCGTCCAAGCTTCTCTTTCAAGGAGGTGGACGCCATGCCGTCAACAACCGCTATCACTGTATCGCAACTGTCTCGTCTGATTGGGCTGCCGGGTGCGCCCGCAATCATCGATGTCCGCATCAATGATGACTACAACGCCGATCCGCGCCTGTTGCCGGGCTCAATCCGGTGTGACTTCAAGACTATCGCCACCTGGGCTGGCGAATTCACTGGCCAGCAAGTGACGGTGGTCTGCCAACAGGGAAAAAAGCTCTCGCAAGGCGTGGCCGCATGGCTGCGGCACGAGGGCATTGCCGCCGAATCGCTCGAAGGCGGGTTTGAGGCATGGCGCGATGCCAAGGGGCTTTTGGTTCACACCGGCAAGATACCGCCCGCCGATGCCAAGGGCCGCACCGTTTGGGTGACGCGTACGCGCCCGAAGGTCGACCGCATCGCCTGCCCCTGGCTGATTCGGCGCTTCATCGATCCTCACGCGGTCTTTCTCTTCGTCGAGCCGGCCGAAGTGGCGGCGGTCGCCGATCGCTTTCAGGCCGTGCCTTTCGACATCGAGAACGTGTTCTGGAGCCACCGCGGCGAACGCTGCACCTTCGACACCATGATCGAGGAGTTCGGACTAAAATCCGAAGCGCTCGATCGTCTCGCCACGATCATACGCGCCGCCGATACTGCGAGCCTCGATCTTGTCCCACAGGCGGCCGGGTTCCTGGCCGCCTCGCTTGGCCTGTCGCGGATGTTTCACGACGACCTGGAACAGCTCGAGGCCGGCATGCTGCTCTACGATGCGTTCTTCCGCTGGTGCCGCGATGCGACCGAGGAGACGCATAACTGGCCGGCCGCCGGTACGGGCAATCTCGGCGCGGGCAAACCTTCGTGAGCGCCGTCCTTTCGAAAAAGCCGCCGGAGATCCAAGAGCCGGTTGTGCCGAGCTTCCGGCAGGCCGTGAAAGTCTGGGCGAAAATCGGCGTGCTCAGCTTTGGCGGCCCGGCCGGGCAGATCGCACTCATGCACAAGGAATTGGTCGAGGAACGGCGCTGGATCGGCGAACAGCGTTTCCTGCATGCGTTGAACTACTGCATGCTGCTGCCTGGCCCCGAGGCCCAGCAACTTGCCATCTATATCGGCTGGTTGCTGCACAAAACGGTCGGCGGCCTTGTTGCCGGCATTCTCTTCGTCGTGCCGGGCGCGCTTGTCATGCTCGTCCTGAGCAGCCTCTATGCGCTCTATGGCGATGTACCACTCGTCGCGGCGCTGTTTTTCGGGGTCAAGGCGACCGTGCTCGCCATTGTCATCGAGGCGGTGATCCGGATCGGCAGACGCGCGCTGAAAAACCCCGTCATGGTGTCGATCGCACTCGCCGCCTTCATCGCCATCTACGCGTTGAACGTGCCGTTTCCGCTGATCGTCCTGCTTGCCGGCCTGGCAGGCTGGATCGGCAACCGTAGTGCGCCGGCATTTTTTTCCGGCGCTTCGCATGGCAAGGGCGATGTTCCCGAGATCAAGGGCGCGGTCGATCTGATGTTCGAGCGCGGTGAACTGACCCACGTCAGGCCGACGCGATGGCACGCGCCGCGCATCTTGGCGATCTGGCTGCCGATCTGGCTCGGGCCTGTTCTGCTGGTCTGGGCTGTCACCGGCTCGGCCAGCGTCTGGACGCAAATCGGTGGCTTCTTCAGTGTCATGGCGGTCGTTACCTTCGGCGGCGCCTACGCGGCCCTTGCCTATGTGGCGCAGGCAGCGGTCGAGTACTTCGGCTGGCTGGCACCCGGTGAAATGGTCGACGGCCTCGGACTTGCCGAAACCACGCCGGGCCCGCTCATCCTGGTCTTGCAGTTCGTCGGCTTCGTCGCCGCCTTCCGCCAGTCGGGCTCGCTGGCGCCGCTGCTTGCCGGGTTGTTTGGCGGGCTGTTCACGCTGTGGGCGACGTTTACCCCATGTTTCCTGTGGATATTCCTTGGCGCGCCTTACATCGAAGCGCTGCGCGGCAACAAGGCGCTGTCGGCGGCGCTCGGCGCAATCACCGCCGCCGTCGTCGGCGTCATCATGAATCTCGCTCTATGGTTCGGCTTGCACGTCATCTTCGGCGAAGTGCGCAATGTCGGGCTTGGAATGGACGTGCCGGTGCTTTCATCGATAGACTGGCGCGCGGCGCTGCTTTCCTGTGCCTCGATGATCGCCATTCTGAAGCTGAAAATCGGCATGCTGCCGACGCTTGCCGGATCGGCGCTGGCCGGCGTCTTGTTGCTGGCGGCGAGCGGCTAACGCTCAGCCGCCCATTCTGCCGCGCGGCAGCTTGATCATATCGCCGAAACGGGCGCGCAATTTGTCGTCGACGGGCTTCGGCACATGGCGCGGGAAGCGTTCGGCAAGCACGCGTTTCTTCTCGATGATCGCCCGCTGCAAGATGTCGGGCCTGCCTTTCTCATTCCATTCCTTCGGCGAAAAGCGGTCGCCGACGGCCGGATAGAAATATTCGGTCTGCATCAGCCGCAGCGTCTGCTCGTTGCCGAGATAATGGCCCGGGCCCTTCAGGCAGACATCGGCGATGGTGTCGATGGACAGCGACTCGTCCGTCACCTCGATGCCGCGCACGCAGCGCAGGCAGTGGCCGAGCATGTCGTTGTCGATGATCAGGCTCTCAAGGCAAAAGCCGAGCAGCGAGGCGTGCATGCCGGCCGATTCGTAAACCAGGTTGAGGCCGGCAAGACCGGCCATCACGTCGGTTATGCCCTTTTCGTAGCCTGACTGAATGTCAGGCAGTTTCGAATCCGTCATGCCGGCGGCCGAACCGCCCGGCAGGTCGTAAAATTGTGCCATCTGCGCGCAGGCCGCGGTCAGCACCGCCTGCTCGGCCGAACCGCCCGACATGGCGCCGGTCCGGAGGTCCGAGACGAACGGCCAGGTGCCGAAGATTGCCGGGTGGCCCGGCTTGATGGCGTTGACATAGATTAGGCCGACCAGCACTTCGGCGACCGCCTGCACCACGGCACCGGCAATCGCCGCCGGTGCCGTCGCACCTGCCTGGCCTGCCGACAGCAGCAGGATCGGAATGCCGCCCTCGACACAGGCTTCGAGCACGCCGCAGGCGTCCTCGGCAAACTTCATCGGCGGCACGACGAAACAGTTCGAATTGGAGACGAAAGGCCGCGCGCGAAAATTCTCTTCGCCGCCGGCGATGGCATAGAGCATGTCGAGCGCCGGCTTGACGTTCTCACGCACGGTAAACGAGGTGCCGACATGCTTCGACGTGCCCATGACACAGGCGTAGAGCGTGTTGAAATCCATATCGAGCGGGTCGGGGATGTCGCGTGGCACCATCGGCCGCTGGAAGAAATGGATGTTGTCGAGCCCCTCGACCAGACGCGCCGCATCGTAAATGTCCTGCAGCAGCGACTCGCGATACTCACGCTTTTCGACATCGACAAGATGCACCGCAGCACCAGCCGTGCCGTAATGCACACGCTTGCCCTGGATCACCATGTCGTGCTTCGGATCCTGGCCGTGCAGGGTGAAATGCCGCGCCGCTTTCTTGATCGTTTCGACCACCAGACCGCGAGGAAAGCGCAGGCGGCCGTCCTCGCCAAGCGTTGCGCCGGCCTTGGTCAGTACCTCAATGCAAGAGGGGATGGCGTTGGCGAAACCGACCGTCTCCAAAAGGGTAAGCACGGCCTCGTGGATACGTTCGCAATCATTGCCGCTGAGCGGGCTGTAGCTTCCGCCTTCGAGGCCGGCGCGCACCGGCTTGACGTCGTCGGCGAGCGGTGCCGCCCGCATGGCGCGGCGCGCCTCGCGCCCGCCGGACCGCCGCGAACGCTGGTCTGCGGACACGTCCTGCTTCTCATGGGCCATTGGCATGAAGGCACTCCAACTTTAGCTGCGGAGCGGGCGCGGCGGTTGGTCCACCATCGGCCTGCTTCGTCCCCTTTATACAGCGACTATGCCGCCGGCATTGGCACAGCCTATGTGCCAGCCGGTCCCGTCGCATATGCCAAGGAGCTAAAGAACCGGAGCCGCACTACATGCGCCAGGCTCCGGTCGGGGAAGGGAGATCAGGCCGCTGCCGGCCTGCGTCCAGCTGCCGTCGCCAGTTCGCGGATGCCGGGTTCGATGTGCTGCAACGCGATCGAGGAAATGCCCAAGCGCATGAAACGCGATGGCTTTTCGGTGCGGTCGAAGAAGCGGTCGCCAGGCTCGATGATGACGCTGCGCGAGGCCGCGGCCTCCGCCAGCCCGCGCGAATCGGTGCCGCGCGGTCCCTCGAGCCAGAGCGACGTGCCGCCGGCCGAATCGGTCGAGCGCCACTCCGGCAGGAAGGCGGAAATCGCATGGACCAGACGCTTGCGCCTCTCGTCGAAGGCGCTCGACAGCCGCCGCACCAGCGCCTCGTGATGGCCGAGCGACAGGAACAATGCGACGGCGCGCTGGTTGTTTGCCGGCGGGTGGCGCAGCATGAAGCGGCGCAGCGCCCGAAGCTCGGAGATCAGCCCGGCCGAGGCGACGATGTAGCCGAGCCTGAGGCCGGGAGCCAGCGTCTTCGACATCGAGCCGACATAGACGACGCGGCCGGACCGATCGAGGCTCTTCAGCGCCTGCTGCGGCGCCTCGTCCAGGAGCTGGCTGTCATATCCGTCCTCGATGATGATCTGGTTGTAGCGGTTGGCGCGCGCCAAAAGATCCTGCCGCCGCTCTGCCGACAGCGGCACCATGGTCGGGCAATGGTGGCTGGGCGTGACGAAGACGAAGCCGGAATCATTGGGAATGGCCGAGGTTACGATGCCGGAGTGGTCGACCGGAACCGGCTGGATGTCGGCGCCGGCCAGCCGGAAGATCGAACGTGCATCGGGATAGCCCGGGTCCTCCATCGCCACCTTCGAGCCCTTGGTCATCAACAGCGTCGCCAGCATGTAAAGCGCGTTCTGCGCGCCCAGCGTCACGATGATCTCGTCCGGATTGGCGAAGATGCCGCGCCGCGGCAACAGCCGTGCCTGGATCTGCTCGATCAGGAGGGGATCGTCGCGGTCGACCATGTCGGACGCCCAGTTGCGGATTTCGAGCACCGCCAGCGCCATGCGGTTGCACTCGCGCCATTCGGCGGTCGGGAACAGCGCCGGGTCGAACTGGCCATAGACGAAGGGGTAGGACGATTTGATCCAGTTGTCGTGCTTGGCCGGCGGTGGCATGTCGCTCGCCGCGATCTGCCGGCGGGCCTTCCAGTCGATCTCGTTGGCTTGGTCGGGCGCCTTCTGGTGCGGTTTGGCCGGCGTCGCCAGCACTTCGGGATTGACGAAGTGGCCGCGGCGCTCGCGCGCCACCAGGAAGCCCTGGTCGACCAGCTGCTGGAAGGCCAGCACCACGGTGCCACGCGCTACGCCGAGTTTTTCGGCGAGAATCCGGCAGGACGGAAGCGGCATGGAAGCCGCGATCTGCCGGTCGAGGATGGCGGCGACGATCGCCTGACGGATCTGCGCCTGCAGGGTCTGACCGGATTCCGCCGAAATCCGGAACAGGCCGGACCATATGGCCGTGTCGTTTCTCTGTGGCATGGGAGATGTTCCTCGATGGCCAGCTTTTTTCACTTGGCTGGACCAGTCGAATGTACCGGTGGCACAAGGTCTTGCGCCAATCAATTTTTCTGATCGCTGGGATTTATGCCAGTGATCCTTTGCGCCGGCCCACGCTGCTCTGCGGCATCGCTGCGCATTGAAACGGATGGAATTCGACCCGATAGTTTGCCGCGACGACACGCGCCGGAAACATCCGGCCTGATAAGATGCATCTCAAGAGACCGGAGCGAAGCAGTGGATCAATCGTCCTTTCAAAAGCAGCTCGACTTGTTGCGCGATCATCGTGCGGCCAAATCGGGCTCGATGCGCGAGGCTTTCGCTGCCGATCCGCAGCGCTTCGAGAAATTCTCCGCCAGCGACGGCGACCTGCTGCTCGACTGGTCGAAATGCGCGGTCGATGCGCGGACGATGGAGTTGCTGGAGAACCTAGCTGAGGCCGCCGACCTCGAAGGCCGGCGCGACGCGATGTTTGCTGGCAAGAAGATCAACGTCACCGAAGGCCGCGCCGTGCTGCATACCGCGCTGCGTAACCTTACCGGCAAAGGCATCGTGCTCGACGAGGGCCAGGACGTGAAGGCGGAAGTCCTCGGCGTACTCGACGCGATGGGCGCCTTCGCCGACGCGGTGCGTTCCGGTAAGGCGGCCGGCGCGACCGGCAAGAAGATCACCGACATCGTCAACATCGGCATCGGCGGCTCCGATCTCGGCCCGGCCATGGCGACCTTGGCGCTGGCGCCCTATCATGACGGGCCGCGCGCGCATTACGTGTCCAATATCGACGGTGCCCATATCCACGACACGTTGAAGGGTCTTTCCGCCGAAACCACCCTGTTCATCATCGCCTCCAAGACCTTCACCACGGTTGAGACGATGACCAATGCCGAGACGGCACGCAGATGGGTCGAGAAGGCGCTCGGCAAGGAAGCGGTCGGCAAGCATTTCGCCGCCGTCTCGACGGCGCTCGACCTGGTCGCCAAATTCGGCATCGCAGCCGACCGCGTCTTCGGCTTCTGGGACTGGGTCGGCGGCCGCTATTCCGTCTGGGGTGCGATCGGCCTGCCGGTGATGATCGCCATTGGCCCGAAGGATTTTCGCGCCTTTCTCGACGGCGCCCATGAGATGGACGAGCATTTCCGCACCGCGCCGCTGGCGAAGAACCTGCCGGCGCTGATGGGGCTGATCGGCTGGTGGCATCGCGTGATCTGCAAATATCCGGCTCGCGCCGTCATCCCCTACGATCAGCGTCTGTCCAGGCTGCCGGCCTATCTGCAGCAGCTCGACATGGAATCGAACGGCAAGAGCGTCACCCTGGATGGCGGCGCTGTAACGACGCCGACCGGCCCGCTGGTCTGGGGCGAGCCCGGCACCAACGGCCAGCACGCCTTCTTCCAGCTTCTGCATCAGGGCACCGATTTCATTCCGGTCGAATTCCTCGCCGCTGCCGTCGGCCACGAGCCGGAACTGAAGCATCACCACGACCTTCTGCTTGCCAATTGCCTGGCGCAGTCGGAAGCCTTCATGAAGGGCCGCACGCTGGAGGAAGCCCGCGCGCAGATGCTGGCGAAAGGCATGAAGCCCGCCGATGTCGACAGGATTGCTCCGCACCGCGTCTTCTCCGGCGACCGCCCCTCAGTGACGATCCTCTACAGGAAGCTCGACCCACATACATTCGGACGGCTGATTGCGCTTTACGAACATCGCGTCTTCGTCGAAGGCACGCTGTTCAACATCAACTCCTTCGACCAGTGGGGCGTCGAGCTCGGCAAGGAACTGGCGACCGGGCTGCTGCCCGTCGTTGAAGGCAAGGAGAATGCCGCAAAGCGGGATGCCTCGACTGCCGGACTGGTGGAATACATTCACCGCTTGCGCGGCCCGGAGTGAAAAGCTTGGCGGACATCAAGGGAATATTGTTCGACAAGGACGGCACGCTCGTGGATTTCAACGCGACATGGCTGGGCATCGCCGACTTCATGGCGATGGATGCGGCCGAAGGCGATCGCTGGAAGGCAGACAGGCTGCTTGCGGCGGCGGGCTTCGACTTCGCCACCAGGCGCTTCAAGCCGGATTCTATCTTTGCCTCCGGGACCAACATGGACGTCGTCGAACTGTGGTTTCCGCGGCTGTCCGACGAGGACCAGATGCTTGCCGTCGCCCGCTTCAATGCCATCACCTCGGCGCAAGGATCGGCGATGGCCGTGGCGCTGCCGGGTGTGGTCGAGACGCTTGGGCTGCTTCACAGAAAATCCTACCGGCTTGGCGTCGCCACCAACGACTCGACCAGCGGCGCGGAAAAGACCTTGGTCACGCTGGGCGTCGCGCAGCTTTTCGAAGCCGCCTATGGTTACGACGCGGTGGCCAATCCAAAACCGGCGCCGGATACGATCCTTGCCTTTTCGGATCTGACAGGGCTCAGGCCGGCGACGATCGCAATGGTCGGCGACAATCGTCACGATCTGGAGATGGCGCGCGCCGGCGGCTGCGGCCTGGCGATCGGCGTGCTGTCCGGCACCGGCACACGTGAATCGCTGTCACAGATCGCCGACGTCATCCTGGATTCGGTGGCTGATCTGCCCGATTTTCTTGCGGCCCGGGTCAGCGAGACGGTCTAGACTCGTAGTTATCTGGTCCGAACGAGAACACGCCGCTCGGTTTCATCGCCGCATTCCTGCCCTCGCCGACATCCGGCACCTCGTATTCGGCCAGCAGGCGAAGCCGCGAGCGCGGCAGATAGGCGCGGCCCGGATCGCCGATCAGCACGGCGATGCCGGCAGCAAGGCAGCGGTCGAGGAAGGGAACGACCCGGCCGGCAAGATCGCGGGCGTAAAACAGGTCGCCGACCACCACGATGTCCACCGGCGGCGGCGGACCGCCGGTGATGTCGTCGCCAACGATCATGATAGCGACGCCGTTCGCAGTCGCATTGAGGCTGAGCGCAACCACACCATTACGATCGATCTCGGCCGCGACGACCGCGCTGGCTCCGGCTTTCGCCGCAGCGATGCCGACGAGGCCCGAGCCGGCGCCGAGGTCGAGCACGCGACGCCCGGCCACGGTCTCCGGCCGGTCGATTATGTAGCGGGCAAGCACCGCGCCGCCGGCCCAGACATAGGCCCAGTACGGTGGCTCCGGTTCAGGTTCGTCTTCTTCGGTCCCATGTTGGTTCCATTCGAGAAGCCGCCTGAGGCCGCTTCCCGGATGGGCGGTGTAAAGCCGGATTTCGGGAAGCGCGGGCACGGGGGCGATCCGCATGTGCGCCCGGATGAACTCTGCCGGGTCTGGCCGCGAACCTATATCCACGGCGTTAGAGCCGACGATGCAATCGCTCAAGCTGCGCCTAGCCCCGCAACGCTCGTCGCAGGATCTTGCCGACCGGTGTCTTCGGCAGTTCGGTGCGGAACTCGATATATCTGGGGCGCTTGTAGCCGGTCAGGTTCTCGCGGCAATAAGCCGTCAGCATCTCGGCGGTCAGTGCCGGGTCCTTTTTGACGACGAACAGCTTTGGCACTTCACCCGAATGCTCGTCCGGCACGCCGATCGCCGCCACCTCGAGTACGCCCGGATGCTGCGCCACCACCTCCTCGAGTTCGTTCGGGTAGACGTTGAAGCCGGAAACCAGGATCATGTCCTTCTTGCGGTCGACGATCTTGGTGTAGCCGCGCTCGTCCATGAAGCCCATGTCGCCCGATTTGAAGAAGCCGTCCTCGGTCATCACCTTGGCGGTCTCGTCCGGCCGGTTCCAGTAGCCGGCCATCACCTGCGGTCCGCGGATGCAGATTTCGCCGACCTCGCCGAGCGGCAAATTGTTGCCATCGTCGTCGCGGATGGCGATCTCGGTCGAGGGCAGCGGCAGCCCGATCGTGCCGGTGTAGACTCCGTCGCTGAATTTGTTGGCGGTCGCCCCCGGCGAGGTTTCGGAGAGTCCGTAGGCCTCGCTGATCGGGCAGCCGGTCAGCGCCTTCCAGCGCTCTGCGATGCCCTTCTGCACTGCCATGCCGCCACCCAGCGTCAGGATCAGCGGCTTGAAGTCGAGCCTGCGAAAATCCTCATTATTGAGCAGCGCATTGAACAGCGTGTTGAGGCCAGGAAAGATGTGGATCGGGTATTTCTGCAGCTCCTTGACGAAGCCGGGAATGTCGCGCGGATTGGGGATGAGCACGTTCTGCGCGCCCTGCTGCATTCCCATCATCGCGTTCACTGTGAGCGCAAAGATATGATAGAGGGGCAGCGCGCAGAGGAAGTTCATATGCGCCGGTTTCGGCTTGACCGTGTAGGCGTCTTCGACCCAGAGCGCGTTCTGCGCGACGTTCGCCAAGACATTGCTGTGCAAAAGCATCGCGCCCTTGGAGATGCCGGTCGTACCGCCCGTATATTGCAGGAAGGCGATGTCGCCGGCCACGACCTCGGCGGATTTGAAGGTCACGCCGGCGCCGGCCTTCAATGCGGCGTTGAATTTGACATGGCCGGGCAGCGACCATGCCGGCACCATCTTCTTGACGCGGCGCACGACGAAGTTGACGATCGTTCCCTTGAGCCCGCCGAGCATGTCGCCCATCGTGGCGACCACGACATGCTTGACCGCGGTCCTGGCGATCACCGCCTGCAAGGTGCAGGCGAAATTTTCGAGGATGACAATGGCTTGAGCGCCGGAATCCTTGAGCTGGTGCTCAAGCTCGCGCGGCGTGTAGAGCGGATTGATGTTCACCACGACATAGCCGGCGCGAAGCACCGCCATCATCGCCACCGGATATTGCAGCACGTTCGGCATCATCAGCGCGACACGTGCACCCTTCTGCAACCCCTTTGATTGCAGATAGGCGCCAAACGCAGCCGACTGTCGCTCGAGATCGGCATAGGTGATCGATTTGCCCATGCAGACGAAGGCCGGCCGGTTCGCAAACTGCTTGCAGGCGGCGACGAGAAAGTCACCGATCGAGCTGGAGGGCAGGGCGCCGATCTCGGCCGGCACGATCTTTGGGTAACTCTGGAGCCACGGTTTTTCAGGCAGGCCGGCGGTCAGCGAGGTGATCGCCTTCGGCAATCTTCTGGCTGAAGCTGCCGCCTGTTTGGGCGCTGGCACTGCCTTCGCCGCCGGCTTGACGGTGGGGTACTTTGCGGCAGGCGCCGCCTTGCCGGCTGCCGGCTTGGCAGTCTTTCCAGCCGTGATCTTCGTCGCCGGCTTCGCACTTGCCTTCGCGGTAGTCTTCGGCTTGGCGGCGGCCGCTTTTGGCTTGACCGCTTTCGATATTGCCTCGGCCTTTGCTTTCGCCGCGGTTGTTGTCTTTGCCGGTTTCGCCACCTGTCGCTCCCTCAATCATTCTTATTGTTCGGCACGCTTGAGTGCCACCGCCGCCCCTGACAAACAAAGGTATCCCACGCTTGCCGCAATGTCCGGAGCCTGGGGAATCCACCGCGCTGTCCATCTATCTATGTATTGCCACTAGCAGCGGCCGTGCAAGCCTCGCCCACCTGGCAGTGCGGCAAGACTTGCCATCAAAGCTCTCGGCCGCGACCGGTTTTTGGACGCGCATCTCTTGAACCGAACGGCTCGATTCCCCGAATTGGCGGCATCGCCGATCAACAAAAAATTGAAGTCGCTAATAATGTCGTGATCTGCGGATTTGGCTCGTTTTTTCCACAATTCGCCGCATGCCGGAATTTTTTTCTGCTTCCCGTGGGTTAGGCAAACAAGCAGTTCCAAAGCCAGAAAAACGGTGCTTATATGCGGCCTTCGCGAGCCTGATAGAGGGGCTTGGAAGAACATCAGGGAGTGCTCAATGAAAAAGAAACTGACTTTTGCAGCCGCGTTGCTGGCTGCAAGCGTCCTCGGCGGCATGGCCAATGCAAAACAACTGGTCTATTGCTCGGAGGCATCGCCGGCCGGCTTCGACCCGTCGCCATGGAGCGGCGGCAACGACTTCGACGCTTCGTCGCGCACCATCTATTCGCGCCTGGTCGAGTTCGAGCATGGCAAGACCACCATCTCGCCCGGCCTGGCGGAGAGCTGGACGGTTTCCGACGACGGTCTCGAATACACCTTCAAGCTTCGCCCGGGTGTGAAATTCCAGACGACGGATTATTTCACGCCCACGCGCGACCTCAACGCCGACGACGTGATCTTTTCCTTCGAACGCCAGTGGAAGAAAGAAAGCCCCTGGTACAGCTACCTGGAAGGCACCGGCTGGGAGTATTTCACCGGCATGGGCTTCCCCGATCTCCTGAAGGAAATCGTCAAGGTCGACGATCTGACGGTGAAGTTCGTGCTGAACAAGCCTGAAGTCGCCTTCCTGCCGGACCTCGGCATGGATTTCGCTTCGATCGTTTCCAAGGAATATGCCGACCAGCTCGACAAGGCCGGCACCAGGCAGCAGTTCACCCAGAAGCCGGTCGGCACTGGTCCGTTCCAATTTGTCGACTATCAGGTCGATGCGGTCGTACGCTATGCGGCATGGGACGGCTACTTTGGCGGCCGCCAGAAGATCGACGATCTGATCTTCGCCATCACGCCCGATCCGGCCGTGCGCGCGCAGAAGCTGAAGGCAGGCGAGTGCGATATCATGTCATACCCGGCGCCGGCCGACATTGCCGGGCTGCAGGGTGAGGCGAACCTGAAAGTCGACGAGCAGGAAGGCCTGAACATCGGCTATCTCGCCTACAACACGACGCTGCCGCCCTTCGACAAAGTCGAGGTCCGCAAGGCCCTCAACATGGCGGTAAACAAGAAGGCGATCATCGACGCGGTCTATCAGGGCGCCGGCGCGCCGGCCATCAACCCGATCCCGCCGACCATGTGGTCCTATAACAAGGACATCAAGGACGATCCCTACGATCCGGAGGCGGCCAAGAAGATGCTGGCCGATGCAGGCGTCAAGGATCTGTCGATGAAGATCTGGGCTATGCCGGTCAGCCGCCCCTACAACCCGAACGCCCAGCGCGTCGCCGAGTTGATCCAGGCCGACTATGCCGCCGTCGGCGTCAAGGCGGAGATCGTCAGCTACGAATGGACGGAGTATCGCCAGCGCGGCAAAGCTAAGGATCGCGACGGCGCCTTCCAACTGGGCTGGACCGGGGACAATGGCGATCCGGACAACTTCTTTTTCCTGCTCGGTTGCGATGCCATCGGCCAGTCCAATTATGCGATCTGGTGCAACCAGGAATTCGAAGCCCTGCTGAAAAAAGGCAAGGCGACGACGGACGTCGCCGAGCGCACCAAGATCTACGAGGAAGCTCAGGTGGTGTTCAAGCGTGAGGCTCCGTGGCTGACCATCGCCCACTCCAAGGTCTTCATGCCGATGAACAAGAAGGTGTCGGGCTTCGTTATGGACCCGCTCGGCATTCATCGGTTTGACGGCGTCGACGTCACCGAATAAGTCCTGAGAAATTGAACGGCGGCGCTGGACTTCCTGCGCCGCCGTTCTATGAAGCAAGATGCTCCGTTATCTCCTCCACAAGCTCGCTTTGATCATCCCGACCGTGTTCGGCATATCGCTGGCGGCGTTCGCTTTCGTCCGGCTTCTGCCCGGCGATCCCATTCTGGCCCTGGCCGGCGAGCGCGGCGTCAGCCCCGAACGCTACGCCCAGCTCATCGAGCAGTTTGGCTACAACCGGCCTTATGTCATCCAGTACCTGGAATATATCGGCAGGGTCCTGACCGGCGATTTCGGCATATCGATTGCCACCAAGCGGCCAGTGCTCGGCGAATTCCAGGCGCTGTTTCCAGCCACGCTGGAACTGGCGACGGTGGCGTTGATCATCGCCGTCCTGCTCGGCATTCCTGCCGGTATCTTCGCGGCGGTCAAGCGCGGCTCGTGGTTCGACCAGGCGACGATGGGTGTCGCGCTGACCGGCTATTCGATGCCGATCTTCTGGTGGGGGTTGCTGCTCATCATCTTCTTCTCCGGTTATCTCGGCTGGACGCCGGTTTCCGGCCGCATCGGCCTGCAGTATTTCTTCAGGCCGACGACCGGGTTCATGCTCATCGACAGCCTGATCTCCGGCAGGAGCGGCGCTTTCAAATCCGCCGTCAGCCATTTGATCCTGCCGTCCATCGTGCTGGCGACGATCCCGCTTGCCGTCATAGCGCGCCAGACTCGCTCGGCGATGCTCGAGGTGCTGGGCGAGGACTATGTCCGCACCGCGCGCGCCAAGGGCCTGGCGCCGCGCCGTGTCATCGGGCTGCACGCTTTTCGCAACGCGCTGATTCCGGTGGTCACCACCATCGGACTGCAGGTCGGCACGTTGATGGCGGGCGCCATTCTTACCGAAACCATTTTTTCCTGGCCCGGCATCGGCAAATGGATGATCGACGCCATCGGCAAGCGCGACTATGTCGTCGTTCAGAGCGGATTGCTGATCATCGCGCTGATCGTCATGGCGGTGAACCTGATCGTCGACGTGCTCTACGCCGTCATCAATCCGCGCATCCGGGTGCAGTGAGATGACCGACGAATCCGCCGCCGAAGCCACCGCTGCCTCCATCCCGACAGGCGGCAGGCAACGCGCCTTCGCCGAGTTCTGGCACTACTTCTCGATGAACACCGGCGCGGTCATCGGCCTTGTCGTGTTTTCGGCGTTGGTGCTGGTGGCGGTCTTTGCGCCGTTCGTCGCGCCGCATTCGCCCGACGAGCAGTTTCGCGATGCGCTGCTGGCGCCCCCTGCCTGGCAGCAAGGCGGCAAATCGATGTTCCTGCTCGGCACCGATGCGGTCGGCCGCGACATGCTTTCGCGGTTGATTTTCGGGGCGCGTTTCTCGCTGTTCATCGGCCTGGTGGTGGTCGTCTTCTCGCTCACCAGCGGCATCGTGCTTGGCGTGCTCGCCGGCTATTTCCGCGGCTGGGTCGACACGCTGATCATGCGCATCATGGATATTATCCTGGCCTTCCCGTCGCTGCTTCTGGCGCTGGTGCTGGTGGCGATCCTAGGCCCCGGGCTGTTCAACGCCATGCTGGCGATCGCGCTGGTGCTGCAGCCGCATTTTGCGCGTCTCACCCGCGCCGCCGTGATGGCCGAAAAGAACCGCGAATATGTCATCTCCGCCAAGGTGGCTGGTGCCGGTCATCTTCGCTTGATGGTGAGGACGATCTTGCCGAACTGCCTGGCACCGCTGATCGTGCAGGCCACCCTGTCCTTCTCCAACGCCATTCTCGAGGCTGCGGCGCTCGGCTTCCTCGGTGTCGGTGCGCAGCCGCCGACGCCGGAATGGGGCACGATGCTCGCCTCGGCGCGCGAGTTCATCCTGCGCGCGCCTTGGGTAGTGACCTTCCCCGGCCTTGCCATTCTGATCACTGTGCTTGCCATCAATCTGATCGGCGACGGCCTGCGCGATGCCTTCGATCCCAAGCTGAAGAGGTCATAATCCAATGCCTCTTCTCGAGATCAAGAACCTGACCGTTTCCTTCGACACCGCCGCTGGACCATTCATGGCGGTACAAGGCATCGACCTGTCGGTCGAACCGCGCGAGGTGTTGGCGATCGTCGGCGAATCCGGTTCCGGAAAATCAGTGGCAATGCTGGCAGTGATGGGGCTTTTGCCCAACACGGCGACGGTGAGGGCGGACCGCATGGCCTTCGACGGCATCGACCTGCTTAAGCTCGGCCCGTCCGAGCGGCGCAAGATTGTCGGCAAGGACATCTCGATGATCTTCCAGGAGCCGGTCGCCAGCCTCAACCCGTGCTTTACCGTCGGCTTCCAGATTGAGGAGGTGCTGCGCTTTCACATGGGCATGGACCGCGCCCAGCGCCGGGCACGCGCCATCGAACTGATGAAGTTGGTCGGCATCGCCGACCCTGAGGAACGGCTGGGCTCCTTCCCGCACCAGATGTCGGGCGGCCAGTGCCAGCGCGTCATGATCGCCATCGCCATCGCCTGCAATCCCAAGCTTTTGATCGCCGACGAGCCAACCACGGCCCTCGACGTCACCATCCAGAAGCAGATCCTCGATCTGCTGGTCGGCCTGCAGGCCAAATACGGCATGGGCCTGATCATGATCACCCACAATATGGGGGTGGTTGCCGAGACCGCCGACCGTGTCATCGTCCAATACAAGGGCCGCAAGATGGAAGAGGCCGACGTGCTGTCGCTGTTCGAATCCCCCAAGAGCAATTACACGCGCGCGCTTCTGTCGGCGCTGCCGGAAAACGCCGTCGGCGACCGGTTGCCTACTGTTTCCGACATGCTGTTCGAGCCGGCCCCATCTGTAGTCGCAGCCCGATCCGCGGGAGGAACCGCCACATGAGCGTGACGGTAGTCGAAGGCAAGAACATCGTGCGCGACTATCATGTCGGCGGCGGGCTTTTCCGCCCCTCCCGTACGGTTCACGCGGTCAAGGGTGTTTCGTTCAGCGTCGACAAGGGCAAGACGCTGGCCATCGTCGGCGAGAGCGGCTGCGGCAAGTCAACGCTCGCCCGCATCATCACTCTGATCGACCCGGCGACCTCCGGCGAGCTTTTCATCGACGGCAAGAAGGTAGACATCGCGAGGGACGGCCTGTCGAAGGAAATGCGCCGCAAGGTGCAGATTGTCTTCCAGAACCCCTATGGTTCGCTCAATCCACGCCAGAAGATCGGCGACGTGCTTGGCGAACCGCTGCTCATCAACACCGACAGCACGGCCGGCGAGCGGCGCGATCTCGCCATGAAGATGCTGAAAAAGGTCGGTCTCGGCCCCGAGCACTACAATCGCTACCCGCATATGTTTTCGGGCGGCCAGCGCCAGCGCATCGCCATTGCCCGCGCGCTGATGCTCAACCCCAGCCTCCTGGTGCTGGACGAGCCGGTCTCGGCACTTGATCTTTCGGTGCAGGCGCAGGTTCTGAATCTGCTCGCCGACCTGCAGGATGAGTTTCAACTGACCTATGTTTTCATCAGCCACGACCTGTCGGTGGTGCGCTATATCGCCGACGATGTGATGGTGATGTATTTCGGCGAAGCGGTCGAATACGGCTCGCGCGACGAGGTCTTCGCCGACCCCAAGCACAGCTATACCAGGACGCTGTTCGCGGCGACGCCGCGTGCCGACGTCGCCAGCATCAAGGCAAGATTGGCGAAAAAGAAGGCCGCCTGATCCGGCGAGGTTTGCCGGCCGGCTACCGCTTCTCGATCCCCGGAATGCCGGAGATCTGCTCGGCGAGAAAGTCGACCAGCAGCCGCACCCGGGCAATGCCCGCACGCTCCGGAACGATCAGCATGCTCAGCGGGACGGGAGGCGGAAAATAGCCCGGCAGGATAATTTCCAGCCGGCCGGCCGCCAGAAGATCGTCGACAAGCCAGTGGTGGGCGGGTGCGATACCGCGTCCGGCGACAAGGGCTTTGCGCGCAGCAAGCCCATGGTCGACCCGAAATCGGCCGCCAAAGGGCACCGCAAAGCGCTCGCCGCCCGGCCCCTGCAGGGCGAGCGTGTCGCTTCCCGCGATGTTCGACATCCGAATGCCTTCATGGCCAGGCAGATCCTGCGGGACAGCCGGTCTGCCCCGGGCCGCCAGATAGGCCGGCGCCGCCACCAGCAGACGCCGGGACTGACCGAGCGCCCGCAGCTTCATCGAGCTGTCGGTGAGCGGACCGAGGCGAAGCGAGATGTCGACGCCCTCCCGCACAAGGTCGATGCGCTCGTCGGTTAGGCTGAGATCGATGCCGATGTCGGGATAACGGTCCTGAAAGGCGAAGATCAGCCGGCTGACGTGCAAGATGCCGAGCGCCGCCGTGCAGGATATCCGGATCGTGCCAGCCGATGCGCCGCGCGTGCCTCGCGCCTCATCGCCGGCCTGCTCAACGAGGCGCAGGATCTGGACGCTGTCGGCATAGTAACGGCTGCCTTCATCGGTCATCGTGACACGCCGGGTGGTCCTGCTGAGCAAGGGCACGCCGACGGCCTCCTCGAGCTCCCGCAGATGCCGCGTGACCGTCGACTGACCAACTCCGAGCTCGCGCGCCACCGCCGAGAGGCTGCCGCGCTCGGCGACGCGAACGAAGGTGCGCATGCGCTCGAGGGTGACCGATTTATCCATTATTCGGCATTATCTTATACATTTCCTACATATAGTGGATTAGCCGACGGCTGGCTACCTTTGGTGTCTATCGTCCTTCTTCGGAGTAGACCCATGAAAGTCCTGCTTGTTTTTGCTCATCCTGAACCGAATTCGCTCAACGGCGCACTGCGTGACGTCGCCATCAGGGAGCTCGAGACCCAAGGCCACGAGGTGCGGGTGTCTGACCTCTATGCCGATGGCTGGAAATCCGAGGTGGACCGTGCCGACTTTCCGTCGTGGCCGCCCGAAGCACGCTTCCTGCCGGCCGGCGCCTCCAAAAAAGCTTTTGCGAGCGGCACTCTGACCGATGACGTCAAAGCGGAGATCGACAAGCTGCTATGGGCCGACACCCTGATCCTCCAGTTTCCCCTGTGGTGGTACGCCATGCCGGCGATCCTCAAGGGCTGGGTCGATCGGGTGTATGCCTACGGCTTCGCCTATGGCGTCGGCGAGCACAGCGATAAGAGGTGGGGTGACCGCTTTGGCGAGGGAACGCTCGCCGGCAAGCGCGCGATGCTAATCGTTACCACCGGCGGCTGGGAGGAGCATTATTCCGCCCGCGGCGTCAACGGCCCGATCGACGACCTGCTGTTCCCGATCAACCACGGGATTCTATACTATCCGGGCTACGACGTGCTTCCGCCGTTCGTGGTCTACAGGGTGGACCGTTTCGGGGAGGCCGATTTCGAGCCTGTCGCGGAGCGACTGCGCGAAAGGATGCGGACGCTCGAGACAATCCAGCCCATTCCTTATCGGCAGCAGAATGGCGGCGATTACCTGATCCCAAGCATGCAGTTGCGCCTCGGCTTGGAGAACCCGGGTGCGACCGCCTTCGCCCTTCACGAGGATCGCGCCGGCGCCGCCGGCCAGCCCGATCAGGACAGCCGGGCAATGATGGTGCGAAGCGCCTCGCCGAAGCGCCGGACTTCCTCGATCGTATTGTAATGCACCAGCGAGGCGCGGACGGCGCCGCTGTCCATGCTGAGGTTGAGCCGCTTCATCAGGCGCGGCGCATACATGTGGCCGTCGCGAATGCCGATCTGCATCTCGGCCATCTCCTCGACGATCCTCTGCGGCGACAGCGTGCCGATGTTGAAGCAGAAGGTCGGCACGCGCTCGCGGAGGCGTGCCTCTTCGGCCACGCCGTAGATCGTCGCGCCGCAATCTTTGAGCACCGCCAGCATTTCGCGCGCCAGCACCTGCTCGTAATCGCGAATGGCATTCATACCGGCGACGATGTTGTCGCGGCGCGATCGGTTATTGGCTGGAGCGAAATTGCGGCCGATCGATTCGAGATAGCGCACCGCGGCATCCATGCCGGAGACGTTCTCGTAGATGAAGGTGCCGGCCTCGATCTTATAGGGCGGCTCGTCGGGAATGAAGTCCTCGCGGAAGGTCGGCAGACGCTTCAGCGTTTCGAAGCGGCCCCACAGGAAGCCCATATGCGGCGAGAAATTCTTGTAGCCGGAGCAGACCAGATAGTCGCAGTCCCATGCCTGCACATCGATCAGCCCGTGCGGGCCGTAATGCACGCAGTCGAGGAACACTTCGGCGCCTGCCGCATGCGCGATCCCAGCCACTGAAGCAACGTCGACGATCGAGCCGATCGAATGCGCCGTCACCGTGCAGGCCACGAGGCGGGTGCGCTCGGAGACCAGCGGGCGCAAATCGTCGACATGCAGATTGCCGTCCTCGCGCATCCGCCACCATTTGAACTTGGCGCCGGCGGGTGCCAGCGCCAGCCACGTCGCGATATTGGCATCGTGATCCATGTCGGTGATGACGATCTCGTCACGCTCCCCGTTTGGTCGCTCAGAAAGCATCTGGCCGATGCCGAGGCTGACCAGGCGGATGAACGAAGTGGCGTTCATGCCGAAACAGATCTCCGCCGGGTTGGTGGCGTTGATCAGCAAGGCCACGCTTTCGCGCGCGCCGGCGACGGCTTGATCGACGGTGACGCTGCGGCCGTAGCGGCCGCCGCGCTGCACATTATGCGCGACCAAATGGTTGGTGACCGCGTCGAGCACACTTTGCGGGATCTGCGCGCCGGCGGCATTGTCCATGAAGATGAAGTCGCCGGCCTGCTGCAAGGCGGGAAACATGGCGCGGATCGTCTCGACCGGGAAAGCTGCGGCATCGCCCGTTTTCGAAATCTGATGCTGGTTCAAGGTCGTCTCCTGCGAAGTGCGCTGACAGATTCAGCGGGTCTTTTCGGTTTGAAATCGGCGTTCAAGGAGGCTGACGAGACGGACCATCGGCCAGAGAAAGATGAGATAGACCAGCGCGGCGCCAATCAGCGGTGAGGGGTTGGCATAGAGCGATTGCGCGTTGGTCGCTTCCTTCAGCAGTTCGGGCAGCGCCACGGTGGAGGCGAGCGAGGTGTCCTTGAACATCGAAACGCAGTTGCTGGTCATCGGTGGAATGACGACGCGGATCGCCTGCGGCAGCACTACCTTGCGCAAGGTCAGCAAGAACGGCAGGCCGAGCGCCTGCGCCGCCTCGAACTGGCCGCGCGGAATGCTTTCTATGCCGGAGCGGAACACCTCGGCCGAATAGGCCGCCATGATGATGGCGAACGCCATCACCGCGGAAGTCCAAGACGACAGGCGTATGCCGAGAAACGGCAGCGCATAGTAGATCAGGATCAGCACGACCAGCACCGGCATCGCCCGGAAAATGTCGATGTAGCCGACAGCCAGCAGCCGAAGCGGCTTTGGCGCATAGAGCCGCACCAGGCTGATCGCGAGGCCGACGGGAATACCGATGCCGATGCTCATGATTCCGAGCAGCAGCGTGTTCAGGAAGCCGCGCAGCAGTGCCGGCAGGCTGGAGATCATGACGTCGGCGTTGAAGAAGGTGTCCAGCAGCGACATCGCAGCATTCCCGAAACGTTTGGCGTCCCGCGACGCTCGAGCCCGAGCCCGAAATCCGAAATCGTGCCGGCATCGAAAGCCGGCACGACATTTAAGCGCGAACTGCCGCTCAGGCCTTCGGCATAGGCATTTCCTTGACGGTCGAGGAATCGGCCGGTGCGTCGCTGCCGAACCACTTCTTGTGGATCGCGGCCAGCGTGCCATCCGTCTTCATCGCGGTCAGCGCGTCGTTCAGCTTGCCGAGCAACGGGTGGTCCTTGGTCATCATCAGGCCGTACTGCTCGCCGGTCTTGATGCGCTCTTTTACGGCGAGATCCTTCATCCTGGTGAAAGAATATTCCAGGCCCGGAATATCGCTGACCGCCGCATCGACGCGGCCGGAGCTGAGATCGAGCAGCAAATTCTGCTGCGTGTCGTAGCCCTTGACGTCACTGAACCCGTCCGCTTCCTGGTGCGCCTTGACCCAGGTTTCGCCGGTCGAGCCGGACAGCACGCCGACGATCTTGCCCTTGAGGTCGGCCTCGGCCTTGATTGGGCTGTCGGCCTTCGCGGCGATGCCCATGTCGGAATCATAGTAGGGTTGCGTGAACGACTGCGACTTCAGCCGCTCCGGCGTGATGGTGATCGACGAAATGGCGACGTCGATGCGCTTAGAGGTGGTGGCGGCGAACAGCGCCTGGAAACCGAGGTCGGCGATGTCAGTGGTCATGCCGATACGCTTTGCCGCTTCGTTGATGATGTCGACTTCGAAACCCTCGAATGTACCGCTCTCGTTCTTGTATTCAAAAGGCGGATTGGTCGGATAGGCGCCGACATTCAGCGTGCCTTCGGCATAGGCCGGGCCGCCGGCGATGCCGATGGCGGCAGCAACAAGAAGCAGGTTGCGACGGGTGAAGTTCATTTTCGTTCCCTCTGGTTGTGATCGGACGGGTTGGCCCCGCACGGTTTTGATACGCCAAGTAACCGGACTGCCGGAAAGCCCTCCCGGCACGGCAGTCGTAAGACATCGGATGCTATCCAAAGTACCGCGCTTTTCAAGGCGAAAGTTTTAAGCTTAAAAAATTGCCGCGTGTTGCCATCAGTCCGGAATAACCGCCGTGGCCTGGATCTCAACCTTGGCGCGATCCTCGACCAACGCCATCACCTGCATGGCGGCCATCGCCGGAAAATGCCGGCCGATCACCTCGCGATAGACCTCGCCGATCCCCTTGAGATTGGCCAAATATTCCGCCTTGTCGGTAAAGTACCAGGTCATCGAGGTGATATGCTGCGGCTTGGCGCCGGCCTCGGCGAGCACGGCGACAATATTGGCCAGCGTCTGCTTCACCTGGCCGACAAGATCGTCGGTCTCGAAGCGGCCCTGCCCGTTCCAGCCGACCTGCCCGCCGACGAAGACAAGCTGCCCACGCGCGGCGACGCCATTGGCGTAGCCGACGGGTTTCGCCCAGCCTTCCGGCTGCAGGATGGTGTGCATATCAAAGCCTCCCAATGCTCAAATCCGGTCGCTCAAAACTCAAAGACAATCAATTCTTCCACACAAACTCCGGTCTCAGGCCGCTCCCATCACTTGCCGTGCAATCACCACCTTCTGCACGTCCGACGCTCCCTCGTAGATGCGCAGTGCCCGGATCTCGCGATACAGTCTTTCGACGATATGGCCCCTGCGGACGCCGTCGCCGCCATGCAGCTGCACAGCCCTGTCGATCACCTCCTGCGCCTTGTCGGTGGCGAACAGCTTGGCCATCGCCGCTTCGCGGGTGACACGGGCGGTCCCCATGTCCTTGGTCCAGGCGGCGCGGTAGACCAACAAGGCGGCGGCATCGACATCCAGCGCCATCTCGGCGATGTGGCCCTGCACCATCTGCAGCTCGGCCATCGCTGCACCGAACAGCCTGCGCTCGGCCACTCTTTTGATGCTTTCGTCCAGCGCGCGCCGGGCAAAGCCGAGCGCAGCTGCCCCGACCGTCGAACGGAACACGTCGAGCACCGACATGGCGATGCGAAAACCATCACCGGGTTTGCCGATCAGCGCCGAGGCTGGAACGCGGGCATTGTCGAAAGACAGCCGGGCGAGCGGGTGCGGCGCGATCACCTCCAGCCGCTCGGCGATGGTCAGGCCCTTTGTCTCGGCCGGCACGATGAACGCCGAAAGCCCCTTGGCACCGGGCGCTTCGCCAGTACGGACAAAGACAACATAAAAGTCAGCGATACCGCCGTTGGAGATCCAGGTTTTTTCGCCGGATAGGATATAGCTATCGCCGTCACGCGTGGCCGTCATTTCCATATTGGCAACGTCCGAGCCCGAACGCGCCTCCGACAGTGCGAAAGCCGAAATCGCCTTGCCGGCCCGTGTCTTCCCCAGCCAGTGCTGCTGGTCTGGCGTGCCGAACAGGCTGAGCGCGCCGGTGCCGAGCCCTTGCATGGCGAAGGCGAAATCGGCCAGCCCGTCATGCCGGGCCAGCGTTTCGCGCGTGAGGCACAATGTGCGCACGTCGAGTGCTGCAGGGTTTTCGGTGTCGAGCGCTGTCGGTTTCAGCCAGCCATCCCGGCCGAGCTTGGCCACCAGCTCGCGGCAGGCTGCGTCGACATCGTCATGCGCGACCGGCAGGTTCTTGGCGCACCATGCCTCCAGCCGCTCTGCCAACTCGCGGTGATGGTCCTCGAAAAACGGCCAGGTGAGGAAGGAACGGTCAGGCATTTCTGCCTCCACAGTTCTCCGGCCCTGGCGCTCCACGGCGCCCCCCTCTGTCCTGCCGGACATCGCCCCCTCTAGGGGGGAGATTGGCGGCTTCGCTGCCACTGCTCTCCCGGCGATGTTGGAGATTGGCGAAAGCGGGCCTGACATCCAATCTCCCCCCTTGAGGGGGAGATGGCCGGCAGGCCAGAGGGGGGTGCTGTCTTGCCAGCGTGCCCATGGAAGCGATCATCCTCAATCCCCCTCGAACACCGGCTTCTCCTTGGCGACGAAAGCCTTGTAGGCCCGTTCGAAATCGCGGGTCTGCATGCAGATCGCCTGCGCCTGCGCTTCCGCTTCGATAGCCTGGTCGAGGCCCATCGACCACTCCTGGTTCAGCTGCGTCTTGGTCATGCCATGGGCGAAGGTTGGGCCGGAAACGATGCGCGCGGCCATGTCGAGCGCGTCGGCCTCGAGCGTTGCGGCATCGACCAGCCGATTGTAGAAGCCCCAGCGCTCGCCTTCCTCGGCGCTCATCGTGCGGCCGGTATAGAGCAGTTCGGCGGCGCGACCCTGGCCAATGATGCGCGGCAGGATCGCGCAGGCGCCCATGTCGCAGCCGGCAAGGCCGACGCGGCTGAACAGGAAAGCCGTTTTTGCCTGTGGCGTGGCGATGCGGATGTCGGAGGCCATGGCGATAATCGCGCCGGCGCCGACCGCCACGCCGTCGACCGCCGCAATAATCGGCTTGCCGCAATTCAGCATCGCCTTGACGAAATCGCCGGTCATGCGAGTGAAGGCGAGCAGCGCCTTCATGTCCAACTTGACCAGTGGGCCGATGATTTCGTGGACATCGCCGCCCGAGCAGAAATTGCCGCCATTGGGAAGGAACACCACCGCATCGACGTCGTCGGCGTAGACAAGGTCGCGAAAAGTGTCGCGCAATTCGGCATAGCTGTCGAAGGTCAGCGGGTTCTTTCGCTCCGGCCGGTCAAGCCGGATCTTTGCGATTTTGCCTTCGACCTGCCAGAGGAAATGCTTCGGCTTGCGGCCGGCTATCTTTGCCATTCCCGTCCCTCCCAATTGCTGCGGAAGGAGGTCAGCATGCCGGTCAGCCGGCGCGCCTCGTCCTCGCTCACATTGCCCAGCAATTCGCCGACCCATTTTTCATGCGCGGCGGCGATCACGCCGAAAGTCTTCGATCCCTCTTCCGTCAGCCGTACCATCGAGGTGCGGCGGTCGCCATTGCGTCGGGCTCGCATCACCAGCCCTTCCGAGACCAGCCGGTCGATGATGCCCGTGACATTGCCGTTGGACACTAGCAGGAAGCGCGACAGGTCGCTCATCAGCATGCCCTCGGGCGCCCTGTAGAGCGCGGCCATCACGTCGAAGCGTGGCAGCGTTGTGTTGAATTCTTGCCGCAAGCGTTCGCGCAGCTCGGCCTCGATGGTGCGCGAGGCGCGCAGCAAGCGTATCCACAGCCGCAGGCGGTCCTTGCCGGGTCCGGACGGGGCGGGCAGGGGACCGGCTACCATGTCTCACCTCCGGAGATCGAAATCGTTTGTCCGGTGATCGACCCGGCGGCGTCGCTACACAGATAGAGCACGGCGGCTGCAATTTCCTCTGGCTGGATGAAGCGGCCTTGCGGGTTGGTCTCGGCAAGGCTTGTCCGCGCCTGCTCGGCCGAGCGGCCGGTCGTTTCGACGATGCGCCGAACGGCGCCTTCCAGCATTTCGGTTTCGACGAAACCCGGGCACACCGCATTTACGGTCACGCCGGACTTCGCGGTCTCGACGGCGAGTGCCCGCATCAGACCGACGACGCCATGCTTGGCTGCGACATAAGCTGCAACATAGGGATAGCCTTTCAGTCCGGCGGTGGAAGCGATGAAGATGATACGGCCCGTCTTGCGCGCGGCCATGCCGGCCAGCGCCGGCTTCACCGTCAGGAACACACCGGTCAAGTTGACGTCGAGCGTGCGCTGCCAGTCTGCCAGCGAGGTCCGCTGCGCCGAGGCGCTGCCGGACATGCCGGCATTGGCAACGACGACGTCTAACGGTCCGCGTGCCGCTTCCGCGTCCTCGTAGAGCGACGCCATCGATGCCTCGTCGGTGACGTCGGCGGCAATGGCGAAGATGCGCTTGTTCTGAGCGGCGACCTCGGCAAGCGGCTCCACGCGCCGGCCACAGATGGTCACATCGATGCCTGCGCCGGCCAGCGCCAGCGCGATCGCCCGGCCGACGCCGGAGCCGCCGCCGGTGACCAGCGCATGTCGCCCTGAAATCGCTGCGGCGGAACTCATACTTTCAACCCCGCCGCCGCTTCGCGCTCGGCCAGCCGGTAGAGTTGGTCGCGGCCGGGCAGATAGGGATCCGGCCATTTGACGCCGCGATCGCCAAGCGTGACCGCCGCATGCAGCGTCCAATAGGGATCGGCAAGATGCGGCCTTGCCAGTGCGACGAGGTCGGCGCGGCCGGCCATCAGGATCGAGTTGACATGGTCCGGCTCGTAGATATTGCCGACCGCCATGGTCGCCATGCCGACTTCGTTGCGGATGCGGTCGGAAAATGGCGTCTGGAACATGCGGCCATAGACCGGTCTTGCCACGGCCGAAGTCTGGCCGGCCGACACGTCGCAGATGTCGACTCCGGCTTCATGCAGCTGCCGCGCGATCTCGACCGCATCGGCCGGCGTCACGCCCTCGATGCCGAGCCAGTCATTGGCGGAGATGCGCATCGAGATCGGCTTTTCAGCCGGCCATACGGCGCGCACCGCATGAAAGATTTCCAAGGGATAGCGCATGCGGTTTTCCAACGAGCCGCCATAGGAGTCGGTGCGCCGGTTGGTCAAGGGTGTGATGAAGGAGGACAGGAGATAACCGTGCGCGGCGTGGATTTCGAGCATGTCGAAGCCGCAGCGCGCCGCCATCTCGGCCGAAGCGACGAACTGCTCGCGCACCGTATCCATGTCGGCGCGGTTCATCGCCCTCGGCACCTGGTTCTGCGGCGACCACGGCACGGAAGATGCCGCCATGACGGGCCAATTGCCCGAGGTCAGCGGCACGTCGGTTCCCTGCCAGCCGAGCCGGGTCGATCCCTTGGCGCCGGAATGGCCGATCTGCGCACAGATTTTGGCTTCGGTTTCGGCATGAACGAACTCGACCAGCCGCTTCCAGGCGACCTCATGCTCGGGCGCATAGAAACCGGGGCAGCCTGGCGTGATGCGGCCTTCCGGGCTGACACAGGTCATCTCGATGTAGAGGAGAGCGGCGCCGCCCTTGGCCCGTTCGGCATAGTGGGCGAAATGCCAGTCGGTCGGACAGCCGTCGACCGCCTTGTACTGCGCCATCGGCGAGACGACGATACGGTTCTGCAGCGCCATGTCGCGCAGCCGGAACGGCGCAAACATCGGCGCGCGACGCAGACTGTTGCCGCCAGCACCGGCCTGACGTTGGAACCATTCCTCGGCGCCGGCCAGCCATTCGGCATCGCGCAGCCGCAAATTCTCGTGACTGATGCGCTGCGAACGCGTCAGCAGCGAATAATTGAACTGCACCGGATCGAGGCCGAGATAGCGCTCGACCTCCTCGAACCATTCGAGCGAATTGCGTGCCGCCGACTGCAGCTTCAGCACTTCGGTGCGGCGGGCGTCCTCATATTTGCTAAAGGCGGCCTCGAGGTCCGGCTCGGACTCGACATAGTCGGCCAGCGCCACCGCGCTTTCCAGCGCCAGCTTGGTGCCGGAACCGATCGAGAAATGCGCGCTCGCCGCCGCGTCGCCCATCAGCGCCAGGTTTTTGTAGGACCAGCGTTCGCACAAGACGCGCGGGAAATTGATCCAGGCCGAGCCGCGGATATGATTGGCGTTGGTCATCAGCGCGTGGCCGCCGAGATGGCGGGCAAAGATGCGCTCGCAGACGGCAATCGATTCCTGCTGAGACATCGCGCCGAAGCCGAAGCGTTGCCAGGTCTGCTCGCTGCATTCGACGATGAAGGTCGCGGTATCGCTGTCGAACTGGTAGCCATGCGCCCAGACCCAGCCATGTTCGGTTTTCTCGAAGATGAAGGTGAAGGCGTCGTCGAATTTCTGACGGGTGCCGAGCCAGACGAACTTGCATTTGCGGACATCGATATCAGGCTTGAACACGTCGACGAAGGCGCCCCGCGCTTTCGAGTTCAGCCCATCGGCGGCGACGACCAGATCGTGCGTCTCCATATATGGCTTGGGATCGGCGATGTCGGTCTCGAAGACCAGCTTGACGCCGAGTTCGCGCGCCCGCCGCTGCAGCAGCGTGAGCAGCCGCTTGCGGCCGATGCCGCAAAAGCCGTGACCGGTCGAGACCGTGCGCACGCCGTCATGGATAACGGCGATATCGTCCCAATAGGCAAAATGCTTGCGGATCCAGACGGCGCTGACCGGGTCGTTCCTGGTCAGGTTCTCCAGCGTTTCGGCCGACAGCACGACGCCCCAGCCGAACGTATCGTCGGCACGGTTGCGCTCGAACACCGTCACCTCATGCGCCGCATCCCGGAGCTTCATCGAGATGGCAAAGTAGAGGCCGGCTGGTCCGCCGCCGAGAACCGCAACTTTCATCGTGCGATCTCCTCTTCGCTTCTGTTTGTCGAGTTTACGCCTGAGGAAAATTAATTCAAGCTTGAAGTTTCAAGATTGAAACAATCCGCCCGGATAACTCGCCTTGCCGGCAGTCGGCTCCGCAGGCCAGGGACTCCCGGGCTATTTTTCCGGGTTCTTCGGACTCCACAGCACCGTTTCTGCATCCTTTTCATAGGCCATGCCATTGGGATAGCTGATCGCTTCCAACTGCAAGCCCCAAGGGGCCTGGAAGTAAAGGATGGCCTGGCCGGCGGCGGGGCCTTCGGTAACCGGCAGCGGTCCCATTCGCGTCTTGACGCCCTTGCCGTCAAGATAGGCTTTTGCGGCGGCGATGTCGTCGACATAGAAGGCGATATGGAAGCCGCCTATGTCGCTGTTGCGAGGCGTCAGGTCCTTCTGGTCCGGCGCGGTGTATTTGAACAGCTCGATGTTCGACCCGTGTCCGCAGCGGACCAGGGTGATCTCCTCGATCACCGCCTTGGGATCGACGCCCAGCAGATCCTGCATGAATGTGCCCTTGTCGTCGGCGAACGGGCCGAACGACATCGCCTTCTTGCAGCCAACCACTTCGGTGAAGAAATCGACCGCCTGCTGCATGTCGGGGACGGTGACGCCGGTGTGGTCGTGGCCACGCATGCCGGGTATGGAACTGGCGCAAGCGGTGCCGATGCTTCCCAGCACGGTGGCTGCAAGCGTCGCATATCGGATCGCATTCTTCATATCAGTCATCCTCCATAGCGGGACATTTTGCCGGGCGCACGCCCGAGGCCCGCTCTTCGGCGTGCGAATAGGATTGTGCTTCATGCCGGCGCCTTTGGGGCGGGAAGCAGCCAGGCGTCATCGATCTCGGGCAGCGGAATGGCGGCGAGGAGGTCGCGCGTGTAGGCCTGCCGCGGGTGCTCGAACAAAGTATCCGTCGCGCTGGCTTCGACGATCGCGCCTTCGCGCATGACGATCACTTGTCGGCAGAGCCTCCGGATCACCGACAGATCGTGGCTGATAAAGGCAACGGTCAGGCCCATTTCGGCGGCGAGTTTTTCCAGCAACGTCAGGATCTGCGCCTGGGTCGACACGTCGAGGCCGGAGACGATTTCGTCGGCCAGCACGAATTTCGGCGACAGCGCCAGTGCGCGGGCAATGCCGACGCGCTGGCGCTGGCCGCCCGACACTTCGTGGCGGTAGCGGCCGGCAAAGCTCTGCGGCAGGCCGACGCGCTGCAGCGCCTCCGCGACGCGTGCCTTGAGATTGTCGCCAAGCCCGTTCTGCTTGAGGGGTGCTGCAATGATGCTGAAGATGGTGCGGCGCGGGTTGAGCGACGACATCGGATCCTGGAAGATCATCTGCAGATTGCGGCGCAGCGGCCGGAGCTCGGCCTCAGGCAGATGTGTGATGTCGCGGCCGTCGAACATGACGTTGCCGGCACTGGGCTCCAGCAGGCGCACCAAGGCACGGCCGAGCGTCGATTTGCCGGAGCCGGATTCGCCGACGATGCCGGTCACCGATCCCCTTGGCAGGTCGAAATCCAGGCCTTTCAGGATCTCGGCCAGCGGCGCCCGGCCGATCAGCGGTTTGCGCGTCATGTCGGGCAACGCAACCTTCAACCCGCGCACGGAAAACAGCGGCTCAACCATGCGGTCGCCTCCATGCCTGGTCGGCGGCGGCGATCTCCGCGGCCAGCCCGGCCAGCACCTTGTCGTCGACCGGCTTCAGCGAGGCGAACGGATCGGTGTAGCGCGGCGTCGCCGCCATCAGCGCCAGCGTATAAGGGTGCTGGGGTGCGGCGAACAGCGCTGCGGTATCGGCCTCTTCCACCACCTTGCCAGCATAGAGCACCGAAACTTTCTGGCTGATCTTGGCAACCACACCGAGATCGTGAGTAACGAACAGGATCGCCGTGCCGTGCTCGCGCTGTAATTGCGCGATCAGCCGCAAGATCTGTTTCTGCACGGTCACGTCGAGCGCGGTCGTCGGCTCGTCGGCGACGATCAGCCTTGGTTCGGCTGCAAACGCCGCGGCGATTAGCACGCGCTGCCGCATGCCGCCGGACAGCTCGTGCGGATAGCATTTGAGCACGCGCTCGGGGTCGCGGATCTGCACCTCGTCCAGCAATTGGCGGATGCGTGCATCGGCCTTCTCACCGCTCCAGCCGAGGATGCGCACCAGCCGGTCGGTCATTTGCGGGCCGATGCGCCGTGACGGATTGAGCGCCGTCAGCGGGTCTTGCGGGATCAGCGCCGTGCGCGCGCCGATCAGGGTGCGCCTTGCCTTGGGTGCCAGCCGGCCCAGATCCTCGCCTTCGAGCAGCATATCGCCTTCGACGATGCGCACGCTCGGTGGCAGCACGCCGAGCACGGCCTTGCCGATCATTGTCTTGCCGGCGCCGCTCTCGCCGACCAGCGCGCGGACTTCTCCGGGCTCGACGGCGAGCGACACCGAGCGCAGCACGCGCAAGCCATTAGGCAGCACCGCGCTAAGGTTGCGTATGTCCAGGCAGGGTTTCGCAGGCGCGTTCATCGCAGCACCGGATCGAAACGCGCCCTGAGGCCCTCGCCGAACTGGCTGAACGACAGCACCGTCAGGATCAGCGTGACCAGCGGGAACACCAGCACCCACCAGGCCTGATGGATCGACAGGCGGCCCTCGGCGATGATGCCGCCCCAGGTCGGGTCGTCTGTCGAGATCGACAGATTGACGAAGGACAGGATCGCCTCGACGATGACGGCAATGCCCATCTCCAGCGACAGCAGCGCCACGATCGACGGCACCACATTGGGCAGCACCTCGCGCAGCATGATGCCGATGCGGCCATAGCCGGCGATGCGGGCGTTCTCGACATAGTCCATGCGCGACTGACCCATGGTCTCGGCGCGGATCACCCGGCAGAAGCGCGTCCAGTCGATGACGGCGATGGCGATGATGACCGAGCTCAAGCCGGTGCCGAGCACGGCGACCAAAAGGATGGCAAACAGCACCGGCGGAAACGCCATCCAGACATCGACGATACGCGAGATGATGCGGTCGGCCCAGCCGCCGAAATAGCCGGCGATCAGGCCGAGCGTCGAGCCGACCAGGCAGGCGGCAAAGGCCGCCGCGAAGGCGACGATGAAGGCGATGCGCGCACCGAAGATCAGCCGTGACAACAGATCGCGACCGAGGCTGTCGGTGCCGAGCCAGTAGCCGGGCTCGGCACCGCCCTGCCAGAACGGCGGCAGGCGCTCCAGCATCAAATCCTGCGCCAGTGGGTCCTGCGGTGCGACCAGCGGCGCAAAAATTGCGGCCAACAGCGCAATCAGCAGCCAGCCGCCGGCCAGCCACAGGCGGGCGCGCGAGCCATGTCTTGAAATGCGGGCCTCATCCATGGCGCAGCCTCGGATTGAGCAACGCGTACATCATGTCGACGGCAAGGTTGATCAGCACGAACAACAGCGCGAAGACCAGCACGATGCCCTGGATCAGCGGCAGGTCGCGATTGATGACGGCATCGATCGCCATATTGCCGAGACCTTCATAGGAAAACAGCCGTTCGACGATGACCGTGCCGCCGATCAGGAAGGTAAACTGCACGCCGACCAGAGTGAGCGTCGGCAGCGCCGCGTTCTTCAACGCCTCGCGCAGGATGACCTGCGTTTCCGAAAAGCCCTTTACCCGCGCCAGCACGACATAGTCGAGGTCGAGCACTTCCTTCAGCGACTGTTTCAGCAGCTGCGAGATGATCGCGGCCAGCGGCAGCGCCAGCGCGATCGCCGGCATCAGCATGTGTGCCAGCAGGTCCCTGGTCAGGTCGAAGCGCAGTCGCACGATGCTTTCGAACAGATAGAATTGCGTGGCGAAGGGCAGGTCGAGTTGCGGCGACACTCGGCCGGAAATGTCGAACACCGGCACCAGCACGCCGAACAACAAGATCAGCACCAGACCCCACAGGAAATCGGGAATCGAGAGCGCCGCACCACTGGCAATGTCGATGCCGGCCTCGACCGCGGTGCCGTGCTCGCGCGCGCCGAGGATCGCCGTCGTGCCGCCGATCGCCACCGCCATCACAAGCGCGACGATGGCGAGTTCCAGCGTCGCCGGGAGGCGATTGAAGACCAGCCCAAGCACGTCCTGCCGCAGTGAGATCGACGTGCCGAAATCGCCTCTGACCACGCCGGCCAGCCAGATGAAGAACTGCTGGACGATCGTCTTGTCCAGCCCGTACAGCGCGCGCAGCCGCGCGATGTCGGCATCGGTGGCGCCGGGCGGCAGCATCATCGCGATCGGGTCGCCGGGGGCGACACGGATGACGATAAAGACGACGACGGCCACACCGAACAGCGTGATCGCCATCGTCAGAAGACGGATCAGGAATCTTTGCAGCAGCATGGTCGCCTGTATGCTGGCGGAAAAGGCGCGCCGTCGTTGCAGACGGCGCGCGTTAGTCCCGGGCCGATCTCAGGCCGGGCTCATCAGCGCCGGCAACAGCGCGCCCGACACATGCTGCACGACATTGACGCCCTTGGCATGCACGATCGGCTGCGCATACTGGATCAGCGGCAGCACATAGGCCTGCTCGGCGATGTATTTGTCGACGGCCTTCCAGCCGGCGATGCGCTTGGCCTCGTCCTTCTCGCCCCATAGCGGGTTGATCATGTCGATCAAGTCCTGGCTGTCCCACACCGAATGCGGGCTCGGGCCATACATGGCAAAGCCGGTCGAAGTGGTGGGGTCGCCGATGGCGTTGCCCCAATTGTAGAAGGCTGCCGGCGCCAGCTTGTCGGCGGCGCGCAGCTCGTAGTGCTTGGCGATTTCGTAGACCTCGATCGTCGCCTCGATGCCGACCTTGCGCCACATGCCGACGATCGCCTGGATCATCTCGTAATCCTTGGGCTTGAAGCCCTTGGTCGTCTGGATCGTGAACTTGACCGGCTTTTCCGGCGAATAGCCGGATGCGGCCAGCAACTCCTTGGCCTTTTCCGGATTGTGCTCGACCTTGATCGACGGATCGTAGGCGGCGTATTCCGGGGTCTCCAGCGTATCGATGGGCTGTCCGTAGCCGCGCAGCAGCCGGTCGACCAGCAGCTTCTTGTCGACCGCCATCACCGCCGCCTGGCGGATATTCTTGTCCAGCATCACGTCGATGTCGTTGAAAAAGATCATGCCGATGTCGGAAACGTTCTTGCACGAGCCGGCAAGCCCGTCCTTGGCGATCAGGCGGTCATATTCCTCATAGGGGATTTCGAGCGTAACCTGCGAGGAACCGGACTCGATCTCGGCGACGCGGCTCGCCGCATCGGTGACGAACTTGATGGTCACGTTTTCGAAGGCCGGCTTGCCACCCCAATAGTTAGGGTTGGCCTTGAGCCGCAGGAAGGCGTTGCGCTCGAATTTGTCGACCATATAGGGCCCGGTGCCGATCGGAGCTTTCTCGAAGCCTTCGGCGCCGACCTTTTCGTAATAGGCCTTCGGCATGATGTAGCCGGTCAGGAACGACATCCATTTGAAATACACTGGGTCGAATTGCACGACATCGCCGGTGATCTTGTTGCCGTCGATCTTGAAATTGTTGACGTTCTTCCAGACGAACTGGATCGGGTTGCCGGTCTTCTCGTCGCCCGCCCGCTGCAGCGACCAGACCACGTCTTCGGCCGTAAATGGCGAGCCGTCATGCCAGGTGACGCCCTCGCGCACCGTCATCGTGATCTTGCTGCGATCTTCGTTCCAGCCCCATTCGGTGAGCAGGCCGGGCGCGAAGGAAAGGTCCGGCTTCTGCGGGATGAACTGGTCGAACACCGATTGGTAAAGGCCCTGGATGGTCGGGTTGACTGCCGAAGGCCCGGTGGTCGGGTCCCAGGACGGCAGGTTGACATTGTAGGCGATGGTCAGTTCGCCGGCAGCCTTGGCGATTTGCGGCAGGCCGAGCGCCGTAGCGCCAAGCGCGGCCGCGCCATATCCGAGCAATTCTCGTCTGTTGATTGTCATGGTCGTTCCCCTGTTGCTTTTATGCGCGGTGTCGTTGTCAATCGGTGGGTTCAGGCTCCTTGGGCAACCGCGCCTTGTCCTCCTTCACCCTAGTTGAAAATTACGGCTTTACCTCCCGCCAAGTTGTTGTGCGAGCATGAAGCCCGAGCCCGCACCAGTGCCGGCGCCCGGCCATGTTGCCGCCCCGGTCAGATGCAGATTGCCGACCGGCGTGTTCCAGCCGGCGTAGCCGCGCGCCGGCCGGAACAGGAAATTCTGCGCCAGATGATGGCTGCCGCAGATCTGGTCGCCGCCGACAAGGTTGGGGTTCTCGCGTTCGAGGTCGATGGGCGAGAACACGGCGCGGCCGAGGATCTTCCGGCGAAGGCCGGGCGCATAGCGCTCGATAATGTCGAGGACGCGCTCGGCGTAGTGCTCCCTAGCCTCGTCCCAGTGAGCCGCCGCGATCGTGCCCGCCGCATCGCTCACAATCTCGGCCGGCAGCATGCGCACCTGCACCCACAGCACATGCTTGCCGTCCGGCGCACGCGAGGGATCGACCGCGGTCGGCTGACCGACGACCAGCACCGGTTCATCCGGCAGCATGCCGGACATCGCCTGCTGATAGGTTCGCGACATGGCATCGAGCGACGGCGACAGATGCACATAGGCGAACTGCCGAAGCTCGGCGCCGGCGCGCCAGTCCGGCAGATCGTCGAGCGCCAGATGGATCATCATCGTCCCCGGCGCATGGCGAAAGTTTTTCATGGCCGTGTCGAAAACGGCGTCGCGCGAACCGTCAGGCAACAGCTTCCCAGTCAGCGCCTTGGGCGCGACACTGGCGATGACGGCCCTGGTGGCGGTGTGGATCTCGCCGGAAGCGAGCCGCACGCCGGTCGCCTTGCCGGCGGACACCGTGATTTCGGCGACGTCAGCCCCAGTGACGATCTTGCCGCCGGCCGCCGTGAGCATGCCCGACAAAGCGCGGATGATGGTGTCGGCGCCGCCCTTGCCGAGCACCATGCCGAAGCACTGGTTGGCCATGGATTCGAGGTAAGGAAACACCGCGCCGCCGGCGATGTCGGGGGCGAAGTCGAGATGCATGCCCCAGGTGGCGAGCGTCGCCCTGACATGCGGCGACTGGAAAGTCTCCTCGAGCCACGCGCGGGGTGAGGAAAGCAGCAGCCGCCCGGTATCGAGCGCGCCGGCAAAACCCTTCTTGCGCCACAGGTTCCAGGCAGTGCCGGCGAGCGCTCGAGCGCTCATCGGCGAGCCCAGCAGCCGGAACAGATGCTCGGCCTCGGCCGGGAATGCCGCAACCAAGCGGCGCCATGTGGCGACGTCGATTGCGGAGAAGGCGGCCATTCGTGCAGCGGTCGTTTCCAGATCGCTGCTGACACCGAACCAGCGGCCGTCGGGGAACGCACTGGCAAAACAGTCGGCCACCGGCACGAATTCCAACCCGTGGGTTTTCAATTCATTTGCATATTTCTTGTGAAAGGCCGAGCCGGCAAAAAGGCTCAGATTCATCGCGCCGAAATCGTGCCGGAAACCCGGCAGCGTGAATTCGCGCGTCTGGACGGCGCCGCCGATCGTTGCGTTGCGTTCGAAAACCGCTGTTTTCCAGCCTTTGAGCGCCAGATGCGCGGCGCATGCCAGACTGTTGTGGCCTGCCCCGACAAATATGGCGTCGAACTCGCTCACATCCCACCCAACCCATTTCCTTTATGCTTAAAGATAATTGCAGATGCATATGTTTTCGTCTAGTAGGATATTAAGGGCCGCAACGAGCCTTCAGAGCCATCCAAGAAGAGGGAACAGAGACCATGGACACGCAACAACTCCTCGGCGAAGTCGCCGGCCAGCTTCTTTCAGGCGCCATCCAGGTGGTCGACCTGACGGCGCCGCTCGGGCCGAACACGCCGCTGATCAAGCTGCCGCCGGAACTGGCGGTCGACACGCCGAAGATCGAGATCCATGCCATCTCCGCCTATGACAAGAACGGACCTTGGTGGGCGTGGAACTGGCTGAAGCTCGGCGAGCATTCGGGCACGCATTTCGACGCGCCCAATCACTGGATCACCGGCAAGGATTATCCGGACGGCGCCACCGACACCATTCCGGCGCAGAATTTTGTCGGACCCGTCAATGTCATCGACTGTTCGAAGCAAGCGGCCGCCGATCACGATTTCCTGCTCACCGTCGACCATATCAAGGCGTGGGAAGCCGAGCACGGGGCTATCAACCCCGGCGAATGGGTGGTGATGCGCACCGACTGGTACAAGCGCAACGGCTCGGAAGCCGAATTCCTCAACGCCAATGAGACCGGACCGCACACGCCAGGCCCGACCGCGGAAGCCATCCAGTATCTGATCGGCAAGGACATCAAGGGCTGGGGCAGCGAGACGATTGGCACCGATGCCGGCAAAGCAGGGGGAATGGAGCCGCCATTCCCGGCGCACAGCCTGATGCACAAGGCCAACCGCTACGGCCTCGCCAGCCTTTGCAACCTCGACCGGCTGCCGCCGAAGGGCGCGATCCTGATCGCGGCGCCGCTCAAGATCGAGCACGGTACCGGCAGCCCGATCCGCGCCCTGGCGCTGGTGCCGAGACAATAGGGCAACTGGCGGTCTTCGGGAGAAGATCATGTGCGCAGGCAATGCTGTGGTGACGGGTTGGGAGCGGCAGCGTTGCAAAGCTGCCGCTCTACGGCGCCCCCCTCTGTCCTGCCGGACATCTCCCCCTCTAAGGGGGAGATTGGCAGTTTCGGCGCCCCGTTCATTCCTGCGACGTTGGAGAGTGGCGAAGGCCGCGGTGACAGCCGATCTCCCCCCAAGTGGGGGAGATGTCCGGCAGGACAGAGGGGGGCGCGAAGGGAATTCCACCTTCCGCTCACCGGGAGCACGCATCGATGAGCGCTCCTGATCACATCATCGTCGGCAGCGGCATCAACGCGCTGGTCTGCGCCGCGATGCTTGGCGGCAAGGGGGCGAAGGTGCTGGTGCTCGAGCGCAACGACCGCATCGGCGGCTGCATGCGCACAGAAGAAATCACCGCGCCCGGCTTCATCCACGACGTGATGGCGACGACCTTCGTTCTGTTCATCACCTCGCCGGCCTATGCGGCGCTGGGCAAGGATCTGGCGCGGCACGGGCTGGAGTTCTGCAACACCTCCACGCCGACCGGCGTGCTGCGTCCGGATGGCAGCCATGCCATCCTGCGCACCGATCGCGCCGCCAATGTCGCGGCGGCCAATGCGCTTGCCGCGGGCGACGGCGACCGGCACGGCAGCGATGTCGGCGAGATCGAGCGCAATGCCGGCCTCCTGTTCGGGCTGCTCGGCGGCAGCCTGTGGTCTTACCCGACGGCAAAGCTGCTGGCGGGCGAGGCATGGCGGCGCGGCCCGCGTGGCCTTGCCGCCTTTGTCGGCGACGCGCTGGTGCCGGCGCGCGGCTGGCTGGAAAGCGCCTACCAGTCGGAAACCATGCGCGCGCTGTGGGCGCCCTGGGTGCTGCATGCCGGCCTCGGGCCCGAAGATGCGTTTTCGGGACAGATCGCCAAGGTCATCGCCTTCGCGCTTGAGGCGGCCGGCGCGCCGATCGTCAAGGGCGGTGCCAGGAACCTGCTGTCCGCCTTCGAAGCCCTGATCAGGGAACGTGGCGGCGAAATCCGCACCGGCGCCGACGTCGCGGCCATCGTCCAGAGCGGAGGCCGTGCAACCGGCGTGCGGCTGGCTTCCGGCGAGATCGTGACCGCCAAGAAGAGCGTGATCTGCTCGGTCACGCCGACCCAGCTTTACGACCGGCTGCTCGGCAGGGATGCTGCAAAGGACGACGCCGAAGCAGCGCAAAAATACCGCTACGGCAAGGGCAATTTCCAGATCCACTATGCCTTGGACAGACCGCCGGCATGGCGCGGCGAGGGCCTGGACAAGGTCGCGCTGCTGCATCTGACACCCGGGCTCGACGGCGTGTCGAAGGCCTGCAACGAGGCGGTGCGCGGCATGCTACCGGAGGTGCCGACCATCTGCGTCGGCCAGCCGCATGCGCTCGATCCTTCGCGCTGTCCGGATGGCAAGGCGATCCTGTGGTTGCAACTGCCCGAGGCGCCACGGCATATCAAGGGCGATGCCGCCGGCAAACTGCAGACACCTGCGGACGGCCGCTGGACCGAGGCGCTGCGCGAAACCTATGCCGACCGCGCCGAAGCCATCCTTGCCAGTCATATCGAAGGATTCAAGGAGAGCGTCATCGCACGCCGCGCCTATTCGCCCGCCGATCTGGAAGCGATGAACATCAACTTGGTCGGCGGCGATCCCTATGGCGGCTCCTCGGCTATCGACCAGTCGTTTCTGTGGCGGCCGTTCAAGACGAGCCGCAATCACGATACCGGCGTCAAGGGCCTCTATCATATCGGCGCCTCGACCCATCCGGGGGCTGGCTTGGGTGGCGGCTCCGGCTTCCTCCTGGCGGGGAGGCTGTGATGGAACAGAAGGTTGTGCGCCAGCGCATCTCGACACTGGGCCAAATCGGCCTGCAGCAATTCGCGCCCTATCTGATGAACCGCATCATGGGCCGCTACAATGCCACCTTGCGAGATAATTTCCGCAAGCAGGGCCTGACCATTCCGCAGGTGAGGACGCTGGCCGTGTTGTCGGTCACCGAGGGCGTCACCGTCAACGATCTGTCGGTCTATACTGTCATCGAGCAGTCGACCTTGAGCCGGACGCTCGACACGCTGGAGGGGCAAGGGTTTGTCCGGCGCGAGCAGGGGGTCACCGACAGCCGTATCCGCCACGTGTTCCTGACCGACGATGGCCGCGCCGAATTCGCGCGCGCCTGGCCGGCCATGCATGACGCGTTCGAGGTCATGTTCGACGACATCGACGATGCCGAATACGCGGCGCTGATCGCGACACTGCAGAAGATGCTGAAGAACATTCGCAAGCACGACATCTGATCTTACGCGCCGCCAGATTCCTGGCGGCAACGGAAGGAGCTCAAAATGGCCGAACGATCTTTTGCCAAGGAAGTCGAAAAGCTCAGGCTCGGTGCCGGCGAGGAGTTTTCCGGCGAGGGCATCCTCGCCATCACCAAGGCGCTGCTGCAATGCGGCGTCGGTTATGTCGGCGGCTATCAGGGCGCGCCGATCAGCCATTTGATGGACGTGCTGGCCGACGCGCAGGATATCCTGGGCGAGCTTGGCGTGCATTTCGAGGCAAGCGCCTCGGAAGCCACCGCCACCGCCATGCTGGCGGCATCGGTGCACTATCCGATCCGCGGCGCGGCGACCTTCAAGTCGACGGTCGGCACCAATGTCGCGTCTGACGCGCTGGCCAACCTGGCGTCCGGCGGCGTCACCGGCGGCGCACTGATCATCGTCGGCGAGGATTACGGCGAAGGCTCCTCGATCATGCAGGAACGCAGCCACGCCTTTGCCATGAAAAGCCAGGTCTGGTTGCTCGACCCGCGGCCGAACCTGCCGTCGATCGTCAAGGCGGTAGAGGACGGCTTCGAGCTGTCGGAAATATCCAACACGCCGGTCATGCTGCAGGTCCGTATCCGCTGCTGCCATGTGCACGGCCATTTCATCGCCAAGGACAACAAGCGCCCGGCGATGACGGTGGCCGATGCGCTCGACGCGCCGCGCCGCGACACCGGCCGCATCGTGCTACCGCCCGCGTCCTTCCTGCATGAGAAGGAGAAGGTGCAGAAGCGCTGGCCGGCAGCGGTGGATTTCATCCGCACCAACAAGATCAACGAGTTCTTCGGCCCGGAGCACGGCGCGGTCGGCATCGTCATGCAGGGCGGCATGTACAATTCCGTCATCCGGGCGCTGCAGCGGCTCGGCCTCGCCGACACCTATGGCGACACCGACGTGCCGCTCTATGTGCTGAACGCCGTCTACCCGCTGGTCGATGACGAGTTCCTGTCCTTCTGCGAAGGCAAGGACGCCGTCCTCGTCGTCGAGGAAGGCCAGCCCAATTACATCGAGCAAGCCTTTGCCGCGATGCTGCACAAGGCCGGGCGCGGCACCAAGCTCGTCGGCAAGGAACATCTGCCGATGGCCGGCGAATACACCGGCCAGGTGATGCTCGACGGCATCGGATCATTCCTGCGCGCCACCATCCCGCATCTGCTGCCAAGCGAGGTCCGCGCGCCGAACAAGATCGGCGACGGGCTCGATACGGCCGACCTGATCAATGTCGTCCCGGGCCGTCCGCCCGGCTTCTGCGTCGGCTGCCCGGAACGGCCGATCTTCGCCGCCACCAAGCTGGTCGAGCAGGAACTGGGCAAGCACCACATCGCCTCCGACATAGGCTGCCACCTGTTCTCGATCATGCCGCCTTTCGAGCTGGGCGCCACCACCATGGGCTACGGATTGGGGCCGGCTTCCGCCTCGGCGTTCAATGCGCCCGATGCCAGGCGCCGCTCGATCTCCTTCGTCGGCGATGGCGGCTTCTGGCACAACGGCCTGACCTCATCGATCGGCAATGCGGTGTTCAACAAGAATGACGGCGTCATCGTCATCGTCGACAATTTCTATTCGGCCGCGACCGGAGGGCAGGACATCCTGTCGTCCCGCGCCGGCAACAAGACGAAGTCGACCAAGCATCCGATTACCGAGGCGGTGAAGGGGATGGGCGTCAAATGGCTGCGCCACATCGACCGCACCTACGACGTAACCAAGATGCAAGACGCGCTGCGCGAAGCGCTGACGACGGACGAAAAGGGCCCAAAAGTCATCGTCGCCTCGTCCGAATGCATGCTCAACCGGCAGCGCCGCGAAAAGCCTCTGGTCGACAAGGCGATCAAGGGCGGTAAGCGGACGGTCAAGCCGAAATTCGGCGTCGACGAGGATATCTGCACTGGCGATCACGCCTGTATGCGGCTTTCCGGCTGCCCGTCGCTATCGGTGAAGTCGCTGGACGACCCGCTGCGCGACGATCCGGTGGCGCATATCGACGAGAGCTGCGTCGGCTGTGGCAATTGCGGCGAGGTTGCCGACGCGGCGGTGCTCTGCCCGTCCTTTTACCGCGCCGACGTGGTGCACAATCCGAGCCGCCGGGACCGTTTCCTGCAAGCGGCGCGCCGCGCCATGATCGGCCTCTTGCAGCGGCGCCGTGAAAGCCGGCGCCTGACATTCGCCGATGCTTGACGCTGTCCCATCAGCCCGTTCCAAGGCCGGCGCGCCGGACGACGAGCGCGTCATCAAGCTTGCCGTGCTGGCGGTCGGCGGCCAGGGCGGCGGCGTGCTGGCCGACTGGATCACCGACGTCGCCGAGCGCAACGGCTATGTCGCGCAGTCAACCTCGGTTGCCGGTGTCGCCCAGCGCACCGGCGCCACCATCTACTATGTCGAAATGTGCCGCGACACCGGCCGCCTGCCGGTCTTCGCGCTGTCGCCGTCGCAGGGCGACGTCGATATATTGATCGCCGCCGAACTGATGGAGGCCGGCCGCGCCATCATCCGCGGCTTCGTCACGCCGGAGCGCACAACGCTGATCGCCTCGTCGCACCGCATCGCCGCGGTCTCGGAGAAGATCGAGCCTGGCGACGGCCGCGCCTCGTCCTCCAAGGTGCATGCCACGGCGGAAGCCGCGGCCAAGCGCTTCATCGCCTTCGACATGGAGAAGATCGCCGCCGACAACGGCTCGATGATCTCGGCCAGCCTGCTCGGCGCGCTGGCCGGCTCCGATGCCTTGCCGTTCACACGCGAGAGCTATGAGCAGGCGGTCAGTGCCGGCGGCCGCGGTGTGAAGGCCAGCCTCGCCGCCTTCGGCGCCGCCTACGATCGGGCGCGCGGCATCGCGAGTGCGCCTTCGGGCGACAAGACTGAACAGCCGGCGGCCGCTGAAACCGGCTCGGGCGCGGCGACAGAAGTCAGCGGCCCGGAAAGGCTGTTGAAGGGCTGGCAACAATTGGCGGCGCGCGTCGCTGCGCTGCCTGTGCCACTGCACGACATGGCGCTTCGCGGTCTGAAAAAGGTTGTCGACTATCAGGACATCGCCTATGGCGGCGAGTATCTCGACCGGCTAGACCGGGCCGTCGTCCTGGACAATGCCGAACATGACTACGCGCTGTCGATCGCCGCGGCAAAGCATTTGGCCAATGCGATGTGCTACGACGACATGATCCGCGTCGCCGACCTGAAGACGCGCTCGAGCCGCGACCGACGCGTACGCCGCGAGGTCGGCGTCAAGGACGGCTCGGTCCTGCAGGTGACCGAATATTTCCATCCGCGCATTGAGGAATTCTGCGGCACGCTGCCGGCCGGGCTCGGCAGCTATATCGAAAGCCGGCCGAAGCTCGCCGCATTCCTCGACCGCCGCATCAACCGCGGCCGCCACATCCGCACCGACAGTTTTGCCGGCTTTGCCGCATTGTGGTTCATCGGCGGCCTGCGCCGCTGGCGCCGCCGCCTGCTGCGCCACAAGGTCGAGACCGCCCATCTCGAGCGCTGGTATGCGCTGGCGCTCGGCCAAGTCGGCCAGGACTACGCGCTTGGCACGGAGATCCTCAACTGCCGCCGGCTGATCAAAGGCTACAGCGATACCCATGCCCGCGCGCAGTCGAAGTTCGACCGCGTGCTGTCGGCGCTCGACGTGGTCAAGGGCCGCCCGGACGCCGCCGACTGGATCAGGCGCCTGCGCGAAGCCGCGCTGAAGGACGAGAAGGGCGACATGCTTGACGGCGCGCTGAAAACCGTGGCGTCGCTGGGTGACACCTCGCCGAGCTGAGGCGCTCGTTCAACCCCGGCTGCAACTCAGTCTGTTGCCCATGTCGCCTTCGACGCGGCAGTCTGCAGGGCAATTCTGAGGCCAATGATCTCGGCGATCGCAGCCTCCAGCACCAGGACGATCGTTTCCTTTGCCACATCATCGAAATTTTCGGCGACATAGCTCAGGTCGCTTAGGACATCGTCTTCCTCTTCCATGATTTTCATCCCCTGTTGAACGTCAGGCCGGAACGGCCGACGATGAGATAGGCTTTGGGCTGGATCGATGGAACGCGTTTCTTTCACGCTATCATCACGGACGTGAGGCTATCCAGCCCGCTTCGCTAGGTCTTGTCGCCGCCTTGGTTGTCTGCCTGTTTTGTAGTCTTCATGCCTATGGCAGCAGCAAACATATCGGCTCCGGGACAAAATAACGCCCGCTTCCCAGGGGTGATTTGCCAAATCGCCGCGGTCATGTGAGGTCATGTGAAATGAGCGTGTTGCACTCATTGCCTACTGTTGTACCTTCAATATTCTGGAGGCGCGGGTTTGATGCTGCTTGAGCGAGAGGACCCACTTGGAGCTTTGTTGGCCGCGGCCGAGAGAGCTGCTGCCGGACATGGTGGGACCGTGCTGGTGCATGGCGAGGCGGGCCTAGGCAAGACCTCTCTGCTGCGCGAATTCGCGGAAAACGCCGACCGGGACTGCCGGGTGCTGTGGGGCTGGTGCGAGGCGCTCTTCACGCCGCGTCCATTGGGCCCTCTCCAGGACATGGCGCACTTGCTCGACCCGCGCGTGGCAGCGCTGCTTGAGGAGACCGCAGCCCCGGAGCGGCTTTTCCCGGCATTGCTGAACGCGCTGCAGCGCGCCAAGGGCACGACCGTGCTCATCTTCGAGGACATGCATTGGGCGGATAATGCGACGCTCGACCTCGTAAGATATCTCGGTCGCCGCGTCTCCCTGCTCCGCACCATGCTGGTGCTCAGCATGCGCAGAGAGGACTTGAACGCCGATCACCCGCTGACCCACGTGCTCGGCGATCTTCCCGCCGCCTCCGTACGCCGCGTGACGCTTAAACCGCTGTCTCCCCAGGCGGTTACGATGCTGGCCGAACAGGCCGGCCGTTCCGCCGACGGGCTTTACCGCATTACTGAGGGCAATCCCTTCTTCGTTACCGAGCTCCTGTCCAGCAGCGAGACCGAATCGGCGCGCGTGCCCGATTCCATACGCGACGCGGTGTGGTCCCGCCTGTCGCGCCTGACGCCTGGAGAGCGCGACGTGCTGGAGGTCATGAGCATCATGCCGGGCAGCGTTGAGCCGTGGCTGATCCGGGCCCTTCTCGGGGACGAGACCGAAGCGCTCGTGGATCGATGCGTCGACCGTGGATTGCTGCGGCGGGACGATCAGGGCGCGCTGACATTTCGCCACGAGCTTGCCAGGGAAGCGACGCTCGACCGGCTCTCCCCCTCTCTGCAACGTTTGCTTCATTCCAAGGTCGAAGCGGCACTCTCTGAAGTTCCGGCGTCGCAGGCAAGCGCTCTGCTTTCGCGCCGCGTCCATCACGCCGGCGGCGCCGACAATGGCGAACGCGTGCTCGAACTCGCGCCACTTGCCGCCAGGCAGGCCGCCCGCCTGGGCGCGCACCGGGAGGCGGCCTCGCATCTGGCGACCGCACTCAGATATGTCGACCAAGCCCCGCCGGAACTGGCCGCGCAGTTGCACGAGGACTGGGCCTACGAGGCCGGCCTGGCGCTGCTTGTCTATGACGCCATCATCGAGGCCCGGCATCGCGCCATCGCCATCTGGCGGCAGCTGGACCGGGTCGACAAGATAGGGCTCAATTTGCGCTGGCTGTCGCGGCTGCACTGGCGGCGCGGCGAAGGTCCGCAGGCGGAAGAGTATGCGGACCAGGCCGTGCATGAAGTGGAAAGGCTGCCGCCGGGTCCCGAAGTGGCAATGGCCTACAGCACACGCTCGCAGCTCCACATGCTGCACTATCGTTTCGACGAGGCGATCGAATGGGGCGAGCGCGCGATCAGCCTGGCCGATCGGCTGGGTGAGGTCGAGACGCGCGTTCACGCCCTCAACAATGTCGGCACCGCGCTCATGTTCGCCGACCGTCCCGGCGGCCGTGAGCGGCTGGAGGAAAGCCTTGCCCTGGCGCTCGAGCACGGGCTCCACGACCATGCGGCGCGGGCCTATACGAACTTTGCGGAATGCGCGGTGGTGGCCAAGGACTTCGAGCTGGCGGAGCGGCTGCTGGCCGAAGGCATCGCATTCTGCACCAGGCACGACCTCGATTCGGCGGCGCAATACCTGCTCGGCCGGCAGGCGCAGCTTTGCATGGAACAGGGCCGGTTTCGCGAGGCCGCAACCATCGCTCAGGGCGTCATGAATGTGGAGCGCCTGCCGATGGTGATGCACTTGCCGGCGCTCACCGTGCTTGGCACGGTCCGCGTAAGGCTGGGCGAGACCGACGGCGTCGACCTTTTGCAGCGGGCCCTTGCGGAGGGGCAGACGACCGGCGAGCCGCAGCGTATCGTCCCGGTTCGCCTGGCGCTGACGGAGGCGGCCTGGCTTGCCGAGGATATCGGCGCCGGCCACGCGCAGCTTACCGAGCTGGCGGCCATGAACCTCGACAATTTCCGCCCCAGGGACCTTGGCGAATTGTCGGTCTGGTGGCGTCGATGCGGAATGCCCGGATCGCTGCCGGCGCTATCGGCGCCCATACCGTCGCCCTGGTCCGCCGAGCTTGTCGGCGACCCGCAGGCCGCCGCGGCGGAGTGGACGCGTTTCTCGCTGCCCTACGAGGCAGCACTTGCCCTCATGCAGGTTCGTGGGGCGGATGCCGGAACGGCGCTCGCTCGCGCCGTGGCGATGCTGGACGAGATCGACGCGCCCGCGGCCGCAGCGCTGGCGCGCAAGCTCGCGCAGCGTCAGGGCCTGTCAGGCCTGCTGCCGAAGGTGCAGCGCGGACCCTATGCGGCGGCCCGTCGCCATCCACTCGGCCTGACACAGCACGAGCAGAAGGTGCTCGCCCTGATCGCCCAGGGCATCAGCAACAAGGAAGTCGCGCGACATTTGTCGCGCTCGCCCCGCACGATCGAGCATCACGTCTCCTCGCTGCTCGGCAAGCTCAACGCCGCAAACCGCATGGAAATCCTCCTGCGGCTGCGCGGCGAGCCGTGGCTCCTGACCGGCACCCATCCGTTGGAACCGCACCAGACGGGACCATGATTCCAGCCGATTCTGTCGGGATGGAACAGGCTCTGGGTAGTTCCCGCCGCGAAATTTCCGCGAAAACTGGGAAATCGACCGCCTAAAAATGGGTGGCGGTACCGATTTGCATGCCCGCCGCTCCGCGTAGGCTTCTGCTCGCAGCGTGGATGGACCTCCCAACACCACGACGCCTTCACGATCCGGGGGCGAAGGCGGGCAACGGCGGCGGTGCGGGGAACCGCCGCCGGCGTCCGGCGGCTGGGGCGCGACGGGAATTCCTCGCCGCTCTGTGATCGACGCAACGAACGGGAGGCTGCAATGTCAAATTCGCTTCTGCCGTCGACGGCCATGCTGCAATTCCTGGCGGCATATACGGTGATCATGATCACACCAGGCCCGATCGGGCTCGCGACCGGCAGCCTTGCCTCCCTGCACGGCTTTGGCAGGACGATTCCGCTCGTGGCCGGGATCGGCGCCGGAACCGCCGTGCTGGCGGTCCTGGTGGCGTTTGGCGCCGTTCATCTTTCCGGGTCGCTGTCGGTGCCGGCGGTCAAGATCGCCGGTGCGGCGGTCCTTGGCTGGATGGCCCTGCGCATCGCCAGAACGGCGCCGCCGGCCGTCGGCGACGAGCCTCAGAGACGACAGGCCGGATTGTTTGCCGGCGGGTTTCTCATCAGCATTCTCTCGCCTGAAACCGCCACTTTCTTTGCCGTCGCCTTCATGGGGCTGATGCTGCCGATCCGGAATTCGAACGAGATGCTGATGGTCGCGGCCATCGTCGCCATCATCGACATTGGCTGGTACGGATTTCTGGCCGTCGCCCTTTCGCGTCCGGTCGTGCGCGCTGCCGCGATGCGGCATCATCGGGTCATCTGCCGGGCGGCGGGGGTCGTGCTGGCAATGCTCGCCCTCGTCTCGGCGGCGTCGGCCTTTCCACTCGGCTGAGCGCTGGTTGAAGGAGGCGCGCGGGTAAATCGTTTGGTGCCGCTTAGGTGACTCGAACACCTGACCCCATCATTACGAATGATGTGCTCTACCAACTGAGCTAAAGCGGCCCGGGAAGCCGAGCTTCCAGGATGGGCTGGGTGATAGACGCAACCAGCGTTTAATTCAAGATGGTAGCGTTGAATTCAAGATGGCAGCCGCGAATTCAAGGACGAGGCTTGGCAAATCGTATCGGTCCCGGGCCGGGCGCAAGGGCAGCAGCCGCGCCGATCCGCCATAGGCCGTGCGACGCCGTTTCGCACGGCCGCCCCGACCGCCACGTTGCCGCCGTGACCGGAAAAGCAGCGAAAAATGTTGATTCCTTTACCGAAAACCGCCGAAATGAGCTTTGCACCCCTCGGCAAGGCAGAATGCGGCCGCTCGCTTGTTGATTGATTGGTCGCCTGCGGCTAACGATCATGACAATGTGAGTGAAATTGCAGAGGGAATTTGCTTGGACGCGATCGAAAAAGCGATCCGCAATGCCTTCGAGAAAGGCAATGCCGACGACCGGGCGTTTCGCGAGCGGGTCTATCGATCGGCTTTCGCGGCACTCGACCGTGCCCTGCAGGCCAATCCAAACGTCACCGTGGAGGTCGCCATCAAGCGCCGCAAGGCGGTCCAGGCCAAGATCACCGAAATCGAATCGGAATTCCTGCCGGCGGTTCCCGACGTCGCCGCGCCGACCGACAGTTTGGAGACAGCACCGGCGGTGGAGCCTCCAGCTGAAACCGAAACCGAAGCCGAGCCCGTGCCGTCGCCCGATGTCGTCGTTGACGGTCCGGCGCAGCCGCCCGAATCCGATGCGCCTCGGTCGCGCGTCCTGCCGGTCGTCCCCGACATCATGCCCGATGCACCTGTTGCCGAAGTGCCGGTGATCGACATGGGGGCCTCGGCTCCGACCGAAGCCGACGTCGAAACCGACGATGCGGAAGTGACGCCCGACCGCGACGACCGGCGGGCGAGGCGGCGGCGCCTGCCTTTGACCGCGATCTTCCTCGGTGTGACGCTGCTCGCAGCCGCCGGCATCGGCCTTTATTTCGCCAACCAGACCGGCGTCTTCAAATCGGCAACCGAACTCGACACGGCGCCGCCGGAAGTGCCGCCAACGGTCGACGGCGACGATTTCACGCCGGATGACACCGCTTCGCCGCCAAAGCAGGGCGAGGAGGACCAGGCGCGCGACTGGATCAACGTGTTTTCGCCGGGCGACCCGACGCAGGTCAATGCGCCGTCGGACGCCAAGGCCGACGTTGTCCAGGACGAAAGCGGTTCCTTCCTGCGCATCCGCTCGGGCGCATCCGGCTCGGCCATCAGCTTCGACGTCGGGCAAGGCGTGCTGGAGAGGATCGCCGGCAAGCATGCCACATTCGACATCATCGCACGCTCCGAGGAGGGGCAGGAGACGCAGATTTCCGTCGACTGCAATTTCGGCGAACTCGGCGACTGTGGCCGCAAGCGCTATGCGGTCGGTCGCGAGCGCAATGAATATCTGTTCGACGTGCGCCTTCCCGACAAGCGTCCGGGCGCTGCCGGCACCATCGCCATCAATTCCGACTTCGACAAGCAGGGCAAGTCGGTCGACATCTACGAGATCCGCGTTTCAGTCCTTCCTTAAGTTAACTGTCGAGCAGCGCCTGCAGCGTCTCGATGCGGTCGGCTTCGGCCGCCGGCTTGTCCCAGCGCAATCGTGAAATGCGGGGGAAGCGCATGGCGACGCCCGATTTGTGCCGCGTCGAGCGGTTGAGCCCTTCGAATGCCACCTCCAGTACGAGGCCTTGTCTGCGGTCGGCACGCACTGAGCGCACCGGGCCAAAGCGCTCGATCGTGTTGTCGCGGACATATTTGTCGATCTGCCTCAGCTCTTCGTCGGTGAAGCCGAAATAGGCTTTTCCCACCGGCACCAGCTCTTCCGATCCTTCCGGCCCGGACCAGACGCCGAATGTATAATCGGAATAGAAGCTCGAGCGCTTGCCGTGGCCGCGCTGGGCATACATCAGTACGGCGTCGACCGTGTGCGGATCGCGCTTCCATTTGAACCAGGGGCCCTTCGGCCGCCCGGCCACATAAGGCGAATCCCAGCGCTTCAGCATGACGCCTTCGATGACCGGATGCAGCGGCTTGCGGCGCAATTCCTCCAGCGCCTGCCAGTTGGTGAATTCGACCAGCGGCGACAGATCGAAGCGGCTCGGATCGAGTGTCCTCACAAAGGCCTCGAGCCGGCCGCGCCGTTCGCGGAAGGGAAGTCCGCACACATCCTCGTCGCCGATCTGCAGCGCATCGTAGCAGCGCATGAAGGCCGGGTATTGCTGCTGGATCTTGGGTGACACGCTCTTGCGGTTCAGCCGCTGCTGCAGGTCCGAGAACGTGCCCGTCGCCTGCCTGGGGTCTCCGACCAAAAGCTCGCCGTCGAGGGCGCCGGAAAAATCCATCGCCTCAGCAAGATCGGGAAAGGCGCCGGAGACATCGTCACCGGTGCGCGAATAGAGCCGGCGAATGCCGCCTTCGCAAACCGCCTGGACGCGGATGCCGTCCCATTTCCATTCGGCCGCGTAGTCGGCCGGGTCGAGCTTTTCGAGGTCGCCGTCACCGACGGCATTCGACAGCATCACCGGCCTGAACAGCGCCAGCGCCGCCTTCCTGGGTTTTTCCGCTTTACCCTCCAGCCAGGCGAACAGCGCGATATAGGGCGGCGTCAGGCCGTGCCAGAGTTCCTCGATTTCGGCGATTTCGACCCTGCCGAAATCAGCGAGCGCCTGCTTGGCCAGCCGCGCCGAGACGCCGATGCGCAGGCCGCCGGTGACCAGCTTTATGATGGCAAAGCGCGCCGAAGTGCTGGCGCTGTCGAGCAGCCGGGCCAGCACCTGAGGCCCGTCCGAACGGCTCGCCGCCTGCAGCTTCGCCACCACTTCGGCCAGCGTCGGCTGGTGGTTCGCAATGTCGACCGGCGCTTGCGGCCAGACCAGCGACACGGTCTCGGCCAGGTCGCCGACATAGTCGTAGGAATAGCCGAACAGCACCGGATCCATGCGCTCGACGACCAGCGTGCGCAGCATCGCCGGCTTGACCGCGGCGATGGACAGATCGCCGGTGATGGCCGCCAGCGCCAGCCCGCGGTCAGGATCCTCGACGCTGCGGAAATAATCGGTCAAAAGCGTCAGCTTGCCGTTGCGCGACGGCGTCAGCACCAGCCGGTCGAGAAGCTCGGCGAAGCGGTTCATGGGAGGAGCGCCAAGGGGGGAAGCTTGCGATCCTTCGCGCCCCCCTCTGTCCTGCCGGACATCTCCCCCACGAGGGGGGAGATTGGATGTCGCCACTGGTTTCGCCAATCTCCAGCGTTGAGGGAACGAGCGCGGCGCCAAAGCTGCCGATCTCCCCCCTCGTGGGGGAGATGGCCGGCAGGCCAGAGGGGGGCGCGACAGAACGCCATACCGGCGATTTCCACCATCAATCGCCCTCGTCCTCATAGCCAACCAGATGCAGCGGCCTGGCGGCGATGCCTTCGAGTTCGCACCAGCGCACCAGCGCCTCCTCGCGGCCATGCGTCACCCAGATTTCCTCGGCGCCGGTCTCCTTGATCGTCGCTGTCAGCTCGTCCCAGTCGGAGTGATCGGAGATGATCAGCGGCAGCTCGACGCCGCCCTGTTTGGCGCGCTGGCGGATGCGCATCCAGCCTGAGGCGAAGCACGACATCGGATCGGGAAAACGCCGCGCCCAGCGATCGGCGAACGCGGATGGCGGGCCGACGACGATGGCGCCGGCAAAGTCGCTTTTCGCGCCGCTCTCGACGGTCGCCGGTTCCAGTGTGCCGAGATCGATGTCCTGGCTCTGGAAATACTCGCTGAGCTTGGCCAGCGCGCCATGGATGTAGATCGGCTTTTCGTAGCCGGCATCGCGCAGCAGGCGCATGACGCGCTGCGCCTTGCCAAGCGCATAGGCGCCGACCAGATGCGTGCGTTCGGGAAACTGCTCGGTCGATTTCAGCAACCGGGCGATCTCTTCGCTATCGGGCGGATGGCGGAACACCGGCAGGCCGAACGTCGCCTCGGTGATGAAGACGTCGCATTTGAGTGGCTCGAACGGCTCGCAGGTCGCGTCCTTCTGGCGCTTATAGTCGCCGGACGCGACGATGCATGTGCCCTGATGCGCGACCTTGATCTGCGCCGAGCCCAGCACATGGCCAGCCGGGTGAAAGCTGACGGTGACGCCGTCGAGCGTGATCGTCTCGCCGAGCACGGCGGCTTGCGTCGTTCCGGCAAAATCTTCGCCGTAGCGCAGCCCCATGATGTCGAGCGTCTGCTGCGTCGCCATCACCGAGCGGTGGCCGGGGCGGGCATGGTCGGAATGGCCATGTGTGATCAGCGCCCGGTTGACCGGCCGCACCGGGTCGATGAAGAAATCGCCGGGCGGGCAATACAGCCCTTCCGGCCGGGGATGAAGCAGGTCGCTGGCGCGCATGGCCCCAAGATAGGCGCTAATTCCGGCGCGGGAAGCCTGTTGTAAGTCACTGCTGACTCCAGCATAGAGCGCAGGCCGGCCGCAAAACACCGGCGGAACCTGATCGCCATGAAACCGCTCCAGACTTCGTCCGGCGATCCGACCGCCGACCGCCGCGCCGACTATGCCGAAATGCTCCATGCGTCCGGCGATCATGCGGCAGCGTCGGAATTGCTGCTCGGCGCGCTCGAACTGGCGCCGCAATGGCCGGCCGGCTGGTTCCGCCTCGGTGAGATGCAGGAGGCGGCGGGCGCGCCCGATCTCGCCGCGCAGGCCTGGACGACGGCACTGCGGCTGGACCCGGCGGACAGGCTCGGCGCGGTGCTCAAGCTGCAATTGATCGGCAAGGCAGCGGCCGCCCAGGCGCCGCCCAGCGCCTTTGTCGAGACGCTGTACGACCACTATGCCGGAAGCTTCGAGGGTGAGCTGGTCGACAGGCTAGGCTATCGTCTGCCCGAATGTCTCGACCGAGCCATCCGGGCAGCACGGCCGGGCCGGTTTTCGCTGGTGCTCGATCTCGGCTGCGGCACCGGCCTCATGGGCCAGAGACTGCGGCCGATCGCCGATCGGCTGGAGGGTTACGACATCTCGGCCGGCATGCTGAGGCAGGCGCGCGCCAAAGGCGTCTACGATCTGCTCGTCAAGACGGACCTGCAGGATTTTTGCTATTCAGGCCCGAAAGCCGATCTGGTGACGGCGGCAGATGTGTTCATCTATCTCGGCGCACTCGACAAGGTGGTGACCAAGATTGCCGGAATGCTTGCCGGCGGCGGTCTGTTTGCGTTCTCCGTCGAGACGCTCTCCGGCGGCGACCTATCTGGCAGCGGCGATTTCGCCTTGCAGCCGTCGCGCCGCTATGCGCATTCGCAAAGCTATGTAGAGCGGGTTCTGGACGCCAACGGCTTTTCGGTCCTGTCGCTGCAGGCAACGATTATCCGGCAGGATCGCCGCGAACCGGTCGAAGGGCTTGCCGTACTGGCAAGCTTGCTTTCCGGCAGCGTAAAATCTGGCTAAGACTCCTGCCGCTGCACAGGAGAGTGGCAGCTGCGAAAGACAAGGAGCACGTTCATGCGCTGGAACATGATGGTCTTGGCATCTTGCCTGGCGATGGCCGGCTGCGTCGGCAATTCGATGTCCGAACGGCAGGACGAAAACGTCCAGTCCTCGCTGCTATATGACAAGGTGCCTTGCGACCAATTGCTGGCGCAACGAAACGGCCTGGCGCAGCAATATCATTTGCCGGTGGACGCCAAGCCGTCCTTCTCCAACCCGGCGACGGGCTTCGGCCCGTTCACGCCGGACATGCGCTCAAAAGCCAAACGTGACGCCGACCAGGCAAGCGGCAAGATCGACGCCATGAACCGGTCGATCAGCCGCCGCGAATGCGGCAAGCCGGCCAGGCAGAACAAGCTCAGCCTGACCTGACCGGACCCTAATCCGCCACCTTCCATTGCTCGCGCGAGGCACTGGCGGGGTAGACGCCGAGAATGCGCATTTCGCGCGAGAAGAAGGCGAGCTCGTCGAGCGCCAGCTTCACCAGCGGGTCGTCGGGATGGCCCTCTATGTCGGCGTAGAACAGCGTCGCCGTAAACGCGCCGAGCTGGTAGCTTTCCAGCTTGGTCATGTTGATGCCGTTGGTGGCGAAGCCGCCCATCGCCTTGTAGAGCGCGGCAGGCACGTTGCGGACGCGGAAGATGAAGGTCGTCATCATCTTGGCGTCGGCCGAGGGGCGTTCGGCCCATTGCTTGTTCTTGGTCAGCACGACGAAACGGGTGACGTTGCTGTCGGTGTCCTCGACATTCTCCTCGATGATGTCGAGCCCGTAGAGCGTCGAGGCCAGCGCCGGCGCCAGCGCGGCCATGGTGCGGTCCTTCATCGCGGCGACCATCTTGGCGGCGCCCGCCGTGTCGCCGGCAACCGTCGCCTTCCAGCCGTTCTTGCGGATGTATTTGCGGCATTGGCCGAGCGCGTGGATGTGGCTGTGCACGGTCCGGATCTCGTCGCGCCTGACGCCGGGCAGCACCATCAGCTGGAAGTGGATCGGCAGGAAATATTCGCCGATGATGTGCAGCTTCGATTCCGGCAAGAGGTGATGGATGTCGGCGACGCGGCCGGCAATGGTGTTCTCGATCGGGATCATCGCCAGATCGGCCTTGCCGGTCTCGACGGCGTTGAAGGCGTCCTCAAAGGTCGGGCACGGCAACGGCTCCATCGACGGGAACATGTTGCGGCAGGCGGTGTCGGAATTGGCGCCCGGCTCGCCCTGGAAGGATATTTTGTTGGTCTTTTCAGGCATGCGCAGAGTCTCGGGAATTGGGGGAAGAATTTCTTAGTTGGAAAGGAGCGCCCTGGCGCGTTCGAGATCGTCCGGCGTATCGACGCCAAGCGGCACCGACTGCACGATCTCCGCATCAATGCGCATGCCGGCCTCGAGCGCCCGCAACTGCTCCAGCCGCTCGCGGCGCTCCAGCGGCGACGGCCTCAGCGCAACGAAGCGTTCGAGTGCGGCGCGGCGATAGGCATAGAGGCCGATATGATGGTAGAGCGGGCCTTCGCCCCAGGGGGCGGTGGCGCGGGTGAAATAGAGCGCCCTGAGCCGCGTCGCCGAGAGTGGCGAGCCGACCAGCTTGACGACGTTCGGATTGGTCTTTTCCTCGTCGCGGACGATCTCGACGCAGAGCGTGGCGATGTCGACCGCTGCGTTCTCGAAAGGCTTAAGCGCGGCGCCGATAACAAGGGGCTCGATGGTCGGCAGATCGCCCTGCACATTGACGATGGTCTCGACGCTGTTGCCAGGGTCGAGAATGGTCAGCGCTTCGAAGATGCGGTCGGAGCCGGTTTCGTGGTCCGCCCGCGTCATCACCGCCTCGAAATCATGCGCGCGCACCGCCTCCGCAACGCTTTGCGTATCGGTGGCGACGACGACCCGGCCGAGGCCGGCCTCGGCAGCACGGCGGGCGACGTGGACGATCATCGGAGTGCCGGCGATGTTGGCCAGCGGCTTGCCCGGCAGGCGGGTCGAGGCCATGCGGGCCGGGATCAGGATGAGGGTGGACATGAGGCGGGCAGGGGCTCGAAAAAGAGGAGGACAAAAGTGGCAAAAGGTCTCACTGGCAGCGCCCTTATAGGTGTTGCAACGCCGGAGCAAAAGACCTAGTTTCCGCGCGATTTGACCGCCTCGCAGGGTGGTTCACGATACCGACGGACGGAGTGGACGGATCGGTCCGCCGGAAAAGGGAGCCTGGGGCGTATGGATTCCAACGAAGTCAACAAGCTGCTCGCCGCTTTCCTCGGCACGGTGTTCATTGTCTTTTCCGTTGGCATCGTGTCCGACGCGCTGTTTGCCTCGCCGGCGCCGGAAAAGCCCGGCTTTGCCATCGAGGCGACCGAGCCTGCCGAAGGCGGCCCGGCCGCTCCCGCCGCGGAGGCCAAGCCGATCGCCGAGCTGCTGACCACCGCCAACGCCGAAGCGGGCGCCGCCGTCTTCAAGAAATGCCAGGCCTGTCATTCCGGCGAAAAGGGCGGCCCCAACAAGGTGGGCCCCGATCTGTGGGACATCATCGACCGTCCGGTCGCCGAGCATGAGGGCTTTGCCTATTCTGCCGGCATGAAGGAGTTCTCTAAGGGCGGCAGCGAGAAGTGGACCTACGACAACCTCAACCACTTCATCACCTCGCCGAAGAAGTTCGTGAAGGGCACGGCGATGGGTTTCGCCGGCCTGCCGAAGGATGAGGACCGCGCCAACGTCATCGCCTATCTGCGCACGCTGTCGGACAATCCGAAGCCGCTGCCGGCGCCCGGCGCCTCGGCCGAGAACGCGCCCGCCAAGCCGGCCGAAGGTGCAGCCCCTGCCAAGCCGGCAGAAGGCGCGGCGCCAGCCGCTCCGGCTGCACCCGCAAAATAACAAAACTGTAATGACATAATCCTTGAAAAAGCCGGGTTCAGCCCGGCTTTTTCGTTAGGAAAAATGCATATGCGACGACAAAGCCGCTCCGTTGCGGTTTTCAGCGCCGCCAAATGATCTAGATTGGGCCCAGACGCTATGGTGACGGCGCTATATCGCGAAGAGGAGAACGCATGACGGTTGGCCGAGCGCGGACGCTTCTGAAATTGGTGCTTATGCTGGCTGCTTTTGCCGGCGGCCTGCAGGCGGCCCTCGCGGACGAATGGCGCACGACCTCGTCGCTGATCGGCGAATCCAAATATGGCGACAACTTCCAGCACTACGATTACATCAATCCGGATGCACCCAAGGGCGGCACGCTGAATTCCGTGGTGCTTGGTACGTTCGACAGCTTCAATCCCTACATCGTGCAGGGGTCGCCGGCTGCCGGCTTCGCGCAGTTCGGCGGCGGCCTGCTCTACGACACGCTGATGGAGCAGGCGACCGACGAGGGCAGCACCAGCCATCCGCTGATCGCCGACGCCTACAAATATCCGGCCGACTATTCCTCAGCGACCTACCGGCTCGACCCGCGGGCGAAATGGCATGACGGCCAGCCGATCACCACCGACGACGTGATCTGGTCGTTCCAGGTGCTGAAGGCCAACAGCCCGCAATATAGCCGCTATTTCGAAAACGTCACCGACGCGGTCGCCATCTCCGACCGCGAGGTCGAGTTCCATTTCAACCAGAAGGGCAACCGCGAACTGCCCAAGATTCTCGGCGATCTCGTCGTATTGCCCAAGCACTGGTGGGAAGGTACCGACGCCAATGGCAAGAAGCGCGACGTCACCAAATCGACGTTGGAGCCGCCACTCGGCTCGGCCGCCTACAAGATCGCCAGCTTCAAGCCGGGCTCGGAAATCGTCTGGCAGCGCGTGCCCGACTACTGGGCGGCCAAGCTGCCGGTGAAGATCGGCCGCGAGAATTCCGACAGCCAGCGTTTCACCTATTTTCTCGACGACAATGCCGCCTGGCAGGCCTTCACCAAGGGCGGCTTGGACGACATCAAGCCGGAGAACAGTTCGAGGCGCTGGAACACGGCCTATAATTTCCCGGCAGTCCAGGCCGGCGACGTCATCAAGAAGGAATTCAAGACCGCGTCGCCCGAACCGATGCAGGCCTTCATGCTCAACACCAGGCGCCCGCTGTTCCAAGATCGCCTGGTGCGCGCCGCCTTGATGTACCCGTTCGACTTCGAGACGATGAACCGGACCCTGTTCTTCGGTTCCAATACCCGCACCAGCAGCTATTTCCAGGGCACGGAACTGGCGTCGAGCGGCCTGCCGCAAGGCAAGGAACTCGAAATCCTGGAGCAGTACCGTGACAAGCTGCCGCCCGAGGTCTTCACCCAGGAATTCAAGCTGCCGGTCTACGACAGCCCGCAGGCGGAGCGCAAATACCTGAAGACCGCGGTCGATCTGTTCGCCAAGGCAGGCTGGGTGATCAAGGGCGGCAAGATGGTCAACGCCAAGACCGGCGAACCGTTCAAATTCGAAATCCTCGGCTGGAACGACACCGACCAGGTCATCGCCAGCCCGTACATCGCCAATCTGCGCAAAATCGGCGTCGACGCGACGCTGCGCCTGATCGATCAGACCCAGTATATCAACCGCGTCACCCATTTCGACTTTGACGTGGTCACTTCGATACTCGGCCAGTCGGACTCTCCCGGTAATGAACAGCGCGATTTCTGGAGCTCCAAGGCCGCCGATTCGCCGGGATCGCGCAATTACGCCGGCATCAAGAATCCGGTCGTCGATGCGCTGGTCGACCGGATCATCTATGCCACCGACCGCGACGATCTCGTTGCCGCCACCCATGCGCTCGACCGGGTGCTGTTGTGGAACTTCTACGTCGTGCCGCAATATTACCGCGCCGTGGTCTGGCTCGCCTATTGGAACAAGTTCGGTATGCCGGAAAAGCAGCCCGCCTATAGCGGCGTCGACCAGAATTCCTGGTGGATCGATCCGGTCAAGGAAAAGGCGCTGGCGGCCAAATACAAGAGTGGCAATTGATGACGGTGCTGCCCCGTCGCGACTTCCTCGCCCTGGGCGGTGCCGCCGCGGCAGCTGCATGGCTGCCCGGCCGGGCTTTCGCCACGACCCCGACCGGCGTGAAACTGCACGGCCTGTCGGCCTTCGGCGATCTCAAATACGCGCCGGATTTCAAGCATTTCGACTATGTGAATGTCGACGCGCCCAAGGGCGGCACCTTTAATTTCGGCCCCTCGCAATGGGTGTTCAACCAGAATCCCTACACCTTCAACACGCTGAACAGCTTCGTGCCCAAGGGTGACGCCCCGCCGCGCATGGAAATGTGTTTCGATTCGCTCATGACCGGCGCACAGGACGAGCCGGATTCCATCTATGGACTGCTGGCTGAAAGCGTGACGATCTCGGCGGACCGCAACATGTTCGAGTTCGCCCTGCGCCCGCAGGCGCGCTGGCATGACGGCTCGCCGCTGACCGCAGAGGATGCCGCATATACGTTCACCCTTTTCAAGAATCAGGGCCATCCCGATCTCTCGCTGCCGCTCCGTGAGATGACCCAAGCCGTCGCCGCCGATACTGGAACGCTGAGATTGACCTTTTCGGGCAAGCAATCGGAACGTACCATCCTGGATGTCGCAACGTTCCCGATCCTCTCCAAGGCATATTTCGCGATCGCCCCGTTTGACAGCTCCCGCATGAAGGCGCCGCTCGGATCCGGCCCTTACAAGGTCGGGTTGGTGCGTCCGGGACAGACAATCGAGTTCGAGCGCGTCGTGGACTATTGGGGCCGCGGCCTGCCGGTCAATAAAGGACAGTTCCATTTCGACAAGCTGCGCATAGAGTTCTATGGCGACCGTCAGGCGGCTTTCGAGGCTTTCAAGAAGGGCGAAGTCCATTTCCGCGAAGAGGCAACGTCGCGCGTATGGGCTACCGGCTACGATTTTCCGGCGCTCACCGCAGGCAAGGTGGTTAAACGCGAGTTTCCTTCCGAAAAGCGCCCGTTAATGTACGCGACAGCCATGAACCAACGGCGCGAACGGTTTCGGGATATGCGCGTGCGCCGCGCAATTGCGTTGTGCTTCGATTTCGAATGGACCAACAAATCGCTGTTCTACGGCCTCTATGATCGTTCGCAATCCAATTTCGAACGATCGGAATTCAAAGCCACCGGCGTACCGTCTCCTGACGAACTGACGCTGCTGGAGCCGCTTCGCGACAAGCTTGCGCCTGAAGTCTTCGGCGAAGTCTATGCTCTGCCCCCATCCGACGGCAGCGGCCGTGACCGGAAATTGCTGCGCGCATCGCAAAAGCTGATGGCTGACGCGGGATGGAAACGGTCCGGTCAATTTTTCCAGAATGCCGCCGGCGAAACTTTCAGGTTAGAAATCCTTGCTGACGACGAAGGTTTGGTGCGCATCTATGGGCCGTGGGCGGAGAATTTGAAGGCCATCGGCTTCGACGCCTCAATCCGCCTGGTCGAGTCGGCACAGCACCAAGCCAGGCAGGCGAGCTTCGATTTCGACATGATAGCGATGGCGGTGCTGTTCTCGCCGACGCCAACACGGGAGGGAATGGACGGCATCTTCCATTCACGCTCGGCCAACCTGCAGGGATCGCGCAATCTGTCCGGCACGGCAGACCCGGCGATCGACATGCTTGTCGAGGCGATAGACCGCGTCAAAAACCGTCAGGAACTGACGACAGTGCTGCGTTCGCTGGATCGGGTCTTGCGCGCGCGCATGGACTGGATTCCTAGTTGGTATTCGGCGAATCACCGCGTGGCCTTCTGGGACATGTTCGGTTTCGACGAAACGAAACCCGACTACGGCTTCGCGATGGAAGCGCTGTGGTGGTTTGACAGGGACAAGGCGGCAAAGATTGGCAAAGGCTGAATTTCTTGCGGGCGTTGGCGCCGCCCCTCACCTGCCTGCCGGCATCCTCTCCCCGTATAGCGACGGGGAGAGGGGGGCTTTCATCGAGGATTTCGCCAACCACAAACATGGCAACAAAAGCGCCGAGACTACGGCCAGCCCCTTTCTCCCCGTCACTATACGGGGAGAAATGTCCGGCAGGACAATGAGAGGCGGCGCCGGCGTCGACAATTGGCCTGAAGCGATTGCCTCGGGGGCACCCCCAGCCACAGTGGTCCTCCCTAAGGAGGGTAAAAACTGATGGGCGCCTATATACTGCGCCGCATGCTGCTGATGATCCCGACCTTGTTCGGCATCATGGCGGTGTCCTTCGCCGTCATCCAGTTCGCGCCTGGCGGGCCGGTCGAGCAGGTCATTGCCAGGCTGACCAACCAGGGCGGCAGCGATCGCCTCGGTGGCGGCGGCGGTGATGCCGGCGGCGCCAATTTCGATGTGGCCGGCGACGTCGGCTCGAAATACCGCGGCGCGCAAGGGCTCGATCCGGAATTCATCAAGAAGCTGGAGAAGCAGTTCGGCTTCGACAAGCCGCCGCTCGAGCGCTTTGGCATGATGCTGTGGAACTATCTCCGCTTCGATTTCGGCGACAGCTACTTCCGCGACATTTCGGTGCTCGACTTGATCCTGGAAAAGATGCCGGTGTCGATCTCGATCGGGCTGTGGATCACGCTTTTGTCCTATCTGATTTCGATCCCGCTCGGCATCCGCAAGGCGGTCAAGGACGGCTCCACCTTCGACGTCTGGACCAGCGGCGTCGTCATCGTCGGTTACGCCATTCCAGGCTTCCTGTTCGGCATCTTGCTGATGGTGCTGTTTGCCGGCGGCTCGTTCTGGGACTGGTTTCCGCTGCGCGGCATCACCTCCGACAATTGGGACCAGCTGTCGTGGCCGGCGCGGATCGTCGACTATTTCTGGCATATGACCTTGCCGCTGACCGCGCTGGTATTGTCGGCCTTCGCCACGACGACGCTTTTGACCAAGAATTCCTTCCTCGAGGAAATCCGCAAGCAATATGTCGTCACCGCCCGCGCCAAGGGCCTGTCGGAGCGGCAGGTGCTCTACGGCCACGTCTTCCGCAACGCCATGCTGATCGTCATCGCCGGTTTTCCCGGCGCCTTCATCTCGGCCTTCTTCACCGGCTCGCTGCTGATCGAGAACATCTTTTCGCTCGACGGCCTCGGTCTGCTCGGCTTCAACTCGGTGGTGCAGCGCGATTATCCGGTGGTCTTCGCCAATCTCTACATCTTCTCGCTGCTTGGCCTGTTCGTCGGGCTGCTGTCCGATCTGATCTATACCTGGGTCGATCCGCGCATCGACTTCGAGCGGAGAGACGTCTGATGGCGCAGGCCACAGCCGAAACGGCGCCGCCTCGGATCGCGCGGCCCTTTCTGTCGCCGCTCAACCAGCGGCGCCTGCAGAACTTCAAGTCCAACCGGCGCGGCTACTGGTCGTTGTGGATATTCCTGTTCCTGTTCGTGCTGTCGCTGGTTTCCGAACTGATCGCCAACGACAGGCCAATCATCGCCTCCTACAAGGGCGAGATCCTGTTTCCGGTCCTGGTCGCCTATCCCGAGGAGAAATTCGGCGGCTTCTATGCGGTCACCGACTACCGCGACCCGGTCATCCAGGACGAGATCGACGCCAATGGCTGGATGATCTGGCCACCGGTGCGCTACTCCTACCAGACCGTCAACAATGCCATTCCCGAAGCAGCACCGACCAAGCCATCCTGGCTCTACGACAAGAAGACGCGCTGCAACCAGTATCCGAAAGGCGAAGCGGACCCCAACTGCAACGTCGGCAACTGGAACTGGCTGGGCACCGATGACCAGGCCCGCGACGTGCTGGCGCGCGTCATCTACGGATTCAGGGTCTCGGTGCTGTTTGGCCTGGTCCTGACTGCCGGCTCGGCGCTGATCGGCGTGGCGGCCGGCGCCTTGCAGGGCTATTTCGGCGGCTGGACCGACCTTCTGTTCCAGCGCTTCATCGAGATCTGGTCGGCCATCCCGGTGCTGTATCTGCTCTTGATCGTCGCCGCCATCCTGCCGCCCGGCTTCTTCATCCTGCTCGGATTGATGCTGCTGTTTTCCTGGGTGGCACTGGTCGGCGTAGTAAGGGCCGAGTTCCTGCGCGCCCGCAATTTCGAATATGTCAATGCGGCGCGCGCGCTCGGCGTGTCCAACATCACCATCATGTTCCGGCATCTGCTGCCCAACGCCATGGTGGCGACGCTGACCTTCCTGCCCTTCCTGCTCAGCGGCTCGATTTCGACGCTGACTTCGCTCGACTATCTCGGGTTCGGCCTGCCGCCCGGCTCCGCCTCGCTCGGCGAGTTGTTGAAGCAGGCACAGCGCAATCTCAACGCGCCATGGCTCGGCATTTCCGGCTTCGTCGTCATCTCGCTGATGCTGTCGCTGCTGGTCTTCGTTGGCGAGGCCACCCGCGACGCTTTCGATCCGCGCAAGACGTTCAGATGAGCGATACCCCACTGCTCTCGGTCCAGGATCTCAGCGTCGCCTTCACGCAAGGCGGCAACCAGTCGATCGCCGTCGACCATATTTCCTTCGACCTCGCCAAGGGCGAGACGGTGGCGCTGGTCGGCGAATCCGGCTCCGGCAAGTCGGTCACCGCGCTGTCGGTGCTGAAGCTGCTGCCCTATCCGACCGCCAGCCACCCCTCGGGAAAGATCCTGTTCCTCGGCGCCGACCTGCTGGCCACGGACGAGAGAGACTTGCGCCGCGTGCGCGGCAACAAGATCACCATGATCTTCCAGGAGCCGATGACCTCGCTCAACCCGCTGCACACGATCGAGCAGCAGATCGTCGAGGTGCTGAAATTGCACCAGGGCCTGGGCGATCGCACCGCCAAGGCGCGCACGCTGGAACTTCTGCATGAGGTCGGCATCCGCGAACCGGAGAAACGGCTCGACGCCTATCCGCACCAGCTTTCCGGCGGCCAGCGCCAGCGCGTCATGATCGCCATGGCGCTGGCCAACGAGCCTGAACTTTTGATCGCCGACGAGCCGACGACGGCGCTCGACGTCACCGTCCAGGCGCAGATCCTCGAACTGCTCGCCGGCCTGAAAAGCCGCAAGAACATGTCGATGCTGTTCATCACCCACGATCTCGGCATCGTCAGGAAGATCGCCGACCGGGTCTGCGTGATGACCAAAGGCAAGATCGTCGAGACCGGCCCGACCAAGGAGATATTCGCCAATCCGCAGCACGCCTACACCCGGCATCTGCTTGCCGCCGAGCCGAAGGGCAAGCCGCCGGCGGCCAACCAGGCCGCCAAGCCAGTGATGGTCGGCAACGACGTCAAGGTCTGGTTTCCGATCAAGAAGGGCTTCTTCCGGCGCACCGTCGACAATGTGAAGGCGGTCGACGGCATCGACGTCACCGTGCGGGCCGGCCAGACGCTTGGCGTCGTCGGCGAATCCGGCTCAGGCAAGACGACGCTCGGCCTGGCGCTGGCCAGGATGATCTCGTCGACCGGGAATATCCAGTTCAACGGACGCGGCATCGATCAGCTGTCCTTCAATGAAATGCGGCCGCTGCGGCGCGAGTTGCAGATCGTCTTCCAGGATCCGTTCGGCTCGCTCAGCCCGCGCATGTCGGTCGCCGAGATCATCGAGGAAGGGTTGAAGATCCACGAGCCGAAGCTGTCGCTGGATGAACGCGACGAGCGCGTCGTCGACGTGCTGCGGGAAGTCGGCCTCGATCCGGCGACGCGCAACCGCTATCCGCACGAATTCTCCGGCGGCCAGCGCCAGCGCGTCGCCATCGCGCGCGCCATGGTGCTCAACCCGCGCTTCGTCATGCTGGACGAGCCGACCTCGGCGCTCGACATGAGCGTGCAGGCGCAGGTCGTCGACCTCTTGCGCAGCCTGCAGGCCAAGCACGACCTCGCCTATCTCTTCATCAGCCACGATCTGAGGGTCATCCGCGCGCTCGCCAATGAAGTCATCGTCATGCGCAATGGCAGGATCGTCGAAGCCGGACCTTCCGAACAGATTTTTGGCAACCCGCGGACCGACTATACAAAGGCGTTGATCTCGGCCGCCTTCAAGATCGAAACGGCGCCGGTCGGCATCGTTAGCGAGTAGATTTTCGCCAGAGATCATGCACAAAATCAAAACGCTGCCGCGCCCTTGCACGTCGGGACGCGAACGCTGTTGGTAAAAAGGAAAAACAATCCGCAATGGAAAAAGGCCGCATCCTGCTTGCCCTCACCGGTATTCATCCGCTGCGCTGGCGCGAACTGCTGTCGGCGGAGCGCGAAGTGGTGCTCGAGCCGAATGGCGCCGCCGATCCGTCGATCACCTATGCGGTGGTGTGGAAACAGCGGCCGAACCTGTTGTCGTCGCTGCCCAATCTGCGCGCCATCTTCTCGATCGGCGCCGGCGTCGACCACATCTTCGCCGATCCCACCTTGCCCGACGTTCCGGTCGTCAAGGTGGTGGCCGACAACCTGACCCAGTACATGACCGAATACGTCGTCTGGCGGGTGCTCGACCACCATCGCCAGGGCATGCTCTACCGCGCCCAGCAGCAGAAGAAGATCTGGCACGAACCGCAGCAGCGGCCGGCCAGCGACATCTCGGTCGGCATTATGGGGCTCGGCACGCTCGGCCGCGCGGCGGCGTCGGTGCTGTTGTCGCTCGGCTTTCCGGTCAATGGCTGGTCGCGCAGCGATCGGCCGATGCAAGGTGTCTCGACTTATGCGGGCGAGGCCGGCCTGATCCCGTTCCTCAACGCTACCGACATCCTGGTGGTGCTTCTGCCGCTGACGCCGCAGACGCACGGCATCATCAACCACGGCGTGCTGAAGGAGCTGCGCAAGCGCAACGGCCTCGGCGGCTCGGTGCTGATCAATGCCGGGCGCGGCAGGCTGCAGAAGGACGCCGACATTCTGCGCGCACTGGACGACGGCACGCTGAAGGAAGCCAGCCTCGACGTGTTCGAGGTCGAGCCGCTGCCGAAGACCAGCCCACTATGGAACCATCCTAAAGTGTTCGTGACGCCGCATGCGGCGGCAACTTCCGATCCGGTCCACCTGGCGCCGATCATGCTGCGCCAGATGGACGCCTTCGAGCGCGGCGAAGCGCTGGAAAATGTGGTGGACCGCGACGCGGGGTATTGATTTTTTGGAGCGCCGCTTCCCCGTCTCAGCCCCAGCCGAGCGGCACGTAGTCGATCTCCATAAACGCCTCGACCTCGGGGATCCAGCGGTCGCGGACGAAGGCGACGTGGTCGGGATGATCGTTGTAGCCGGAGTAAGCCCGCTGATCGGCGAACTCCATCGAGAAGCCGAAGCGGTACTCGTTCTTGGGGCTGACCTGCCGCAACTGCTCGAAATGCGTGACGCCCTTTATCGCCGTGAGGATCCTCTTGGCATCGGCGAGGAACCTTTTTTCCTCAAGCGAGTGCGGCGGGTGTTTTAGCGTGAACACGACGGTGTGACGGATCATTTTTTGCTCCTGCGATGTCTTCGTGTCACGCGCTGTCGGCCCAGGCGCGGATCAGGTTATAGGCGATCGCCCCTTTCGGCGGCGTCACCAGGCCGCCCGGATGTTCCCTGGCCAGCATCGACAGCACCTCGTCGCGAAAGAACCAGCGGCAGTCTTCCAGCTCGTTGAGGTCGGGGTGGATGTCGTCGTTGAGCGGTTCGCCGAAGCAGCCGATCATCAGCGAATAGGGAAACGGCCAGGGCTGGCTGGCGTGGTAGACGACGCGGCCGAGCCGGATGCCGGCTTCCTCCAGCGTTTCGCGGCGCACCGCCGCCTCGATCGTCTCGCCCGGCTCGATGAAACCGGCGAGCGCCGAATACATGCCGGGCCCGAAATGCCGGCCGCGGCCGAGCAGGCATTTTTCGCGCGTCGCCGTCAGCATGATCGCCACCGGGTCGGTGCGCGGAAAGTGCTCCGTACCGCAGGCCGGGCAATGCCGCTTGTAGCCGCCGGCCCGCATCTCGGCTTCGGTGCCGCATTTGCTGCAGAAGCGATGGCTGGCATGCCAGGCGAGCAGCGCCGCCCCTTGCGCCAGCGCGCCGGCCGCCGCTTCGTCGATCAGCCCCTGCATATAGACCGAGCGATAGTCGATCGCCTTGATCGTCTCGGGAAGCTGCTCGGGCTCGACCGCGGCCGGCACCGCCAGCACCGGGCCACTTTCGGAAAAACCGAGCAGGACGCCGTTTTCGAGCGATGCCTCGAGCGGCCGGCTTTCGGCCACGCCGAACCAGGGATCGAATGCGTCTTGCGCAAGCTTCAGATAGAGCCGGCCGCCATGCATCAGCAAAAGCCGAGTCGTCGGATCGGCGAGCGCCTTTTCGACGGAATCGTCGGCGCGGTTTTCGGATTGCCGGTCGATGATGTTGCCGGCGAAGCCGACGAACTGGCTCGGCTCGCGCAAGGGCGCGTCAAACAGGCTAAAGCTCATGCGGACTCGGGAAGGTTCAAGATGGACACGGGAGAGGCTTATAGCGCTGCCTTGATCTTTTCCGCAAACTTGCGAATGTCGGAGCGCTGGTAGGGCTCGCGCAGGCCGTGCCCCCACACCGGGCCGGGCCAGCCGGGATCGCCTTCCGAGCGCGCGATAACATGCACGTGCAACTGCCGCACGATGTTGCCGAGCGCGCCGGTGTTGATCTTGGTGCAGCCGGTCACCCGCTTCAGCGCCAGCGCCACCATGTTGGTCTCGAAGGTCAGCATCGCCTGGTCGAGCGGCGTCATGTCGTGGATTTCCTCGATGCCCGGCCGCTGCGGCACCAGCAGCAGCCACGGCCAGCGGCGGTCGTTCATGACGCGCAATTCGCACAGGCCGAGCCACATCAGCTGTTCGCTGTCGGCTTCCAGCTGAGCGTCAAGCGTGAATCCTGCCTTGAGGCCCGGCAGCATCGGCGTTTCCCTCGCATTTTGACGTTTTTTGAACTTTATCGACGCTAGAGCGGCTACCGGGGGGCCGCAAGGGGCAGCAAGCAACATTGGCCGTCGTGGCGCTGATTGTGCGCGAAGAACCGAGGACCAGGGCATTGCATACGGTTGGCGCTGCCCCGCCGAGGTCGACAATTTTGACCGCAGCCACATTTTGTTCTTGCTTTGTGCCGGCAGCTATGCTACTAATGTCGCTATGGTGATTATTCGCACCAACGACCCGCCCGCCGAGGCGGGTTTTTGGTTTCAGCTTTCGCCGTCGCGCACGACTCCTATCATCCGCACTTGCATTTCATCGCCGGATTGCCGATATGGAGGCCGGGAGGTTGGTGGTGGACGGTCCACTCGCCAACCGGGTCAGGTCCGGAAGGAAGCAGCCCTAACGAGCCCGGAACGGGTCATTGTTCCAGCCTCCCGCCTCTTCGCCTTTTGCCCCGACATTGACGGCGCCAAGCCGTGCGGGCGAAACTATGCGCAGGAATCGGCCGCCTCCAGTGGCAGCCCTTGGAGCTTAACGGGCGAATGAGCGAAGCCGGAAACGACGCCGGGAAATCGGACAAGCCTGCCGCCTATCGCGTGCTGGCGCGCAAATACCGACCGTCGAATTTCTCCGAACTGATCGGCCAGGAGCCGATGGTCCGCACCTTGACCAATGCCTTTGCCACCGGCCGCATCGCCCAGGCCTGGATGCTGACCGGCGTGCGCGGCGTCGGCAAGACGACGACCGCGCGCATACTGGCGCGGGCCCTGAACTATAAAACATCGACCGTCGACCAGCCTTCAGTCGACCTTGCCGTGCTCGGCGAGCATTGCCAAGCGATCATGGAAGGCCGCCATGTCGACGTCATCGAGATGGACGCCGCCTCGCATACCGGCATCGACGACATCAGGGACATCATCGAACGCGTGCGCTACGCCCCGGTATCGGCGCGCTACAAGGTCTACATCATCGACGAAGTGCACATGCTTTCCAACCAGGCCTTCAACGGCCTGCTGAAGACGCTGGAAGAGCCGCCGCCGCACGTCAAGTTCATCTTCGCCACCACCGAAATCCGCAAGGTGCCGATCACCGTCCTGTCGCGCTGCCAGCGTTTCGACCTCAGGCGCATCGATGCGGCAATGATCAAGGCCGACCTTGCCAGGATAGCGGGTCTGGAGGGCATCGAAGTCGAAGACGATGCGCTGGCGATGATCGCGCGCGCGGCCGAAGGCTCGATGCGTGACGCGCAGTCCATCCTCGACCAGGCGATCGCCCATGGCGGCGGCGCGGTCAGCGCCGAAGCGGTCCGCGCCATGCTGGGCCTGGCCGACCGTGCCCGCATCGTCGACCTGTTCGAACATGTCATGAAAGGCGACGTCGCCGCCGCGCTTGCCGAATTCCGTGCCCAGTACGATACCGGCGCCGATCCTGCCGCGGTGCTGACCGACCTTGCCGAGTTCAACCATCTGGTCACCCGTCTGCGCTTCGTGCCGGCTGCTGTCGACGACGCCTCGCTGTCCGAGGACGAGCGCCGGCGCGGCGCCGATTTCGCCAGGACGCTGTCGGTCAAGGTGCTGTCGCGGACATGGCAGATGCTTTTGAAAGGCATTCCCGAGGTGCAGACTTCCAACCGTCCAGTCAGCGCCGCCGAGATGGTGCTGATCCGGTTGGCGCATGCCGCCGACCTGCCGACGCTGGATGAGGCGCTGAAATCGCTGGAGAACGGCGTCTCCCTGCCGGGTGCCGCGCCGCGCGCGAATGGCGCGCCGGCAAGCCCTGGCCCCACAAATCATGGGCCTGCAAGCGGTAGTGCCGGTGCCGTGGCGCAGGCGCGGATGCCGACGGCCAATGGCGGCGCGCAGTCGATGCGCCTGGTCGAGTCCGAGCCGGTGCCGACCAATTTCGTTGCTCCGCCGGAGCCGGTGGTCGAGGCGCCGCCGGTGCCGGTGAAGTCGCTGGCCGACATTGTCGCCCTTGCCGACGCCCAGCGCGACATGGCCTTCAAGGTGCTGGTCAAGCGTTGCGTGCGCCTGGTGCGCATCGAGCCCGGCCGTATCGACGTCAGCCTGACCGACGATGCGCCGAAGATGCTGCTCAACGATTTGACCGCCAAATTGCGCGCCTGGACCGGCCGCAACTGGCTGGTGTCGCTGTCGAAGGAGGAGGGCGGCCAGACCTTGGCCGAGATGGAATCGACAAAGCGCGCAAACGCCTTCCTCGATGCCAAGAGCGATCCGACGGTCGCCGCCATCCTGGCGCGCTTTCCCGGCGCCAAGATCATCGACGTGCGCATTCCCGACGCGCCGGAAGCCGATGCGGCCGAGGGCGAAGTGCCGGTCGAGCCGCCGGCAGACGACGACGAAACCTGAAACAACCGGCACCAACTGCAAAGGACCGTGCGATGAAAGATCTTCTCGGCCTGATGGGCAAGGCAAAGGAAATGCAGGCCAAGTTCCAGGCCATGCAGGATGAGATCGCCACGCTGGAAGCCACCGGACAGGCCGGCGGCGGCCTGATTAGCGTGACGCTGACCGGCAAATTCGAGATGAAGTCGCTGAAGATCGACCCGTCGCTGTTCAAGGAGGACGAGGTCGAGATTCTCGAGGATCTGCTTCTCGCTGCCCACAACGACGCCAGGACCAAGGTCGAGCAAACCATGCAGGAAAAGACCAAGGCGCTGACCGCGGGACTGCCGATCCCGCCGGGAATGAAACTGCCCTTCTAAGGCTAGTCAATCGGTATGCCGTTACAGTGGCCGAAGAGTGCAGCAGCCAGTGCTTGCTCTTCCGCCAGCTGTGTCTATTAGGCAACTCCCCACACTTAATAACGCTTTAGCCATCTTTTTGCCTGAAAGTGTCTCATTCTTGCCGCAACCAGGGGCGGGCTGGCAGCAGAATGAGGGGACGCCTGTTGATCTCTACCCGATGGAAGACGCCGTTGCGGCTCGGCGTCGTTATCTCGCCGCTGTTTTTGGCCGCTTGCAGTCAGACCGCCTCGCACGGCATGTCCAGCCTGACCGATGCCATTACGCCGGGTTTCCTGAGCTCGCGCTCCTACAATTCCACGCCGAAGGAAAAGGAGTGCCTGGAGCGGGCAATGTTCTTCGAGTCCAACCGGTCGAGCCGTGACGGCATGATTGCGGTCGGCACGGTGGTGATGAACCGGCTGCGGTCCGGCAAGCATGGCAACACCATCTGCCAGGTCGTTGGCGAGCGCGGCCAATTCGCGCCGGGCGTCATGACGCGGCCGATGAATTCGAAGGCGATGCCCGATGTCGAGGAAGCTGCCGCGGCCGTGCTCAAGGGCGAGCGCAAAGCCAAGCTGAAGAACACGATGTACTTCCACACCGCCGGCCTGCGCTTCCCCTACAAGAACATGCACTACACCATGGTCGCCGGCGGCAATGCCTTCTATGAAAAGCGCGGCCGCAACTGGCAGCCGCTGCCGGACGAACCGGTGGTCGCCGTGGCCCAGGCCAAGCCGCAAGCGCCTGCCGCTCAGGCCATACTTGTCGCCTCGGCCGAGCCGGCGCGCGACGCCAAGCCGACATTCGCCAAGGCGACCTATGTGACCGCCGCCGCATCGCAGCCGGCAAAGCAGACAAGGGTGACTGCCGGGATGGCGACCCCGGAGAGGGCGGCCCCAGAGAAGCCCACCCAGGAGAAGCCGGTGCTGGTGGCGCTGCAAGAACCAATGCAGGAGCCCGATGCGGCCCGTTTCGGTGGGACCGCGAGCGCACGGCCTGTCACCTCCTTCGAGGCAGCGCCGGCAGAGCCGACAATGTCGTTCGAGGCGACGCCCGAGAACACCGACGCCATCGGCGCGATGATCGCCGGCCAGACCCGGCCGCTGGAAGAAAACTGAGACGGTCAACGTCGGCGCCGCCGCTCATCTGGCTGCCGCCATCTTCTCCCCGTATAGTGACGGAAGAAGGACGCTGTGGCCAAGGATTTCGCCAATTTCCGGCGTCGCAAAAAAAGGGACCGAGGTTGCGGTCAGCCCTTTCTCCCCGCCGCTATACGGGGAGAAATGCCCGGCAGGGCAATGAGGGGCGGCGCAAACCTGGGCGATTGCCTCTCTGCCCGCTGGACAGCACGCGCCTCAGTGGTGTTCCAAAACCCGTTGAAAAATCCTGGAGCCTGATCCATTCCGATAGATCGGAATGGGGCTCTATCGTCTTGTTTGACCATGATCTTTTCCGAAAACCGGTTTCCACTTTTCGGGATCATGGTCTAAACCGGTGCGATGTCGAAGCGAATCGCCGGTCCCGAGATCGAACGCCTGATCCAGCTGCTGGCCAAGGTGCCGGGGCTCGGCCCGCGTTCGGCACGGCGCGCCGCGCTCCACCTCATCAAGAAGAAGGAGCAGCTGCTGGCGCCGCTCGCCGCCGCCATGGGCGAGGCGGTCGACAAGGTGCGCATCTGCTCGACCTGCGGCAATGTCGACACCTCCGATCCCTGCATGATCTGCACCGACCCGCGCCGCGACCCCACCACGCTCATCGTCGTCGAGGACGTGGCCGACCTTTGGGCGCTGGAGCGGGCGACCGCCATGAACGTGCGCTACCATGTGCTCGGCGGTACGCTGTCGCCGCTCGACGGCATTGGTCCTGATGAGCTCAACATCCGTTCGCTGGTCGATCGCGTCGCCGGCGGCGAAGTCAAGGAAGTGATCCTCGCCGTCAACGCCACGGTCGAGGGCCAAACCACCGCGCACTACCTCACCGACCAGCTTTCCGGCTTCGACATCAAGGTGACGCGGCTGGCGCATGGCGTTCCGGTCGGCGGCGAGCTCGATTATCTCGACGAAGGCACGCTGGCCGCCGCACTGCGCTCGCGGACGGCGTTTTGAGGCGAGTGGCGGGGAGAGTGCGGATGATGGCTGCTGCGCATTTTTTAAGGCGGGCACTCTGTCACACCCCCCTCTGTCCTGCCGGACATCTCCCCCGCAAGGGGGGAGATCGGCAGCGTCAATCTCGCCGCCAATCTTTCAACGTCGAAAATTGGCGGAAGCAGAGGCGACAGCCAATCTCCCCCCTTGCGGGGGAGATGTCCGGCAGGACAGAGGGGGGTGGGACGGATCGCTGCTTTCACAAAATAGCCGTCGCGTTTCTTCTCGCCGCACTTGCCGCCTTCCTCCTCGCCACCCCCGTCTCCGCGGCAAAAATCGACGATCAGTTCCGCGCCTGGCTTGGCAACGACCTCTGGCCCGAAGCCAAGGCCAAAGGCATCTCCAGGAAAACCTTCGATGCCGCCTTCGACGGCGTCAAGCCGAACCTCAAGCTGCCCGACCTGGTGCTGCCGGGCGAGAAGGCGACGACGCCGCGGAAGCAGCATCAGGCCGAGTTCGGTTCGCCGGGCGCCTATTTCGCCGAAAAGATAGTTCGCGCGGTCACCGCCGGCGGCCGCACCCGCGAGGCGGCCAACGCTAGGACCCTTGCCGCTATCGAGAAGCGCTATGGCGTGCCCGGCGAAGTGCTGCTGGCGATCTGGGGCCGCGAGAGCGGCTTCGGTGCGGCAAAGCTGCCCTACGACGCCTTCGAGGTGCTGGGCACCAAGGCGTTCATGTCGACGAAGAAAGAATTCTTCCGCACCGAGCTGCTGGCGGCGCTCGAGATCGTCGAGCGCGGGCTTGCCCCGGTCGGCGCGATAAAATCGTCCTGGGCCGGTGCGCTCGGTCAGCCGCAGTTCATGCCGACGTCGTTTCTGAAGCATGCCGTCGATTTCGATGGCGACGGCCGCACCGACATCTGGAATTCGAGGCCCGACATACTGGCGTCGATCGCCAATTATCTCGTGCATTATGGCTGGGTCAGGGGCCGCGGCTGGGGCTTCGAGGTGACGATACCGGACAGCGTCTCGTGCTCGCTCGAAGGTCCCGACCAGGGCAAGAAGATTTCGCAATGGGCTGATATGGGTATCAGGCGTGTGTCGGGTAAACCGTTCCCGGCGAGCGAACTGAAAGCCGAGGGCTTTCTTTTGATGCCGGCCGGCCGCAGCGGCCCGGCCTTCATAGTTACGCCCAATTTCTACGTGCTGAAGCAGTATAACACCAGCGATCTCTATGCCTTGTTTATCGGCCATGGCGCCGATCGCATCGCCCATGGCGACAGTAATTTCTCGGGCAATTGGGGCGCGGTCGGCGGGCTCTACCGCTCCGACATCGCCGCCCTGCAGCGGGCGCTGGAAGCCAAGGGCTATGATGTCGGCAGCGCCGACGGCCTGCCCGGCTTCAAGACGCGCCGCTCGATCGGCAAATGGCAGGCCAGCAACGGCCGTTCCGCTACCTGCTTTCCCGACGCCGACCTGGTTACCGCGCTGAAATAGCCGGGTTTTCGCACCGCCGGTCTGGCCCAATCGACCGTTCTGCAAATGCTCGTTGCCGCGCTCGAAACCGCCGGATATGGTGAGCCGGAACTGCACAAAATTGCCAAGACAATGGTCCGGGAATCACCGTTCGACGCGGCAAGAAAATGCCACAACCCTGAGCCGGGAACTCAGGTCAACAAAAACAGGGAACAGTTAAAATGATGATGGAAAAGTTTGCTCTACGCTCCCGCTTCTTGCTCGCGGGCGCGGCCATGTCCGCGCTGCTTCTGGCCGCTGCGCCTGCCTTCGCGGTCACGCCCGCCGACACGCTGGTCGAGGGTTTCGCCATCGACGACATCATCTCCATGGATCCGGGCGAGGCATTCGAATTGTCGACCGCCGAAATCACCGGCAACACCTATGATCTCCTGGTACGCCTCGACCTCAGCGACACCTCCAAGGTCAAAGGCGATCTCGCGGAAAGCTGGAGCGTCTCCGACGACGGCCTGACCTACACGTTCAAGCTCAAGCCCGGCCTCAAATTCGCCTCCGGCAATCCGATCACGGCGGCGGACGTCGCCTATTCGTTCGAGCGCGCCATCAAGCTCGACAAGAGCCCGGCCTTCATCATCGGCCAGTTCGGCATCGATGGCGGCAATGTCACCGAGAAGGCGAAGGCCGTTGATGATACGACGTTCCAGTTCACCGTCGACAAGGCCTATGCGCCGAGCTTCGTGCTGAACTGCCTGTCGGCGACGGTCGCCTCGGTGGTCGACGCCAAGCTGGTCAAGGAGCATGTCGCCGCGGTCACGCCGAGCGCCGACTACAAATGGGACAATGATTTCGGCAATGCCTGGCTGAAGACCGGCTATGCCGGCTCCGGCGCCTTCAAGCTGCGCGAATGGCGCGCCAACGAGGCCGTCGTGCTGGAACGCAACGACAATTACAACGGCGAGAAGGCCAAGCTTGCCCGTGTCATCTATCGCAACATGAAGGAAAGCTCGGGCCAGCGCCTGGCGCTGGAAGCCGGCGACATCGACGTCGCCCGCAATCTCGAGCCGAACGATCTCGACGCCATCGCCAAGAATGCCGACCTCACCACCACCAGCGCGCCGAAGGGCACGGTCTATTACATCAGCCTCAACCAGAAGAACGCGAACCTCGCCAAGCCCGAGGTTCGCCAGGCGTTCAAATATCTGGTCGACTACGATGCCTTGAGCACGACCATCCTCAAGGGCATCGGCGAGATCCATCAGACCTTCCTGCCCAAGGGCGTACTCGGCGAGCTGGACGAAAATCCGTTCAAGTTCGACGTCGCCAAGGCCAAGGAACTGCTCGCCAAGGCGGGTCTCGCCGACGGCTTCAGCGTCACCATGGACGTGCGCACCGGCCAGCCGACGACGGGCATGGCGGAATCGATCCAGCAGACGTTGGGACAGGCCGGCATCAAGCTGGAGATCATCCCCGGCGACGGCAAGCAGACGCTGACCAAATACCGCGCCCGCAACCACGACATCTATATCGGCCAGTGGGGCCAGGACTATTTCGACCCGAATTCCAATGCGCAGACCTTTGCCAGCAACCCGGACAATTCGGATGAAGGCAAGACCAAGACGCTGGCCTGGCGCAACGCCTGGGACATTCCGGACCTGACCAAGCAAACGGAGGCCGCCCTGCTCGAGAAGGACGCGGCCAAGCGCGCCACAATGTACCAGGATCTCGAGAAGAAGATCCTCGACACCAGTCCTTTCGTCATCATCCACCAGCAGCTGGAAGTGGCCGGCCTGCGCAAGAACCTCAAGGGCTTTGCGCTCGGCCCGAGCTTCGACACCAACTTCGTCGGCCCCGTCTCGAAGGAGTGACGCCGGCGGACGCGCCGTATGAGTGTGGCTGAAAGCGAAGTGACGGCAGGGCGCGGCGGCGCCCGCGCCGTTGCCGTGGCCTCATCGATCGCCCGGTTCCTGGTCATCGCGATAACGACCTATCTCGGTCTGCTCGCGGTGACCTTCTTCATCGGCCGTGTCATCCCGATCGACCCGGTGCTGGCGGTGCTCGGCGACCGGGCGCCGGCCAATGTCGTCGAACGAACGCGCCGCGAGATGGGCCTCGACCTGCCGCTGGTCGAGCAGTTCTACATCTATGTCAAACATGCCCTGAACGGTGATTTCGGCACCTCGGTGCTGACCACCAATCCGGTGATGACCGATATCCGCCGCGCCTTTCCCGCGACGCTCGAACTGGCGACGCTGGGAACATTGATCGGTTCGGTGATCGGCGTGCCGCTTGGCGTGCTGGCCGCGGTGCGGCGCGGCAGCGTCATCGACCAGGTCGTGCGGATCATCGGCCTTGTCGGCTATTCCGTGCCGATCTTCTGGCTGGGGCTGCTGGCGCTGGTTCTGTTCTACGCCAAGCTGCAATGGGTCGCCTTTCCCGGCCGCCTCGATGTCGTCTACGAATACACCTTCACGCCGATTACCGGCTTTTACCTGCTGGATGCACTCTGGCAGCGGCAGTGGGACGTATTTGCCGATGCCTTCCGCCACATCATCCTGCCGGCCTCGCTGCTCGGTTATTTCTCGCTCGCCTATATCAGCCGCATGACGCGCTCCTTCATGCTGAACGAACTCACCCAGGAATACATCGTCGCGGCACGAGCCAAGGGCCTGTCGGAAACGCGCATCATCTGGGGTCACGCGCTGCGCAACGCCGCTGTACCGATGGTTACGGTGATCGCTCTGTCGTATGCCGGGCTGCTCGAAGGCTCGGTGCTGACCGAGACGGTGTTTTCGTGGCCGGGCATCGGCCTCTACATCACCAACTCGCTGCAGAACGCCGACATGAATGCCGTGCTCGGCGGCACCATCATCATCGGCTCGGTCTTCATCGCCATCAATCTATTCTCCGACCTGCTCTACCGGGTGCTCGATCCCAGGACCAAGGCAGGATGAGGACGAAGGCAGGATGAGCACGGAAGCGATTCAAACCCGCCGCGACTGGCTGCTCAGCGAGCGGCCGGCGTCGCGCGTGCAGGCAAGGCTCGGCCGCGCCTATGTGGCCTGGCGACGCTTCTCGGCCAACCGGCTGGCATTTCTCGGCCTGCTCATCATCATCGCCTTGCTGTTGGTCGCAGCCTTCGCCGATGTGCTGGCGCCCTATTCGCCGACATTCGGCGACCTCAAGGGCTCGCGGCTGCTGGCGCCGAGTGCGTCGCACTGGTTCGGTACCGACGATCTCGGCCGCGATATCTATTCGCGCATCATCTTCGGCTCGCGCTGGACACTCTACGTCGTCATTCTGGTTGCCATCATCGCCGCGCCCATCGGCTTGCTGGTCGGCACCGTCGCCGGCTATGCCGGCGGCTGGACCGATGCGATCCTGATGCGCATCACCGACATCTTTCTCGCCTTTCCGAAGCTGATCCTGGCGCTGGCCTTCGTCGCCGCGCTCGGCCCCGGCATCGAAAACGCCGTGCTCGCCATCGCCATCACCTCGTGGCCGCCCTATGCCCGCATCGCGCGCGCCGAAACGCTCACGGTGCGCAATTCGGACTACATCAAGGCCGTGCAACTGATGGGCGCCTCGCCGTTCCGCATCGTGCTCCGCCACATAATGCCGCTCTGCATCTCCTCGCTGATCATCAGGGTGACGCTCGACATGGCCGGCATCATCCTGACCGCCGCCGGTCTCGGCTTCCTCGGTCTCGGCGCGCAGCCGCCGCTGCCGGAATGGGGCGCGATGATCGCGTCCGGCCGCCGCTTCGTGCTCGACCAGTGGTGGGTTGCGGGCGCGCCGGGCTTTGCCATTCTCATCGTCAGCCTCGGCTTCAACCTGCTCGGCGACGGCTTGCGCGACGCGCTCGATCCCCGAAGCGGTGACCAATGAGCACGCTTCTCGAAGTCGACGACCTGCGCGTTACCTTTCCGACGCGCACCGGCCTGATCGAGGCGGTGCGCGGCGTTTCGTTCTCGCTCGGCCGCGAGCGGCTCGGCATCGTCGGCGAGAGCGGATCGGGCAAATCGCAGACCGGCCGCGCCATCATGGGCGTCACCCCGCCGCAGGCCGATGTGACCGCGAAGACGCTCGCTTTCGACGGCATCGACCTGCTGGCCGCCTCGCCGCGCGAGCGCCGCGCGCTGCGCGGCAAGCGTATCGCCATGATCCTGCAGGATCCGAAATATTCGCTGGACCCGGTGATGAGCATCGGCCGCCAGATCGTCGAGACGCTGCGCACGCATGAGAAGGTCTCCAAGGCCGAAGCCCGCGAGCGCGCGCTTGCCATGCTGGAGGCTGTGCAGATCCGCGATCCGGCCCGTGTCTTCGACCTGCATCCGCATGAGGTTTCCGGCGGCATGGGCCAGCGCGCCATGATCGCCATGATGCTGATCGCCGGGCCGGAGATGATGATCGCCGACGAGCCGACCTCGGCACTCGACGTCACCGTGCAGCTCGACGTGCTCGGCATCCTCGACAGGCTGGTCAGCGAGCGCGGCATGGGGCTGATCTTCATCTCGCACGATCTGCGCCTGGTCTCGTCCTTCTGCGATCGTGTCATCGTCATGTATGCCGGCAAGGTCGTCGAACAGCTCAAGGCCTCGGAGCTCGGCCGCGCCCAGCATCCCTATACGCGCGGCCTGCTCAACTGCATGCCCAAGATCGGCGCCGACCGCCACCCGTTGCCGGTGCTCGACCGCAAGCCGGAGTGGGCGGCATGACGGCAGCCCTTTCCGTCGACAGGCTGGAGGTGATGTTCGACCGCTTCCGCGCGCTGAAAGGCGTCAGCCTCGAGGTGCAATCCGGTGAATCGTTCGGCCTCGTCGGCGAATCCGGCTCCGGCAAGTCGACCCTTCTCAGGGCAATCGCCGGCCTGGCGCCGGCCGCATCAGGCACCATTACCGTCAACGGCAAAACGCTCGGCGCGCGCCGCGACAAGGCGTTTTATCGCGAGGTGCAGATGGTCTTCCAGGACCCGTACGGCTCGCTGCACCCACGCCAGACCGTCGACCGCCTGCTGCAGGAGCCACTCGCCATTCACGGCTTCGCTGACGGTGAAAAGCGCATCCAGCGGGCGCTGGACGAGGTCGGCCTGGGAACCGGATTCCGCTTCCGCTATTCGCATCAACTGTCGGGCGGCCAGCGCCAGCGCGTCGCGATCGCCCGCGCCCTGATCCTCGAACCCTCGATCCTGCTGCTCGACGAACCCACGTCGGCGCTCGACGCTTCCGTACAGGCCGAAGTGCTCAACCTGTTGGAGGAGATCCGGCGGCGCCGCAAGCTGACCTTCCTGATGGTCAGCCACGACCTCGCCATCATCACCCATATGTGCGAGCGGCTGATGGTGATGCAGAACGGCGAGGCGGTCGAGCACCTCGCCGCCGGCGACCTTGTCGAGCGCCGCGTCACCAAGGACTACACGCGCAATCTGCTGAGGGCCAGCGAGGGGTTTGTCAGGACGGCATGAGCGACGGGCGTTCGGTTGCTGACGCCGACCGGCAGGCCCAATCGCCCGGCGGCGGTGCCAACTTGAGGAAAAACTGAAATAAGCCCAGAAGAGTCTCAACAGCCATCAAACGAGAGCGGGCGCCGGCCCGGCGAGGGGTACGATGACAAATTCAGCCATTTCCGAACGCAAGAACCAGTCGATTTCCCGCGGCGTCGGCATGACCACTCAGATCTATGCCGATCGCGCCGAAAATTCGGAGATCTGGGACGTCGAAGGCCGCCGCTATATCGATTTCTCGTCCGGCATCGCTGTCGTCAACACCGGCCACCGTCACCCTAGGGTGATCGAAGCGGTCAAGGCGCAGCTCGACCGTTTCACCCACACCTGCTACCAGGTCGTGCCTTATGAGAGCTATATCAGGCTGGCAGAACGGCTGAACGGCATGCTCCCCGGCAAGTTCGACAAGAAGACGATTTTCCTCACCACCGGCGCCGAGGCGGTCGAGAACGCGATCAAGATCGCCCGCAATGCCACCGGCCGGCCGGCGGTCATCGCCTTTTCCGGCGGCTTTCACGGCCGCACCTTCATGGGCATGGCGCTGACCGGCAAGGTCGTGCCTTACAAGGTCGGCTTCGGCGCCATGCCGGCGGATGTCTTCCATGCGCCGTTCCCGGTGGCGCTGCACGGCGTCTCGGTCGCCGATTCGCTGGCCGCGCTCGACCGGCTGTTCAAGGCCGATGTCGACCCGGCCCGCGTCGCCGCGATCATCGTCGAGCCGGTGCAGGGCGAGGGTGGCTTCTACGAGGCGCCGCGCGACTTCATGACCGCATTGCGCAAGATCTGCGACCAGCACGGCATGCTGCTGATCGCCGACGAAGTGCAGACCGGCTTTGCCCGCACCGGCAAGATGTTTGCCATGGACCACCACGAGGTGGCGGCCGACATCACCACCATGGCCAAGAGCCTGGCCGGCGGCTTCCCGCTGGCGGCCGTCACCGGGCGTGCCGAGATCATGGATGCGCCGAGCCCCGGCGGGCTCGGCGGCACCTATGGCGGCAGCCCGATCGGCGTCGCCGCGGCGCATGCCGTGCTCGACGTCATCGATGAGGAGAAGCTCTGCGACCGCGCCAACACGCTAGGCAACCGTCTGAAGCAGCGCCTGCAATCGATCCGCGACGAAGCGCCTGAGATTGTCGATATCCGAGGACCTGGCTTCATGAACGCGGTCGAGTTCAACGATGTGACGAAGGGGCTGCCGTCGTCGGAACTCGCCAATGCGGTGCGGCTGAAGGCGCTCGACAAGGGCCTGATCCTGCTGACCTGCGGCGTCTACGGCAACGTCATCCGCTTCCTCGCGCCGATCACCATCCAGGACGCCGTCATGAACGAAGCGCTCGACATCCTCGAAAGCTCGATCCGCGAAGTTCGCGCCGCCTGAGCTATCCGGCCGCTCTTGCAGGCTCTGCCTGCTGGAAGGCGGCGAGCGCCGCCTTCAGCCCGTCGGGCCCGGTCGCGACAATCTGCGGCGACGGCGAAAAGCCGGCGCCGAGCATCTTGCGGCCAAGCATATGGTCGCCGGGCCGGTTGACCGATTCGATGCCGAGCAGCCGGCTTGCGGCGTAGTGGTAGATCGAGAATTTGTTTTCGGCCACGTCGCCCAGCACGACATGGCTGTCGCCGCCCGCAATCAGGCCGACCATCTGCAGCTTCATGTCGCCGATATCGGACCAGAACCACGGCACCGCCGAGTAATTGTCGGCATGGCCGATGATGGTGCGCGCGGCGAGCCGCGCCTGGTCTGTGGCGTTCTGCACCGATTCCAGCCGCACATCGCCGCCGGTGAACCAGTGCCGGTAGGAGGCGGCGTCGCCGATGGCGAGGATTTCCGGCACCGACGTGCGCATCTGCTGGTCGACGCGGATGCCGTTGGCGATGGCAATACCGGCGGCTTCGGCCAATTCGACATTCGGCACGACGCCAATGCCGATGACGACCATCTGTGCCGGCAATCTCTCGCCGGACGAGGTGATTGCAGCCGAAACACGGCCGTTCTCGCCCTCCAGCCGTTCGATGGTGGTGCCGGTGAGGACGCGCACACCGGTGGCTTCCAGCCGCTTGCGCACATGGCCGGCGATGACCGGCGCCACGGCGCGGCCGAGCAGTCGGTCGACCGCCTCGACCACCGTGACCTTGCGGCCGGCGGCGGTGAGCGTCGCGGCAATCTCCAGGCCGATGAAGCCGCCGCCGAGGATGACGGCCTCCTCGCTTTGCGCGCTCAATTCGCGGATCAGGCGGGCATCGCCGAGCGAGCGCAGCGACACAACGCCGGAAAGCTCCGAACCCGGCAGCGGCAGCAGGCGCGGCCGCGCGCCGGTGGCGAGGACCAGCCGCTCGAACGGCAGCACGCCGCCGCCCGATATCTCCAGCCGGCGGCCGCCTACATCGATGCGCTCGACCCGGAGGCCTGGCCGATAGTCTATGGCGCTGCCGGTATAAAAAGCCTCGCCGCGCAACGGCTGCGGCTTTGCTTGCTGATCCTTGATGAAGGTCTTCGACAGCGGCGGCTTGTGGTAGGGCAACTCGTTTTCGTCGCCGATCAGGATCACCGGCCCGTCATAGCCCTCTTCGCGCAGGCTGGCGGCCGCTTGCACGCCCGCATGACCCGCACCGACAATGACAACCCCGTTCTTCATAACAGCCCGATTCCTCATCCAAATCTAGGACGTCCCGCCAGCTGGCGATTGTCCGGCGCCGCCGCAAGAACGCCGATCCGGGTCGCACCCGGAATGCCCCCCTGTCAATCGCGTCATGCGCCGGCATTCCTGATACATCGGTGTTAAAGTTGACAGTTCTAGTTTAGAATAATTCTAAACTGTTGTTTCAATTGAATTTTTTCTAGACCACCAGTTGACATCCGGCGTCTTCGCCGTTTTATGGAAGCTCGCGCGTCAGCGCATCCCTTTGATGTCTGGGCCTTGAACCCTTTCGATTGGAGGCATTTCGGTGTCTTTCTTCCGCGAACCGCGCGATGGCGCGACCCTTCTTTGCCCGCTGGCAACTGCCCGCCGCGGCGCCGGCATTTCATTGATTCCCGAGGAGAGACAGTCATTAGAACGATGATCACGGCGCGGTATGGCGGCAGGCTTGCGGCGATCGGCGCCACCGCGATGCTTACGGCGGCGGTGTTCGTGCTGCCGGCCAAGGCGCAAACCGATACCAAGGCGGTCATCAAGACCTATTCCGACATTGCGCTTGCCAAATACGAGGATTCGCTGATCACGGCCGAGGCGCTCGACAAGGCTGTCGATGCACTGCTCGCCAAGCCATCGGCTGAGACGCTGAATGCCGCCCGCGAGGCGTGGAAGGCATCGCGCGTTCCCTATCAGCAGACCGAGGTCTATCGCTTCGGTAATGCCATCGTCGATGACTGGGAAGGCAAGGTGAACTCCTGGCCGCTCGACGAAGGCTTGATCGACTATGTCGCCAAGAGCTACGGCACCGAATCGGACGCCAACGCGCTCTACACCGCCAATGTGATCGCCAACAAGTCGATCGAGATCAACGGCAAGAAGGTCGACGCCACCAATCTGACGCCGGAGTTCCTCTCCGGCACCCTGCAGGAGGCCGGCGGCATCGAGGCCAATGTGGCGACCGGCTATCACGCCATCGAATTCCTGCTGTGGGGGCAAGACCTGCACGGCACCGGTCCGGGCGCCGGCGAGCGGCCCTACACCGATTACGACCTCACCAATTGCACCGGCGGCAATTGCGACCGCCGCTCGCAGTACCTGAAATCGGCGAGCGACCTTCTGGTTTCCGATCTCAAGGACATGGTCAACGACTGGAAAGAAGGCGGCGCCGCCCGCAAGAACCTTGTCGATGGCGAGCAGAACGCCGCCATTTCGACCATCTTCACCGGCATGGGCTCGCTGTCCTATGGCGAGCTCGCCGGCGAGCGGATGAAGCTCGGCCTCTTGCTGCACGATCCGGAAGAGGAGCACGATTGTTTCTCCGACAACACCTACAACTCCCATCTCAATGACGCCGTCGGCATCCGCGCCGCCTATCGCGGCAGCTACACGCGGCTTGACGGCACTGTCGTCGAGGGCCCGTCGGTGGCCGACATGGTCAAGGCGGCCGATCCGGCGATCGACAAGGAATTATCGGACAAACTGGATGTCACCGTCGCCAAGATGGAGGCCATCAAGGCGCGGGCGCTTGCCGGCGAGGCCTATGACCAGCAGATCGGAGAGGGCAACACGGAAGGCAATGCCACCGTGCAGGCGGCGATCGACGCGCTGGTCGATCAGACCAAGTCGATCGAACGCGCCGTCGGTACCCTGAAGCTCAATGCCATAGCCTTCGAGGGCTCGGACAGCCTCGATTCACCGGACAAGGTGTTCCAGTAAACTATCGAAACCACCAGCCACGCGGTGCAATGAGCGCCGTCAGCCAGAGCGCCAAATGCTGATCTGCCATTGCAACATCATCACCGAAAAGGAGATAGAGCAGACGATCGTCGAACTGCTGGATGAGGACCCTTGGCAGCTTATCGTGCCGGCGAAGGTCTATCATGCCATGCACAAGCGCGGTCGCTGTTGCGGCTGCTTCCCAAATGTGGTCGAAACGATCATTCGGGTCACCGAAAATTACCACACCCGCTCGGCGGCGAGTGGCGTGGACATCGTTTCACACCTGGATCGCGTCAGAGGCCTGCGCGTCCAATACGGGAGCAGAACCCATGAAAGGCGAACAGCAGATCATAGAGCGGCTTAACGAGGCTCTGTTTCTGGAACTTGGAGCGGTCAATCAGTACTGGGTGCATTTCCGGCTGCTGGAAGACTGGGGATACGCCAAGCTGGCGAAGAAGGAACGCGCCGAATCGATCGAGGAAATGCACCATGCCGACCGGCTCGTGGCGCGCATCATTTTCCTCGAGGGCCATCCGAACCTGCAGTCCGTGGCGCCGCTGCGCATCGGGCAGAATGTCAAGGAAGTGCTCGAATCCGATCTTGCCGGCGAATATGACGCGCGCACTGCCTACAAGCGGTCGCGCGAGATCTGCAACGAGGCAGGCGACTACGTGACGATGAAGCTGTTCGAGGAATTGCTGACTGACGAGGAAGGTCACATCGACTTCCTCGAGACGCAACTCGATCTGCTGGCCTCGATCGGCGAGGAAAAATACGGCCAGCTCAACGCGGCATCGGCCGACGAGGCGGAATAAGGACATGCAGGAATGCGGCGCCCCCTAGATTTCATGCGCCGCTTGCGGCCGGCCGAGCATTGCGGCCTGCCGCCTCAGAAGAAACCGCGATACGGAATGGTTCGCGGCGCTTTTCTTGCCGTGGTGGCGACGCTCACAGCCTCGGCGCTGGCCGGAGCGCCGCAACCGGCGGGCCTTGCTACCAGCCGCACCGATCTGACGCCGAAGGATCTGGCGCGCGTCATCGCCATTACCAGGCCGACCAGCGATTTCTCCAAGCCCGAGCAATTCGAGCTAATGCAGGGCGGCGCCGGCACCTCGAAGAAGGACGTCAACAAGGACGCCTTCTCGCAATCCTCTGCCAACATCAGCTTCGAGGAAGAGGGCACCTTCAAGCTCGGCAACGCCATTTTCCGCAAGAACTGGGTGTCCTCGCCATCCTCGACACAGGCCTCGGATGGGCTAGGCCCCCTGTTCAATGAGCGCGCCTGCCAGAACTGTCATCTGAAGGACGGCCGCGGCCATCCGCCCGAAGGCGACAGCCGCACCACCTCGATGTTCCTGCGCCTGGCAAGGCAAGCCAGTACCGAGGAGGAGAAAGCCGCGCTCGCCGATCACAAGGTGCTCAACTTCCCCGACCCGGTCTATGGCACGCAATTGCAGGAATTGGCGGTACCCGGCCTGCAGGGCGAAGGCAGGATGCATGTCGACTATCAGGACGAGAAGGTGAAATTGGCGGACGGCAGCACGGTATCGCTGCGCAAGCCGAGCTATTCGGTCGAGGGCCTAGCCTACGGGCCGCTCGACCCGCACACCACGCTGTCGCCGCGCATGACGCCGCCGATGATCGGCCTTGGCCTGGTCGAGCAGATCGCTCCGGCCGACATCCTTGCCCGTGCCGATCCCGCCGACCGCGATGGCAACGGCATTTCCGGCAGGCCCAATATAATTCGCGACGGCAGCAGCGGTGAACTGACGCTCGGCCGTTTCGGCTGGAAGGCGCAGGCGGTATCGATCCGCCAGCAATCGGCGGACGCTTTTGCCGGCGATATCGGCATTTCGACGCCCGAGGTGCCGAAGCACTGGGGCGATTGCACCTCCGGAGAAAAGACCTGCCTTGCCCTGCCCAACGGTGTGCAGAACCGCCTCGGTCCGGTCGAAGCGCCGCCGCCGGTCATGGACCTCGTTACCTTCTATTCGCAAAACCTTGCCGTGCCGGCCCGGCGCGATCTCGACAGACCGGACGTGCTCGCCGGCAAAAAACTGTTCTACGATATGGGCTGCATCTCCTGCCATACGCCGAAATTCGTCACCCGTCGCGGCACCCCGAATAAGGCGCAGGCCTTCCAGCTGATCTGGCCCTATTCCGATTTCCTGCTGCATGACATGGGACCCGGTCTTGCCGACGGACAGGCGGTGGGCGAGGCCACCGGAAGCGAATGGCGCACGCCGCCGCTGTGGGGCATCGGGCTTACCCAGACCGTCAGCGGCAACACCTTCTTCCTGCATGACGGGCGCGCACGCAGCCTGGCCGAGGCGATCCTGTGGCATGGCGGCGAGGGCCAGAAGGCGCGTGACCGCTTTGCCGCCGCCGATGCGGCCGATCGCGATGCGCTGATCAAATTTCTGGAGTCGCTCTGATGCCGAAGCGTCTTGCGCTTGCGCTCGCTCTGCTGGTCCTCAACGGTGCGCTGCCAGCATCCGCGGCGGTGAAGGCTTCGGATGTGATCCAGCGGGCGACCGACGGCTTCGTCCGCCCGGCCTATGCCAGGCTGCATGACCATGCGGACAGCTTGGCGAAGATCATGCACGCGCTTTGCCAGGCGCCCTCGCAAGACAATCTCGATGCGGCACGCGCCGAATTCTCGGGTGTCGTGGATGCCTGGTCGGTGGTGGAAATCATCCGTTTCGGGCCGATCTCCGAAAACAACCGGCTTGAGCGCATGCTGTTTTGGCCGGACCGCAAGAGCATCGGCCTGAAGCAGGTGCAGGCAGCACTTGCCGGCAAGGATCCGACAGCCGCCGATCCGGCCCAGCTGGCGACAAAGAGCGTCGCCATGCAAGGGCTCGGCGCACTGGAATTCGTGCTCCATGGTGACGGCGCCGATCAATTGGCCGGCAGGGACGCCGCCTATCGCTGCGCCTACGGTGCGGCCATTGCCGGCAATATCGAGGCAATCGCCGGCGAGGTCAGCGATGCCTGGACCAAGCCCGACGGTTTTGCCGCGCTCTGGGCCAATCCGGGTCCGCAGAACGCGCTCTATCACGGCGGCACCGAAGCGGTGACCGAACTGGTCGGCGTCTTCATCAACGAGCTGAAAATGGTGCGCGACGTGCGCCTGAAAGGCTTCCTGGGCGCCAAGCCGGAGGCCGACAAACCGAAACAGGCGATCTATTGGCGCTCGCAAAACACCGCCCGCTCGCTGACCGGGAACCTGGCGGGCATGGACGCGCTGTTCCAGGCCTCGCAGCTTGGCGACGCGCTGCCGCCCGGTGCGCGCTGGATGGCGGAATCGGTTCACATCCAGCTCACCAACGGGATCGAGGCGGCCAAGGCGATCAGGGGTCCGATCGACAAGGCACTTGCCGATCCGGCGCTGCGCCGCAAGCTCGATTATTTCTCGCTGGTGACATCCAGCCTGACGACCCTGATCGGAACCAGGCTGACCGCCGAATTTGGCCTGACCGCCGGGTTCTCGTCACTGGACGGCGACTGATCATGAGGACGCCGCTGATCGATCGGCGCGATTTCCTGAGGGCCGCAGGCGCTGGTTTCGTAGCGGCGATGGCGCCGTCGGCCTGGGCAAAGACACTCGACGCCGACGCGGTCTTCGCCACCGCTTTCGTCAAGCGCGACGGCAGCTATGGCGCGGCCGTCCTGTCCGAGGCCGGCAAGTTGTTGCACACGATCGATCTGCCCGATCGGGGCCACGACGTTACTTTCGACCCGGTGTCGAAGCGGTCGGTGGTGTTTGCCAGGCAGCCGGGCACCTTTGCTGTCGTCTTCGACCATACCGGCCGCGATGAACCGCAGACCATTGCCAGCGTTGCCGGCCGACATTTCTTCGGCCATGGCGTGTTCTCGGCCGACGGCACGCTGCTCTACGCCACCGAGAACGATTTCGACAATGCCGCCGGCATGGTCGGCGTCTATGACGCGCATGCGAAATTCAAGCGCATCGGCGAGTTCCCGACCTACGGCATGGGCCCACACGAGCTTTTGCTGCTTTCCAATGGCAGGACGATTGCTGTAGCTAATGGCGGCATCGAGACGCATCCGGACTATGGCCGCGCAGAGCTCAATATCGCAACGATGAAGCCGTCCTATGTTCTGGTCGACCGCCTTACCGGCGATCTCACCGAAAAGCACGAATTGCCGCCGGCGCTGCACCAACTGTCGATCCGCCATATGGATGCCGACCGGTCCGGCACCGTCTGGTTCGGCTGTCAATACAGGGGGCCGGGTACCGATCGTCCCCCGCTGGTCGGCCGCGCGCCGCGCGGCAAGGACTTGCAATTGCTCGACATGTCGCAAGACGTGCTCTCCGGCTTCAGGAACTATATCGGCTCGGTCGCCGCCAACCCTGCCGCCGGCACCATCGCCGTGTCTTCGCCTGAGGGGAATTCGCTTGCCGTGATCGACACCGCCAGCAGCCGCATCGTCGCTACCAAGGCGCTGGTCGAGGTCTGTGGCGTGGCGCCCGATGGGAAAAGCTTCATGGCGACGACGGGCGCCGGCGAAATTGTCGAGGGCGGTGGCACGATCCGTTCCGAGCCGGACTATGTCTGGGACAATCACGTGCTGCGTATCGAGCAGATCGGCTAATCCTGGCAACGGTTTGTGGCAGTTGCGTTCGTCGAAACTTACCTTCTTGGACCCACACTCCAAGCAAGTCGCCTGAAGATTTGTGGATATTCCCCTTGCGGGGATCAGCCCTGGCGGGCAGAGGGAGGCTGCTTTCGAAACTGTCTCAACCGGGCGCTTCATGAAGTTGCTTGCCATCGACTGTGCCGCCAATCTCTGCGCCGCCTGCGTCTACGACGCGGCGGCCGGGAAAGAACTCGGCCGTTCGGTGCTCGATCTCGGCAAGGGTCATGCCGAGCATCTGATGGGTGTCATCGAGGGGGCGTTGAAGGCGGCCGGAACGGACTTTACCGGCCTCGGCGCCATTGCCGTTGCGACCGGTCCGGGCTCCTTCACCGGTCTGCGCGTCGGCGTCTCGGCGGCGCGCGGCCTTGCGCTGGCGCTGAAAATCCCCGCGATCGGCGTGACGACTCTGGAGGCGTTGGCCGCAGAGGCCGCAGCGATATTTCCCCGCCGCGCCGTGCTCGCCGCGCTCGATGCAGGCCGCGAGGAGATCCATGCGGCGCTTTACGATGAGAGGTCGGTTCTGATCTATGGTCCGGCTGTGACCACGCTCTCGCAAGCCGCAGCCATGGCGACCGACATCTCTCCGGTTCTGGCGGGCACGGCGGCAACCCAAATTGCCGCGGCGGCCGGGCGCAGCTTCGATCTCGGCGGGACGGCGGCCACCGCCGACATCGCCGTCTATGCCCATCGGGCCGCAGCCAAGGGCGAGGGCGAAAAGCCGAAACCGCTCTATCTGCGCGGCGCCGACGCCAAGCCGCAGGCCGGCTTTGTTTTGTCGAGGCAAAAAAACTGATGCGCATTCCGTTCCTCCAGCCGCGCCGCAGGGACTATGCGCTCGAGCCGCTGACAATTGCCGACAGCGCGGCCATGTCGGTGCTGCATCGCGAGGATTTCGCGCGGCCGTGGACCGACGACGAATTCGCCGCACTGCTCGAGCAGGACACCGTGTTCGGCTATGCCGCGCGCGAGACCGGACAGGGCGCCAAGCCGCCGGTCGGCTTCGTGCTGGCGCGGCTGGCGGCCGGCGAGGGGGAGGTCCTGACGGTCGCGGTGGCACGCTCGCATCGGCGCCGGGGGCTCGGCTGGCAATTGATGGATGCGGTGCTGCGCGAATTGCACGCACAGCGCGCCGAGGCACTTTTCCTCGAGGTCGACGAGACCAACGTCGCTGCGATCGCGCTCTATCGGCGGCTTGGCTTCCGCGAGGTCGGCAAGCGCGCCAACTATTACAAATCGCCGGAACACGGCCCGACCGGCGCGCTTGTCATGCGCCGCGATCTTCGCTAGCCAAACGCCGGGGTGGTGCGGATGATCGGAAAAATCAGGATTTTCCTGGCGCTGGGGCTGGTTGTCGTCGGCTCATTGGTGCTTGTGCCGCTGCAGGTCCTGTCGATGAGGACCGGGCTCTGGCGCGAGACCTTCATCCTGAAGATCTGGCACAGGATGATCGTCAGGGCGCTGGGGCTGCGCATCCATGTCAAGGGGGCGCTGTCCGGCCAGCGCCCATTGCTGATTGCCGCCAACCACATCTCCTGGACCGACATCATGGTACTGGGGTCGATGGTCGACGTGACGTTCATCGCCAGGGCCGACATGGCCGGCTGGCCGTTGATCGGCATGCTGTCGAAGCTGCAGCGCACTGTCTTCATCGAACGTGAGCGCAAACGTTCGTCGGGCGACCAGGCGAGCGAGATCGCCGGCCGCATGGCCAAGGGCGACGCCATGGTGCTGTTTGCCGAAGGCTCGACCGGCGACGGCAACATGATCCTGCCGTTCAAGAGTACGCTGTTCGGCGCCGCTACAATGGCGATTGCGGAAGGGGCGGCCGAACAGGTCTTCATCCAGCCGGTGGCGATCGTCTATACGCGCCTGCATGGCGTGCCGCTCGGCCGCCGGCATCGGCCGGTTGCCGCCTGGATCGGCGATGAAGAGCTGATGCCGCATCTGAAGGTGCTGATGGCCGAGGGCGCCCTCGACGTCGAGGTGCATTTTGGCGAGGCGATTGCTTTCTCCAAGGGCTCCAGCCGCAAGGAAACGGCAAAGCAGATGGAACGCCAGGTGCGCGAGATGGTACAGGCGGCTCTCGCCGAACCGCGCCCAAGCCGGTAAGCCGCGCAGGTTCCGGCCAGATTCGTCTGTTTTTTGTCAGGGAAAGGCGCTAGAAGCCGCGAAATGGAATTGAACACGATAGAACGCGACGACATCGGCGCTGCCGCCGAAAACCTAGTCGTTCTGCCTGCCGCGACCAGAAAGGTCTTCGTCAAGACCTATGGCTGCCAGATGAACGTCTACGATTCGCAGCGCATGACCGATGCGCTGGCGGCCGACGGCTATGCCGCGACAGACGCTATCGGCGAGGCCGATCTGGTGCTGCTCAACACCTGCCACATCCGCGAGAAAGCGGCGGAAAAAGTCTATTCCGAACTTGGGCGCATCCGTGAGTTGAAGGCCGAGCGTGCAAGGGCCGGGCGCGAAATGCTGGTCGGCGTCGCCGGCTGCGTGGCGCAGGCCGAGGGTGCCGAGATCATCCGCCGCTCGCCGGCCGTCGACCTGGTCATCGGCCCGCAGACCTACCACCGGCTGCCCGGTGTGCTGGCGAGGGCGCGGAGCGGCGAAAAGATCGTCGAGACCGACTATGCCGTCGAGGACAAGTTCGAGCATCTGCCGCAGCCGAAGCGCGCCGAACTGATCAGGCGCGGCGTGACGGCGTTCTTGACCGTTCAGGAAGGCTGCGACAAGTTCTGCACCTTCTGTGTCGTGCCCTACACACGCGGCTCGGAAGTCTCGCGGCCGGTGGCACAGATCGTCGCCGAGGCCGAGCGCCTGGCGGATGCCGGCGTGCGCGAGGTGACGCTGCTCGGCCAGAACGTCAATGCCTGGCATGGAAGAGGTGAAAACGGCGCAGAATGGGGCCTTGGCCGGCTGCTGTTCAGGCTGGCCGAGATTCCGGGCCTGGCGCGTCTGCGTTACACAACCAGTCATCCGCGCGACATGGACGATGAATTGATCGCCGCCCATCGTGATTTGCCTACGCTGATGCCCTATCTACATTTACCGGTGCAATCCGGCTCCGACCGCATACTCAAGGCGATGAACCGCAGACATATGGCCAAGGACTATCTGACGTTGATCGACCGCATCCGTGCCGCACGGAACGACATTGCGCTGTCGGGCGATTTTATCGTCGGCTTTCCCGGCGAGACGGAAGCCGATTTCGAGGCGACCATGCAGTTGGTCCAAGACGTCAACTATGCCTCGGCCTTTTCGTTCAAATATTCGCTGCGCCCCGGCACGCCGGGCGCCGAGATGAGTGATCACGTGCCGGAGGCCGTCAAGGACGAGCGCCTGCAGCGGCTGCAGGCGCTACTGCTGAAACAGCAGCAGGATTTCGGCGCAAGCCTGATCGGCAGGACCATCGACACGCTGATCGAAAAGCCGGGCCGCCAGGCCGGTCAGAAGGTTGGCCGCTCGCCCTGGCTGCAGCCGGTTATTGTTGATGAAATGGCCGGCGAAATCGGTGACATTATCCAGGTACGAATCACGAAGACGGGCTACAACAGCCTGTTCGCCGAATTGGCCTGAAGGTCTCGGCAGATGAGGAGAGACGGTTGAGCGCTGCTGAAGTGAAGAACCTGCCCCAGAACCTACCCTCGGGGGCCTCGGATATGGCGCACATCGTACTGACTTTCGACAACAACAAGCTTGCCAGCGCCCTTTACGGCCAATTCGACGAGAATCTGGCCAGACTCGAGCAGAAGCTCGGCGTCGACATCCGCTCGCGCGGCAATCAATTGACCATCAAAGGCTCTTCCTCGGCGGCCGAGCAGGCACGCCGCGCCTTGGACAATCTTTACGGAATTCTGCAGAAAGGCACCGATATCGGCCAGTCCGATGTCGACGGCGCTGTGCGCATGGCGATCGCCGCCGACGACCAACTGACGCTGCCGACACTGGAGCGCAAGGGCAAGGTGTCTGCCGCCCAGATATCGACGCGCAAGAAGACGATCTATGCCCGCTCGCTGAACCAGGACGCCTATATGCGCGCGCTGGAGCGGTCGGAACTCGTCTTCGGCATCGGCCCGGCCGGCACCGGAAAGACCTATCTGGCGGTGGCGCATGCGGCAATGCTGCTCGAACGCGGCATGGTCGAACGCATCGTGCTGTCGCGCCCCGCGGTCGAGGCCGGCGAACGGCTTGGCTTTCTGCCGGGTGACATGAAGGAGAAGGTCGATCCTTATCTGCGGCCGCTCTATGACGCGCTCTACGACATGATGCCGGCCGACAAGGTCGAGCGGGCGATTGCCGCCGAGGTCATCGAGATCGCGCCGCTGGCGTTCATGCGCGGCCGTACGCTGGCGCACGCTGCCGTCATCCTCGACGAGGCGCAGAACACCACGCCCATGCAGATGAAGATGTTCCTGACCCGGCTCGGCGAGAACTCGCGCATGATCGTCACCGGCGATCCGACCCAGATCGATCTGCCGCCAAACACCAAGTCCGGCCTGGTCGAGGCGCTGAGAATCCTCGACGGCGTCACCGGCATGGTGACGGTCCGCTTCAACGAAGGCGACGTCGTCAGGCATCCGCTGGTCGCCGAGATCGTCAAGGCCTACGACCGCGACGGCAAGCTGGCCAGGGGCTTGGGTGTCGAAGGCTGATATGATTATGCGGCCGCATGGCTGAGGAGCAAAAGGCGGGGGGGCCGCTTCCCGTCGAGATCGATATCGCGATCGAGGCCGGAGATTGGCCCGCCGAGACGACGCTGACGCGGCTGGTCGACCATGCCGTCTCGGCCGCCTTTGCCGAAACCGGTGCGGACGGGCGTTCCGAGCTCAGCATCCTCTTTTCCGACGATGCCCATATCCGCACGCTCAATGCCGGCTGGCGCGGCAAGGACAAGCCGACCAACGTCCTGTCTTTTCCGGCTTTTCCGTTTGCCCGGGGCGGGCCGCTGCCGCCGATGCTTGGCGACATCGTGCTGGCCGCCGAGACGGTCGCGCGCGAGGCGGCACTGGAAGACAAGCCGGTCGAGGACCATATCTCCCATCTCGTTATCCATGGCCTGCTGCATTTGCTGGGCTACGATCACGAAACCGACGCCGAAGCGGAACTGATGGAAGCGACAGAGCGCGCAGCACTTGCGAGGCTTGCCATTCCCGATCCCTACACGTAATTACAAAAGATCAATTGACCGGACGATGATGAACGACAAACCAGAGACTGCCGCCCGCCCCGATGCCGGCAGTGCGATCAAGCCTTCCGAAACGACGGAAGAGGGCTCGAGTCCGAGTACCACGACCGGCAGCTTCGCCAGCGAGGCATCGCCTGCCGGTCCTTCCCTGTTCGATCGCGTGCTCGGGCTTTTCAGGCACCGCAACGGCACCAGCCTGCGCGAGGAGATTGCCGGTGCGCTTGCCGAAACGGCGAGCGATGCGGAATCCTTCTCGCCCGGCGAACGCGCCATGCTCAACAATATCCTGCGTCTGCGCGAAGTGCGCGTCGAGGACGTCATGGTGCCGCGCGCCGACATCGAGGCGGTCGAGATCACCACGAAGCTGGGTGATCTTCTGGGGCTCTTCGAACAGTCCGGCCATTCCCGCATGCCGGTCTATTCGGAGACGCTCGACGACCCGCGCGGCATGGTCCATATCCGCGACGTGCTGGCGCACATCACCAAGGTCGCCCGCGTCCGAAAGGGCAGGACGACCAGGAAAACCGCGGTCGCAACGGTTCTCGATCTCGCCCAGGTCGATCTGGCGCGCACCATCGGCGATCTCAACCTGATCCGACCGGTGCTGTTCGTGCCGCCGTCGATGCTCGCCTCCGACCTGATGGGGCGGATGCAGACGACGCGCACCCAGATGGCGCTGGTCATCGACGAATATGGCGGCACCGACGGCCTCGTCTCGCTCGAGGATATCGTCGAGATGGTGGTCGGCGACATCGAGGACGAGCACGACGACGACGAGCCGATGATCACCCAGGCCGGCGAAGGCGTCTTCATCGTCGACGGCAAGGCCGAGATCGACGATGTCGCCAAGATGATCGGCGAGGATTTCGCCGCCGGCGAGCACGGCGAATATGTCGACACGATCGGCGGCATGATCTTCAACACGCTTGGCCGGGTGCCGGCGCGCGGCGAAGTGGTGCAGGCCATACCCGGCTTCGAGTTCCATGTGCTCGACGCCGACCCACGCCGCGTCAAGCGCGTGCGCATAGTCGAAACCCTGAAGGGCGAGCGCCGCCGCCGCGCCGCCCGCACCGAGCAGGCTTGAAAGACGCGGCTCGCCCGATGCCGATTGAGGACCCGTTCAAGCACTCGACACTGGGCTCCGGCGTCTTCTACCAGGATCCGCGGGCCGCATTGACATGGCTTGAAAAGGCTTTCGGCTTCGAGCCGAGCATGGTGGTCAGCGATACCGATGGCAGGCTCGTCCATTCCGAGATGCGGTTCGGCGACGGCTATATCATCATCGATTCCGAATGGGCCGACCATATAGCCAGCCCGGCTTCAGTTGCAGGCAAGAACACGCAGTCGGTCTATGCGGGATAGATGCCCACTGTGATCGTGCAAGGGCGGCGGGAGCCGAGATCGTCGAGGAGCCTGCCGACTACGGTGAACGGCAGTACAGGGCGCGCGATCCTGAAGGCCATGTCTGGACCTTTTCCCAGACTGTCCGCTCCGTCCCACGCGAAGAGGCTGAGCGGCTGGGCGGACTGAAGATCGAAGGCTGGCATCGATAGCTATGAGCGGACTTGTTCGCTCTTATCCGGTTTGGAGCCAAGGCCGCGGCCTGATAAATCTTGCTTCCTGATTCGCACGACTCGGAAGCATAGATGGAGCGCCAGGCCGGCCGGATAATTCTGCTTTGGGGCTGGCGGCGCGCGCTGGTGGCGTTTCTTGCCGGCGCGCTGGCGGTTCTCGCTCAGGCGCCTTACGATTTCTTCGCCGTCTGTTTCGTTTCGTTCCCGCTGCTGGTGTGGCTTCTCGATGGCGCGACCGGCGAAGCCTCGGACGGTTTTCTGCGACGCTTGCTGCCGGCTTTCGCCATCGGCTGGTGGTTCGGTTTCGGCTACTTTCTTGCCGGTCTGTGGTGGGTTGGCTCGGCGCTTCTGGTCGAGGCCGACAGCTTCGCCTGGGCCTTGCCGTTCGCGGTGGTTGGCATCCCCCTCGCGCTGGCCTTCTTCTATGGCTTCGCCGCCGTGGTTGCCCGGCTGTTGTGGAGCAATGACATCGGCCGCATCGCCGCGCTCGCCTTCGGCTTTGCGCTGGCGGAATGGTTGCGCGGCTTCCTGTTCACCGGCTTTCCCTGGAATGCCGTCGGCTATGCGGCGATGCCGGTGCCTTTGCTGATGCAGAGCGTGTCGGTGACCGGCATGATCGGCATGAATGCGCTTGCAGTCTTCGTCTTTGCACTGCCGGCCCTGCTTGCGGCGCGCCGGCATCTTCGCCTCGGCGTGGCATTGCTTGTCGTTCTGGTCGTTGCCCATGCCGGCTTCGGCTATATCAGGCTCGCCGCCCCCGAAAAGCCGGCCGCCCGCAGCCTCGACGTCCGTATCGTGCAGCCTGCCGTCGACCTCACGGAAAAATGGGATGCCTCGGTGCGTGACCGCATCTTCGCCACCATGATGGGGCTTTCGGCCAAAGCGCCGGAACCCGGCCATGACAGGCCGCAGTTGATCCTGTGGCCGGAGACCTCCGTGCCGTTTCTGTTCACCGAACGTCCGGATGCCTTGCCTGCCATCGGAGAGATGCTCGGCGATGGCCAGATGCTGGTCGCCGGCGTCGTTCGCGAGGAAGGCGGCTCGGCGACCGGAAGCCGTTACTACAACTCGGTCGTGGCGATCGACGAAAGGGGCGAAATCGTCGATGCCGTCGACAAGGTTCATCTGGTACCGTTTGGTGAATACCTGCCTTTCGCCGATCTGCTCGGCCGCTTTGGGCTTGAGCAGCTTGTCGCCGGCCCAATGACCTTCGCGGCCGGCAATGAGCGGCACCCGATCACGCTGCCCGGCGGCATCCGGGCGCTGCCGTTTATTTGCTATGAGGTCATCTTTCCCGATCTGGTCGCGGTTGACGCCACGTCAGCCGAGCTTATTGTGAACGTCACCAATGACGCCTGGTTCGGCGACACGCCAGGGCCGTACCAGCACTTCAGGCAGGCGCAGATCCGGGCGGTGGAGAATGGGGTGCCCCTGTTGCGCGCGGCCAATAACGGCATTTCGGCCGTTGTCGACCCGCGAGGACGCATCGTCGACGCGCTGGCTATCGACGCACGCGGCGCCATCGATGTGCGTGTGCCGATCTCCAACCAAGCCATCGTTTCCTCCGGCCAACGACGCATTAACGGAATGCTGATCATGTTTTTGCTTGCCGTTGCGGCATGCATTTTGAACGTAAGGCAAAGGCTACGGGCGAATTGACAGCCGACACATTAGAAACTCATACTGTAAGCGCCTGAAAATTCTCGAAGTCGATAAGGTCGTTCTGTTGGGGCACGGGCCGCGGCGTCGTTTGGGCAGCAAAATAGAAAAAGCCGGAAAAATTCGGCGAGGAAAAAATGACAGAAGAAAACAAGAAAAAGCCGAATCCGATCGACATCCACGTCGGAAGCCGCATCCGGCTTCGCCGCAATATGCTGGGAATGAGTCAGGAAAAACTGGGCGAAAACCTCGGCATAACGTTCCAGCAGATCCAAAAGTACGAAAAAGGCACCAATCGCGTCGGCGCCAGTCGTTTGCAGGCAATCGCCTCGATACTCGGCGTTCCCGTCGCCTTCTTTTTCGAGGATGCGCCCGGTCAGGAGGCCGTGGGCAACCGTGGATTTGCCGAGGATGCGTCGATGACCTCCGCCGTCGAATTCTGCGGCAGCCCGGAAGGCCTCCAGCTGAACCGCGCCTTCGTCAAGATCGCCGACGTGAAAGTGCGTCGCAAGATCATCGAGCTTGTGAAGTCGCTCTCCGTCGACGAGGTCGATTGACTGGCCGTAGCCGGGCATGCAATTTCTCGTGGCTGAGTGCACCGTGGGATGTGCATTCCGCAGATGCGCCGACGCGCGGATCGATTTTGCTCGACATGCTTCCACGAAACCGTTCTCTTCAGCCTGTGAGTGCAAGAGATGAGGGTAATGCGCCCTGCCGCCGTCTTCTGGACGCAAAGATATAACGTCAAAATTCATGCTAGAACGGCTGCACGACTTGACGAGCGGCGCCCGGCACCGTTAACAACTGGCGCGCCAAAATCGGCGGCCTGCCGATATTTTTTCAAGAGGGGACACCCGTGACGCGGCACAATTATTTCTTCACCTCGGAATCCGTTGCCGAGGGCCATCCCGACAAGGTCTGCGATCGTATCTCCGACGAGATTGTCGATCTCGTCTACCGCGAGGCCAGAAAGACCGGCATGGACCCGTGGAAAGTCCGCGTCGCCTGCGAGACGCTCGCGACGACCAATCGCGTTGTCATCGCCGGTGAAGTGCGCGTCCCCGAGACGCTGCTCAAGAAGGACAAGGAGGGCAACGTCCTGAAGGATGCGGCCGGCCATCCGATTGTCAACCCGGCCAAGTTCAAGTCGGTCGCACGCAAGGCAATCCGCGAAATCGGCTACGAGCAGGCCGGCTTCCACTGGAAGACGGCCAAGATCGAGGTCCTGCTGCACGGCCAATCGCCGGATATCGGCCAAGGCGTCGACAACGCTTCCGACCGGCAAGGCGAGGAAGGAGCCGGCGATCAGGGCATCATGTTTGGCTATGCCTGCCGCGAAACGCCGGACCTGATGCCGGCGCCGATCTATTACAGCCACAAGATCCTCGAATTGCTGGCCGCTGCGCGCCATGAGGGCAGCGGTGATGCCGGCAGGCTCGGGCCGGATGCCAAGAGCCAGGTGACAGTCCGCTATGTCGACGGCAAAGCGGCGGAAGTGACGCAGATCGTGCTGTCGACCCAACATCTCGATGAGACGTGGGATTCGAAGAAGGTGCGCAACGTCGTCGAGCCCTATATCCGCGAAGCACTAGGCGACCTGAAGATCGCCGACAATTGCAATTGGTACATCAACCCGACTGGCAAGTTCGTCATCGGCGGACCTGACGGCGACGCCGGCCTGACCGGCCGCAAGATCATCGTCGACACCTATGGTGGGGCTGCGCCCCATGGCGGCGGCGCCTTCTCCGGCAAGGACACCACCAAGGTCGACCGCTCGGCCGCCTATGCGGCGCGCTATCTCGCCAAGAACGTGGTTGCCGCGAAGCTTGCCGATCGCTGCACTATCCAGCTTTCCTATGCGATCGGTGTCGCCCAGCCGCTGTCGATCTACGTCGACCTCCACGGCACCGGCAAGGTCGACGAGGCAAAGCTCGAGCGTGCACTGCGCACTGTGATGGACCTATCGCCGTCCGGCATCCGCCGCCACCTCGATCTCAACAAGCCGATCTATGCCAAGACGTCGTCCTACGGCCATTTTGGCCGCAAGGCCGGCCGCGACGGATCCTTCTCCTGGGAGAAGACCGATCTCGCCAAGGCGCTCAAGGACGCTCTCGCCGAACCGGTCGCCGAAGCAGTCGCCGCCTAACAACGGCGCCTATGGACCCGAAGGACCGGCCAAGCCGTGCGACCGAGGCGTTTTTCGGTCGCCGGCGCGGCAAGACCATCCGACCGCAGCAGGCGGCGGCGCTGGAGAGCGGCTTCGCCGCCTACAGGCTCGATCTGACGGTTGAACCGCCGGCCGATCTGCGCAGCCTTTTCGAAGCCGAAGTTTCCGCTGTCCAGCTCGAAATCGGTTTTGGCGGCGGCGAACATCTTCTGCACCGTGCCACGGCCAGCCAGGCGACCGGCTTTATCGGCGTCGAGCCTTTCGTCAACGGCATGGCCAAGATGATGATGGCGGTCCGGGAGCGGCCGCTTGCTAATCTGCGCGTCTATGACGACGACGCCACACGCCTGCTTGACTGGCTGCCGCAGGCTTCGCTTGACGGCATCGACCTTCTCTACCCGGATCCGTGGCCGAAGAAGAAGCACTGGAAGCGGCGCTTCGTCAGCCCGGTCAATCTCGACCGCTTCGCGCGCGTCTTGAAGCACGGCGGAAAGTTCCACTTTGCGTCAGACATCGACAGCTATGTGAACTGGACGCTGCTGCATTGCCGGGCGCATGGCGCCTTCACGTGGCAGGCAAACGAAGCAGCCGACTGGCGTCGGCCCTATGATGGCTGGCCGGGGACGCGCTATGAGGCCAAGGCCATTCGCGAGGGCCGACGGCCCGCCTATCTCACCTTTGTGCGGAAATAGCAGGAAGTCCGAGCTGAGCGGCCGAAGGCTCTCCTGTTCACTTGGCTTAGAAGCGGCGGATTTTATCGAAGGCTGCCGGCTCCATGCCCAGATTGCGCAGATCATTCGCACGCGGCTTGCGACCGTTTTCCACAGCACGCGACGCTGCTACGGCGCTGCCAAACACGCTAAAAAAGTCGCCTATGGCTGAAAAAAATCCACGATTGTTCATGATCGGATCCTTCCGAGCGTAGTGAGCGCTCCAATTGTGCAATGCAACATAGATAGTCGTGCGTTGCCGGTGCTCAAAGGAGGATTACTGCATGGGCGCCATGCATTTGGCGCAGCGCTGCGGACTCGGAGCCTTGCCGTCATGCACGACGGGCTTGAAACGACGGCCACGATCGTCTATATCAGCTTCAAATTCTTGGTCGGTATGACGAAGAGTGGGTCCACCCGGTCCCGCTCTTTTTTATTACCTGCCGGCCAAGCAGGAATCGAACGACAGGGACCGAATGACAGTGACGGCAAGCGAAGGCGACGACCGCATCATCCGCGAAAGCGGCATCGATGCGCGCATCGCGCTGATCGTTCAGCCGGTACTGCGCGCCATCGGTTTCCGCTTGGTACGTGTGCATCTGTCGGGCCAGAACGGGCTGACGCTGCAGATCATGGCCGAGCGCGAGGACGGCACGATGACTGTCGAGGATTGTGAAGAGGTCAGCCGGGCAGTATCGCCGGCGCTCGATGTCGATGATCCGATCGAGAAGGCTTATCATCTCGAAGTGTCGTCGCCGGGCATCGACAGGCCGCTGGTCCGCAAATCGGACTTTGCAGCCTGGACCGGCCATCTGGTGAAGATGGAAACGTCGGTTCTCGTCGCCGACCGCAAGCGTTTCAAGGGCAAGATCGCCGAAAGCGACGCGGACGGTGTGCTGATCGAGCGCGACAAGGCCGCTTACGGCGAGGAGCCGACGGTGCGTATTCCCTACGATGCGATTGCCGAAGCGCGGCTGGTTCTGACCGATGATCTTATCCGCGATGCGCTGTCGAAGGATAACCGGGCGCGCAAGGAAGCCAGAAAACGCCGCGGCGAACCCGAAGACGCACCAGAGGGTGCGGAAGACGAAACCGAACAGGAAATGTGATTGGGCTGCCGGCCGTAAGGTCGGCAACAAGCTCGGGAGAAAGAAGATGGTTGTAAGCGCCAACAGGCTTGAACTGCTGCAGATCGCCGATGCGGTCGCGCGTGAAAAGTCGATCGACAAGTCGATCGTCATCGCCGCTATGGCCGATGCGATCCAGAAGGCCGCGCGCTCGCGCTACGGCCAGGAAACCAATATCCGGGCCGATATCAATCCGAATACCGGCGAGATGAAGCTGCAGCGGCTGATGGAAGTGGTCGAGAAGGTCGACGACTACGCGACGCAGATTGCCATTTCCTCGGCGCGCGAGCGCAATCCGGACGCCCAGCTCGGCGATTTCATCGCCGAACAGCTGCCGCCGATGGATTTCGGCCGCATCGCCGCCCAGTCGGCCAAGCAGGTCATCGTGCAGAAGGTGCGCGAGGCCGAGCGCGACCGGCAATATGACGAGTACAAGGACCGTATCGGCGAGATCGTCAACGGCACCGTCAAGCGTGTCGAATACGGCAACGTCATCGTCGATCTCGGCCGCGGCGAGGCGATTATCCGCCGGGACGAGCTGATCCCGCGCGAAAACTATAAATATGGCGATCGCGTCCGCGCCTACGTCTATGACGTGCGCCGCGAACAACGCGGCCCGCAGATATTCCTGTCGCGCACCCATCCGCAGTTCATGGCGAAACTGTTCACCATGGAAGTGCCGGAAATCTACGACGGTATCATCGAGATCAAGTCGGTCGCCCGCGATCCGGGTTCGCGCGCCAAGATCGCTGTCATCTCCCGTGACAGCTCCATCGATCCGGTCGGTGCCTGCGTCGGCATGCGCGGCAGCCGCGTCCAGGCGGTCGTCGGCGAATTGCAGGGCGAGAAGATCGACATCATTCCGTGGTCGCCCTCGGCCGCGTCCTTCATCGTCAATGCATTGCAGCCGGCGGAAGTCGCCAAGGTCGTGCTCGACGAGGATGCCGAGCGCATCGAGGTCGTCGTCCCCGACGACCAGCTGTCGCTGGCCATCGGTCGCCGCGGCCAGAACGTCCGTCTTGCCTCGCAGCTCACCGGCTGGGATATCGACATCCTGACCGAGCAGGAAGAGAGCGAACGGCGCCAGAAGGAATTCGTTGAACGGTCGTCGCTGTTCATGGAAGCCCTCGACGTCGACGAGATGGTCGGCCAGGTGCTCGCTTCCGAAGGCTTCACCAGCGTCGAGGAGGTCGCGTATGTCGATTCCGGCGAAATCGCGTCGATCGACGGCTTCGACGAGGACACGGCTTCGGAGATCCAGACCCGCGCCCGCGAATATCTGGAGAAGATCGAAGCCGAGCATGACGAGAAGCGCAAGGCGCTCGGCGTTGAGGACGAGCTGCGCGAGATTCCCGGCATCACCACCGCCATGATGGTGACGCTCGGCGAGGACGGCGTGAAGACGATCGAGGATTTCGCCGGCTACGCCGCCGACGACCTGACCGGCTGGAAGGAACGCAAGGACGGCGAGACGAAGGTATTCCCGGGTGTGCTCGCCAACCACGGCGTGTCGCGCGCCGATGCCGAGCAAATGGTCTTGGCCGCTCGCCTGAAGGCTGGCTGGATCACCGAAGACGAGCTTGCCGCCGAGGGCGTGCCGGCTGACGAAACCGTCGGTGCGTGAGGTGAAACCGCATCGCACCGAACCCGCCCTTGGACGAGATGAACGATCGCACCTGCATCGTCACCCGCAGGCAAGCCGAACCGGATGAGCTGATCCGTTTCGTCGTCGGCCCGGATTCGGCCGTCGTTCCGGACATCAAGAGAAACCTGCCCGGCCGCGGTTGCTGGGTGACCGCCGACCGCCTACATATAGACAAGGCAGCGGCGAAAAACCTGTTTGCCCGTGCTTTTAAGGCGCAGGTGACCGTGCCAGCCGATCTTGGCGGCATGGTCGACGCGCTGCTTTCCAGGTCCGCTCTGGGCATGCTTGGCCTGGCCCGCAAGGCGGGCGCCATAGCGCTCGGAGCGACTAAGGTCGAGAGCGCCGTGCGCGGCGGACTTGCACTTTTCGTGCTCCACGCGACCGAGGCTTCCGACGATGGCGTCCGCAAGATAAGCCAGGCGCGACGGGCAACCGTCCACCTCGGCGGGCCTGCGATCCGCGCTTACAAACTTTTCTCCGAGGCCGAGTTGAGCTTGGCATTGGGGGGTACAAATGTGATACATGCTGCCGTTCTCGCGGGAGACGCGGGCAGGGCGGTCCAGAAGCGCATGGTTGCGCTCGACCGATATCGGGGCGGTTCCCCGGACGATCTGGCAATGCTTGCGGCCGTTGCTGACGAAGATGATGCCGCAGAGGATATGGAATGAGCGATACGAAATCGGGCGACGACAAGACGCTGAGTGTTACGCCGAAGAAGACCTTGACGCTGAAGCGCCCCGGTATGGAACAGGGCACGGTGCGCCAGAACTTCTCGCACGGCCGCACCAAATCGGTGGTTGTCGAGACCAAGAAGCGCAAGTTCTCGCTGCCCGGCGACAAGCCGGAGCCGGCGGCAGCGCCTGTGTCCGTCTTCACGCCGAAGCCGGTCGCGGCAGCGCCTGCCGTGCAGGAAGCCCCCAAGGCGCCGCCGCCTCCGCCGCCGGTCGAACGCGGCGGCATGGTGCTGAACGAGTTGTCGCGCCAGGAAATGGAAGCACGCCGCCGCGCTCTCGAGGGCTCGAAGGTCCGTGACGTCGAGGATCGCCAACGCGCCATCGAGGAGGCCAAGCGCCGCAGCGAGGACGAGGAGCGCCGCCGCCGCGAGCGCGAGGAATCGGCTCGCCGTCAGGCCGAGGAAGAGGCACGGCTGCAAGCCGAGGCTGAATCCCGCCGCCGTGCCGAGGAAGAGGCACGCCGCCGTGCGCCGCTGGCCGCCGAACTGGCGACAGTCGATGACGAGGAAGAGGTCAAGCCGAAGCGGACCGGTGCCGGCGCACCAGTGCGCCGTCTGGTCACGCCCGAAGTGGCGCGTCCGGCCAAACCGACCAAGGGCGAGGAAGACCGCCGCCGCGGCAAGCTGACGCTGAATTCGGCGCTTTCCGACGAGGATGCGCGCGCCCGCTCGCTGTCGTCGATGCGCCGCCGTCAGGAGAAATTCAAGCGCGCGTTGCATAATGAGCCACGCGAGAAAGTCATGCGTGAAGTGATCCTGCCCGAAACCATCACCATCCAGGAGCTGGCGCAGCGCATGTCCGAGCGCGCTGTCGACGTGGTCAAGTTCTTCATGAAGCAGGGCCAGATCCTGAAGCCTGGCGACGTCATCGACGCCGACACGGCCGAACTCGTCGCGACCGAATTTGGCCACACGGTCCGCCGCGTCGCCGAGTCCGACATCGAAGAGGGCTTGTTCAACATCGCCGATCGTCCCGAGGACCTGCAGCCGCGTCCGCCGGTGGTAACCATCATGGGCCATGTCGATCACGGCAAGACCTCGTTGCTCGATGCCATCCGAAATGCCAACGTGGTGTCCGGCGAAGCCGGTGGCATTACGCAGCATATCGGCGCCTATCAGGTCGAGAAGAACGGTAACAAGATTACCTTCATCGACACGCCCGGCCACGCCGCCTTCACGGCGATGCGTGCCCGCGGTGCCCAGGCGACCGATATCGCCATCCTGGTGGTGGCGGCCGACGACAGCGTGATGCCGCAGACGATCGAATCGATCAACCACGCCAAGGCGGCCGGCGTTCCGATCATCGTGGCGATCAACAAGATCGACAAGCACGACGCCGACCCGCAGAAGGTGCGCTCGGAACTGCTGCGCCATGAGGTGTTCGTCGAATCCATGGGCGGCGAGGTGCTGGATGTCGAGGTGTCGGCGACCAAGGGCATCAATCTCGACAAGTTGCTCGAAGCGATCCTGCTGCAGGCCGAAATCCTCGACCTGAAGGCCAATCCGGACCGCACCGCCGAAGGCGTTGTCATCGAAGCCCAGCTCGACAAGGGCCGCGGCCCAGTCGCAACCGTGCTGGTGCAGACCGGCACGCTGATGCCGGGCGACATTCTCGTCGCCGGCAACGAGTGGGGCCGGGTGCGCGCGCTGGTCAACGATCGCGGCGATCAGGTCAAGGAAGCGCCGCCGGCAATGCCGGTGGAAGTCCTCGGTCTGCAAGGTACGCCGCTGGCCGGCGACCGCTTCGCCGTTGTCAACAACGAAGCCCGCGCCCGCGAGATCACCGAATATCGCCAACGTCTGGCGCGCGAGAAGGCGGTGGCCAGGCATGCCGGCCAGCGCGGCTCGCTTGAACAGATGATGTCGCAATTGCAGACCAGCGGATTGAAGGAATTCCCGCTGGTCATCAAGGGCGACGTGCAGGGCTCGATCGAGGCGATCAACGCGGCGCTCGACAATCTCGGCACCGACGAGGTGCGCGCCCGCATCGTCCATGCGGGCGCCGGCGGCATCACCGAAAGCGACGTGTCGCTGGCGGAGACCTCGGGGGCTGCGATCATCGGCTTCAACGTTCGTGCCAATGTGCAGGCGCGTGCGGCCGCGGCTGCGGCAGGCATCGAGATCCGCTACTATTCGATCATCTACAATCTCGTCGATGACGTTAAGGCGGCGCTCTCCGGCCTGCTATCACCGGAGCGTCGCGAGACCTTCATCGGCAATGCCGAGATCCTCGAGATCTTCGACATCACCAAGGTCGGCAAGATCGCCGGCTGCCGTGTCACCGAAGGCAAGGTCGAGCGTGGTGCGGGCGTGCGCCTGATCCGCGACAACGTCGTCATCCACGAAGGCACGCTGAAGACCCTGAAGCGCTTCAAGGACGAGGTTTCGGAAGTTCCGGGCGGTCAGGAATGCGGCATGGCCTTCCAGAACTACGAGGACATGCGCGTCGGTGACGTCATCGAGTGCTTCCGCGTCGAGATGGTAACCAGGACGCTCTGAGTTCGAGCGTCTTGAGTTCGAGCATCTATTGAGACCGGGCGGTGGTCGAAAGGCCGCCGCCCAAACCATATGAGACATGTGGCGCGGTCCCATCCCGCGCTTCACGATTTCAGGACCGAGGAAAATGCCCCGTTCGACCCCGTCAGGCCCATCCCAGCGCATGCTGCGAGTCGGAGAGCAGGTGCGCCATGCGCTATCCGAAACCTTGCAGCGCGGCGATATCCTCGATCCGCTGATCGAGAACACAGTGGTCTCGGTCTCCGAAGTGCGCATGTCGCCCGATCTGAAGATCGCCACCGCCTTCGTCTCGCCGCTCGGCGCCAAGGATGCCGGTGCGGTGGTCGAAGCGCTCAACAAGCATGCCAAGTTCGTCCGCGGCCGCGTCTCCGGCGCGCTGCGGCAGATGAAGTACATGCCGGAATTCCGCTTCCGGCTCGATACCAGCTACGATAATTTCCAGAAGATCAACGAATTGCTGCACTCGCCCGAAGTGGCGCGCGATCTCAGCGCCGACGACAAAGACAAAGACAAAGACGACCGGAAGGACAGCGAATAGTGGCGCGTCGCGGCAAGAAGAAGGGCCGGCCGATCTCGGGCTGGCTGGTACTGGACAAGCCGGTCGGCATGGGCTCGACCGAAGCCGTCTCCAAGATCAAATGGCTGTTCCTGGCGGAAAAGGCCGGCCATGCCGGCACGCTCGACCCGCTGGCGTCGGGCATGCTGCCGATCGCGCTTGGCGAGGCGACCAAGACCGTGCCTTACGTCCAGGACGGCGCCAAGGTCTACCGCTTCACCGTTGCCTGGGGCGAGGAGCGTTCGACCGACGACCTCGAAGGCGCGGCGACCAAAAGCTCAGACCTCCGTCCGGCGGAATCCGAAGTGCTGGCGCTGCTTTCGAAATATACCGGCGTGATCATGCAGACACCGCCGCAATTCTCAGCGATCAAGATCGCCGGCGAGCGCGCCTACGACCTTGCCCGCGACGGCGAGACGGTCGACATTCCGGCACGCGAGGTCGAGATCGGCCGGCTCGACCTGGTCGAGCACATGGCCGATCGCACCATCTTCGAGGTCGAATGCGGCAAGGGCACCTATGTCCGCTCGCTGGCGCGCGACATGGGGCGCGACCTTGGCTGTTTTGGTCACATCGCCGAGCTGCGGCGGGTCGAGGTCGAGCCGTTCACGCAGGGAGATTTCGTCACCTTGGCCGAGCTGGAGGCCGCCCGCTTCGGCGAACAGAGCGAGGACGCTTCGCAAGCAGCGGACGCGCCGATCGACTTCGGTGCCATCGATGCACTTCTGGTCGACACCGCCGCGGCGCTCGAATGCTTGCCGCAGGTTGCGATCAGCGACGATGCGGCAACCAAAATCCGCCTCGGCAATCCGGTCATCATTCGCGGCCGTGACGCGCCGGTAGAAGCTGAGGAGGCCTGCGCCACCGCGCGCGGCAAGCTGGTCGCCATCGGCGCCATCGAGCAAGGCATGTTCAAGCCAAAGCGGGTCTTTGTCGGGTAACAGCTGTCGCCCGGCGCATGATCTCCAAACCGGATTCTATTTTGGGAAAGGATCATGCGCTAAATCAACAGGGCTACGGCGTCGTTTGTCGTCCGAAAGGATGCGCTGTGCTGTAGTGCCGTTCGACGCTGCACTCGAGGGGGCACATGGCAAAGGCTGACACGGTCAACAAGCGAGCGGCGCTCAAAACACGGCGGCCACCGGTCGGGGCTTCGCCGGGCACGCTGATCGCCGACCCGGCGGCGCGCCGCTCCGAGCTCAGGCTGACATTGATCTCGCCTGAGAAGTTCAAGACGATCGACAATGCCAGCATCGACGACGTCAACACCCATTGCCACAATTGGCCGATCATCTGGCTCGACTGCACAGGCCTCGCCAACATCCAGCTGATCGAGGAGATCGGCGGGATCTTCAACCTGCATCCGCTGGCGCTGGAAGATGTCGTCAACACCGGTCAGCGGCCCAAGGTGGATTTCTTCGAGGACCATGCCTTTGTCGTCGTCAGGATGATCGACGATGTCACCGCCCATCGTTACGAACAGATCGCCGTCTTCTTCGGCAAGAACTTCGTCGTCACCTTCCAGGAGCGCGAAGGCGACCCGTTCGATCCCGTGCGCAAGCGGATCGCGAGCTCGGTGCCCAACCGCTTGCGCTCGCGCGGCGCCGACTATCTCGCCTATGCTTTGATCGACGCCATCGTCGACAGCTATTTCCCGCCGATCGAGGCTGCCGGCGAATTGGTCGACAGCATCGAGGACCAGATGCTGAACCAGGCGCACAAGCACCAGATGCGGCAGCTTCACGAATTGCGGCGCGACGCCAATGTGCTGAAGGGCGTGCTTTGGCCGATGCGCGACGCGCTGGCGACCATGATCCGCAACGACGTCTCTTATGTGAAGGCCGAAACCAAATTATTCCTGAACGACACGCTGGATCATTCGCTGCGATTGATCGAACTGGTCGAAACCCAGCGCGATATGCTGACCGGCCTGATCGAGATGCACCTGTCGCTCAGCCAGGCGCGCACCAACGACGTCATCAGCTATTTGACCATCGTCTCGGTGATCTTCATGCCGCTCACCTTTCTCGTCGGCGTATGGGGTATGAATTTCGACCCCGACACCTCGCCCTGGAACATGCCGGAGCTGAAAGCCTATTACGGCTATCCCCTGTCGCTCGTCTTCATGGCGATTGTTGCGGTCGGGCTCTACGCATACTTCAAATGGAAGAAATGGCTCTGACCATGCGGAAGTGCCCGTTTATGCAGCAAAAAGCCGGCTTGTGAATTGGGCTGGCCTTTTTGTCGGAATTGCACTATATGCGCCGCAGCTTCGCGCTTTGACGCGTTGCTTGCACCGGCCCCTGCTGGACGACATCCCGGCTGAGGGCGTCCCGTTTCCTCAAACAGACAAGGAAAAACACGATGTCGATTACTGCCGAACGCAAGAAGGAATTGATGGGCGAATTCGCAACCGCCAAGGGCGATACCGGGTCTCCGGAAGTCCAGGTGGCCATCCTTTCCGAGCGCATCAAGAACCTGACCGATCATTTCAAGGACCACAAGAAGGATAACCATTCCCGCCGTGGCCTGCTCGCTCTCGTTTCCCAGCGCCGCAGCCTGCTTGATTATCTCAAGCGCAAGGACGACGCGCGCTATCAGACGCTGATCGAGAAGCTCGGTCTGCGCCGTTGACGAATTGACCGGCGGGTTCTTTCGAGAGCCCGCCGGTCGCGCATTGGAGCATCGGATCATCCAAGGCTCCAATGAAGAAAGCAGAGCGCCGCGCACCGGTTTGGATGCGCAAAGGACGCTCTGAAGTTTTAGATTTGCGCAGGATACTTTCCGAAAACCTGGTTTTCGGGTTCACGCGCAAGGCCAGTCGGATCGATTGGCCAACCCGGTTTCGAAACAGCAGAGGGCCACTCGAAACCGCCCATGGACGGTCATGGGGCAGGATTGCAGGACGCTCGTGCGGCAAATGCGCCGAATAGCCGAGCTTCCCGTTGTCTTGCCCGTGGCTGCCCGAGAAAGGAAGCCAAGGGAAAGGGGCATCCGCGCACGCTGCAACGGCGCGGCCCTTTCCGCATACGAAGGACAAGATATGTTCAATTACCACAAAGTGGAAATCGAATGGGGCGGCCGTCCGCTCATTCTCGAAACCGGCAAGATCGCACGTCAGGCTGACGGCGCGGTGCTGGCCACCTATGGCGAAACCAAGGTTCTCGCCACCGTCGTCTCGATGAAAGAGCCGAAGCCCGGCCTCGATTTCTTTCCCCTGACGGTCAACTACCAGGAAAAGACTTACGCCGCCGGCAAGATCCCGGGTGGCTATTTCAAGCGTGAAGGCCGTCCGAGCGAGAAGGAAACGCTGGTTTCCCGCCTGATTGACCGCCCGATCCGCCCGCTCTTCGCCGAAGGCTACAAGAACGACACCCAGATCGTTGTCACCGTCGTCCAGCACGATCTCGAAAATGATCCGGACATCCTGTCGATCGTCGCCACCTCCGCCGCACTGACCTTGTCCGGCGTGCCGTTCATGGGCCCGGTTGGTGGCGCCCGCGTTGGCTACATTAACGGCGAATACGTGCTCAACCCGCATGTCGACGAGATGCAGGAATCGAAGCTCGACCTGGTCGTCGCCGGCACCGCCGACGCCGTGCTGATGGTCGAGTCCGAAGCCAAGGAACTCGGCGAGGATCTGATGCTCGGCGCCGTCATGTTCGGCCACAGGGGCTTCCAGCCGGTGATCGACGCGATCATCAAGCTGGCCGAAGTCGCCGCCAAGGACCCGCGCGATTTCACCGCGCCGGACTATTCCGCGCTTGAAGCCGAGATGCTCAAGATCGTCGAAGGCGAGCTTCGCGATGCCTACAAGATCACCGACAAGCAGAAGCGCTATGCCGCCGTCGACGCCGTCAAGGCGAAGGTCAAGGCCGCGTTTGCGCCGGCAGAAGGCGAAGAGGCCAAATACACGTCCGAACAGATCGGCACCGTGTTCAAGGAACTCCAGGCCAAGGTCGTGCGCTGGAACATCCTCGACACCGGCTCGCGCATCGACGGCCGCGACCTGAAGACGGTCCGCAAGATCGTCTCGGAAGTCGGCGTCCTGCCGCGCACACACGGCTCGGCGCTGTTCACTCGCGGCGAGACCCAGGCGCTGGTCGTCGCCACGCTCGGCACCGGCGAGGACGAGCAGTATGTCGATTCGCTGACCGGCATGTACAAGGAGAAGTTCCTCCTGCACTACAATTTCCCTCCCTATTCGGTCGGTGAAACGGGCCGTATGGGTTCGCCCGGCCGCCGCGAAATCGGCCACGGCAAGCTCGCCTGGCGCGCCATCCGGCCGATGCTGCCGACCGCCGACCAGTTCCCCTATACGTTGCGCGTCGTTTCGGAGATCACCGAGTCCAACGGCTCGTCCTCGATGGCTACCGTCTGCGGCACCTCGCTGGCGCTGATGGATGCCGGTGTGCCGCTGGCCAAGCCGGTCGCCGGCATTGCGATGGGCCTGATCAAGGAAGGCGAGCGCTTCGCCGTGCTCTCCGATATCCTCGGCGACGAGGACCACCTCGGCGACATGGATTTCAAGGTTGCCGGCACCGCCTACGGCATCACCTCGCTGCAGATGGACATCAAGATCGAGGGCATCACCGAAGAGATCATGAAGATCGCCCTCGACCAGGCCAAGGATGGCCGTCAGCACATTCTCGGCGAAATGGCCCATGCGCTGTCCGGCGCGCGTGCCGAGCTCGGCGAGTTCGCGCCGCGCATCGAGGTCATGCACATCCCGACCGACAAGATCCGCGACGTGATCGGCTCGGGCGGCAAGGTCATCCGCGAGATCGTCGAAAAGACCGGCGCCAAGATCAACATCGAGGATGACGGCACGGTCAAGATCGCTTCGGCCAACGCCAAGGAAATCGAGGCGGCGAAGAAGTGGATCCACACCATCGTCGCCGAGCCGGAAGTCGGTGAAATCTACGAAGGCACGGTCGTCAAGACCGCCGACTTCGGCGCTTTCGTCAACTTCTTCGGTCCGCGTGACGGCCTCGTCCACATCTCGCAGCTCGCCAATGATCGCGTCGCCAAGACCTCCGATGTGGTCAAGGAAGGCGACAAGGTCTGGGTCAAGCTGATGGGCTTCGACGAGCGCGGCAAGGTCCGCCTGTCGATGAAGGTCGTCGACCAGGCCACCGGCAAGGAAATCGCCCGCGATAAGAAGAGCGAAGGCGAAGAAAACGCCGCCTAAGCGGGGTTGCGTTCCGTCGAACGCATAAAGCAATCGAAGCGGGCGCGCCGGAAGGTCGCGCCCGTTTGCATTTCAACAACAGCCTTGCAGTTCAAGAGTGGTGAATGTCCGCCGAGCCGCTGAAGACGCTTTTCCATCCTTTCGAGGCCGGGACCGTTTCCCTGCCGCGAAAGGATGAACGTATTCTTTTTCTCGGTGCCGAGCCCGGCTTTCGCTTGCTCGAAGGCTTCGATGCCAAGCTTCATCTCGTCCAAGGCTTCAGGCCGCATTTTCGCGCCTTGCAGGCGTCCGGCTTCACCGTCACGCCGCAAGTGGAAGGCAAGGCTTTCGACGCGGCGCTAGTGCTCGCTGGCCGCCATCGCGGACAAAACGAGGTGCGCGTCGCAGAAGCGATCGAGCACGTGGCATCAGGCGGGTTGATCGTCGTCGCCGGCGGTAAGGACGATGGTATCGCCAGCCTGCGCAAGCATGTCGGCGCCCTTGTGCCGCCCGAAGGCCACCTGCCGAAGCATCACGGCATTGCCTTCTGGTTTCGCCGGCCGGCCGATACCGTTGCCGCGGCAACGCTTCGCGCCGCCAATCCGGACTTGGTGGTCGAGGACCGCTTCCGCACGGCCCCAGGCATGTTTTCGTTCGACAAGATCGATGCCGGATCGAAGCTGCTGGTCGAAAATCTGCCCAACGATCTGCGTGGCAGCGTTGCGGATTTCTGTGCCGGTTGGGGCTATGTCGCCGCCGAAGTCGCCGCCCGCTCACCCGGCATATCGGCGCTTGACCTTTACGAAGCGGATTTCGAGGCGCTGGAGGCGGCGAAGGTCAATGTCGGCAACACAGGCCTGGAGCCACGTTTCTTCTGGATAGATCTTTTGAGCGAGCCGGTCGAGCACCGCTACGATGTGATCGCCATGAACCCGCCCTTTCACCGCAGCCGGGCGACTGGGCCCGAAATCGGTGCCGGCATGATCCGCGCGGCAGGCAAGGCGCTGAAGCCGGGCGGCCGGCTGTTCATGGTGGCGAACCGTCAGCTTCCCTACGAACCGGTGCTGGCGGCCGCCTTCTCCAGCCATGCGGAGCTCGCCCGCGACGGCATGTTCAAGGTCTTCTCGGCGCGACGCTGAAACGCTGCGGGGCAAGCCGGCGACACGTCGCTCGCGCTATTCCCGCCCGCCGTCGGTTTGCTTCAACTCGTCAAGCGTCGGCATGGACACGATGTGATAGCCGGAATCGACATAGTGGATTTCGCCGGTGACGCCGGAGGACAGATCGGACAGCAGATAGAGCGCTGAGCCGCCGACTTCGTCGATTGTCACCGTGCGGCGTAGCGGCGAGTTGCGCTGCTGGTAGGAGAACATGTGGCGTGCGTCGGAAATCCCGGCGCCGGCAAGCGTCCGCACCGGTCCAGCCGATATGCCGTTCACCCTGATGCCGCGCGGGCCGTAGTCGTTGGCTAGATAGCGGACGCTGGCCTCCAGCCCGGCCTTGGCGACGCCCATGACGTTGTAGTTCGGCATGACGCGGACCGAACCGGCATAGGTCAGCGTGATCATCGAACCGCTATCCTTCATCAACGTGGCGGCGTGACGGGCGACCTCGGTGAAGGAGTAGCAGGAGATCACCATGGTGCGGATGAAGTTGTCGCGGCTGGTGTCGGCGTAGAGGCCTTTCAGCTCGTTCTTGTCGGAAAAGCCGATGGCATGGACGACGAAATCCAGCCCGCCCCACGCCTTGCCCAAAGTCTCGAAAGTCGCGGCGACCGATGCGCTGTCCTCGACGTCGCAAGGTACCACCAGCGATGCGCCCAGTTTCTCGGCGAGCGGCTTGACGCGGCGCCCGAAGGCCTCACCCTGATAGGTGAAGGCGAGATCCGCGCCATGTTCGGACAGTTTGCGGGCGATGCCCCAGGCGATCGAATGATCGTTGGCGACGCCCATGACAAGCCCGCGCTTGCCCTTCATCAATCCGTCCATGGTCGGCAAATCCTTATGCGGAATAGCGCTGGAAAATCAGCGTAGCGTTGGTGCCACCGAAACCGAACGAATTGGACAAAACGGTGTCGATCCTGGCTTCGTCGATGCGCTTGCGCACGATCGGCATGCCTTCGAATTCCGGATCGAGGTTGTCAATGTGGGCGCTCTCGCCGATAAAGCCGCCTTGCATCATCAGGATCGAGTAGATCGATTCCTGCACGCCGGCCGCACCCAGCGAATGACCGGTCAGCGATTTGGTCGACGTGATGAAAGGCATCTTCTCGCCGAACACCTCGCGGATGGCGCCCATTTCCTTGGAGTCGCCGACCGGCGTCGAAGTGCCGTGCGTATTAATATAGTCGACCGGCGAGGACACCGTTGCGAGCGCCTGCTTCATGCAGCGAGCCGCGCCTTCGCCCGACGGCGCCACCATGTCGTAGCCGTCGGAGGTGGCGCCATAGCCGACGATCTCGGCATAGATCTTGGCGCCGCGTGCCTTGGCATGCTCGAGCTCTTCAAGAATCAGCACGCCGGCGCCGCCGGCAATGACGAAACCGTCGCGATCGACGTCGTAGGCGCGCGAGGCGACTGATGCCCTGTCGTTGAACTTGGACGACATGGCGCCCATGGCATCGAACAGATCCGACATCGTCCAGTCGAGATCCTCATGACCGCCGGCGAAGACGATGTCCTGCTTCCCCCACTGGATCAGCTCGTAGCCATTGCCGATGCAATGCGCTGACGTCGAGCAGGCCGATGAGATCGAATAGTTGACGCCGTGGATCTTGAACCAAGTGGCAAGCGTCGCTGAAGCGGTCGACGACATCGCTTTTGGCACCGCGAACGGGCCGATCCGCTTGGGGCTGCCGTTTTTGATCGTCGTCTCGGCCGCTTCGACGATTGCACGGGTCGACGGTCCGCCGGAGCCCATTACGATGCCGGTGCGCTCGTTGGTGATGTCGGTCTCGTCGAGGCCGGCGTCTGCGATCGCCTGGTCCATCGCGACATGGTTCCAAGCAGCACCTTGCGACAGGAAGCGCATGGCGCGACGGTCGATCATTCCCGACGGATCCAGCGTCGGCGCTCCCCACACCCGGCAACGGAAGCCATGCTCGGCGAAAGAGTCGGAAAAGCTGATGCCGGACCTGGCATCATGCAAGGAGGCCTGCACCTCGTTGGCATTGTTGCCGATCGACGACACGATGCCGAGACCTGTGACTACGACCCGTCTCATTCGCAACTCCTTCCAGCACGGACCTCCGAAACCTGATTAAGTTTCCGGAACGGAACCATGCGCAAATTAAAGTGCTACAGCGTCCTTTAGATGTCCAAGACGTGGCACTGTTGGTCTTCGCTCAGCCGGCGGCCGATTGCTTGGACAGACCGACCTTCAGATCCGTTGCCGCATATATGGGCTCGCCATCTGCCTTCAGCCAGCCATCGGCGATGCCAAGCACAAGCCGACCGCGCATCACTCGCTTGAAGTCGACGCCATACTCCACCTTCTTGACCGAAGGCGTGACCATGCCTTTGAATCTCACCTCACCTGTCGACAGCGCCATTCCCTTGCCTGGTTCGCCGAGCCATCCAAGGTAGAAACCCGTCAACTGCCACATGGCGTCCAGGCCCAGGCATCCCGGCATGATCGGATTGCCGATGAAATGGCAGGCGAAAAACCACAAATCCGGCTTGATATCGAATTCTGCGCGGATGAAACCCTTGTCGAACGCACCGCCGGTTTCGCTGATCTCGGTGATGCGGTCGAACATCAGCATCGGCGGATAGGGCAGTTGCGCATTTCCCGGTCCGAACAGCTCGCCGCGGGCGCAGGCAAGCAATTCCTCGTAACCGTAGCTGGATTTCGAACCCGCCATCAATCTCGTCCCCGTGATCGTCCCGGGCGATAGGCGCCCATGCTGGTGGTTTCCTAACACAATCTGTTTCAGGCCGGAAACCGGCGTTTGCGCTTAACCTGCCCGTCTGCCCGGGTCAATGCGCGCTATTGATCGCATTCGGCCGACAGAATATATGTCAGGACACGTCCAATTTCGGCAGATGCTCTATTTCTGCCATTTTGGACGTGTCTGAGACGGAACTGTGGGCGCGACGGATAGATGGATCTGGGTTGCCGGAAGGATAATGTCGCTGTGGACAAGCGGGTTCGCGAAGCCGGTCTGAGGCCGACACGCCAGCGTATCGCGCTGGCCGATCTGCTTTTCGCCAAGGGCGACCGCCACCTTTCGGCCGAGGAACTGCACGAGGAAGCGCTTGCCGCCGGCGTGCCGGTGTCTCTGGCCACCGTCTACAATGCTCTGCACCAGTTCACCCAGGCTGGCCTTTTGCGCATCCTTGCCGTCGAGGGATCGAAGACCTATTTCGACACCAACACCTCCGATCACCATCATTTCTATATCGAGGGCGAAAACAGGATCTTCGATATCGACAGCGGCCCGGTGACGGTTTCCAACCTGCCGGAACCGCCGGAAGGCATGGAGATCGCCAATGTCGATATCGTGGTGAGACTGCGTCCGAAACGCTGCGACTGACCGGCGCCTTATGAATTTCCTGGATTTGACGCTCCGGCTCGAATGGGTCGCCGTCGCGGTGGCGGCTCTTGTCTTCTATGCAATGGCCGGTGCTTCCTGGTGGCTATTTGCAGTGCTCGTCCTGGCGCCCGACCTGTCGATCCTGGGTTACATGGCCGGGCCGCGCGTCGGGGCCGTCGCCTACAACACCTTGCACATACTGGTCTTGCCCGTTCTGCTGGCGCTTTTCGGCAGCGTCTTTGACAATGCATTGGCGACATCCGTTGCGCTGATCTGGATCGCCCACATCGCCATCGACCGCGCCCTGGGCTATGGCTTGAAGCTGTCGAGCAGTTTCCAGGATACCCATCTCGGCCGCATCGGCGGCTAGATCATCCCCGAATTGAAGAACAGCGAAACAAAATGCCGGATCCGGTGCTTGCAGCGCTGGCCTGACCTCCGGTTCGGAAGCGTCAGTTCTTGACCTTTTCGCCGGGATAGGCGCCCCAGACGAGCGACTGGGCGAGCCAGCCGGTATGGCCGTCGAAGGTCATTTCGCACCATTGGCCATCGCAGGACTTGATCGTGCCCATCACCCCCGGTTCGAGGATCGCGATGACGCTTGCATCTTTTGCCGGGTCGTCGAGGAGGTTGATGCGGGCGTCCTTGCCGCGCTGCCAGGGGGCGACGATCGCCGTGCGGCGGCCCGAAAGCAGCGACTGATTGATCCAGCCTTCCGAGCCGTCGGCATCGCGCACGCGGCGCCATGTATCGAACTCCTGGATGATCTCCATCGGCAGGCCTGGTTTCATGTACATCCAATCGACGGAATAGTTGACGCCCGGCCCGACGCGCGAGTTGACGCGGCCGGATTTCAGGCTGACGAAGCGCGGCAGCGGCAAGCCGCTTGGTCCGAGCGTGACGCTCTGGGCGGGGGCCGCGGCACTTTGCGCCATCACCAGTGGGCTATGGATGAGAGCGCCGAGGAATGCTGCACTGAGGGTCAGGCGGAGCGACGCGAAACCAGACACTTTCGTTCCTTTCGGCGCCGGCCCATCGGCCTTCGCGCCCCTTTTTCTTTGTCTTCGGCGGAACCACTTGTTACATGGATGACCGGTACCGCGATCGGCTCTCAGTTTCGCCGTTCTTGGTTAAAGAGGTCTCAACGAGATCGGGTTCGAGGAAACAATGGCAGGCAAAAAGAAGCCCCTCGTCGTCATCACGCGCAAGTTGCCCGACCCGGTCGAGACCCGCATGCGCGAGTTGTTCGACGCCCGGTTGAATGTCGAGGACAGGCCGATGACGCAGCCGGAACTGGTGGCGGCGGTCAAGGAGGCTGACGTGCTGGTGCCGACCGTGACCGATAATATCGACGCGGCGCTGATTGCCCAAGCCGGCGACAAGCTCAAGCTGATCGCCAATTTCGGCAATGGCGTCGACAAGATCGACGTTGCGGCAGCGGCCAAGAAAGGCATCACCGTCACCAATACGCCGAACGTGCTGACCGAAGATACGGCCGACATGACCATGGCGCTGATGCTGGCCGTGCCGCGACGGCTGGCCGAAGGCGCCAACGTGCTGACCGGGGACAAGAAATGGGCGGGCTGGTCGCCGACCTGGATGCTCGGCCGTCGCATCTGGGGCAAACGGCTCGGCATTGTCGGCATGGGTCGCATCGGCACCGCCGTCGCCAGGCGCGCCAAGGCCTTTGGCCTCTCGATCCACTACCACAACCGCCACCGCGTGCTGCCGGCAATCGAGGACGAGTTGGAAGCCACATATTGGGAAAGCCTCGACCAGATGCTTGCCCGTATGGACATTATCTCGGTCAATTGCCCATCGACACCGGCAACCTTCCACCTGCTTTCGGCGCGGCGGCTGGCGCTTCTGCAACCGTCCGCTTACATAGTCAACACCGCGCGCGGCGATATCATCGATGAGGAATCGCTGGTCAAGCTCATCCATGACGGCAAGATCGCCGGCGCCGGCCTCGACGTCTACGAGCACGAGCCGGCGCTGAACAGCAAGCTTCTGAAGCTCGCCCACAAAGGCAAGGTCGTGCTGTTGCCGCATATGGGCTCGGCGACGCTCGAAGGCCGCATCGACATGGGTGAGAAGGTGATCATCAACATCCGCGCCTTCTTCGATGGCCATCGTCCGCCCGACCGCGTGCTGCCGCTGCGGGCGTGACCTGCCATCATGCCGGCATGGCCTTGCCGCGGCAACCACGCGTTCGTCTTTGGATAGTGTTGGCTTACGAAAGCGCCTTGCGCATGGTGATTGAGGTCGGCCGGTCGTAGCCCTTGTGCGCTGTCCGTTCGGTTTCGCGAAAGCCGAGGCGGGCGAAGGCAGCGTGGTTTCCGGTCAGTTCGACCCGGGTCTGGAGCTCGATGGCGGCCCGGTTGTGGCTACGGGCAAGATCTTCGACAGCCTGCATCAGCCGCTTTCCGATGCCTTGTCCCTGAAGAGCCGGCACAACCGCGAGCTTTCCGACATAGAGGTCGTCTGCCCGCTCCAGGATGAAGACGCAACCGACGATCTCGCTTTCCTTCAGCGCCAGGAATCCTGTCTCCTCCAGCGCTTTAGCCCTAAGATTTTCGACAGTGAGCCGATGCGCCGAGGACGGCGGATCAATAACGTCTTCCATGAAGGCGAAGGCGCGCATGACCAGTGCCAAGACCTCGTCCCAACGATCGAAGTCGGCCGCAAACTGCACAATGGAAACGTCGGCAGGCAGGCTCACCGGCTAGTTCGCTTGTAGCGGATCGTGTCGAAGCGTGCCGCCAGTGCATCGTAGAGCAGCAGTCGCCCGACCAGCGGCTCGCCAATCCCGGTGATCAGCTTGATTGCCTCCATGGCTTGCAGCGTGCCGATGACCCCGCTCAGCGCGCCGACAATGCCGGCCACCGCGCAGGACGGCACCAGTCCCGGCGGCGGCGCTTCGGGAAAAAGATCGCGGTAGCTTGGGTTCAACGTGCCGTCCGGACCGGTTTCGAACGGCTTCAGCACCGTGACCGAGCCGTCGAAGCGGCCAACGGCGGCATGGACGAGCGGCCGGCTTTCGGCGGCGCAGGCGTCGGCCACGGCGTAGCGCGTCTCGAAATTGTCGGAGCCGTCAACGACGATGTCATAATCGGCGATGAGGGCAGGGGCGTTGTCCGCGGTCAGCCTGAAATTGTGCTCTTCCACGACGACGTTTGGATTGATGCGGATGATCGCCGCCTTGGCGCTGTCGGTTTTCGCCATGCCGACATCGCCCGTGGCGTGGATCACTTGTCGTTGCAGGTTGGAAAGCGAAACGATGTCGTCGTCGACGATACCGAGTGTGCCAATCCCTGCGGCGGCGAGATATTCGAGCACCGGCGCTCCCAACCCGCCGGCGCCGATGACCAGCACCCGCGCTCGCTTTAGCCGCTGCTGGCCGGCGCCGCCGATTTCGGGCAGCACGATGTGGCGGGCGTAGCGTTCGAGCTCTTCGTCGGTGAGGGCGGCTGTGATCATCGCCGGACCATATAACGGAGGAAAAAACTTGTCAGGCGTCAATGCATGCGGCTCAGAAATGCGTCATGGACGAAGTTCAGATGGTCGGCCTGACCTTGCCGTGATCGACGGTCAGGAACTCCGCGCGTCCCTTGAGGCTGTCAAACAACGCGGCATCGGTCCCGGTCATGAAAGCCTGGCAGTTCAGCTCCTCCAGGATCGAGAACAAGGCCGCGCGCCGGCCGCCGTCGAGATGGGCGGCGATCTCGTCGAGCAGCAGGATCGGCGTCATGCCCGACATCTCGCCGGTTAGCCGTGCATGCGACAAGACAATGCCGACCAGCAGCGCCTTCTGCTCGCCGGTCGAGCAGAGTTCGGCCGGCATTGCCTTGGGCCGGTGGCGCACCACGAGATCGGAACGGTGCGGGCCGTCGAGCGTGCGTCCGGCGGTGCGGTCACGGTCGCGCCCTTGGGCAAGCGCACGACGGAACCGTTCCTCGACGTCGACGGCCGGCGAAATGCCGACTTCGCCTTCCAGTTCCCCCGAGATGCCGATGTCGGCTTGCGGAAACGGTCCGTCGCCGGGCAGACGGTCGATCATGGCGGCGAGCAGGCGCACCAGTTCGGCACGCGCCGCGGCAATTGCCACGCCGGTCTCCGCCATTTGCATCTCGATGGCATCGAACCAGGCACCGTCGCGCGAACCGTCGGCGAGCAGCCTGTTGCGGCCGCGCATTGCCTTTTCGTAGTCAAGCGCGCGCTGGCCGTGGCCGGGGTCGATCGCCAGCACCAGTCGGTCGAGGAAGCGCCGACGGTCGGCGGCTGGCCCGGGGAACAGGCCGTCCATGGCCGGTGTCAGCCAGACCACGCGCAGCCATTCCAGCATGTCTTCGGCTGAGCGCGCCGCCGCGCCGTTGATCCGCACCCGCCTGCCGCCTTCGCTGTCGCTGCCTGCAATCCCGGTACCGATCTCGACCTGGCCGTCCGGCCCGTCAAGCCGGGCATGCAGCGCAAAGCCACCGTCGCCGCCTTCGCGCGCCACCTCGGCATAGGGTGCGCGGCGCAGGCCGCGGCCTGGCGTGAGCAGCGAGATCGCTTCAAGCAGATTGGTCTTGCCGGCGCCATTGTCGCCGGAGAAAACCACAGCGCCGGGATCAAGGTCGATTGCCAACGCCGCATAATTGCGGAAATTCGTAAGTGTAAGCTTACTTATGTAAGTCTGCCGCGGGTTTGCAAATCTGGTCACGACAGCAGATGGCCTCGTTCGGGCCCTACACCCGCATCGGCATCAACACGTAGAGCGCGGTCTCGTCGGCCATGTCGTGGATCAGTGTCGGGGATCCGGCATCCGCCAGCATGAACTTCGCCTCCGTGCCGGTCAGTTGCGCGGCAACGTCGAGCAGGTATTTGGCGTTGAAGCCGATTTCGATCGGATCGGACGAATAGTCGGCTGCCAGTTCTTCGGTGGCGCTGCCTGAATCCGGATTGTTGACTGCAAGCGTGACCTGGCCTTCGGCGATCGAAAGCTTTACAGCCCGGCCGCGTTCGGACGAAATGGTCGAAACGCGATCGACGGCAGCGGCGAAACTCTGACGATCGATGATCAGCTTCTTGTCGTTGCCGGTCGGAATGACGCGCTGGTAGTCCGGGAAAGTGCCGTCGATCAGCTTGGAGGTCAAGATGACGCTGCCGATGGTGAAACGGATCTTGGTGTCCGACAGCTCGGTGGTCACCGCAATGTCGGGGTCGTCGACCAGCTTCTGCAACTCGCTGACCGTCTTTCGCGGGATGATGACGCCAGGCATGCCCTCGGAGCCCGCTGGTGCGTCGATCTCGGCGCGCGCCAGCCGATGGCCGTCGGTCGCGACCGAGCGCAGCTTCAGCTTGCCGCCAGCCTCGTGCGTGTGCAGATAGATGCCGTTCAGATAATAGCGCGTCTCCTCGGTCGAGATGGCGAACTGGGTCTTCTCGATGAGGCCCTTTAGCCCGAGGGAATCGAGCCGGAAAATATGCGAGAACGACCCGGCTGAAAGCTCGGGAAAGTCGGACTGCGGCAGGCACTGCAGGCGGAAGCTCGAGCGCCCCGACGTCACCGTCATGGCGTTGCCGTCTTCGTCGGTCTTCAGCGCCACCTCCGCGCCGTCGGCAAGCTTGCGCACGATGTCGTAGAGCAGATGCGCCGGAACCGTCGTCGCCCCGCCACGCTCGACCTTTGCCGGCGTTGCTTCGGTCACCTCCAGGTCGAGGTCGGTCGCCTTCATTTCAAGGCTGGCCCCCTCGGCGCTGAGCAGCACGTTCGACAGGATCGGAATGGTGTTGCGCCGCTCGACCACGCGGTGAACATGGTTGAGCGACTTCAGGAGATTTGACCGTTCCAGGATAACACGCATGACGAAACAGGCTCGCTTGAATGAATGAACGGGTCTCCGGCAAGCGGCGCCCCGCGAAAGGTCTGAACAGGCTCAGAATCTGCGTAAACTGACAGGAAAAACCCGGCAAACGCAAGCCCGCGCCACCGGTTCGGGCCGGCTGCACGGGCTTTCTGGGGATAAAAAGGCCGAAGTCCGCGAGCCGGCGTTTTTCGCGCCGTCAGGCCTGGTCGTTGATCAGCCTTCTCAGCAATTCGAGTTCCTGCGCCAGTGTGTTGTCGACGCCTGAAAGATCCTCGATCTTGCGCACGGCATGCAGCACCGTCGTATGGTCACGGCCGCCGAAACGCCGCCCGATCTCCGGCAGCGAGCGCGGCGTCATCACCTTCGACAGGTACATGGCGACCTGCCGTGGCTTGACGATGGTGCGTGTGCGCCGGTTGGACAGAAGTTCAGTCTTCGACACGTTGTAATGGCGTGCGACGATGCGCTGAATGTCCTCGATACGCACCCGCTTCGGCTCGCCGGAACGATAGATGTGGCCAAGGATCTCGTCGATGCGGTCGATGGTGATCTGCGGTTCGAAGGATTGGCGAAACAAAAGCTGGTTGAAGGCACCTTCGAGCTCGCGCCCGCTGCCGGTCACCGTGCGGGCAACGTGATTGAGGATCTCTTCGGAAATATCGAGCGACACATCGTCGAGCTTGGCGGTGGCAAGCCTGAGCTTGAGCATACCGATGCGCATGGCGAAATCCGGGGCCGACATTTCCAGCGCGACGCCGCCGTTGAGGCGCGAGCGGACGCGCGGCTCCAGCGACTCCAATTCCGACGGCGGCCGGTCGGCAGCGACCACCACTTGCTTGGCGCTGTCGAGCAGCATGTTGATCAAATGGCAGAATTCATGCTGGATCGACTTGCCCTGCAGGAACTGCATGTCGTCGATGATGAGAAGGTCGATGTCGCGAAGCTGTTCTTTCAGCGTCAGTGCGTTGTTGTCGCGAATCGCGGTGGCGAACCGCCACATGAAATATTCAGCCGTCAGATAGACGACCCGCGATTTCGGGTTCTGCTTCAGCGATTCTGCGGCGATCGCCTGCAACAGATGCGTCTTGCCCAGCCCAACCGTCGCGTGAAGAAAGAGCGGATTGAAGCGCACCGCGCTCGACTGTGATTCCGCGACCGCCTTGGCAGCGGCAAAAGCCACTCGGTTCGATGGTCCCTCGATGAAGGAGGTGAAAGTGTAGCGTGGATCGAGCGGCGAACCGAGCACATTGTGCCGGAACTCTGTCTCTGCCGGCATTCCTGGGCGGGGTGCCGGGACCCGCTCGACCCTGCTGGGGCTCGCCGTGCCCGCAGAGAGAGCGGTTTGCGTCTGCCTGGTCATCTTGCGTGCCGGGGCCACTTCCGGCTCGACGCTGTTGCGGCCCTGGCGTGTGGCGGTGCGAACGACGATCTCGATCTTGAGGATCTCCGGATCCTCGTGCTTCCACAACTCGGCGATGAGATCGAGATAGTGGCCGTTGATCCATGAACGCAGGAATGCGGTTGGCACCGAGATGCGGACAATGCCCTTGGAGGATTCAGCGACCTTCATGCGCCCGAACCAGCTCGAATAGACCTCGGTTCCCAGACGCGCCTTCAGCTGGGCCTTGACCCGATCGAACTTCTGTTCAGCTTCATTGGAAGCCGCCATGTCGTTCCTTCCGATTAACGTTCCAGGAAATGGGAGGTCGCCCGTAAGCTCCCTTTCGATGCCGCCGCTCTGCATGATCGAGTTCCTTGTCTCTTGTACCTGTTTTCCGCCGGGGATGCGCCTCCTGCATCCATGTTTCCGGCGACCGTGTCTTCGCTGCGACACCATCGCCACCGCCGGCTGATGAATCGCCTCGTTGTCGGTCCGGCGCCGAAGTGCCGATCCGCCTTGGTCATGTCAGGGCAATAAAATGCCGTCCGGCGAAAAACGCCGGCGCACCGTCGACCTGCCATGTACAATTACGCCAGTCCCCTACCGTATCAAAAAGACAAACCAACCCTGTCCGCGGAGTTGAATCCGCGTTGTAAACTCTGCCAATTTGAGCTGGCCGGTTTCAGGCTGGTCAAGGGCCAAGGGCCCGTCCCTTCGATGGACAGACATTACCGAAATCGCTGTGGATAGGGCAAGGCCACCCCTAACGGATTTTTAAGGAATCTGACTAGCAAGGGACGGTTCGGACGCCATGCCGCAACAGTTGATTTTGACAAAGCCATTGTGATTCAAACCCTTTTCCGGCGAATATGAAAAAGGCCACACAACGGGAAATTTTCTGAAATAATTCACTTGACAGCCAATTGTCGCCTATCGACCGCAGCCGATGTGAACAAGCTGTGGATCACCATCTGTAAACTGCTGAAAAGAAACGGTAATCTGTGACGCTCGGAAATTTTCGCATTGGCGGTTTCGAAGGCTGCGAATATCAGCGGGCATGTATATGCCGGCAAAGCATTTCGAACTTTGAAATGCACGCGGAGCGCCGTTTTGCGGGCTTTCTTTTAAGTACTTGCCGGCAAAGGAAAAAACCCGGCGCGATCGGCCGGGTTTGAAGAAGCGCAGTTCAGGAAAAGGTATATTAGGCCGACAGCACCTTGACCCGTTGGGCCAGCCGCGACACCTTGCGCGATGCAGTGTTCTTGTGCACCACGCCCTTGGTCGCGGCCCGCATCAATTCCGGCTCGGCCACCTTGAAGGCAGCCTGTGCGGCCGCCTTGTCGCCAGCCGCGAGCGCCTCTTCGACCTGGCGGATGTAGGTCCGGACGCGGGAGCGACGGTTCTTGTTGATCGCTGCGCGACGGGCGATCTTGCGCGTTGCCTTTTTGGCCGAGGAGGTATTGGCCATGGTGCCTCTCTTCTGATCTGGTGGGCGCTTGCGGGATACCGCGGGGCGCAAAAAACAAACGGGCAGCCACAGGGCCGCCTCGGTTGGTGCGGCTTATAGTTCAGCTTTTCCGGCGCGTCAACGCTGCGGCGCTTTCTTTTTGGCCGGTGCCTTCGTCATCTCATCGGTTCGTGAAATTCGGCTTCCGCTTGCCGGTGAAGGCCGCCATGCCTTCCTTCTGGTCGTCCAGCGCAAACAGCGAATGAAACAGCCGGCGCTCGAACCGCAGGCCCTCGGTGAGCGTCGTCTCATAGGCGCGGTTGACGGCCTCCTTCGCCATCATCACCGATGGCAAGGAAAAACCGGCGATCTTGGCCGCTGCCTTAAGCGCTTCCTCGATCAACTCGCCGGCTGGCACGACGCGCGAGACCAGGCCGGAACGCTCGGCCTCGGCTGCGTCCATCATTCGCCCCGTCAGGCACATATCCATCGCCTTCGACTTGCCGACGAAGCGGGTCAGGCGCTGCGATCCGCCCATGCCGGGCATGACACCCAGCGTGATCTCGGGTTGGCCAAACTTGGCGGTATCGGCGGCGATGATGAAATCGCACATCATCGCCAGTTCGCAGCCGCCGCCCAGAGCGTAGCCCGCCACCGCCGCGATGATCGGCTTTCGTGCCCGCGTAAATTCTTCCCAGCCGACGAAGAAATCCTGCAGATAGGCATCCACATAGGAGATCGACTGCATTTCCTTGATATCGGCACCTGCGGCGAAAGCCTTTTCCGAACCAGTGATGACCATAGCGCCGATGTCGGCATTTGCGCCCATGCTGTTCACCGACGCAACCAGTTCCGCCAGCACTTGTGAATTCAGCGCATTGAGCGCTTGCGGCCGGTTCAGCGTAATCAGCCCGACCTTGCCGCGGGTCTCGACGATGATGGTTTCATAGCCCATGCTTGCTCCTCCTCGCTTGTGTTTCAAGCCTGACAGGTCCGGCAGTGGAAGGTTGAGCGACCGCTTTGCACGATACGCTCGATGTGTCCGCCACAACCAGGCTTGGGGCAGGCCTCGCCCTCGCGATCATAAACCGCGAAGGAATGCTGGAAGTAGCCCAGCGATCCATCGGTCTGCATATAATCGCGCAACGACGAGCCGCCGGCGGCGATCGCGTCGGCGACGACCGAGCGGATTGCTTCGGCCAGGCGTTCGCTCTGTTCTCTGGCTTTCTTGCCGGCTCTCGCGAGCGTGCCCGCTTTGCGCAGCGGTGACAGGCCGGCCCGCCAAAGCGCTTCCGAGACGTAGATATTGCCTAGCCCGGCGATCAGCCGTTGGTCGAGAAGTGCCGCCTTCAGCGGTGACTTGCGACCTTTCAGCAGCGAAGCGAGCAGAGCGCCGTCCAGTGCATTGCCTGTAGGCTCGACACCTAATCCCGCCAGCATCGGATGCATGTCTGGCTCGTCTTCCGAAAACAGCATGAACCCGAAGCGGCGCGGGTCGTTGAAGATCACGCGAGAGCGGACGCCGGCAGGTGATGTGATGTCGAAGACGACGTGATCGTGAGCGGTGTTTTTCGAACGTTCATAGTGGAACGCGCCGGGTGTTGCACTCTCGTCGGCCGTTTCGACGCGAAACGAACCCGACATGCCGAGATGGCAGATCAGCACCGGGCCGTTGTCCAGGTGCATCGTCAGATATTTGGCGCGGCGGCCGAGCGCTGCAATCGTCTTGCCGGTCAGCCGCTCCGAAAATCTCTCGGGGAATGGAAACCGCAAATCGGGCCGGCGTGCCTCGACACCGACGATGCGGGCACCTTCAAGGACCGGCTGCAGACCGCGCCTGACTGTCTCGACCTCCGGCAGCTCAGGCATGGCCGCTTATCGTGGCATGGAAGGAGGTGCCGTATGGGCCGGGCGCCAGCCCGAGATGTTCGGCCACGGTTTCGCCGATGTCGGCAAATGTCGTCCTCAGTCCAATGTCCGCGCCTTTGAAACCCGGCCGTGTGCCGATAACCGGAATACGCTCGCGTGTGTGGTCGGTGCCGCGCCACGTCGGATCGTTGCCGTGATCGGCGGTCAAAATGAGCAGATCGCCTGGCCTCAGCCGCGCGAATGCCTCCGGCAGGCGCCGGTCGAAAGCTTCGAGTGCGGCGGCATACCCCGCGACGTCGCGCCGATGTCCGAACTCGGTATCAAAGTCGACAAAGTTCGCGAAGACGAAGTCGCCGTCGCGGGCATCTTCCATGGCGCCAAGCGCTTTGTCGAACATCGCCATGTTGCCGGCAGCCTTGCGGACTTCCGAGATCCCCCGATGGGCGAAGATGTCGCCGATCTTGCCGATTGCGATAACCCGGCTGCCGCGCGCCGTCAGCCGGTCGAGCAGCGTCGGTTCCGGCGGCGGTACGGCATAGTCGCGACGATTATGCGTTCGCGCGAACGTGGCGGCGGTTTCACCGATAAACGGTCGTGCGATGACGCGCCCGATATTCAGCGGATCGACCAGCCCGCGCACTATCTTGCAGAAGTCGTAAAGCCGTTCCAGGCCGAAATGAACCTCATGCGCGGCGATCTGCAGGACGGAGTCGACCGAGGTGTAGCAAATCGGCTTGCCGGTGCGGATATGGTCTTCGCCGAACCGTTCGATGATCTCGGTGCCGGGGGCATGACAATTGCCGAGAATGCCGGGCACCTTCCCTTCACGCACCATTGCTTCGGTCAACTCGGCTGGAAAGGCGGGAATCGTGTCGGGGAAGTAACCCCAGTCGAAACGGACCGGCAGGCCGGCTATTTCCCAATGGCCCGATGGCGTGTCCTTGCCGCTCGAAACCTCCTGTGCCGCGCCGTGAAAGGCGGCGGCAAACTCGACGCTGCCGCCATTCTCGAACCTGAAACCCGTCGCCGTTGCCGCGGCATGGCCGAGGCCGAGCGATAGCATGTTTGGTACAAGAAGCGGTCCGCCACGCAGGCCTTCGCGATTGGCGCGGCCTTCCGCGCAGGCCTGCGCGATGTGTGCGAACGTGTTGGAGCCAGTGTCGCCATAGCGTTCGGCGTCGGCCGCGCCGCCGATGCCGAAGGAGTCAAGGACAAAAAGGGAGGCGCGTGCCATCAAAGGTTCATCATTGCCTGGGTGTTGACTCAGACATAGGGTTCCGCGCTGCCGTTGGCAATTCGGAAACCCGAACGGCACGGCTTGGCGTGCTGGTCCGGGAGAAACGAATCGCGGCATGGTCGATCTGCCGATCGAAATGCGCGGCATGGAGCTCGCATGAGGCCTGCCCTGAAAGCATTCGCTGCCGTACTGGCCTTGCTGCTGGATGCATCTTGCGCGAACCTGGCGCGTGCCGATTGGCGCGATGATATCGGAACGTTCCGTATCGGTATCGTCGCCGAGCCTGGCGCCGGCAACACCGTTCCAGGTCTGGCGCTGCTGACCGACGCCTATACCAAAGCGCTCGGCATGAAGGTGGAGTTTGTCGTTGCCCGCGACTATACGTCGTTGATCGAGGCGCAGGCCAATGCGCGGATCGAATATGCAATCTATTCGGCAACCGCCTACGCCGCCGCCTCCGAACGGTGCGGATGTGTCGAACCTCTCGCGGCGCCGCTCGATTCCGGCGGCGCCATCGGCATCCGCTCCGTACTGCTGACGCGCGACGGGAGGGTTCCCGATCTGATGGCCATGGCAGTCCATCGGGTCGTCATGGCGCCTTTCGACAGCGTCGGTGGTGCTTTGTTGCCGCTTGCCGGGCTGGCTGCAGACGGGGTCAACGTGGCGGAAGATGCGCCGTTTTTGACCCACGCCAATTCGGCTGCCGCAGCTGAAGCAATGCTGGTCGAGGGCGAGGCCGATGCCATATTCGGCTGGATCCCGGCTGTGGCAGAGGGACGGCCAAATCCTCCTGGCGGCACGGTGGCGAGGCTCGAGGCCGCAGGGCTCTCGAAATCGTCGCTTCAGGTCGTATGGACCTCAGGCCTGCTGAGGTATGGTCCGCACGCCGTCCGCAGCGATCTGGACCCCGAAGCCAAGCGCCGGCTCACCGTCTTTCTCACCAATCTCAGATCAGCCGCGCCGGACATTTACGATCTTCTGGAGCCGAGACACTCCGGCGGGTTCGCCGTTGCCGGTCCGAGGGATTATGTGCTGGCTGCGGCCATCGTGCACCTGGTCTCGGCCCGCGGCCGCACGCAATAGCTACAGCCCGGTTAGCGGGCTTCAGGCGTCAGCAATCGCTGCACGGAATGGTCGGGCTCCTTCGCGGCCGTAGATAATAAGTTTCCGCCATCGATATCGAATTGAAGGCCGAGCTCAACCCGAACCGGCTTTGGCCATCCGCCGACCAGGTGATGATTGGCTTGTAGGCGAGATCGCTTTCGACCCGAATGAGGAAAGTGCCTTTGATCTTGAGCGCGCTCGGGACCGTTGTGGCGGAATCCTTGATGGCGTCGACGCTAGAGACACCATCGACTACTTTGCGCGACCACACGACCAAGACTTTCGGCGTCGTCTCGTCCGTGACCTGTATCGCCGTAATGATGATCTTCGGTTTCGAACGATTATAGGGCTGAAGCGTGGAACTGCCGATCGCGATGATGGCATCGAGATCGGCCGCCTTGATGGTCTGCTGCTGCGTGACAAGGTCCGCTACCATGCTGCCGATGCGGCTGACCTTCTTGCTGGTCTCGATGGCTTGCGAGGCTTCCATGGTCATAAAGTACATGATCAACAGGACAGGCACGATGAGGGCAAACTCGACAGCCGCAATACCGCGGCGGTCCGAGCAAAGCCGGACTGCTCTTGTACAAATCTCTGCGATGCCCAGCTGTGCCCCCGCACGAATCATGGCTTTGCCCTTTTCAAGCGACTAGGTGGTTCAGTTGTCGAACGGCTCGTTCTGCCAAGTGATCGAAGCGAAATGCAGCGTTTTGCCGTCCTTCAGATTGGCCATCGACTTGGCCATGAAGTCGGTCATCACCGGCCATTTGTAAAAAACCCGCAGCATGTTTCTCGACTCTGCCAGGCCTGGTGCGACGGTGAAGGTCTGTGTGCTCGTGCCCTTGGTCAACACGACGTCGCCATCCTGGATCTTGAAACCGGCCAGCGCCGCATCGGCGAAGGTCGGATATTCGCGCAAATCCACCAGCAATCCGGGACAGGTCTTGGCGACCATGATCTCCAACTTGGTGCAGATCATATCCCGCAGCTTGGTCCCGGACACATCGGCCGGTCTTAATTGGCCGGTACGCAGTTGGCGCGCGATGTCGTCTGTGGCGTTTGCCATCACTTCTTGTGCGGCAAATGAAATACAGCTCTCCAGGATGGCGAAGACAAGAAGCGCGAATGGAATTGCAAGCATGGCGAATTCGATCGCCGTGCTTCCGCGTCGGTCGCCCAAAAACCTTCCGGGAAAACCTGCTCGTCCTGCCTTGCTCATGTCCTCTACCCGCCGATTCCAGTTCTGCATCGGATCCCACCATTAGTCGGAACCGATTGAAGTCCGGTTGGAATGACCGTTAAATTCGGCGGAAAGGCCTTAACCAGGCAATAACCGAAGCGTTCCCGCAAAGGTGGAGAAGTCGGCTAGCTAATGCCCGGCGCTCATCTCGGCCTCAGAGGCCTTCTCGGCATCGCTCTTGTACGAGCTTTCGCAATATGGCGCGCAGGACATGGTCTGTACTTCGGCACGCCGATAGATGCGCACCGACGACGCTGCCTGGCGCACGACCGTTATTTGCTCATCGACGATCGGGTTGCCCTCCTGATCGAGGACGACAAGATTGGTGACGCCAAATCCCTTGCCGGTCAGTACGATCGTCGATGCGTCCTGCACGGAGGCGTCAGCGATCGCCGGATTGCCGACGACAATCGTATCGGCGGCGCGCGACAATTTGACGATCTTTGCCTGGTTCATCGTGACCTCGATGCCGGCGCCTGCCTTGGCTGGAACGGCGAAAGCCGCTGCGGCAAGAACCACGGCAATTGGAAATGACGATCTCGGCCCGGCCATTGAGGCGCTCCCCGGCAACAAACTGTTCAACAGAACATGAACGAGATTGGTGAACCAACCGTTAAGCGGCTGGAGTTCAGGATTAAGCCGGAACCGGCATTGGGCTAGCAGGCACGGCTCAAACCTCTTTGCCGAATTGCGCCTTTTGCGCCCTTTGTTAGCCTGTGGACCCAGTGGCCGGTATTTTAGTCCTGGGTTAACTACGCAATGTCATCGAAGCGGGAAAGGAATCGGTAAGCCTGTTTATTAAGCCGATCGAAACAGCTTCCGCTTACATTCGCAGCATCCGATCAGCCATCAAGAGAAGTTGACGGAAGTGCTGTAACAATTGGAGTAGGAGCTCGAATGTCTAACCTCATCGCACGTTTTGTGAAGGACGAATCCGGCGCGACCGCTATCGAATACGGTCTGATCGCCGCCCTCATCGCGCTCGCCATCATGGTTGGCGCCGGCTCGCTCGGCAACGCGCTGAACGCCAAGTTCGACAAGATCGCCAGCAAGGTCAACGGCGTCAATTAAGCTACGCGGCCAGTCACTTTTCAAGAACAGGGGCCGCTCCGTTGCGGCCCTTGTTGCATTATAGTAACAAAACACTTTGAAGTCTCATCAGTCGTTAATAGAATGTGCCTAGGTTAGGCCAGGTACAATTTGACCACAGGCGCGCGTCCATGCTTGAAGCCGTGATCTTCGTCGTCTTTCCGTTCTGCATGCTTTTTGCCGCGATCTCCGACATGCTGTCGATGACGATCGCCAATCGCGTGCCTGTGCTGCTTGTGGTTGTCTTCGCCTTGGTAGCGCCTTTGACCGGCATGGATTGGGCCACCTATGGCTGGCATTTCGCCGCCGCCGGCCTGGTTCTCGCGGTGACGTTCGGCCTGTTCGCGCTTGGCGGCATGGGCGGCGGCGACGCGAAGCTTCTGGCCGCCACTGTCATGTGGATGGGACTGAATGTCCATCTCATCGAATATCTCGTCGCCTCGACATTCATAGGCGGCTTGCTGACGCTTGCCATTCTCGCCTATCGAAAATCGCTGCTTGCCGCCGTCACAAGCCACAATCCGTTCCTGCGCCATTTCGCCGATGACGCGACCGGTGTTCCGTACGGCATTGCGCTTGGCATTGGCGGTCTGCTTACCTATCCGGACTCGCCGTTAATGGCCTGGGCTCTCGCCAGGCTGGCGGGCTGATTTGCGTTACTCCGTTTGCGCCGGGCCTGGCGAGTTGGCGACGTCTTTCCTTCGGGCCGCGCTTGGTCGCTCTAATTTATGTAAACGTTAAATTAATCACGATCGTAAGTATAACATTAACCTTGTTTTGACGATTGCCGCTGCAAAGTCCGGCTTGGCCAGGTGGTTTGCCAAGGGCGAGGTTCGGACAGATGCCAGCATCCCGATTGATTATTCTAGGCGTGGCGATAGCCGCGGCCGGAGGTGCAGGCTATGTCGCGAAGAACATGGTCGCGCCTCCGCCGCCTCCGGTTGTCGATTCCGGCCCCCAAGCGCCGGCGATCGCGCTGCAGGACGTGCTTGTCCTTTCCGGCGATGTTCCGATGGGCAGTCCGCTAGAGAACAACATTTCCTGGGAGTCATGGCCGTCCGCCGGCATCAACGCAAATTTCATCACCCGCGCCGCCGAGCCTGAAGCGCTGGATAAGCTGAAGGGCGGCGTCGCGCGCGTGGCGCTGTATGCCGGCGAGCCGTTGCGGCGCTCGAAGTTGATCGGTGAGGGGCAAAGCTTCATGTCGTCGATCCTGCCCTCCGGCATGCGGGCTGTCGCCACAAGCATCTCGGCCGACACTTCGGCCGGTGGCTTTATTCTTCCCAACGATTTCGTCGACGTCATCATGACCCGCAGAGCCGATACCGCCAATGGCGGTAGTCCGGGCTTCACGACCGAGACTATCCTCAAGAACATTCGCGTCCTGGCGATCGACCAGACCATTCAGGAGGATGAGGAAGGCAAGAAGACCAGGGTCGGCCAGACCGCCACCCTGGAACTGACGCCGCAGCAGTCCGAGATCATCACCGTCGCTCAGCAGATGGCGGATCGCCTGACATTGGCACTGCGCTCAATCAAGGACAGCCAGGACAAGAATGTGGGGGAGGCCGACTACTTGGTTTCCGGCAATGGTCGGCGCGGAACGGTGCGGTTGATCAAGTCGGGCGAAGTTTCCGAAGTGGGGGCGAGGAAATGAAGCTAAAAACCAAACTGCCGGTCACCTTGGCTGCGGCGATCGGCCTGTTTCTCCTTGGAACGAATGCGTATGGCACTCTCGATGCCCATGCGGCGAACAATGCCAGGGTCACAGCCTCGACGGCCACCCAGCGAGTGAAGCTCGGGCTCAACAAATCGGTGGTCATCGACCTGCCGAGCGATGCCTACGATATTCTCGTTGCCAACCCCGCGGTAGCCGATGCGGTGACCCGCACCGCCAGGCGCATCTATCTATTCGGAAAGGCGGTCGGCGAGACCAACATCTTCGTCTTTGGCCCGAATGGCGAACAGATCGTCAGCCTTGATCTGGCGGTCGAACGCGATGTTGCCGGGCTGGAGGACTATATCAAGCGCTTCATCCCGTCATCGGAGATCAAGGTCGAGTTGCTGAACGACAATGTCGTTCTGACCGGAACCGTTGACACTCCGCTGGACGCCAAGCGTGCGCAAGACCTGGCGGAGATCTTCGTCTCAGGCGGCGAAGCGACCACGGGTCAATATTCGCAGACCGCTGCCGGCGGCTCCGCCGATGCCGGCGTCGACATCAACAATCCGGACACCGAGCGCCGCGTCAGCAAGATCGTCAACCTGCTGCAGATTATCGGCGACGACCAGGTGACGCTCAAGGTGACGGTTGCCGAAGTCAGCCGCTCGGTGATGAAGCAGCTCGGCGTCAACATGATCGGCAGCGGCAGCAGCAACGGCATCAGCTGGAGCGCGTTAAGCGACAATTTCACGGGTTTAGGCAAGTCGCTGTCGAACTCGGGCCTCTCTATCAGCAGCTCGACGCTGCAGGCCTATATCAACGCCATGGAACAGTCCGGCGTCATGAAGACTCTCGCCGAGCCAACATTGACGGCCGTATCCGGCGAGAAGGCGACCTTCAAGGTCGGCGGTGAATATAACATGGTGACCGGCGTTTCCGAAGCCGTCTCCAACGATAACCAGACAGGTCTGAAAACCTATTCAGTCGAGAAGATCGAATATGGTATTGGCCTGGAATTTCAGCCGGTGGTGCTGTCTCCCGGCCGCATCAGCCTGAAAGTCAGGACGTCGGTCTCCGAGCCGACAACGGAAGGGTCAGTATCTTATTCCGAAGGCGTAAAAAGCCTTGGCATGAACGCCCTGTCGCTTCGCAAACGCTTGGCCGACACGACGGTGGAACTGCCTTCGGGCGGCTCGATGATGATTGCCGGGCTCGTCCGCGACGATGTCAGGCAAGCCGTCAACGGCTTGCCTGGCCTGACAAAGATTCCAGTGCTCGGCGCGCTCTTCCGCAGCAGGGATTTCGTTCGCAACGAGACCGAGCTCGTCATCATCATCACGCCCTATCTGGTGAAGCCGGTGGCGCGCAACGACCTTGCCAAGCCTGACGACAATTTCAACGCCGCCAGCGACGGGGCCGCCATGTTCCTTGGACGCGTCAACCGCGTCTACGGCACCATGCAGACCGACAAGCCCAACGGCCGTTATCACGGCGTTATCGGCTTCATCTACAAGTAAGCGGGGAAGCGGACATGTCTCAGTCAGCATCGAAGACAAAGGCGATCACCGCGATGCGGTCGGTCCATTTGCGAATCTGGCGGCCCGCCGTTCCCATCATGGCGGTCGTGATGGCGGCATCACTGGCCGGCTGCGCCAATCGCGACAGCGTCACGGTCGGTGCCATACCGGACGACTATCGCACCACCCATCCGATCGTCATCGCCGAGAAGATCCAGAAGATCGACCTTCCGGTCGGCGCCGGCGACCGTGGCATGACCAGATTCCAGCGCGACACGCTCCTGGGCTTTCTGGACGGATACGACAGGAGCGCGGCTCCGGTGCTGACGATTGAGGTCCCGAGCGGCTCGGCTAACGAAATCGCAGCGGCCGCGGCCGGCCGCGATTTCGCCAGGCTTGCCATAGCCAGCGGCATCAGCCGGAAGCGGATCGCCGTGCGGTCCTATCAATCCGTTTCGGCCGAAGCGTCCGCCCCGGTCCGTGTCGCCTACGTCTCGGTGAAGGCTCAGACGGACAAATGCGGGCGCTGGCCGGAAGACCTTCTGGAGACTTCGGAAAACAAGCATTATGCCGATTTCGGCTGTTCGTACCAAAACAACCTTGCCGCCCAGATGGCCAATCCGGCCGATCTGATCGGGCCGCGCAAACAGACTCCCATCGACGCGGCAAATCGGAGCGCGGTGATCGACGTCTATCGCGACAGAGGAATTTCGGACGAACTCCTCGGCAATTCGGAAGTCGAATATTAACGAGTGTTGAGGCTCAACAGACCTAAGCCGCGCAAGTCACTGAAAGAGATGACAATGAGCAATCTTGCCTATGACACAGAGGTAGCAGGCGGCGAAACCTCGGAGCAGGATATTGCCGCGATGCAGGCGTTGCGGCCGATCCCGCGCATTTCGATCCAGGCGTTCTGCGAGACCGAAGGCGTAGCCAATCCGGTCGAGCGCGCTGGCGAGGATCGCCGTATGGCCAAGGCCCATCTGAAGGTGCATATGGGGGGCATCCCCACCGCTATCGAATTCTACCAGTCTGCGCCGACACCGAACCTGATCCTGCTTGAATCGCGCAGCGAGCCGAAGCTGTTGCTGGAACAACTCGCCCAGCTCTCCGAGCACTGCGATCCGACCTCCAAGGTGGTGGTTGTCGGCCATTACAACGATGTCGGCCTGTATCGCGAACTCATCCGTTCGGGCATTTCCGAATATGTCATCGCCCCGGTATCGATGGCCGACATCGTCAGCGTGGTGTCCTCGATCTTCGTTGATCCGGAAGCTGAGCCGATCGGCCGCTCGATTGCCTTCATCGGCGCCAAGGGCGGCGTCGGCTCCTCGACAATAGCCCATAATGTGGCTTGGGCCATGTCGTCCCTTTTCAAGTCCGAAGTGGTTGTCGCCGATCTCGACCTCGCCTTCGGAACGGCCAACATCAATTTCGACCAGGACCCGGCGCAGGGCATTGCCGAGGCGGTCTTCTCGCCGGAACGTGTCGACGAGGTCTATCTCGACCGGCTGCTCGCCCAATGCGCCGAGCACCTGTCGCTGCTTGCGGCACCTTCGACCCTGGAGCGGGTCTACGATTTCGAGCCCGACGCCTTCACCCAGCTTATCGACATAGCCCAGCGTAGCGCGCCGCTCCTCGTGCTCGATGTCCCCCATGTGTGGGCCGGCTGGACCAAGAACACGCTGGTCAAGGCCGACGAGATCGTCATCACGGCGACGCCCGAACTGGCCAATCTGCGAAACACAAAGAACCTGGTCGACATGCTGAAGCGGCTTCGTCCAAACGATCCTGCGCCAAAGCTTGTGATCAACCAGGCCGGTGTGCCGAAACGTCCCGAGATTACGCCGTCCGATTTCTCCGAATCGCTCGGCCTTTCGCCGATGTCGGTCATCCCGTTCGAGCCGCTTTTGTTCGGAAATGCCGCCAACAACGGACGTATGCTCGGTGAGATGGATGCCAAGAGCCCCGTCGTCGCCACGATCAACGAGATTGCCCATGTGCTGACGGGGCGCAGCGAAATCAAGGTGAAGAAAAAGGCTGGCCTCGGCAACCTGCTCGGCAAGCTTTCGCGCAACAAGAAGTGATGCCGCAGCGGTGGAATTGGTAAGCGATCATGTTTGGTAAAAGAGGCAGCGACGACGGCAACCGGACCATCCCGGAATTCCGTCAGCCAGCACCCGCACCTGCCGCGCCGGCGGCCGCGAACCCTGTGGAAGCGGCGGTAGCTGCCAGGCCCGGGGCGCTGCCGCCATCCGGCGCGCCTGCAGGGCCGGCGGTTCGCCGTGCGGTCGAGCCGCCGCCATTGGCGCCGGAGCCGAAAAGGATTCAGCGTGAGCGCAGCGAGAGCTATTACGACACCAAAAGCCAGGTCTTCTCCGCACTCATCGACACGATCGATCTGTCGCAGCTCGCCAAGCTCGATCCCGAAAGCGCGCGCGAGGAAATCCGCGACATCGTCAACGACATCATCGCGATCAAGAACTTCGCGATGTCCATCGCCGAGCAGGAAGAGCTTCTCGAGGATATCTGCAACGACGTCTTGGGCTACGGGCCGCTGGAGCCACTGCTTGCCCGCGACGATATTGCCGACATCATGGTCAATGGCTCCAAGAACGTCTACATCGAGGTCAACGGCAAGGTCGAGCAGACCGGCATCCGTTTCCGCGACAACCAGCAGCTCCTCAACATCTGCCAGCGTATCGTCAGCCAGGTTGGCCGCCGCGTCGATGAATCAAGCCCAATCTGCGATGCGCGTCTTCCTGATGGCTCCCGTGTCAACGTCATCGCACCGCCCTTGGCCATCGACGGCACCGCCCTTACCATCCGCAAGTTCAAGAAGGACAAGCTGACGCTCGACCAGCTGGTCAAGTTCGGCTCGATTTCGCCGCAAGGCGCCGAGATTCTCAAGATCATCGGCCGCGTCCGTTGCAACATTGTCATTTCGGGCGGTACCGGCTCCGGCAAGACGACGCTGCTCAATTGCCTGACCAACTATATCGACCGCGAGGAACGCGTCATTACGTGCGAGGACTCGGCTGAGCTGCAATTGCAGCAGCCACATGTGGTGCGTCTCGAAACACGTCCGCCCAACCTTGAAGGTGAGGGCGAAGTGACCATGCGCGACCTGGTCAAGAACTGTCTGCGCATGCGGCCCGAGCGCATCATCGTCGGCGAGGTGCGTGGACCCGAAGTGTTCGACCTATTGCAGGCGATGAACACCGGCCATGACGGCTCGATGGGAACGATCCACTCGAATAGCCCGCGCGAATGCCTCAACCGTATAGAGTCAATGATCGCCATGGGCGGCTACACGCTGCCGCAAAAAACCGTACGCGAAATTGTCGTCGGCTCCGTCGACGTGATCATACAGGCTGCACGCCTGCGCGACGGATCGCGGCGCATCACCCACATCACCGAGGTGATCGGCATGGAAGGCGACGTCATCATCACCCAGGACATCGTTCTCTATAACATCAAGGGCGAGGATGCGAACGGCAGGTTGCTGGGCGAGCACGTGTCGACCGGCATCGGCCGTCCGCATTTCTGGGAGCGCGCCCGCTACTATGGCGAGGAGCAGCGCCTAGCAGTTGCGCTCGAGGCGATGGAGAAACGCGCTGACTGATCCGTCTGGAAGCGTGGGGGCCAGGGTCGATGTTCGGGATTGACAGCACCGTATTGGCATTCGTCGTGCTCGCCGGCTTCAGCGCCGGCGCAGTGGCCTATGCTTTCCTGTTCAATCGGATCAGCACCGAGAAGCAGGTCGGCAAGCGGCTTGAATCGATCAAGACCGCCGAGACGGATCGTTCCGTAGTCAAGGCTTCGCGCGATCGCGTGGCGGAAGCGGCCAAGCGTCGCAAATCCGTCCAGGATTCGCTGAAGGACCTCGACCAAAAGCAAAAGTCCAATCAGAGCCTGGCCAAGAAACCACCGCTGAAAATCCAAATCCGCCAGGCCGGCATGAAGGTCTCGATTGAGCGCTTCTATGTCTACTCGGCGGTCTGCGGCGTCGTCTTGACGGCTTTGGTCTATTTCATCGGCGCACCGCTGCTGGTTTTGCCGGCCGCGCTGCTGGTCGGTGTCTTGGGTCTGCCGCGCTGGTTCGTCTCGTTTCGCCGCGCGCGCCGCGTCAAGGCGTTCCTCAACGAATTTCCGAACGCGCTCGACATCATCGTGCGTGCGGTAAAATCCGGCCTGCCGCTAAACGACGCCGTGCGCCTGATCGCCAACGAATCCCCCGAGCCGGTCAAGACCGAGTTCCGCCGCATCGTCGATTCGCAGCAAATGGGTTTGTCGATCCCCGACGCGGCCATGCGCATGCCCGAAACGATGCCGTGCACCGAGGCGAGCTTCTTCGGCATCGTCATCCAGATCCAGTCTCAGGCTGGCGGCAATCTTTCCGAAGCGCTGGGCAATCTTTCGCGCGTGCTTCGCGACCGCAAGAAAATGAAGGCCAAGGTCCAGGCGTTGTCTATGGAAGCCAAGGCATCCGCCGTGATCATCGGCGCGCTGCCTTTCGTCGTCGCCTTTCTCGTCTATCTGACGAGCCCGAACTACATCATGCCCCTCTTTACCACCAGCACCGGCCATCTGATCCTCGGTTGTTCCGGCGTCTGGATGTCGATGGGTATCCTGGTAATGCGCAAGATGATGAACTTCGAAGTCTAGGATTCGCGCGTATGACCGATCACGTCATCAGAACTCTCACCGACCCGTCCCTGCTGATCGCACTGCTGGTCGGAATCGCGGTGTTTGCGACGGTCTTCACGCTGCTGCCCGCCTTTGGCGGGAACCAGCTCAAGGCGCGCATGAAATCCGTGGCGCTGGAGCGCGATGAGCTGCGCGCCAAACAGCGCGCGCGGCTGGCAGTCGAAGCCGACCGCCGCCGCAAGGGCCTGCGCGAAGAGCAGTCGGTCGGCATGCGCAATATTGTCGATCGCCTGGATCTCAGGCGTGCGCTGGCGGACGAAGGTACCTTGCAGAAATTGAAAGTGGCGGGTTTTCGCGGCCAAAATCCGCTGACGCGCTTCCTTTTTTTCCGCCTCGTCCTGCCCTTCATCGGCTTTGCATTGGCGGCCATATATCTGTTCGTGCTTGGAGGACTGCCCGAGCAGCCGCTTTTCGTGAAGCTGTTCGTCTGCATCGTCGTTGCCTATGCCGGGTTCTACGCGCCGGTGCTCTACGTCAACAACCGTGCGACCAAGCGCAAGCAGTCGATTCAGATGGCGTGGCCGGACGCGCTCGACCTGTTGCTGATATGCGTCGAGTCCGGCATGTCGGTGGAAGCAGCGCTTCGCAAGGTCGCCGATGAGATCGGCGCGCAATCGGTGGCATTGGCGGAAGAATTCATCCTGACCAATGCCGAACTTTCCTATCTGCAGGAGCGCAAGCAGGCGTACGAGAACCTTGCAAGCCGCACTGGCCTCGAATCCGTCAGGTCGGTGTCCCAGGCGTTGGTTCAGGCCGAGCGCTACGGTACGCCCGTGGCGCATGCGCTGCGCGTGCTTGCCGCTGAGAGCCGCGACATGCGCATGAATGCCGCCGAGAAGAAGGCGGCCGCGCTGCCGCCGAAGCTTACCGTGCCGATGATCCTGTTCTTCCTGCCGGTGCTGTTCGCCATCATTCTGGGTCCCGCCGGCATCCAGGTGAGTCAGCGCGGCATCTTTGGCGACCAGCCGAAATCGAGCAGCCAGTAGCCCAAGCGGCGTCGCCACAAACGCTGCTACGATTCAAAGCCGCGCTGCCGGTGTCGCGCGGTTCCTTGCGTTTGACATGTTGCGGAATTCTCGCGCCGGTTCGGCGCTCGAAGCGGTCAGTTGGTGGCAGGCTTTGCCTTGTCCTGCTCCTTGAGCTGGCTCCAGGCATTCTGCTGCGCCAGCATCTGGCGAAGGTAAGCGACGTTGGCCTGCGCCTGTTCCGGCGACAGCTCTTGTGAGGCGATCTTCTCGGCCTCGTCGAAACGTCCTTGCAGACCGACGACCAGCGCTAGGTTCTGGCGGACGCGACTGTCGGCATTCGGCTGCTGGGCGGCCGAGCGCATATAGGTTTCGGCCGTGCGCAAATCGCCTTCCAGCACGTACGACATGCCGAGATTGGAAAGGATCGACGGTTCGTTCGGCTTGAGGTCCAGCGCCTTGCGATAGTCTTGACGCGCCTCGTCCTTTTGGCCGAGCTGGTCGAGAATGGCAGCTTCCGCCGATACAAGTTTCCAGTCAGGATATTCGGGCGTCTGCGCGCGGCGCACGGCATCGAGAGCTGGCTCGAACTGTCCGTTGGCGGCAAGCGCCTTGCCATAGGCGGCGAGCACGTCGCGGTCCTTCGGCAAGGCAATCGCCAGCTTGCGCATCACCGCAAGCGACTGGTCGGCGTCACCGTCCATCTGCAGCGCCGCGGCATAGTTTGTCGCGATCCGCTTGTCGTTGGGGCTTTTCGAGTAGGACTGCCCGAGCGCCATCGTGGCGTTGTGCAGTTCGCCCGCCGACATTGTTTCCAGCGGCTTGCCGCTTGGGCGAGAAATCGAGCCAGTCGTCAATTTGCTGGTTCCGCAGCCAGCGACGCTTGCGGCAAGCACCATCATCAACGCCGTGGTGATCAGCCTATTTGCGCTGGCGTTCATCCTGCGGTCGGTCGGCATCGGCACCAGGGCTCCGTTCATGCGCGTGACCATTTGCGTGGTCATCTTCCCTCCCGCAGAAATATTCTGTTAACCCTAACGGAGAGTTAAGAAATGCCGACTCAGAAGCCGGAGACCAGCGAATGCCTGTTGAACTCGTCGAGAAAAAATTGAGCAATGCGCTGCCGGTCCATTTGGTGGCGAAGGATGCGCAGGCGGCGGCGGGCCTTGAGCCATCCTCAGTCGCCTGGGCCAAGGCCAACGGCTTTTCCGGCGAGGCCGGCAGGACGCTGGTTGTGCCTGGCGACAACGGTGCGATTGGCGGAGCCCTGTTCGGCACCGGCGACGACGAGGGTGCAATGGCCGTCGGGGCACTGGCGAGAGCCTTGCCCGAAGGCGAGTGGCGTCTTGCGTCCGCACCGGCCAAGCCGGAGCTTACGGCACTCGCGCTGGCACTCGGCGGCTATGTCTTCACCCGCTATGGCAAGAAGCCCGGCAGGACGCTTCGCTTCGCGCTGCCGTCCGGCGCCGACGCCGCTCGCGTCAGACGCATCGCCGATGGCGTTTTCCTGGCACGCGACCTGGTCAACACGCCGACCAGCGATATGGGTCCCGGCCAGCTGGAGAATGCCGCCCGGACCTTGGCCGCGACGCACAAGGCTGAAATATCGGTGACCAAGGGCGACGATCTTCTCGCCGCCAACTTTCCGATGATTCATGCCGTCGGTCGCGCTTCGGCCGACGCGCCGCGCCTGATCGACATGATTTGGGGGCCGAAGAATGCCCCCAAGATAACGCTGGTCGGCAAGGGCGTCTGCTTCGACACAGGCGGCCTCGACATCAAGCCGTCCTCGGGCATGCTTTTGATGAAGAAGGACATGGGCGGCGCTGCCAACGTGCTGGGCCTCGCTTCCATGATCATGGCCGCCAGGCTGAAGGTCCGGCTGCGCGTGCTCATCCCCGCTGTCGAGAATTCGATAGCCGGCAACGCCTTCCGTCCAGGCGATGTGCTGGTGAGCCGCAAAGGCATCACCGTCGAAATCGGCAACACCGACGCTGAAGGGCGGCTGGTCCTCGCCGACGCCTTAGCCTTGGCCGACGACGAGGAGCCGCAGATGCTGGTCGATATGGCAACACTGACAGGCGCTGCCCGTGTTGCGCTCGGCCCCGACCTGCCGCCCTTCTACACCGGTGACGAGGCGCTTGCATCCGAGCTGGCGGACGCCTCCGTTGCGGTCGAGGATCCGCTATGGCGCATGCCGTTGTGGAAGCCCTATGACGCCAAGCTGGCGTCGAAAATTGCCGATATCAACAACGTCACGTCGGATGGTCTCGCCGGCTCGATCACCGCGGCGCTATTCCTGAAGCGCTTCGTCCAAAAGACCGCCAGCTGGGCGCATTTCGACATCTTCGCCTGGAACCCGTCGGACCGCCCGCACGGCCTTGCCGGCGGCGAGGCGCAAGGCATCCGGGCGCTGGAGCGTGTCATTTCGAACCGCTTCGGCGGATGATGTCTCGGCATAGCCGACGAAGGTGTTGACTGAAACGGAACCGAAACAATTTTCCGTCATGCTGGACGGATGTCGATTATCATGCGTCCAAGTCAGGCCTTGCGACTGTGGCAGCAGGTGGTGCTGTCGCAGGTGCGCGACGACGCACCCGATCTCACCATGCGCCAGACGGCGATCCTGTTCACCATCTATCTCGATCCGCCGCCGCACACGGTGCGCGGTCTGGCTGCCCGCCTCAATGTCACCAAGCCGGTGATCACCCGTGCGCTCGACACGATGGGGGCGCTGAAGTTGGTGTCGCGCCACCGCGACGAGCTCGACAAGCGCAACGTGCTGGTCAGGCGCACAGTCGAAGGTGCGCTCTTTGTCGAACGCTTCGGCGATGTTATCATTGCCAGAGCCCAAGAGCTGCCGATTTGACCAAATTGTCCATTTGAACGAGTTGCCGATTTGACCGCCAGGGATGCCCGCCTCCATGCCTTCCGCTCCGATCTCGCCGATGCCAGGCTGAGAGGCGAGGTCGCCGCCGACCGGTTCGTCGCCGGCCGGCCGGCTCGCATCACCGCTTCCGTGGCCGACATCCGCAAGGCGCCACGGCCGAATGCCGGTGTCAACACACAGCTTCTGTTCGGCGATGACATTCTCGTCTTCGAGGACGCAGAAGGCTGGGCCTGGATCCAGGGCGAATGCGACGGCTATGTCGGCTATGTCGCCGACACGGCGTTGGGCGCTCGGGACCATGCGCCGACCCATATCGTTTCGGTGCCGCGCACCTTTCTCTATCCAGGACCCGACTTGCGCTTTCCGGTGAGCGGGCAATTGTCGATGGGATCATTGGTGACGGTGACGGGCTCAGCCGAAACACGCGGCACGCATTATGCGCTGTTGCCGTCCGGTCAAGCGGTCATCTCGGGTCATCTCAGGCCTGTCGCCGAGGCGGCCGCCGACTACGTTGCTGTTGCCGAGAGCTTTCTCGGCACGCCTTATTTGTGGGGCGGCGCCTCGGGCTTCGGCATCGACTGTTCCGGTCTCGTGCAATTGGCGATGCGCATGGCCGGCAGGCAGGTGCTGCGCGATTCCGACATGCAGGCGGCAACCATCGGCGAGCCGCTCGTTCCGGGGCCGGACTTTTCCGGGCTTCAGCGCGGCGACCTGGTGTTCTGGAAAGGCCACGTCGCTATCATGACCGACGCCGAGACGATAATCCACGCCAATGGCCACACCATGCTGGTATCGCGTGAAGGACTGAGCGAAGCGATCGCCCGTATCGGCTATCTCTATGGCGGTCCGACGGGGTTTCGCCGGCCGTAACGCGAATCGATCACCTTTTGTTCTGATTCTGCTTGGCGATCGCGCGCCGCCGCGCTACCTCTGACGCGTGACAGAGCAGCCGCGCCTTGCCGAACAGAACGCCGCCGTCGTCCTGCCCGAGCCATTCGTCAAATGGTTTGCGGAAAAAGGCTGGTCGCCGCGCGCCCATCAGATCGAATTGCTGGCCAAGGCTCAGGGCGGGCAGTCGGTATTGCTGATCGCCCCGACCGGCGCCGGCAAGACGCTGGCCGGGTTCTTGCCATCGCTGACCGAACTGGCCGGCCGGCCAAGGAGAAGGCCAGGGCAGGCGCATCGCGGCATCCACACGCTGTACATCTCGCCGTTGAAGGCGCTGGCCGTCGACATCGAGCGCAATCTCGGCAAACCCGTCGAAGAGATCGGGCTGCCGGTTACTGTCGAGACGCGCACCGGCGATACGCCCGCACACAAGCGCCAGCGGCAGAAGCTGGCGCCGCCCGACATTCTGCTGACCACGCCCGAGCAATTGGCGCTGCTGATTGCCGCGCCCGACGCCAGGCGCTTCTTCGAGGACCTGCGCTATGTCGTACTCGACGAACTGCATTCGCTGGTGACCTCGAAGCGTGGGCACCTCCTGTCGCTTGGCCTGGCCCGGCTGCGCTCGTTTGTGCCCGCCCTGCAGATGATCGGCCTGTCGGCGACGGTCGCCGAGCCCGACGAATTGCGGCGCTGGCTGGTCAGCCAGAATCCACCGGGGCCGATGGCCGAACTGATCGTCGTCATTGGCGGCGCCAAGCCCGAGATCTCCATTCTCGATTCGGAGGAGCGCGTGCCGTGGGCGGGTCATTCGGCCCGCTACGCAACGCCGGAGATCTACAACGAGATCAAGCGCCACAAGACAACCCTGCTGTTCGTCAACACGCGCAGCCAGGCGGAGCTGCTGTTCCAAGAGTTGTGGCGGGTCAACGAGGACACCTTGCCGATCGCGCTACACCATGGCTCGCTCGACGTCGCCCAGCGCCGGCGCGTCGAGAAAGCGATGGGCGAGAACGCCTTGCGTGCCATCGTCGCCACCTCGACGCTCGACCTCGGCATCGACTGGGGCGACGTCGACCTGGTCGTCCATGTCGGCGCGCCGAAAGGTGCCAGCCGGCTGGCACAGCGCATCGGTCGGGCCAACCACCGTATGGACGAGCCGTCGAAGGCGATCCTGATCCCGGCCAATCGCTTCGAGGTGCTGGAATGCAGGGCGGCGCTCGACGCCAATTATCTGGGCGCCCAGGATACGCCGCCGCTGGTCAATGGCGGGCTCGACGTGCTGGCGCAGCACGTGCTGGGCTGCGCCTGCGGTGCGCCGTTCCAGGCCGATGCGCTGTTCGAGGAAGTGCGAACGGCAGCACCCTATGCCGATCTCGACCGGCCGACATTCGATCGCGTCATCGATTTCGTCGCCACCGGCGGCTATGCGCTGAAGAACTACGAACGCTACGCCCGTATTCGTCTCAACAAGGACGGGCTGTGGCGGGTGTCCAATCCTCGCGTCGCTCAGCAATACCGGCTGAATGTCGGCACCATCATTGAAGTGCCGGCGCTCAACGTGCGCTACGTCCAGGCCGGCAGCAGAGGCGCGGCTTCGCGTGGCGGTCGGGTTCTTGGCAAGATCGAGGAGGCGTTCCTCGAAACGCTGACGCACGGCGACACCTTCATGTTCGCCGGCAAGGTGCTGCGCTTCGAGGGCATCCGCGAGAGTGAGTGCTTCGTCTCGAACGCGCCGGGCAGCGACGCCAAGGTGCCGTACTATGGCGGCGGCAAATTCCCACTTTCGACGTACCTAGCCGAACAGGTGCGCGCCATGCTGGACGATCCGCAGCGCTGGAAGAAGCTGCCGGAGCAGGTCGCCGACTGGCTACGTTTCCAGGCCGACAAGTCGGTGCTGCCGAAACGCGACGATCTGCTGATCGAGACCTTTCCGCGCGGCAACCGCTACTACCTGGTGGCCTATCCGTTCGAGGGCAGGCTGGCGCACCAGACGCTGGGCATGCTGCTGACCCGCCGCCTCGACAGGGCGGGAGCCAGGCCGCTCGGCTTCGTCGCCACCGATTATGCGCTTGCCATATGGTCGCTGGCCGATATGGGTCACATGTTCAGGGCGAAGAAACCGTCGCTGGCTGCGCTCTTCGATCAAGATATGCTGGGCGACGACCTCGAAGCCTGGCTCGCCGGCAGCTGGCTGTTGAAGCGCACCTTTCGCAATTGCGCGCTGATCTCGGGATTGATCGAGAAACGCCACCCGGGCCAGGAGAAGAGCGGCCGCCAGGTGACCGTGTCGACCGACCTCATCTACGACGTGCTGCGCAGCCATGAGCCCGACCACATCCTTTTGCAGGCGACGCGGGCCGATGCCGCGACCGGTCTGCTGGATGTCAGCAGACTTGCCGAGATGCTCTCGCGCGTCCAGGGTCGAATCATGCATAAGAATCTCGAGCAGATATCGCCGCTCGCCGTGCCGATCATGCTTGAGATCGGCAAGATGCCGGTGCACGGCGAGGCCGATGAGACGCTGCTGATGGATGCAGCCACGCTGGTCGAGGAAGCCATGGGGACGAAATGACTGTGGCGCTGGCAATGGCTGCGACTCTGGCGGATACGGGCGCCGTCCGTATCGCTGGCGAACGCGCGATCTGCGACCGCCGCGGCGTGCTCTATTTTCCCGAATTCCGGCTTCTGGCCGTATCCGACCTGCATCTGGAAAAAGGCTCCTCACTGGCCAGGCGCGGCACGCTGGTTCCGCCTTACGATACCGGCGCCACGCTGCTCCGGCTGCAGACGGTGATTGCCGATTATCAGCCTGCGATCGTCATTAGCCTGGGCGACAGTTTTCACGATGGCGGCGGCGCCGCGCGCATGCACGCAAGCTTTCGCGAAAGGCTGGAAGGGCTGATGGTTGGGCGCGACTGGTTCTGGGTCGCCGGCAATCATGACCCGGAAGCACCGGCCGACCTGCCGGGCGACACCGTGCGCGAGCTGGCCATCGGCTCTCTGCTCTTCCGGCACGAGCCTTCGGCGATAAGGGTGGAGGGCGAGATATCAGGCCATCTGCATCCTTGCGCCCGCATCGTCCAGCAAGGCCGTTCGGTGCGGCGGCGCTGCTTTGCCGGCGATGGCGGCCGCATGATCATGCCGGCCTTCGGCGCCTACACCGGTTCGCTCAATCTCCTTGACCGCGCCTATGCCGGGCTGTTCCGCCGCGAAACGCTGATGGCCTATATGCTTGGCACTGAGCGCATCTTCGCGATTTCCCACTCGATGCTCAGGCCGGGCTGAGCTGCCCTATCGTCCGTAATAGAGGGTAACAGTGTGCTTGGCCTCGGCGAAGAACAGCCAGCGCTCCACCAGCATGCCGGCGAGTTGGGCGATTGCGGAGAGTATCGACGAAGCCGCCGCAAAGGGCCACGGCAAGGCAAACGCCGCAATCAGCAGCAAAGCGGGCAAGGCAAAGGCCAGAGCCTGGGTGATCAGCCGCAGCTTTGCGCTGTGCTTGCGTGCGATGCGAAAGCCCATTTCCTTGAGCAGATAGTTTTCCTCGGTATGCGGCCATTCCATCGACCGCACCGTGCCGCCGGAAAGCCCGGTTGCGGTGTTGGCATTGGTCGGGATCTCCAGCCTATCATTGTATCGCCAGGTCGCCAGCTTCAAACCCCAGCCGAGCGCGGTCAGCAACAGGGCAGCCGCCAGAAGCATATTCGAGCCTGCCGCAAATCCCTGCAGCAGGGCGTTGAGCAGTACGCTGCCGGTCATCGCCGAAAAGATCAGATAGCCGGGCAGGGTGAAGCGGCTGTGCCATTGGGCGATCGGCTTCAACGACGCGTAGATCATGCCGGTGGTGCAGACGGTTGCGACCGCGCCGATGGCAGCGAGCAGCCCGGCGACAGCCACCCAGCCGCTCGTACGGCCGAGGACCACCCAGCCAATACCGAACAGTCCCGCCGGCACGAAGGTGGCGACCGAGGCAACGCCTTCGCGCGACAGCCATGAGCTACGCCATTGCGAGAAGGCACGCCAGGCGCGTTCGGGCCGGCCGAGATGGCCGGCCGAGGACAGCAGGCCTGCCGAGATCAGGCCGAGCGACAGCCCCATGCCGGTGAGGCCAAGCCAGAAATCGGGCGGGATAAAGCCCTGTCCGGCCAACACGCCAAGCAGCGCGAGCAGGCCGTAACCGGCGCCCGTGGCGGTGGTGAAAAAGACGACGGAGAAGGCTGGATGCATGAAGGCGCGGGTCAGTTCGAAAGCATGCGGTCGACCCAGCCAAGGAAACCGCCTTCGGCTCGCACCGGCTGGAGCGCCTGTGCCGGCACCGATGCGGCGCGATTGATGTGGGCGCGTGGCGGCAGATATTTGTTGGTCGGCCTGTAGCCCATCTCCGGCATCAGGTCGACACCGCCGCGCTCCGCCACCAGTTGCGAGATAGCCGATGCCGGATCGCCCAGATCGCCGAAATGCCGCGCGCTGGTCGGGCAGGCGGCAACGCAGGCCGGCACGCGGTCTTCCTCCGCCAGATTGTCGTTATAGATGCGGTCGACGCACAGCGTACATTTCTTCATCACGCCGACATCCGTGTCGAATTCGCGCGCGCCGTAGGGGCAGGCCCAGCTGCACAATTTACAGCCGATGCATTTGTCCTCGTCGACCAGCACGATGCCATCCGACGCCCGTTTGTAGGAGGCGCCGGTCGGGCAGACCGTGACGCACGCCGGTGTCTCGCAGTGCAGGCAGGAGCGCGGGAAATTGACCGTGCGCCCACCCATCTCGGTCATGTGCTCATAACTGTGCACGCGGTTGAACCAGACGCCGTCGACATTGCCGCCATAGGGGTCGATGTCGGTTAGCGGCGCCATATGGCCGCCGGTGTTCCATTCCTTGCAGGCGGTGACGCAGGCCTGGCAACCAACGCAGGTGTCGAGGTCGATGACCAGGCCGAGCTTTTTGTCGGTGTGGGCGGGAAGGCAAGTCATTCGGCAGCTTCTCTCTCCCGACGGAATTCGGCGCCGAAACTGAGCTTGTCGGGCGAGGGCTCGAAGTGTGGCGGCTGCCGGAACCGCTCGAATTGCGGCTCGGTGAAGCCAGCTTCCTCGGCCGCGCATTTGACGATGCGCACGCGCAGGTCGAACCATGCCGCCTGGCCGGTGACAGGATCGGAATTCGAATAGCGTTTGCCATTCGCATCGGCAGAGGTCTGGTCGCCGATGATGTGGTTGAGCAGGAAGCCGCGATTGGATTCGGCCGCGTCATCCTTGAGCCCCCAGCTGCCGCGCCGTTTGCCGATCGCGTTCCAGGTCCACACCGTATCGGCGTTGACGCCGTCGATCAGGCTGATCTGCCCCTTGACCTTGCCGTTGATGCTCTCGATCCACACCCAGTCGTCATCGACAAGCCCGAGGCTGGCGGCGGTCCGATTGTGCACGAACAGCCGGTTCTGGCTGGTGATCTGCCTTAGCCACGCATTCTGCGCGCCCCAGGAATGGTACATGTGCATCGGCCGCTGCGTCAGCGCGTGGAGCGGATAGGCTTGGCTATCGACTGCAGCCTCTTCGAAGGGCGCGTACCAGAACGGCAGCGGATCCATATAGGTCTCGATACGGCTGCGCTCCGCCTCCGGCGGCAGCACCCCGCCATGGCCGCGCGCCGCAAGGCGAAAGCGCTGCATCGGCTCGGAATAGAGTTGGAAGACGATCGGCTCGGCCTTCGGGATGAAGCCCATGCTCTCGGCGAATTCGAGATAGGAGCGGTTGGCCATCTTGTAGTAGCGCTGATCGGCGGCGAAATCCTGGTGCCAGAAGCCGCCATTATCGATGTAGCGCTGCAACTGGTCGGGATTGACGTCGCCCTTGCCGACCGAGGCCCCGTCCTTGCCGCGCCAGCCGGCGAGCGGACCGACACCTGGCGTGCGCTCGTGATTGACGATGTAGTCGGCATAGTCGCGGTATTTGGCGGAACCATCGTCGTCGACGAAGCCGGGCAGGCTGAGCCGCGCGCCGAGTTCGATCAGCACCGTCTGGAACGGCCTGACGTCGCGATCCGGCTCGACGACGGGATGGCGGATGGCGTCGCCCGGCCCGTCGGCGTGGCTGATCGGCCGATCGAGCAAACTGATACAGTCATGACGCTCGAGGTAGGTCGTGTCCGGCAGCACCAGATCGGCAAAAGGTACGGTCTCGGAATAATAAGCGTCGGAATAGATGATGAACGGGATCGTGTACTCACCCGACGCATCAATATCGGTCAGCATGGCCATCGTCTCGACGGTATTCATCGACGAGTTCCAAGCCATGTTGGACATGTACATGAACAGAGTGTCGATCGTGTAGGGATCGCCGGCCCAGGCGTTACGGATAACCGTGTGCATGAGCCCGTGTGCGGCCAGCGGCGCATCCCAGGAGTAGGCCTTGTCGATACGGATCGGTTTGCCGCCTTCGTCGATCAGCAGGTCCCCCGGTCCGCAGACGAAACCGAGCGGCATGCCCTCGAGCGGCGTCATCGGCTTCACATTCTTGCCGGCTGGCTTCGGACCCGGCGGTGCAGACCGTGGATAAGGCGGTTTGAAGCGAAAGCCGCCCGGCACGTCCACCGTGCCGAGAAGCACCTGAAGCAGATGAATGGCGCGGCAAGAGTGAAAACCGTTCGAATGGGCCGAGATGCCGCGCATCGCATGCATCGACACCGGCCGGCCCTTGATGGTCTCGTGCCGGCGGCCGGCCCAGTCCGTCCACGCCACCGGCAATTCGATTTGCTGTTCGAAGGCGACATGAGCGAGTTCGGCGGCGATCCTGCGGATGGTATCGGCGGAGATGCCGCACCGGTCAGTGACCGCCTCGGGTGAATAGCTCTCATCCAGATAGCGGTCGGCGACGAGTTGGAAGACCGGCACGCAACGGCGGCCGTCGACGAGAAAGCTGCCGGTCAGTGCGGGCTTCGCGTCGGCGTCACTGGCATTGACTGGCATCTTCGCCACCCTGTCCCAAGCCAGCGGATTGCCGTCGCCGTCGCGCATGAACAGCCCGTCATCGACGGCTCCAGGCTCCTGAATGACGAGGCCGTGGGCGTTGGTGTAGCGCAAGAGGTAGTCGAGATCGACGCGGCCTGCCTTCAGCAATTCGTGGATGAGTGCAAACACGAACAGGCCGTCGGTGCCGGGCCGGATGCCGATCCAGTCGTCGGCAATCGCGTTGTAGCCGGTGCGGCAGGGGTTGATCGAGACCACCTTGGCGCCGCGTGCCTTGAGCTTGCCGAGACCGATCTTGATCGGATTGGAATCATGATCCTCGGCAACCCCGAACAGCATGAAGTACTTGGTGTTGTCCCAGTCGGGCTCGCCGAACTCCCAGAACGAGCCGCCGATCGTGTAGAGGCCGCCGGCCGCCATGTTGACCGAGCAGAAGCCGCCATGGGCGGCAAAGTTCGGTGTGCCGAACTGGCTCGCCCACCAGCCGGTCAGCGATTGCGACTGGTCGCGCCCGGTGAAGAAGGCGAGTTTCTTCGGATCGGTTCGGCGGATATTCGAAAGCCGCTTCGTCGCGATCGACAAAGCTTCCTCCCACTCGATCTCGCGGAACTCACCCGAGCCGCGCGGGCCGGTGCGTAGCAGCGGCTTCTTCAGCCGGGCCGGGCTGTAGTGCTGCATGATGCCGGCGCTGCCCTTGCCGCACAACACGCCGCGGTTGACCGGATGGTCCTTGTTGCCGTTGATGTAGCGGACTTTGCCGTCTTTGATGTGGACGTCGATGCCGCAGCGGCAGGCGCACATATAGCAGGTGGTCTTGGCAATGCTGTCGGAGACATCAGGCGAAGTATCGACGCCGTCGCCTTCGGCGGGCGCGCGCGTATCGGCAAGCGGCCGTTGGGATGGTGCTGAGTTGGCGCCGCGTAGCGGTTTGTTGGTCATGATCCGGCGATGTTTTTGCGTTCCGCGGCCTTGGCTCTCGTCTTCGGGCCTGGGCCGCGCATGTAATGCTGTTCCGGACGATCGCGCTCACCGACGAGCCGCCACCGCAGGCTGCAGGACCAGTGCGTGAACACGGATTTGAACAGCCTCACCAATTTCTACCCTCGACTGTTCTGGCGCGACTTTTTTCCAATTTCGGGCTAAAATTTAGAACAAAGCAATCAATCTGTCTAACAACTTGCTCTTGTAATTCCAATCGGATTTGCTTCTTAATGCTGGCATGACTCTGGACCAATTGCGGATCTTCGTCGCCGTCGCCGAACGGGCGCACATGACCAAAGCGGCCGACTTGTTAGGCATTTCACAGTCGGCCGCGTCCGCCGCCATCCGCTCGCTCGAACAGCAGCACGGCGTGCAGTTGTTCAACCGAGTGGGCCGCAATATCGAGCTCGCCGAGACCGGACGCCGGTTCCTGCCGGAGGCCAAGGCGGTTCTCGAGCGGGCGGCGGCCGCCCACAACGTGCTGGAGCATGTCTCGCAGACGATATCAGGCAGTCTCTCGATCGCTGCCAGCCAGACCATCGCCAGCTATTGGCTGCCGCGCCGGCTCGCTTCTTTCCACGAAGCCTATCCTGCCGTCAGGCTGAGCGTGAGCATTGGCAACACCAGGCAGGTCGAGACCAATGTACTTGATGGCGCAGCCGATTTTGGCCTGGTCGAGGGGCGCACCGAATCCGACATTTTGCGGCGTGCCAAGGTCGATATCGATCGCATGATGCTGGTCGTGGCGCGCTCGCACCCTGAGATCGCGGAAGTTTCGCCTGGGCATCCCGACCTTGGCGGGCTTCGCTGGATCATTCGCGAAGGCGGGTCGGGCACGCGCGAGGCGCTGGAGGACCTTGCCCGACGCGACGGGATTTCGTTCGCGGACCTACAGATATTCCTGGTATTGCCGAGCAATGAGGCTATTCGCCAGGCGGTCGAGGCCGGCGCCGGCGCCAGCATCATTTCGGAACTCGTCGTCGCGCGCGCGGTCGCCGAAGGCAGTCTGCGTTCCGTGCCGATCGATCTGCCGAAGCGCGAATTTGCCATGATCACGCATCGCGACCGGCAGCCAAGCCTGGCCCAGATGGCGCTCAAGGCGCATCTCGGCGGCAAAGCTGAGAGAGCCGCGCCGCTTTAAGCCGATCAGGCGAACTTCCGCTGTGCGTCGAGCGCCAGCCCAAGCCCGACTGAGCCGAACACATCGCCTTCGATAACCGACGCCTGCGGCACCAGAGCCAGGATCTGCTGCCTGGCCAGCGGGATCGCGGTCGATCCGCCGGTCAGGAACACCGCCGTGATGTCGGAGGGCTTCACCTGCGCGTCGCGGACGGTCTGCTTGACGGTACCTGCAACGCGCTCAATATCCCGAGCGATAGTGGCTTCGAGACCTTCGCGCGTGATCTCTGCCGTGAACCTCACCTCCGGTAGCGCGACCTCGATACCGGCCGACGATCGATCCGTCAGCTCGATCTTGGCCCTTTCGACCAGCGCCGCCAGCGCGTGGCCGTAACGATGCTCGACGATGTGGATGAAGCGGTCGACCAGGTCTGCGCGCTCTACCTCGTAGCGGATCTGGCGAAGATGCGTCATCGCCCTTGCGGTATAGACCAGGTTGATGCGCTGCCATGTCGCCAGGTCGATGAAGTAGCTCGCCGGCAGATTGCGCTTGCCATCCTTAGTCGACGTCAGATAGCCGAGCTGAGGCATCACATGGGCGATGCTCAGCAGCCGATCGAAGTCGGTGCCGCCGATGTGGATGCCGCGGCTGGCCAGGATGTCGTCCTTGCGGTCGAGCGAGCGGGCGCGCTCGGGCGAGACCCGCACGATCGAGAAATCGGACGTGCCGCCGCCCATGTCGATGATCAGCGCCAGTTCCTCGCGCGTCACCTTCTGTTCGTAGTCGAGTGCCGCCGCGATCGGCTCGAATTGGAAGGCGATGTGCTTGAAGCCCTGAGCGCGAGCGGCATTTTCGAGTTCGTGCTCGGCCTCGGCGTCGGCCCCGGCGTCGTCGTCTACGAACTGTACCGGCCGTCCGATTACGACGCTTTCGACTGTGTCGAGGGCGTTTTCTTCGAGCTTCTTTTTCAGGTGGCCGACAAATAGGCTGACAATTTCCATGAAGCCGATCGAGCGCGCCTTGATGCGCGTCTTTTCGTGAGCGAGCGAGCTGCCGAGAACGCTCTTCAGCGAGCGCATCAGGCGGCCTTCGATACTGTCCGTATAGTTGGCGATGGCGCGTCGCCCGAAATAGGTGCGGTTGTCCTCGAAATTGAAGAACACCGCACTGGGCAGAGTGACTTGGCCGTCTTCCAAGGCCACCAGCCGCGGCTGCCCGTTCCTGACCACGCTCACGGTGGAATTCGAAGTGCCGAAGTCGATACCGGCAAATGCTGGTCGCATCGTGCGTTCCTATATTCTGATTTGGGGAGCAGCAGCTCGTGCCCGGTCGGACCGGGGATCGCGGTCTAGCCCATACCCTCGGAAAGGGAAACCACTTTTACGAGAGTTCAGTCTTTCCTGAAGACCAGTCTTCCGAGCCAGCCTGTCAGCATGGCCAGCGATACGGCAAAGACACCGTAGAGGAAGGAGTAGTCGTGGGCGACGCGGAAGATCGACTGTTCGAAACCGGACTTGCGGATTTCGAGCTGGGCGGAGCTTTCCTTGATGAACAGGCCGCTCTTGAACAGGAAGGCGCGCGCCTTGTGGGTGCCGACCGGAACGTTGGGAGCGAGCCTGACGGTGGCGCGGAACAGGTTCTGCGACAGGAACTGCACACCGCCGACATTCTCGCTGTAGAGGCCTGTTGCCGCCTTGCGCTCGCGCAGCGCGGCGGTGAACTCCTCGATTGTCGCCGGGCTGTCCTCGGCGTCGGCCGGCTGCAAATAGAGGTTGGAGGCGCCAAGCGACAGCTGCTTGTAGCTGTTCGGATCGGTGACGTCCTGCAGCGGCCGCGTCGTCGCCACAGAATAGGAGACAGGTACGTTTTCGAAGGTCTCCGACTCCAGATTGACCCAGACGCCGAGCACCCGGTCCTTGCGGCGCACGACGACCGGTCGGGCCGGGCCTTCCAGCACAACGATCACGTCGTAGCGCCCTTGCCGTGCGACAAGCGGATCGGCATTTTCCAGCGATCCGAAGATGGTCAGGTCGGCGCCGGAAAAGCCGGCGGTAATCGAGACATTGTCGGTGGAAAGGCCGATCTGGATGTTTTCGGTTAGTGGCGTCTGTGCCTTCGCCGCTGACGCCGCGGCCAGCAGCGACAGCAAGGCGGCGGCCGCGAGCGTCCTCAAGCCAGCCATCAGCTCAGGCCCACGCCGGACAGCGAATAGAGATTGGGAGGCGTGACGAAAAGATCGATGGCGAGCCGGATGGCGACCGCCAGCACAAGCAGCGCCAGCAGCGCCCTGAGTTGTTCGCCCCGCAGCCTCTGACCGGCCTTGGCGCCATATTGTGCGCCGGCGACGCCGCCTGCCATCAACAGGAAGGCGAGCATGACGTCGACCGTCTGGTTGGTGGTGGCGTGGACCAGCGTGGTGTAAGCCGAGGTGAAGATGATCTGGAACAGCGAGGTGCCGATGACGACGTTGGTCGGCACTTTCAAAAGGTAGATCAGGGCCGGCACCATGATGAAGCCGCCGCCGACGCCCATGATCGACGATAGGAAGCCAATCGCCGCGCCCAGCCCAAGCACCGGAATGACGCTGACGAAGAGCTTCGAGGCCCTGAACCGCATCTTCAGCGGCAGGCGGTGGATCCAGTTGTGCTGGCCGGATTTCTTCAACACCGGTGCGGCGCCGCTGCGGGTGACGCGCAGCGCATTGATACTCTCGACCAGCATCAGCCCGCCGACAGTGCCGAGCAGCACGACGTAGAGCAGCGAGATGAACAGATCGAGCTGGCCGAGTCGGCGCAGGAACGCAAAGACATAGATGCCGCCGGTCGAGCCGACGATGCCGCCGGCCAAAAGCACGCCGCCGAGCTTGAAGTCGAGCGTGCCGCGCTTCATGTGCGACAGGGCGCCGGAGAAGGAGGAAGCGATGACCTGGTTGGCGCCGGTGGCGACCGCAATCGCGGGCGGTATGTTGTAGAAGATCAGCAGCGGCGTGATGAGAAAGCCGCCGCCCACGCCGAACATGCCCGACAGGAAACCCACCGCTGCGCCCATGGCCAGCAGCACGAAGACGTTAACGGAAATTTCCGCGATCGGGAGATAGATGCCCACCCGTCAGTCTCGATCAGTTTGCCTCCTGGCGAATGCAACCGTTGCGGGCATTTTGCGCCAGAAGGCTATCTCGTTCTTGCGCCGGCCGGGCGGTGAAGTCAAACTTCGTCGCACCGCCGAAACAAAAAACAACTCAATCAGTTAACAGGCAAATCTGTGGCAAGGGCGTCGCGGAAACGACGCATCCGCCGTTATTTGCGCGCGAGCAACGCCTTGACCAGCTTTTCGTCGATCGCGCCGGTTGCCTTCATGTCGTTGTCGGTCTGGAAGGCCATGATCGCGTTCTTGGTTTTCCGGCCCATCATGCCGTCGGGATTGCCGGCCTCGTAGCCGTTCTTGTTGAGGATGCGCTGGATGTTCTGGACCGCTTTCTTCATGTCGATGCCGGCCGTCGTCTGCGGTGTGCCGTCCTGCCACGATTCAGGAATGTCGGCCGAATTGGCGGCTGGATCGAGCGGCTTGGCCTTCCACAGCTCGGCCGCGGCACGCGTACGCTCCAGCTGCTCGGGTCTCAGGGCTTTGGCGATCTCGTCGCGCTTGGCCGCCGCATCCTTGTCGCCGGTCTTGGCGACGAGCGCGAACCATTTGTAGCTCTCCTCGAGGTTCTGCTTCATGCCGACGCCCTTCGCCGCAAGGATGCCGAGATTGAACTGGCTGTCCTTGACGCCGAGGTCCGCCGCCGCCTGGAACCAGCGCGCTGCCGATTCATTGTCGGTCACGCCATCCGCCGCCATCGCAAACAGCACGGCCAGATTGTGCATGGCGCTGGCGTTGCCCTGCTCTGCGGCAAGCTGGTACCAGGTCTTCGCTTTTTTGATGTCGCGTGCGACGCCGATGCCCTTCTCGTAGAAATTGCCGATGCGGTATTCTGCCGGTGCGAAACCGAGATCGGCAGCTTTCTCGTACCATTTGGCCGCCGCTGCCATGTCTTCCTTGACGCCGCGCGACTCGGCGTAGCGCGAGCCGATCTCGAACAGTGCCTTGGCGTCGCCGCCGGCCGCTGCATCGCGCAGGGCGGCCGGACCGACACCGGCCGGAACCTCGATCTTGGCAACGCTTGCCGCGGCAGCATCTGCCGGCGGCACCGTGCCCGTCGTGTCCTGCGTCGCAGCTGTGGTGGTAGCAGGCGCGGCAGCCATTGGCTCGGCGTCGCTGGCCGTCGCCGCTGCCGGTGCGGGCACTGCGGCCGTGGCGTCTGGCGCCGCCATGTCAGGGGCTGCCGCGGGGGCTGTCGATGCCTCGGTTGCCGGTGTGGCGGGGCCGGTTTGCGCCGCCGTGTCGTCCTTGGTCGTCGCTGCGGACGGCTCTGCCTGCCTGACGATGGAGGACGGCGCGCTATCCTGCGCTGCCGTCTGCGCGTCCGCCTTCGGTTCGCTGGCAACGCTGGCCAATGCAGTCTCCACCGGCTGTGCGGCCACAGCCGGCGCCGCGTCATTGTTGGCGACTTCGACCGGATCGGAGAAGAAGGCTTTGCCCAGTTGCAGGCCGGCAAGCGCCAGCATGATGGCAATTGCCCCCATCAGGATCGGCTTGCGCCGCGCCTTGAGCAGGTCGCCTATCCTGAGCGCCTTGACCGGGCCTTTCATCGTCGACTGGCGCTTAAGGGCGTCCGCCTCGGCGGCCGCCGCTTGCGCAGCCCGTCTGGCTGCCGCGATGAAGTCCGATTTCGCCGCTTCGGCGCCGCCTTCGCGGGCCGGCTGCCCGCGCTCGTCGCGCACACGTTTCATGATGGCGCTGAGGTCGGGGGCGCCGGAGCCGGGTTCCAATGGCCGATTGGCGACCTTGGGGTCGAGCGGCTCGTCCAGATCGACGCTCGGTATTTCGACGCTCGACGCCGAGCCGGCAAGCGGCGGCATCTCGGCCTCCTTCTTGCCCTTCAAGGCGCGCGCCAGCCCGCCTAACATCGATTTCCTGCCGCCGCCGTGCTCGGTTTTTTCATGCGTCGTGTCTGAACCGAGGGCCGCCAGGGCGGCTGCCGCGGCCGCCTCGGCCGGCGTACGCGGACCTGGCTCGTCGCGCACGAGCGCCGCGGTGCGACCGTCCAGATCGGCCATGTTGCCCGTTAACGGCAGCGGCTGGTCGATGTCCATCGACGGTGCGTCCTGCACCGAGATCTTGGATGCCCGGCCGAAGCGTTTGCTCAACTCTGCGCTTGCCGGTTCGCCGGTCTCCAGTGAACCTAGCCTGTCAACAATCTTGAGCAGCGTGTCGTGGATAGCCTCGAACGTCCTTGAATTGCGCTCGTCCGAACGGCGCGTCAGCGCCTCGAGCGTCTTCAGGTCCTGGGCGAGGCCGGTAACGGCCGCCGTGTTGGCGCTTGATCCGGCCAGCGAGCGGACGGCGCTCTCGGCCGCCTCGCGCGCCGCGCCGAGGATGGAATCGCGGGTTCCGGCCAGCGACTTCTCGATCTCGTTGAGGCGCGGGCTGATGTCGTCGAATTCCGGCAGCGGCGTGCCGGGCTTGGAAAGATGCGCCGTCAGGCCCGCGACCTGCGCTTCGAGGCTGCGGATCAACGCCGGGTCGATGCTGGCGACCTGTGCCGCGGACGAATCCAGCCGGCTTGAAATGTCTTCGAGCCGGCTCTCCAGGCCGCGGATCGCCGCCTCGCTGGCGGGATCTGGAACGCGCGTCTCCATCCGCTTGGCCAGCGCGGTGAAGCGGGCGTCGATGGCATCCATGATGCCGGCGCTGTCGACCTGCGGCATGCGCTGATCCAGCCTGTCGGCGACTTCGTCCAACCGGCGCTCAAGGTCGCGAAACAGCATGTTGCCTTGTTCGATGGCGTCGCCCTGGCGACGTTCCATCATGCTGGACAGCACATCGAAGCGCTGCTCGAGCCCCTGGAAGATGTAGTCGGCGTCGGGCATGGCAGGTGCATGGTCGATCTTGTCGGCGATAAGCGCGACTTGCCTGGCAAGGCGCTCCATAGCTTGTTCCGGCAGATTGGCTCGGCCGGCCAGCTCATCCACGCGGCTCGACAATGTGTTGAGACGGTCGATGACCTCCCGGCCCGGACGATCCTGCGACACTTCTTCGATTTGCTGGGCCAGTGAATCGATCCGCTTCTCGATGCGTTCGAAGGGCTCGGGGTCGAACGAATTGGCTTGCGCGGCAACCGTCGAGGCGACGATCGCGCGGGAAATCTCGTCGAGCCGCTCGTCGATCTGACTGAATGTGTCGCTGCCGCGATTGTCCTGCTGGCGGGCGAAATGGTCGACCGCTCCGGCAAGCATGCGGACCTTTTCCTCCAGCGAGCGCAGCGACAGCGATTCCGGCAGATTGCTGACGGCATTGCTGATCTGTTCGAGCCGCTCGGTCAGGGCCGACAGGCCGGGCGCGTCGGAGCGCTTGCGCTGATCGGCGTCGACGCGGTCCTCGAAGGCGCTCCAGCGGCGGTCGAAATCGTCCCAGCGGCGGCCCACTGCCTGCACGCTCTCGTCGCGCGCCAGCGTATCGAGAGCTGCCTTGACCTGCTCAAGCTCGAGCCGCAACATATTGACGCTTCTGTCGTCGCTTTTTTCGGCCAGCGTCTGGATGGCGCCGGAAAGCCGCTCGAATTCGACGCCGAGTTCGGCGCTGCCCTTGCCGCCGCCATTTGACTGGTAGGCTCGCTCGATATTCTTGCGCAGTGCGTCGAACTCGCGTTGCAGGCCGGAGGTCATCTGCTGGCGAAGCTCTTCGCGCAGGCCGCGCAATTCGCCAGCGATCTTGCCGGCTAGGGCGACGCCGTCCTCCTGGCCGCGCACCCGGTCGATATCGCGGGCGATCGCCTGGTAGTTCTGGTCGACGGCCGCCGCTGGACCTTTCGGCCGCTGCGCGTCGCGTGGGTCCTCGTACCGGCGCTGCTGGCCATAGGGTTGGGCACTAGGATAGCGCGGTTCTGCCGCTGGTCGGCGTGGACCGGGATGGCTTGCAGTCTCCTCGCGCGTCCGCTCCAGTCGCTGCTCCAGCGTTTCCAGGGAACGGTTGAGCTCTTCAAGCGTCGTGTGCGGCCTGCGCTGCCTGCCGGCGTTGAGTGTATCGAGGTAGGACCGCTTGCTGTTCATCAATGCGCCCGTTTCAGAATTGCTGGCTTTCACCAGGTTCCCAAAGTCCTGCCGGGACGAACGCGACTGCTTGGCTTGTTGCAGTGGAAGACGAGCTTCCCGGGTCTTACCCGCGCTCCGAAAAACCGTGAAAAATTCAATACAGGATAAACACGGGTAACCGACATGCGCACATTTCGCCCCAACGTGGTAAACAACGCGTTAACCAAGCTTAAGAAGTTGCAACTTTGTCGACTGGCTGCGGACGGCGCCGGGTGTCTTTTTGGACGCACAAAAGACGCTGTAGAATTTTGATCAGCCGCATGATCGCTCCCGAAATCGGCCACGACTTTTAGGTTATCCACCGGCGCTGCGGCATAAAGTTCCAAGCCCAGAACGCTCTTGCGTCGTAAGGCGGCTATCGATATAGCATTGACGTAAACGTAAACGAGCGGATTACGCCGTTTGCGATTTGTTTGTTGAAACCACGAGTGGAAGCACGCCCCCGCTTTCACTCAGGCGACGCAAGGTCCGCGACCGCGACGCCACCAGACGGGGAAAGCCAGTGACCATGAAACTTATTTCGCCCGGCCAAGCCGCGGCCAATACCAACGATATGTCGAGCGAAGCCGGTGAAGAGCTTGTCCGCATCGGCGAAATGGCCAAGAAATACGGAGTGACGCTGCGCACGCTGCGTTTCTATGAGGACAAGGGTCTACTCAACCCGCAGCGTGACGGCTCAACCCGTCTCTATACACGCCGCGACAGGGCCCGGCTGAAACTGATCTTGCTCGGCCGCAAGGTCGGGTTCTCGCTGCGTGACGTCAAGCAGATGATGGACCTCTACGATCCGAACGGCTCCAACACCAAGCAGTTGCGGTTGGCGCTCGACAAGTCGGAGAAGCAGCTTGCCCGCCTGCAGAAGCAGCGGGCGTTGATCGATGACGCCATCAGCGAACTGAGTGCCTCGATGTCGACCGTCCGGCAAATGCTGATCGAGCGCTCGGCGCCGCAGGCCAGCGTGGCGAGCTAAACTAAACCTGCCGATTTCTGACGAATGAGAACCGGGGGGGGGGGGGGGGGGGGGGGGGGGGGGGGGGGGGGGGGGGGGCGGGGGGGGGGGGGGGGGGGGGGGGGGGGGTCTTGGAGAGAAGAGAAGAAGAAATATGATAAAAA